>CP158972.1:940000-1661666 GCA_040429635.1 Tamlana crocina | reverse complement strand
TCCGAAGAAATAACCGAAACTACGGGCAATACTTTCCAAATAGGCTTTGTTATCGGCCATATCGTTGTAATCTGGGAACACGCGTTGAGCAGCCATGTAAGTTAGGGCTACAATACTTCCCCACTCGTTCATCGCATCTTTTTTGTACAATGTTTGCATCAACTTATGGAACGACATCGCCGAAACATCGGTACCTTTTTGCGTCCAGTCGTAATTTTGATCGGTGTAGTGTTTTCCTTTTCTAACGTTAATAGACATTCCGATGGAGTGTAAAACGAAATCAATTTTACCGCCTAAAATTTCCATTGATTTTTCAATCAAGTTTTCTAGATCTTCCACGGAAGTGGCATCGGCAGGAATGATTTGCGCGCCTGTTTTTTCGGCCAATTCGTTGATTTGCCCCATGCGCATCGCCACCGGAGCGTTGGTCAATACAAACTCACCGCCTTCTTCATGTACGCGTTCGGCTGTTTTCCAAGCGATTGAATTTGAATCTAAAGCTCCGAAAATAATTCCCTTTTTTCCTTTTAGTAAATTATACATATGTCGTGTTTTATACGTTGATTAGTCTTTATTTTATGAGAGGGTAAAGATAGTATTTAATTTTATGTTTACGCAACTGTAAATGACACCTTTATTTTAGTTGAGCAACTCCTTGGCGTGGGCAATGGCCGAAGACGACATCTCTTTACCGCCCAGCATTTGTGCAATTTCCACAATGCGCTCATCGTGGTTCAACTTTATTAAATTGGTTTGGGTTACCTCGTTTACATCTTCTTTAAACACCTTAAAATGCGAATGCCCTTTGGCAGCAATTTGAGGCAAATGCGTAATGGAAAACACCTGCATGGTTTTACTCATTTCGAGCATAATATCGCCCATCTTATTGGATATTTCACCAGAAACCCCCGTATCAATTTCATCAAACATAATAGTAGGCAGCTGAATGTATTTCGCTAAAACCGATTTTATAGCCAGCATAATACGAGACAATTCACCGCCCGAAGCAGCTTTTTTAAGCTCGTTGAAATGACCGCCTTTATTAGCGGAAAACAAAAATGACAATTCGTCTTTTCCGTTAGCTAATAAGGTTTTACCTAAAACAGCCTCAATTTTAAATTGTGCGTTAGGCATGCCTAAACTTGCCAAAATGGTTTCCAATTGCTTTTTTAGCGATGGAATAACCTCGGTACGTTTTTTATGAAGGTCTGCTGCAATAGTATTTAGCTCATTGGCTTTTGAAGCGATTTCTGCTTCTTTTTTCTGAATGTTTCCATCGAGATTTTCAGTAACCGATACGTTTTCTTCCAAGTCGTTTTTAATGGCAATCAATTCCGATACATCAGCAGCAGCATGTTTCTGCATTAAATTGTGAAGCGTTTTCAACTTCGCATCCACCACTTCCAAACGCTGCGGATCGGCATCCAACTCTTCCTGCAGATTATTGACTTCGCCAAATAAGTCGTCCATTTCAATTAAGCTGCTGTTGGCACGATTGTAAAGGTCTTCGTATTTTGAAGAGAATCCAGATAACTTCTGGAAAGCATTTTTTAAAGTGGTTAACGAAGACAGTAGGCCTATTTCGTCATCACTAAGCAATTGATAAGCTTCGCCCAATTTTTCCTTGATGCCTTCAATGTTATTTAAGGTTTCGTACTCTTCTTCCAATAGCTCCAATTCACCGTCAACCAATTGCGCCTCCACCAATTCATTGAGCAAAAACACGTTGTAATCGTGCTCTTTAATGGCTTCAGCTTTCGAGGCTACCAATTCGTCAAGTTCCTTTTTCAGCCTTTTGTAAGCTTTAAAGGCTACTTTATACTCATTGAGTTTCGCTTCGTTTTTCGCCAAAGCATCAATAACCTGAAATTGGAATTCGTTGCTCGTCAATTCCAAGGTTTGGTGCTGCGAATGGATGTCGATTAAACGCTCTCCCAAAAGTTGAAGACTGCTTAAATTTACGGGCGAATCGTTGACGAAAGCTCTCGACTTTCCGGACGGCAAAATTTCACGACGGATGATGGTTTGTTCCTCAAAATCGAAATCCTGCGCCTTAAAAAGCGTTCTTAAATTGTAATTTGAAATATTGAAAACAGCTTCGATAATACATTTCTCTGAAGTGTCTTTCAAACTACTCAAATCGGCACGTTTCCCTAAAATTAAGGACAAGCCACCTAACAAAATAGATTTTCCCGCACCAGTTTCCCCGGTTATAATGGAAAAACCATCGTTGAAATCGATTTGTAAATTATCGATTAAGGCGTAATTTTTTATGGATAAAGCGGTTAGCATATTTTAGTATTCAGTTTTCAGTACTCCGTTAGCAATCAACACATCGGGCTTCAGTCTTCAAACTTACAGCCAAAAATCAAAATTTGATATTTTGCCATTTGCTGTTGTGCATCGGCGCTACTTTTTGAAGCGTTTCTTTAACTTTTGCAATATTTACGTTTGGCCCATCGGTGAAAATCTGCTCAATTTCATCGGCCTTGGCATCGAAAAAGGTACGCAACAAAAAAGAGTTCGGGCGACGGCTGTTCATCGCTTGAAAACTTTGTAGCGACGATGCGATTTCGTCCTTTCCCTGTTTAACATTGTCGCTCATTACATCTAAACCTTTACGGTGATAGGTGTATAGCACATCGCGATATTCTTTAAAAGTAGGCGACAATACATTATCGATTAGAGCGAAGCGGCTTTGTAGGCCGTCTTCAACCTTCCAGCCTTTAAAATTGCCTTGCTGCGAATAATTGGTAATAATTTGCGCCTGTTTGTAATATTCGTCGCCACCATTTTGTTCAAAAGTATCGGCATCTAAAGCTAAAATCATGTAAATATGATAGGCTAAAACCGATACTAAATTCGACTCGAATTGCGACGGATTGTAAATTAAATTCTGATATTCCAAATACCGAAATGTAAAATCTTTATCATTGAAATTATAAACCGGCGTACTGAATGACGAGCCGTAAACTGGGCGTGACGATTGCACTTGAAGCGTTCCTTGAAAGGTTTCGCCACTGTAATTGCTGATGTTAATGACCATACTGCAATTGATGCGCTCCTGTGGTTTAAAGGTTTTATTGGTCCATTTTCTGTTGTTCACAAACTCGGTGAGTTCTTTTTCGAGTGTTTTAAAAATGGGAAAGTTTTCGTTGCCCGTTTGTTCGGCATTCACGACTAAATTGCAATTCAATTCTTGTGAAAACCCGTTTACGGAAAAACAAAATATAAATAAAAACAGTATGTTACGCATCAATCTCAGATATAATTTTATTCATTAAATCGGCCGCCACTTCAGCTTTAGATTTTAACTCGAACTCAGTGATTTGATTTTTACGGTCAATAAAAGTCACTTTATTGGTGTCGCCTTTAAATCCGGCACCTTTATCATTTAACGAATTTAAAACAATTAAGTTTAAATTTTTCTTTTTTAGTTTTCCTTTTGCGTTTTCCAATTCATTATGGGTTTCCAACGCAAAACCGACCAAATATTGTTGTTTTTTAATGTCGCCCAAAGATGCCAAAATATCCTTGGTTTTGGTCAACTCTAAAGTTAACGTATCGGACTTCTTTTTTATTTTTTGTTGGGCAACTTCTTTTGGGGTGAAATCGGCCACCGCCGCTGAAAGGATGGCCACGTCAACACTTTCAAAATATTGATGAACGGCCTCATACATGTCTTGAGCACTGGTTACCGGAATCACTTCAATTAAACTATGTGATGCTTTTTGGTGCGTTGGCCCTGAAACCAAAATCACTTCTGCACCAAGGTTGGCGGCTGCTTTGGCAATTTCAAAGCCCATTTTGCCGCTGGAATGATTACCAATAAAACGCACGGGATCTATGGCTTCGTAAGTTGGCCCAGCCGTAATCAACACCTTTTTTCCGCGTAACGGCAATTTTCCTAAAATATCATTTTCAATGAAACCAACGATAGTTTCAGGCTCGGCCATTCGACCCTCGCCTACCAATCCGCTGGCTAATTCCCCGCTTTCGGCAGGAATCATGATATTCCCGTAGCTTTTTAAAGTATCCAACGAACGCAAGGTACTTTCGTGTTTGTACATATCCAGATCCATGGCTGGAGCGAAATACACGGGGCATTTAGCTGACAGATACGTCGCCATCAATAAATTATCACAAACTCCATTAGCCATCTTTGAAAGCGTATTTGCGGTAGCCGGCGCGATAACAAACAAATCGGCCCACAAACCCAAATCGACATGGTTGTTCCAAACGGCATTTTCATCTTCTTCATTGGTAAAAGACGAATGTACTGGATGCTTTGAAAGCGTGGAAAGCGTTAGCGGTGTAATAAAATCTTTGGCAGCCGGGGTCATTACTACTTTTACGTTGGCGTTGGCCTTAACCAACAGTCTAACCAGCCATGCTGTTTTATAGGCCGCAATGCCACCGGTAACTCCCAATAGTATGTTTTTTCCGCTTAAAATACTCATGAAAATAAAATCCTAGATTCCCGTTTTCACTTCGACTTCGCTCAGTGACCACACAGGAATGACAATTTCAACTAATACCCCGACGCAGAACGTCGAGGAATTCCTTTTCAACAATAACCAAACAAACTCCAAAGCCATTTTTAAAAACGGTTTTGGAGTTTGCTAAATGGTGATTAAATTTAGAAATAATTATTTAGAATCTTCTTCTGTATTTCTAAAATAAATTTTATCGGTAAGCCATTCCTGTACGGCCAATGCGTGCGGCTTAGGTAACTTTTCGTAAAATTTAGATACCTCAATTTGCTCTTTATTTTCAAACACTTCCTCTAGGCTGTCGTTGTAAGTGGCAAATTCTTCCAGTTTATCAATAAGCTCTTTTTTGATTTCTGTATTGATCTGTTCTGCACGTCTTGCAATGATAGAAATAGACTCGTAGATGTTCTCTGTTGGCTCATCTATTTGATTTCTGTCGTACGTTACCGTATTCACCGGAGCATTGATTTTTTTTAAATCCATTGTTGTTATATTTAACTTTTTGCGCTGTAACTCTTTAATTCTTCGGCAATCTCTGCCTGCATTTTGTTCACTTCTTCAATATGCTTGGAAGTACTGTAAGTTTCCTTAAATGCCTCCGAAAATTCTTTGGCTTCTTCCAATCTGTTTTTTTTCAGCATCACGATACCGTCTTGAATAGTACGCTTCATTTCCACACTGTTCATCGCTAATTTATAGGCTGAATCCAGTCTGTAAAACAAAGCCTCTTCGCGTAATCTCGACCCAGGAAATTCAAAAATAAAATTGCTGAACGACTTTACGGAGGCCGGATAATCTGAAATGGTATTATATTGTTTGGCAATTTCGAATGCCTTTTTTTCTAATTTATAATCCAACTCATGAACCAATTTACTGGCTTCGGAAACATATTCGGAATCTGGAAACACGTTGATGAAATCCTGAAGTTTTTCAATAGCATCTTTGGTTTCGGTTTGATCTTTCGAATACACCGGAGAAAGCATGTAATAACTTTTGGCACTTAAAAACGAGGCTTCTTCCAATTTTTCACTATTGGGGTAACTGGTCGCAAAACGCTCAAATTGATAACCCGAAACGTAATAGTCCTTCATTTTGTAAAATGAATTGGCGTATAGGTACATCAATTTTTCGGCTTGCGGTTTCCCTCTGTAGTTTGGGACTATTTGGGCAAATAAGCGATTAGCCTTAGAGTAATGGCCTTCGTTATAAAGCTCTTCCCCCATTTTAAACTTGGTAGCAATATCTTCAGACTTTAAGGCCTTTTGGTATTCGCTACACCCTGTTAAAACGGCAGCTAGCATGAGTATGTAAAAAAATCTATTCATTTATTTTTATTACAGCTTGCAAAATTAAGCTATTATTATGGATTTTAAAAATATTATTTCTTCGCTAAAATAATGGCTTAAAGGCTGTAAAAGGAAGGTTTAAGTAATATTTAACAACTGTGTTTCCTTTTTTGAAATATGCTCTTTTAATTATGAAACAGCTTTTAAAACTGCTTTACAAAGTCGGCAATTTTGGCTTTCAACCCGTTTGAAGCTGGCACCAATGGTAACCTAACGGCGTCTTTACAAAGTCCTAAAGCTTCAAAAACACCTTTAATTCCGGCTGGATTATTTTCTTCGAAAATATAACCAATAACATCAATTAATTTGAAGTGTAACTTGAATGCTTCCTTGGCTTCGCCTTTTAACCCTAAGCGGATCATTTCTGAAAATTCCTTTGGAAACCCTTGCCCGATGACTGAAATCACACCCGCTCCACCTGCCAAAACGACACCCAGTGCTAAATCGTCATCGCCCGAAATGATCAAGAAATCTTCCGGTTTGTTTTTAATCAATTCGTAGTATTGCGAAATGCTGTTGCCGGCTTCTTTTACGCCAACAATGTTTTTAAAATCATTGGCCAATCTTAACGTGGTTTGTGCTTCCATGTTTTTAGCTGTTCTACCAGGTACATTGTACAAAATAATATCGATTGGTGAAGCTTCAGAAATCGCTTTAAAATGCTGGTAAATGCCTTCTTGGGTTGGCTTTGTATAATATGGTGTAACCGATAATATGGCATCGACACCACTAAAATCGGTGGATTGTATTTCTTCGATTACCGCCGCAGTATTGTTACCGCCAATACCCAAAACAATGGGAACGCGCCCGCTGCTTGCTTTTATAACGGTTTGTAAAACTGCTTTTTTCTCTTCTTTAGTAAGGGTTGCCGTTTCGGCCGTGGTACCACATACCACAAGGTACTCCACGCCATTGTCTATATTAAAATTTACAATATCGAACAAAGCGCTATGGTCCACACTCAAATCTGAATTAAAAGGTGTTACCAATGCCACTCCCGTTCCTAAAAACTTACTACTCATTATTCCTTATATTTTATTTAAAATGGTTAGGTACTTATGTACTTCCTTTTTAAAAGAATTGAATTCCTTTAAAGGGGTTTTTATTATTAAATCGTTTAAACGCTCATCGGTCTGTAAAATACCAATTTTTAATTTTGCTTTTGAAAGCGCCGTTATCAACTTCAACTCCAAAACATCATCTTCATAATAGCTTACCAGTGCATCAAATTCGGTATTTAAAAACTCTTGAAGCTCGCTATTTTTAACGGTGCCCTTCCAACCAAAATCCTTCGGATTGTAACAGGCATCCCAAGTATTTATGTTTTCTTTTTCTTTTTCCGAAAAGGCGATAATTTTCACCCTATTGGACCTAACATCAATATAATCGGCCAATTTCCTAAACTGCTCAAAGCTATCAACTTCGTCTACATTAAAGATAATTCCTAAACTTACAATCTTGCCATCGTTAACATTTACATGCCTTTCCGATAACAATTTGTTCAAGTATTTTTTATTAGATTTTTCCTTAAAACCCTTTAAAATCATTTACCTTTATCCTTTCCGCAAAGGTAGCAAAAGTACATTCATTTATTTGATTTACACATGAGGATTACACTTTTATTTATTTTGTTAAATTTTTTAATTTTTTGTGGGTGCAAACCTTCCAAACGGCACCTCTCAAAAATTGAAGGCAAGCAAATAGCCATTATCGATTCACTTCCGTTGAATCCCGAAATTGAAGCTTTTGTTAAGCCATACCGTGATAATATTGAAAAGGATTTGGATAGTGTTTTGGCCTATTCGGCCGATACCTACACCAAAAATGATGGAGAGTTCAATACCGCATTGGGCAATTTTATGGCCGATGCCGTTTACGAAGAAGCCAATCCCATTTTTAAACAACGAACAAAAAAAGATATTGATATGGTACTGCTCAACCACGGTGGCATCCGCTCCATTTTATCAAAGGGGAAGGTTACCAAACGTACCGCGTTCCAGCTTATGCCTTTTGAAAACAGCATTGTTGTAGTGGCATTAAAAGGAACGCAGGTCAATGAGTTGGTAAGTTATTTAAGTCGTGCCAAAAGGGCGCACCCCATATCGAAATTAGAACTCACTTTAGATCAAGGTTTCAATGTTTCTGAAGCCAAAATAGATAGCAAGGGCATTATTGAAGACAGCACGTATTATGTGGCCACTAACGACTACCTTTATAACGGCGGCGACAACATGAGCTTTTTTAAACCCAACGATAGCGTCTATGTTTTAAACTATAAAATTAGAAACGCCTTAATCGATAACTTCAAACGAAAAGACACGATTGCCCCAGTGCGGGACAATAGATTTATTCAGCAAAAATAACAAGAATGAAACGCAGAAAATTTATTCAACACACCGCTGCCGGAGCTGCTTTGGCTACCATAGGAAATTTGGGGCTTCAATCTTTTGCTTCTTTAGAAAACGTAGAAAAAATAACGATTCTTCACACTAACGACGTGCACAGCCATATCGATGCCTTTGGCCCCGAAGATGGCCGAAATGCCAACAAAGGCGGTGTCGCCCGACGCGCCAGTTTAATTGATTCTATTAGAAAGGAAAATCCCAATACGCTTTTGCTCGATGCGGGCGATATTTTTCAAGGCACTCCTTATTTTAATTATTACGGCGGCGAATTGGAGTTTAAATTGATGAGCAAACTAAAGTATGATGCCGCCACTATTGGCAACCACGATTTCGACAACGGTATTGAGGGTCTATACGCCCAATTACCACATGCCGAATTTGAGTTTATTTCAGCTAATTACGATTTTTCGAACACCATTATGGACACCCATACCAAGCCCTACAAAGTATTTAAAAAGGGAAATATAAAAATTGGTGTTTTCGGTCTTGGGATCGAACTGGACGGTTTGGTTGACCCTGCTATGTTCAAGGAAACTAAGTATCTAGACCCTGTTGAGACTTCGCAAGAAATGACACGTATTTTAAAAACACAGGAACAATGCGATTTAATTATCTGTTTATCGCACTTGGGCTATCACTATAAAGGCAACAAAATAAGCGATTTGAAACTAGCCGAAGCCACAAGAGACATAGACCTAATTATTGGAGGACACACGCATACCTTTCTTTCAAAACCAACTGTGGTTAAAAATTTAGATGGCAACAACATGTTAGTTAACCAAGTGGGCTGTTATGGCATCAACCTTGGAAAAATAGATTTTTATTTTGACGCCAGTAAGAACAAGTCGGCCAATGGAACTTCTATTATTGTTTAAGTAAATACAATTTCAGAATAAGACACGTTGTGGTCTTTGATAGATTTTTGTGGTTTTACATGGTTTTCCTTCAGTAGAAATTTAAAAAGGAAATAAAGGCCACTAACATAAAATAAGGCGCTCAATAATTCGAAAACAAAATCGTAGAGATAAAAAATCGATACGTAATTAACTGCCAGCGCAAATCCAAAACAGACAATGGCCACAAAAAAATAAATGGCTGAATACCTTGCATTGGATAAAAATAACCCAAAGGACAGCAAGCCCAACACCAATAAGCTTAAACCCTGAAACACAAAAACATAAAATTCCATCTCATTCGTAACCAGAGCACTAAAAATATGGCTAATTTCCAATAAAAAGCACAAACCTATTGTAAACATGACCAGTAAGTAACCAATAATCAATTTATTTTTTATTTGTAATTGTGCTTTATAGTTTTGCCCCAATACCATCATTAAACTTACTGATGCCACCAAATACAATATATTTGAAATCCCCGTATAATTGGCTTCGTAAAATATCGCCGTAAAGGCATTTCCTAAAAAGACAAACAATAAAAAAGAAATAACGGCTACACTCAAGCGCTTTTTCTTGTAAAAATAGAACGTGAGGTGCAATGGAACCGCCAAAAGCAAAACTGCGCGTAACACCATAATATTTCTAGAAAAATAAGTGCTGCCAATAGCGAGGAACATTAACAAAAACAACCCAAAGAACAGGTTGCCGGCATGGGTAAGACTCGGTTTTCTCATAATCAAAACATAAGTAGGTACTACAAATGTAATGACTTACAATTCGTTAATCGAATAAAAATGCATTTTATCGATGAAACACCAAAATCAAAATGCCATTCATCGATAAAGCATAAAGTAAAACTAATTTTCAATTACCCTGAAATGCTTGTGTTGATTACCAACATTTTTGAACTTTGATTGCTGGTAGTAGAAATAAAAAGCTATTAAGGTGAATGTAGCTGATAAAAAATTCAATATGCTCATCTCTTTAACGTAAATATGAGCGACCAACATAACTTCTGAAAACATAACAAATAAAGAACCTAAAAACAAGTAAAGCGCTTTTCTGTTATCTCTGTACAAATAATTTAGCAACGACATAGGAAGCAATACCACCAATGTGATATTGTAAATCAACTCGAAGTAATAATCGCTTTTATATACTAAACCATCGCCAATAATATTTTGCAAAACATGAACCAAATAAATACTGAGTGCAGTTAGTACCACAATATGGATTTTAAAATGTTTTACCACATGTTTTATATTAATTGATTTACTAATATTTACAATGAGAAACAAATACGAAAGCAAGT
This sequence comes from Tamlana crocina, assembly GCA_040429635.1. NCBI lineage: Bacteria > Pseudomonadati > Bacteroidota > Flavobacteriia > Flavobacteriales > Flavobacteriaceae > Tamlana > Tamlana crocina. The sequence goes on along the minus strand of CP158972.1, from coordinate 1,651,214 downwards.
ATAACAAGTTACCGAAGTAATACTCAAAATCATATAACATTTGTGATCCATCATAAGGAAGACTACTAATCAGGAGTCCCATCAAATCTGACAACGAATAAAATACCAAAAAAAGCGAAAACAGACTATTCTTTTTATTACCTAATAGTAAATACGCCAAAGTAATGGAAGGCACCATAATACTATATAAATAATAGGCAACCGTCTCATATCCGCTAAACTCAAAAATAGCAAATAACATATAGCACATTAACACAAAACCTATCAAGACTTTCGACTTGGACATGAGAGACGTTTTTAACTGGTACGCAAATATATATAAATAATTCGTTATTAAACGTAAAAACATTCTTTTTATCGATAATTTTTAATTTTTATCGATTTTTTGTAAGAATTCATATTCGCTAACCGTTTCAATATTGAGTGCTTTTGCTTTATCTTTTTTGCTCGGCCCCATATTATCTCCAGCAACAATGTAACTGGTTTTTGAGGAAATGGAACTGCTTACCTTGCCTCCGTTATCTTCAATCAGCTTTTTCAATTCATTCCTGGAAATAGATTCGAAAACCCCAGAAACCACAATAGTTTGCCCTTCTAAAACATTCGTTTTTCCTTCCAACTCCTCGGCCGAAATTTCCAATTTAACCCCAAACCGCTTGAGACTTTCAATAATCTTTATGTTTTCTTCAGAAGAAAAGAACGCCTGCACACTTTCAGCAATTTTAATGCCAATTTCATCGACATTGACCAATTCGTCTTGCGTAGCTTCAGCAATGGCACCGATACTTTTGTAGTGTTTGGCCAACTTCTTGGCTACCGTCTCTCCAACATAACGTATACCCAGAGCATACAAAACACGCTCAAAAGGTATATTTTTCGATTCTTGAATTCCATTTACGATGTTTTTGGCACTTTTTTCAGCCATCCGCTCCAAAGGAATAATCTGTTCTGCGGTCAGTTCATACAAATCGGAATAATTTGAAATCAACCCCGCATTGACCAAAAGCGCCACGGTTTCGCCACCCAAACCTTCAATATCCATGGCTTTTCTGGAAATGTAATGTTGTATCCTGCCTATAATTTGTGGTTTACAACCATTGTAATTGGGGCAATAATGTTGTGCTTCTCCCTCTTGCCTTACCAATTCCGTGCCGCATTCGGGGCAGTGTTCAATATATTTTGTGGGCTTCGAATCGGGCAAGCGCTTCAATAAATCTACTCCTAAGATTTTAGGAATGATTTCGCCGCCCTTTTCAACGTAAACTTCATCGCCCACCCTGATGTCCAGTTTTTCAATTTGATCGGCATTGTGCAAAGACGCGCGTTTTACTGTAGTACCAGCCAACTCAACAGGCTCTAAATTGGCGACCGGTGTAATAGCTCCAGTTCTCCCCACTTGATACGTGATGCTGTTCAATCGCGTGGACACCTGTTCGGCTTTAAATTTATAAGCCATGGCCCAACGTGGTGCTTTGGCCGTGTAGCCCAACTCATCCTGTTGCTGTAAACTGTTTACTTTTATCACCACGCCGTCTGTTTCGTAAGGCAAATGGTGCCTGTGCGAATCCCAATGCTCAACAAACTGCAAAACCTCATCGATAGAATTCGCCAACTTTGCTTCACTGGGTACTTTAAAGCCCCATTCCCGGGCTTTTTGCAAACTTTCAAACTGGGTAGTAATGCCCAAATTCGTTCCCGTTAAATTATAGAGCAAGCACTCCAACGGGCGCTTGGCTACTTCCGCACTATCCTGTAATTTTAAACTGCCCGAGGCTGTATTTCTCGGGTTTCTGTAGGGTTCCTCGCCATTTTTAATTCGCTCTTCATTCATTTTATTGAAGCCCTCAAACGGCAGAACAATTTCGCCCCGAATGTCAAATTTTTCGGGGAAATCGCCCTTTAATTGCAAAGGCACCGATTTTATGGTTTTTACGTTGGCCGTAACGTTATCGCCTTGAAAACCATCGCCACGGGTCACGGCTTTTGCCAACACCCCATTTTCGTAGGTTAAACTGATGGAAGCTCCATCATATTTAAGTTCGCAAGCGTATTGAATGTCGCCATCAACCAGTTTTTTTATGCGCTTTTCCCAATCTTGCAAATCTTCCTTTGAATAGGAATTATCCAAAGAATACATGCGATTTTCATGTGCAATGGTTTCAAAATTTTTAGTAACCTCACCACCAACACGTTGGGTGGGCGAATTGGCATCGAAAAACTCAGGATATTGTTCTTCCAAGGTTTGAAGCTCCTTCAATTTTATATCGAATTCAAAATCTGAAATCGTGGCATGGTCTAACACATAATAGTTGTAATTATGCTCCCGCAGTTCATTCCTTAATGCTTCAATGCGCTGTTTTATGTCATCCATTGGTTTTTTCGGCTTTAATCATTCTATCTTTTTTAAAGATATCCTGTTTCAATTCTATGTTTTCAAAATTCTTGTTTCGCAGTAAATCAATCATGGCATTTCCCAAAAATTCATTGATTTCAAAAAACAACAATCCTTTTTCTTTTAAATTATTTATGGCAAAACCGGTTATCGCTTTGTAAAACAGCAATGGGTCTTCGTCTTTTACAAAAAGGGCCAAATGCGGTTCGTTGTCCAAAACGTTCGGCTTCATATATTGTTTTTCCTTTTCGCGAACATAGGGCGGATTGGAAACAATAATATCGAATGCTATTTCTTCACTTGATCTTTTCAGAGTTAAAATATCGGCCTCCTCAAAATAAATATTCACACCGTTCAATTGGGCATTTTTTTTAGCGATACTGAGAGCTTCCAGACTAACATCGATTGCAAAAACTTTTGCTTTTGGCAAATGCTTAGCCAATGAAATAGCTATACAACCGCTACCCGTGCCCACATCCAAAATATTAATTGCCGTGTTGGGTTTGGCTTTTTTTAATGCCCATTCTACCAACTCTTCAGTTTCTGGCCGCGGAATGAGCACGCCATCGTTCACCTTAAAATTCAAACCATAAAATTCGGTTTCGCCAATAATGTATTGAATGGGTTTTTCGTTTTTCAACTCAGCCAAAGCATATAAAATGTCTTCGGAATCGTTAAGGGTTAAATCAGGATTTGTGGCCAACTGAATGCGCTTTACGCCATAATAGGTTTCGGCCAAAATATTGAAGAAACTATCAATTTCTTCGGCAGGGTACACCGTGCCCAACTCCTCCTGAAATTTATGTTTTATGGCCTTTAACTTCATTTAATTATAACGTTTTTGTCATCCACACGCCGCAGGAATAGTGCCCCGTATTGCCCAAAGCACTTTTTAAATGTTTGAAACCGTAACTCTCGTAAATATGGATGGCGGCTTTTAATTGCGAAGCCGATTCTAAATAACAGGTTTTGTATCCCATATTTTTGGCAGCTTCCATACATTTTTCAAAAAGGATTTTTCCGTAACCTTTGCCCCTAACTTTGGGTGAAAAATACATTTTCTGGATTTCGCAAACGCCCTTTTCATAATCCCTTAAAGGTTTTATGCCGCCACCACCCAACACTTCGCCATCGGCTTCAACTACATAGTAAACGTCGTTTTCATTTTGGTAAGCCTCATACATTTTCGAGGTTTCAGGGTCAGTGTATGCTGTGCCTTCCAACGGTATTTTAAACTCATGGAAACAAGCCTTTATAACCTGCTCGATTTGCTGGTTATCTCCAGGTTCAATTTCTCGAATAACTATAGTATCTTTACCCATTGTTATTGCACTCGTTTTAAAGAGTGAAGATACACTAAATCCTAAAAAATGGCCGTTAAAAAACTGATAATCTTATTAACAATAGGCGTTATGCAACTCGCCTGTACCGTTACCGAAAAACCACAATTTATTGGTATTGAACACATTGAAATCATTGAGTCAACGCCTAAATTTATAACCTTTACAGCAAAGGCCCAATTTTTAAACCCAAATGATATTGGTGGTGAACTGCAAACCGACGAAATAAAGGTTTTTGTAAACAACAATGAAATGGCCACCCTTTCTACCGAGAGTTTTGAAGTCCCCGCTAAAAAAGAATTCAGTATTCCTTTGAAAACCCACGTGCCTACCGATAGTATTTTCAGCAATAAAAATCTAGGCGGATTGATTGGCAGCCTGTTCAGCAAGCAGGTAAAAGTACAGTACAAAGGCGACATAAAATATAAGGTTTTTGGATTTTCGCATACCTATTCCGTTGATTTTACTGAAAACGTAAAAATAAAATATTGATGCGCCACATACACGAAACCTACATAAAGCGCTGCATTGAAATTGGAAAGAATGGGCTGGGCAGCACCCGCCCCAACCCCATGGTAGGCAGCGTTATTGTGCACAACAACAGCATTATTGGCGAAGGATTTACCAGTGCATACGGTGGCAGCCACGCCGAAGTAAACGCCATTAATTCGGTAAAAAACAAAGATTTACTGAAAGAAGCCACCATTTACGTGACTTTGGAACCTTGTTCGCACTACGGAAAAACCCCGCCGTGCAGCGACTTAATCATCAAGCACCAAATCCCGAATGTGGTTATTGGCTGTATTGACGACAACGAGCAAGTGGTGGGAAAAGGCATTGCCAAGCTGAAACAAGCCGGATGCCACGTTACCGTTGGCGTTTTGGAAAAAGCATGCAAAAAACACCACAAACGTTTTTTCACCTTTCATAATAAAAAACGTCCGTATGTTATTTTAAAATGGGCCGAAACCAGCGACGGTTTTATTGCCCCAAAAACCAAAAATGAGCAAAAACCAGTTTGGATTACCAATACGTTTTCGCGCCAATTGGTGCACAAATGGCGCACCGAAGAACAGGCTATTTTAGTTGGTGCTAATACGGTTTTACAGGATAACCCCAGTTTAACAGTTCGGGATTGGACGGGGCAAAATCCTATTCGAATAGTTTTGGATAAAACGGAGTGTCTCCCTAAAAAACTGAGCGTTTTTAACGAAGAAGCTGAAACCATTTTGCTAAAAGAAACTTCCGCTAAATCTATTTGCGAAGCTCTTTTTAAAGCCAATATCAATTCTGTAATTATTGAAGGTGGAACCAAAACCCTGCAAATGTTTATTGACGAAAATATTTGGGACGAAGCCCGTGTATTCACAGGAAACAACACTTTTGGCGATGGTACAAAAACGCCATTTTTTTCGGGCACACTAATTTCAGAGGAAAACATATTAAACGATACCTTAAAAATATACCATAATGATTAAAGCACTTGTTTTCGATTTCGGGAACGTTTTTATCAATTTAGACATTGAAGGGGCACAACAATTGGCTTTGGAAAAATTCGGAATGGAAAACCTTTCGGAAGACATTTTGGCTTTCAACAGCCTTTACGAACAAGGTTTGATGAGTACCGAAGAATTTCTGGCGTCTTACCAAGAAAATTTTCCAAAATTCTCGAATGAGGAATTGAAATATATTTGGAATTTTATGCTTAAAGATTTTCCGAAGCATCGGCTCGATTTCATCAAAAAACTTAAAGAAGACGGCCAATTTCAACTTATTTTATTGAGCAACACCAACGATTTGCACATCAGTTGGATAAAAGAAAACGTTTCTTTTTTTAATGAATTCAAAGATTGCTTTGATGCGTTTTACCTGTCGCACGAAATTAATCTTGTGAAACCCAACCCCAATATTTTTGAGTTTGTTTTAAGTGAAAATCAACTTGAGCCCAACCAATGCTTGTTTATTGACGATAACCAAAGTAACATTGAAAATGCCAATAAATTGGGGTTTAACACCTGGCACATCACCCCAAAAACCGACGACGTTACCACCCTATTCGAAACCAAAAAGCATTTGTTTTAATTTGGAAGAAAACGACACGTATAAAACCATAAAAACCGCACCCGCCCCTGTTTTGTTTAAAGACAAAAACAGCAAATTTTTCGGGTATGCCTTTCCCGTTTTAAACGAAGACGCCGTAAAAACCCATTTGGAGACTGTAAAAAAAGAACATCATTCGGCACGTCATTGGTGCTATGCTTACCAACTGGGCACCGAAACCATTTCCTATCGTGCCAACGACGACGGCGAACCGAGTAATTCCGCGGGGATGCCCATTTACGGACAAATACAATCGTTTGACGTCACCAACGTATTAATTATTGTGGTGCGGTATTTTGGCGGCGTAAAATTAGGGGTTGGCGGATTAATCAATGCTTACAGATCAGCAGCACAAATGGCTTTGGAAGCTTCAAAAATGGTGACCAAAACCATCAATATTCAATATGCCATTTCATTCGGTTATAAAAATATGAACACCGTAATGCGGGTTATTAAAGAACACCAACTTAAAATCGTTGACCAAACCATGGAGCTGGATTGCGAAATTATTATTTCCGTAAGGAAAAGAGAGTCCAAAAAAATCTTCGATATTTTCGACCACCTGTTTGAAGTTGACATAAAACCAACTGACCAAAATTAAGAAACCCCAAAAGATTATCTCAAATGGGGCAAGTTGAAACTAAAACAGTTTAATGAAAAACTCAAATAAAATACTTAATAGTGTTACAAAAATGCTTGTATGCCATAGCTTCCTCTAAACATTCCAACAGTTAATATTGCCGAAATACATATTAGTAAAATACTTAAAGGTATCACCAACTTATCCACTACAGAAAGCTTAGCGGCCCTTTCTTTATCTCCAATCAATCCGTTATTATCTAAAAACATGGCCAATGCCCACGCCAACACGGGATTGGTTACCATAGCTGTAAAAACACAAATACCTGCAGCTTGTGCACATGCGCTTTTTTTCACCATTTGAATGCCCGCTTCAATCATGGGCAAAAACACGCCCACAAGAAGAGCTATGCATCTAACAGGTGGCCAAACAGCAACATCCATAGGACTTCCCAAAACAGCTACCGCCAAAACCATCAATCCTAAAAGAATGGCACCTCCAGGAATAGGTCTTTTGGCTATCGCGGCCGGAATCATGTAGGTACCCCACGAAGATGTAATGTTCCCACCGCCAACGGCCGTGCCCACCATTTGCCGCAGTGAACACATGGTCATGGTATCATCTACATCCATTAAAACCTTATCTGTATGTTTTGGATAATTCATTTCCTGAAAAATACGATGCCCCAAAAAATCTGGAGACCACATGGCAACCGCCAAAATCGCAAAAGGTAAAGACGCTATAAAATGCTGTGTATTTGGCAAACCGAGCATCCAGCCTTCTTCTGTGCTACCCCACCAATGTACCGGGTTTAAATTAGGCAAGCCCATTTCGGTTGTAAACTGAAGGTCGAAACCAGCTCCACCCAGCAAAGCTATACCCAAAGCTGTTATGGCACATGCTGGAATAGCCAACCAACGTTTATCAATTCTTGCTAAAAAACTATACACTACCACCGTAACGCCCAAAATTATTAGTCCCAAAAATCCCATTGACCCCAAAGCAACTTCCGGAGACTCCAAACCCATTCCCCAAGTTTGTACTGCCGTTATTTGACCAAACGCACCAGTAAACCCTAAAAAAATGAGCAACCCGCCGGCTACACCTTTACTCGTTAAATTAACCAAACGAGACCCTCCTTTAAACACACTAAGCAAAAGCCCCAATAGACCAATAAGGATTGCTAATGCCAAAGGATGTGCCCCTGCTAACGCAATACTTGCAATAAGCGGAATCATAGGGCCATGGTTGCCAGCTAAATTAGCTCGGGGATTAAGAAAGCCCGATGCCAAAACCACAAATAAAATAGCCGGTATAATCATTTCTACACGAGACACTTCAATGGCAAATTCTTTACCCAGAGTAATGTTATCCCAAGCTTCGCTTAGTCCATTGGCCCAGGCCATCATTACTGAAGAATACATGGCTATAATACCTAGTGTACCAGCAAGTGCTGGAACCAAATCTTCCCATTCAAACCTAAAATCTCTTCCAGGCAGATTCAATCTGAACCTTTTGGGTTTCATGATTTGCAATTCGTGGTTTAAATAATCTGCTCTATTTTTGAAGGCTGAAGCCGGCTTATGAAGTTCTTTATAGGTTTTCATGTACTCATTTTTTGGTTGCAGAAGTAAAAACGGACTTAATTTACTTTCACTTCCCTGAAATAGTTTTTTAAGATTTCTGCCGCAGCATCAATTTCCTCTTTTGTGTTCTCTCTGGCATCTTTTAATTCGTAATTCCATCCAAGGGTTTCCCATTTATGGATGCCCAATTTATGGTAAGGCTGAATCTCAATCTTTTCAATGGTTTTATAGTCTTTAAAGCGGTCGCCCAACTGATGAAGCAACTCGGGTTTATTGGTTATCCCAGGAATGAGCACGTAGCGCAACCACATTTTTTTTCCTGAAGCTTCTCTGTACTTGGCAAACTCAAAACTGGTTTCTTTGTTTTTCTGCCCTACCAAAAATTCATAGCCCTGCTCTGTAACGTGTTTAATATCGAGCATCACCAAATCGGCGTAATTATCCAATAAATCTTCAGTAAAATGGTTTAAAATCCTGCCATTGGTATCGATATTGGTATGGATACCTTCCGCCTTTAAGCGTTTAAAAAAAGTCAGCAGCGCTTTGGATTGCAGCAGCGGCTCACCACCAGATACTGTTACCCCGCCTCTTTTACCGAAATAAGATTTCAAATTGATAGCCTTTTGCACCAATTCATCAATATGCATTTCTTTTCCTCCGCATTTATCGATGGTATCGGGATTGTGGCAGTACAGGCATTTTAGATTGCAACCTTGCATAAACACCACCATTCTTATTCCCGGACCATCGTGCGTGCCAAAGGACTCTATCGAGTGAATTCTTAATATGTTTTCTTTTGATTTGATAATGTTCAACTTTAAAAAATGCGCCTGAAAAACAAATCACCACAATTTGTTTTTCAGACACATGAAAAACACTAAATATAAACTAGATGGATTCGTGAAACGATCTTGTTATAACTTCCATTTGCTGTTCTCTGGTAAGCCTCACAAAGTTTACGGCATAGCCAGACACACGAATGGTTAACTGCGGATATTGCTCGGGACGCTCCATGGCATCGAGCAAGGTTTCCTTATTCAACACATTAACATTAACGTGCTGGGCTTTTCTGGAAAAGTAACCATCTAAAATATCTACCATATTCTCTATTCTCTCCCCACTATTGGCTCCTAAAGATTTGGGCACAATAGAAAAGGTATTGGAAATACCATCTTGCGAATCTTCATAATTGATTTTTGCGACTGAGTTTAAAGAAGCAATCGCTCCGTGCGAATCTCTTCCATGCATAGGATTGGCTCCAGGCGCAAACGGAACGCCTTTTTCCCTGCCATCTGGTGTGGCTCCTGTTTTTTTACCGTACACAACGTTTGAGGTGATGGTGAGCACAGATAGTGTTGGATAAGCATTTTTATATACCGGCAACTTTTTAAGTTCGTTATTAAAATCGGACACTGCATTTGCTGCCAAAACATCCACTCGGTCGTCATCATTGCCATAACATGGAAACTCACCTTCAATTTTAAAATCGACCGTTAATCCTTCTTCATTTCTTATAGGTTTTACTTTGGCATATTTTATAGCTGATAACGAATCGGCAACAATTGACAAACCAGCAATACCATAAGCTATATTAATACTTGGGTTGGTATCAATCAATGCCATTTGGGCTTTTTCGTAATAGTACTTGTCGTGCATGTAGTGGATAATATTCATAGAATCATTATAGACCCGCGCTACTTCTTTCATGGCTATTTTAAAGTTGGCCATGACCTTATCGAAGTCTAAATATTCGCAATAGCAAGGCTCAATACCTTCAACCATTTGGGTTCCTGTAATTTCGCACCGGCCACCATTAATGGCTAGCAATAAGGTTTTCGCCAAATTGGTTCGCGCTCCAAAAAATTGAATGGATTTACCAAGGGATTGGTAAGATACACAGCAAGCAATACCATAATCGTCGTTACCCCGAATGGTACGCATCAATTCATCATTTTCAAATTGGATGGATGACGTATCGATAGCTACTTTTGCACAGTAATTTTTAAAGTTTTCTGGCAAATCTTTAGACCAAAGCACCGTCATATTCGGCTCTGGTGAAGGCCCTAAATTGTAAAGTGTATTCAAGAAACGGAAAGAAGTTTTGGTAACTTTCGTTCTTCCATCTTCAAACATACCACCAATGGCTTCAGTAACCCAAGTGGGATCGCCGGCAAAAATCTCATCGTAGGCAGCCATTCTTAAATGGCGTACCATACGCAGTTTCATTACAAATTGATCGATGTACTCTTGGGCTTCGTTTTCTGTTATCAACCCATCTTCCAAATCGTTTTCAATAAATATATCAAGGAAGGTAGATACATTTCCTAAAGACATGGCCGCTCCATCCTGTTCCTTTACCGCTGCCAAATAAGCCATATAGGTCCATTGCACGGCTTCTTTGGCGTTTTCGGCTGGGCGCCTTAAATTCAAATTATATTTGGCACCAAGCTCAATCATTTCCTTAAGTGCCTTAATTTGATCTGAAACTTCTTCGCGCAAACGGATAACCGCATCGGTCATTGGGCCATTAATTTTGGACAAATCTTCTTTTTTGGAGGCAATTAAAAAGTCAATACCATAAAGCGCTACACGACGGTAGTCTCCAATAATTCTCCCTCTTGCATAATTATCGGGCAGCCCTGTTAAAAAGCCCAAAGACCGGAACTTTTTAATTTCTGCATTATAAGCCGAAAACACGCCGTCGTTATGCGTTTTCACATATTTTGAAAACAACTCGGTAAGGTTGTCGTTGGGTTTTACGCCTTGCTCAGACAGTGCTTTTTGAACCACCTTAAACCCACCAAATGGTTTCATGGTTCGTTTAAGCAATTGATCGGTCTGCAAACCAACAATAACTTCGTTTTCTTTATCGATATAACCGGCATCAAAAGCACTAATTGTAGAAATTACATCGGTGTCTAAAGCAAGTACACCGTTATTCTTCCTTTCAAGTTTCGTGGCTTCTTTACATATATCCCATAATTTTTGGGTTTTTGCACTGGGGCCAACCAAAAATTGGTAATCCCCGTGGTAAGGCGTTACATTGTTAACAACAAAATCCCTTACGTCGATTTTGTTTGTCCAAGTTCCAGGTTTAAATTGCTTTACTTCCATCTTTACTTTTATTTATATTGTAACCTTTCGTGGTTAACGTGGTATAAAATTAAACCCCAACACGCTAAATAAAGATGACATTTATCAGCTAAACCATATCAAAAACAAATTCGACCTTCAAATTTTTACGAAAACGTTTGAAAAACGAATTTCGATTTAAAGAATATTCAAATATTTAACATTTTTAAAACACAAAACATTGACAAATCCAACACAAGCTGAAATATTTTATAAAATTCTTAATATTTTAGTGGTTTTTTTTGCAAAAACCCACCATCAAAATCCAAAATATAGACCTACATTAAAAAATTTCTGAATAACCCCATGTTTGATTAATTCATTTAATTTCATAATTTGCATTATCACTCTAGCTAAACTTGCATGAAAGACATCACCAGACTTTTTGATTTTCCTTACCACCAATTAGAAAACCACCCTTTAGAGGCCGCTTTGGTTACAAAATACACTGGCAAATGGGTAAAAACCTCAACCCAAGAATATATAGACAAGGCCAATGCCATAAGTCGGGCATTGTTAAAACTGGGCATAAATAAAAACGATAAAATTGCCGTAATTTCATCTACCAACCGAACCGAATGGAACATTGTGGATATTGGCGTACTTCAAGTGGGTGCGCAAAACATCCCTATTTACCCAACAATAAGCGCTGAGGATTACGAATATATATTAAACCATAGCGAGTCCATTTATTGTTTTGTTTCAGATGAAGAGGTGCTTGAGAAAATCAATCAAGTTAAATCAAGAACACAGCTGAAGGCCGTTTATTCTTTTGACACTATTAAAGATTGCCCACATTATTCCGAATTATTTGAACTCGGTAAAGACCCCAGCAATCAAAATGAAGTGGAAGACAGAAAAGCCAATGTAAAACCTGATGAATTGGCCACCATAATCTATACTTCGGGCACCACAGGAAAACCAAAAGGGGTTATGCTATCGCACAATAATATAGTATCTAATGTACTCGCCGCCCGAAAAAGATTTCCGTTAGGCTATGGCGACCGTGCATTGAGCTTCTTGCCCATATGCCATATTTTTGAGCGCGTGTTCACCTATCTATATCAATATGTAAGCATTGAAACTTATTTTGCTGAAGCCATCGATAAAATTGGCGACAATGCCAAAGAGATTAAGCCACATACCATGACCGTGGTTCCGAGGTTAATTGAAAAGGTGTACGATAAAATTATGGCCAAAGGCACAGAATTAAAAGGCATAAAGAAACAATTGTTTTTTTGGGCTGTTGAAGTTGGCGCCAACTACAAACCTTACAAAGCAAACGGTTTTTGGTACGAATTAAAATTGAGCATTGCCAGAAAACTCATTTTTAGCAAATGGCAAGCGGCTTTAGGCGGAAACATTGTTTTTTTAGCCTCTGGTAGTGCCGCACTCCAACCCCGTTTGGGCAAAATATTTGGTGCTGCAAATATGCCTATTATGGAATGCTATGGATTAACCGAAACTTCGCCAGGCGTATCGGCCAGCGATAAAAGAAACGGAAACTGGAAAATTGGGCACGTTGGAAAAGTGATTGATGGCGTAGAAGTAAAAATCGCCGAAGACGGAGAGATTTTAGTAAAAGGTCCCAACGTGATGATGGGCTATTACAAAGACGCTGAAAAAACCGCCAGCGTGATGACGAATGACTATTTCCACACCGGTGACAAAGGCGAAATTGATGCCGATGGCTTTCTGAAAATTACAGGACGAAAAAAAGAAATGTTTAAAACCTCAGGCGGAAAATACATCATTCCTACCCTACTTGAAAACGACCTAAAACAATCGCGTTTTATTGAACAAATTATGGTTATTGGCGAAGGCGAAAAAATGCCAGCCGCATTAATTCAGCCTAATTTTGAATTTATACAAGAATGGATTCAACAAAAGGGCCTCGAAATTGGAAAATCTGAAGCTGAAATTTCTAATTCCAGTGTGGTGCAAGAAAGAATTCAGCAAGAAATCGATCAATGCAATACAAAATTCGGTAAGTGGGAGCAAATAAAAAAGTTTGAATTGACCCCCGAAATCTGGTCTATTGAAGGCGGGCACCTCACCCCAACTATGAAAATGAAACGGGATATCATTAAGCAGAAGTACGATAAACTTATCGAAAAGATCTATCGGTCTTAAATGATTCTATTTATCCCGTTTAAAAATCACAAGATTTAGCTAAAATATTATGCATGCATAATATTTTTTTTTATATTTGGGCTATAACAAACTTAAACCAAAACAGCAAAAGCTGCAACCCAAAAGTGATAATTAAATTAATAGATGAAAGACAAAACCATCGACTATGTGTTGCGAACCACTTGGCTAAGTGTTCAAAAAATGTACAATGAAGAAGCTGCAAAATTTGAAAGCACGATGGCTACTGGCTTTACATTATTGAGTATAGACCCCGAAAAAGGGACGCCCTCAACAGCTTTGGGGCCAAAAATGGGAATGGAGGCCACCAGCTTATCCAGAATTTTAAAAACCATGGAAAAGAGAGGATTGATTGAGCGACACCCCAACCCGGACGACGGCCGCGGCGTTATCATTACCCTTACCGAATTTGGTCGTGAAAAAAGGGCGCAATCCAGAGAAAAAGTACTAACATTTAACGATGTAATACGCGCTAATATTTCCGAAGAAAAAATCAACCATTTTTATGAGGTGGCCGAGGTCATCAACGAAATGGTTTGTAATAAAAAAATATACAACCAAAACGATTAGTCATTCAAAATGAGTAAAAGACGGATAAATAAAATAGCCATTATCGGTTCAGGAATTATGGGCAGCGGTATTGCCTGCCATTTCGCCAACATTGGTGTAGATGTACTTTTATTAGACATTATTCCCAGAGAACTAAACGAAAAGGAAAAGGCAAAGGGTCTCACACTCGAAGACAAAGTGGTACGAAACCGGTTGGTTAACGATGCTTTGGCAACCGCCTTAAAATCGAAACCCTCCCCTATTTATCATGAAAAATTCGCTTCTAGGATAACTACGGGAAACTTAGAGGACGATATCGCAAAAGTGGCGCATGTAGATTGGATTATGGAAGTAGTTGTTGAACGGCTAGACATAAAAAAACAGGTTTTCGAAAAACTCGAAAAACATAGAACACCCGGAACGCTAATTACCAGCAACACCTCTGGTATTCCCATCAAATTTATGAGCGAGGGGCGTACCGAAGATTTTCAAAAACATTTTTGTGGAACCCATTTTTTTAATCCGGCGCGCTATTTAAAACTGTTTGAAATTATCCCAGGACCAAAAACAGACCCGGCTGTTTTAGAGTTTTTAAATGGTTACGGCGAACAGTTTTTAGGAAAAACATCAGTGGTAGCCAAAGACACACCGGCTTTTATCGGGAATCGCATTGGTATTTTTAGCATCATGAGCTTGTTTCACACCGTGAAACATATGGGACTAACCGTTGAAGAGGTCGATAAACTTACCGGCCCCGTTATTGGCAGGCCAAAATCGGCCACCTTTCGTACTGTCGATGTTGTTGGGCTCGATACTTTAGTGCACGTTGCCAATGGTATTGCCGAAAACTGCAAAGATGACGAACGTTTGGAACTGTTCAAACTACCCGATTTCATCAATACCATGATGGAAAACAAATGGTACGGCAGTAAAACCGGACAAGGCTTTTACAAAAAAATGAAAGGTGACGACGGTAAAAGTGAAATTTTGTCGCTCGACCTTGATTCCATGGAGTATCGAGCTTCAAAAAAAGCAAAATTCGCGACTTTAGAACTTACCAAATCGGTTGATAAAGTCATTGATCGTTTTGAAATTTTAGTTTCAGGAAAAGACAAAGCAGGCGAGTTTTACCGAAAAACGTTCGCTGCGTTATTCGCTTATGTGTCGCACAGAATTCCCGAGATTTCAGATGAGCTTTATAAAATTGACGACGCCATGAAAGCAGGTTTTGGTTGGGAACATGGCCCTTTCCAAATCTGGGACGCCATTGGTGTTGAAAAAGGTATCGAACTCATAAAAGCTGAAAACCTTCAACCCGCCGATTGGGTTAACGAAATGCTTTCCTCTGGAAATAACTCATTCTACACTGTAAAAGAGGGCGCTACTTATTTTTACGATATCCCATCGCAATCACAGGAAAAAGTTCCCGGACAGGACGCCTTCATTATTTTGGATAACATCAGAAAATCAAAAGAAGTATTCAAAAATGCCGATGTGGTTATTGAAGATTTGGGCGATGGTATTCTCAACTGTGAATTCCAAAGTAAAATGAATACCATTGGCGGCGATGTGTTGGCCGGATTGAACAAAGCAGTCGATATTGCCGAAAAAGATTTCGAGGGATTGGTTATTGGCAATCAAGGTGCCAACTTTTCTGTAGGTGCCAACATCGGTATGATTTTTATGATGGCTGTAGAACAGGAATACGATGAGCTTAACGGCGCCATTAAATATTTTCAGGACACCATGATGCGTATGCGCTATTCGGCCATCCCAACAGTTTCCGCGCCTCACGGCATGTCGCTCGGAGGTGCTTGCGAACTTTCCATGCATGCCGATAAAGTAGTGGCTGCAGCCGAAACTTATATGGGCTTGGTAGAATTTGGCGTTGGAGTAATTCCTGGTGGCGGAGGATCAAAAGAAATGGCCCTTCGTGCCTCAGATACCTTCAGAAAAGGCGATGTGGAATTGAATGTTCTTCAGGAATATTTCCTAACCATTGGTATGGCAAAGGTATCGACTTCAGCCTACGAAGCCTTCGATTTGGGAGTGCTTCAAAAAGGAAAAGATATTGTGGTAGTCAACAAAGACCGACAAATAGCCACAGCGAAAGCTCATGCCAGATTAATGGCCGAGGCGGGCTACACCAAACCCGTAAAACGAACCGATGTAAAAGTTTTGGGAAAACAGGCCCTAGGCATGTTTTTAGTAGGCACAGATTCTATGGAAGCTGCTCATTACATTAGTGAGCACGATCAAAAAATTGCCAATAAATTGGCCTACGTTATGGCTGGTGGCGATTTATCTGAACCCACTTTGGTAAGCGAACAATATTTACTAGATCTAGAACGCGAAGCTTTTTTGAGTTTGTGTACCGAACGTAAAACTTTAGAACGCATACAGCATATGCTCAAAACTGGAAAACCATTGCGCAATTAACGCATTAAGTATTAAGTAAGCAGTATTCAGTATTAAGAACAATAAAACTATGCACAGATTTGAAGATTTGAAAATATGGCAAAAAGCAATGGATATTACGGAAAGTTGCTATAAAGCAACAGAAAATTTTCCTGTTGAAGAAAAATATGGACTTACTTCTCAATTAAGGAGAAGTGCAATTTCAATTCCTTCGAATATTGCTGAAGGTGCAGGAAGAAATACAAATGGTGAATTTAAACAGTTTCTAGGCATTGCAAACGGTTCTTCATTTGAACTATTAACTCAATTATATCTTTCGAAAAGGTTAAACCTTATCACCGAAAATAATGTTCGACCAATAATCAATAAGGTAATTGAAGTTACTAAAATGAACTATTCCCTTCAAAAATCAATCCAAAAGTCTTAATACTTTTTACTAAAATCTTAATTCAGAATTTATGAAACAAGCATATATAGTTAAAGCATACCGAACCGCCGTTGGAAAAGCCCCAAAGGGCGTGTTCCGATTTAAACGTACAGACGAATTGGCGGCTGAGACCATTCAGTATATGATGAAACAGTTGCCAGATTTCGATAAAACACGAATTGACGATGTTATTGTCGGCAACGCCATGCCCGAAGGTTCTCAAGGACTTAACATGGCCCGATTCATTTCGCTCATTGGTTTGAATAGCGTGGAAGTGCCTGGTGTAACTATCAATCGATTTTGTGCTTCGGGAATTGAAACGATTGGCATTGCTGCGGCAAAAATCCAGTCTGGAATGGCCGATTGCATCATCGCCGGTGGTGCCGAAAGCATGAGCGCTGTACCCATGACCGGGTTTAAACCCGAATTGAACTACGACACCGTTAAAGCTGGTCACCCCGACTATTATTGGGGCATGGGAAATACGGCCGAAGCTGTTGCCAATCAGTTTAAAGTATCTCGCGAAGATCAGGATGAATTCGCTTTCAATTCGCATCAAAAAGCGATAAAAGCTCAAGCCGAAGACCGTTTTCAAGATCAAATTGTTCCCATTGAAGTCGAAGAAACTTATATCGATTCCAACGGAAAAAAAGCTACGAAATCATATACTGTTACCAAGGATGAAGGTCCTCGAAAAGATACGAGTTTAGAAGTTTTGGCTAAACTGAGACCCGTTTTCGCGCAAGGTGGAAGCGTAACTGCGGGCAATTCATCACAAATGAGTGACGGTGCAGCATTCGTAATGCTAATGAGTGAAGACATGGTAAAGGAACTCAACTTAGAACCTATTGCACGATTGGTAAATTATGCCGCCGCCGGAGTTGAACCTCGAATAATGGGCATTGGTCCTGTAAAGGCCATTCCAAAAGCCTTAAAATTGGCAGGGTTAAAACAAGACGATTTAGAGTTAATCGAACTCAACGAAGCCTTTGCTTCGCAATCTATTGCCGTAATTCGGGAGCTAAACCTCAACCCCGATATTGTAAACGTAAACGGAGGAGCCATTGCTCTAGGTCATCCTTTAGGCTGCACGGGCGCTAAACTTTCTGTGCAATTATTTGACGAAATGCGCAAACGCAATATGAAAAACAAATATGGTGCCGTAACCATGTGCGTAGGAACCGGACAAGGCGCCTGTG
Organism: Tamlana crocina; assembly: GCA_040429635.1. Lineage (NCBI taxonomy): Bacteria > Pseudomonadati > Bacteroidota > Flavobacteriia > Flavobacteriales > Flavobacteriaceae > Tamlana > Tamlana crocina. The sequence continues at coordinate 1,633,340 of CP158972.1, read as the reverse complement.
GGATTTTTGAATTTTTAAACTAAAAAGACAACTACAAACGAATGGAAAAAGATATTTTACGTGGCGGACAGTTTTTGGTTAAGGAAACCAACTGCGAGGACATCTTCACACCCGAAGATTTCAACGAGGACCAATTAATGATGAAGGAAGCGGTAACCGAATTTGTTGACCGCGAAGTTTGGGCAAAAAAAGCCCAGTTTGAAAAGAAAGATTACGCCTTGACCGAATCCTGCATGCAAAAAGCTGGGGAACTTGGTTTTTTAAGTATTGCCGTGCCCGAAGAGTACGGTGGTATGGGCATGGGGTTTGTTGATACCGTTTTGGTTTGCGATTTTATTTCGGGAGCTACGGGATCATTCAGCACGGCCTTTGGTGCCCACACCGGAATCGGCACAATGCCCATCACGCTTTACGGAAACGAGGAGCAAAAACAAAAATATGTCCCAAAATTGGCCACTGGCGAATGGTTTGGCGCCTACTGCTTAACCGAACCCAGTGCCGGTAGTGATGCCAATTCCGGGAAGACCAAAGCGGTACTTTCTGAAGATGGCACACATTATAAAATTACGGGGCAGAAAATGTGGATTTCCAATGCCGGTTTTTGTAGCTTAATGATTGTTTTTGCACGTATTGAAGACGATAAAAACATCACCGGATTTATTGTAGAATACGACCCCGAAAACCCTAACGGTATTACCATGGGCGAAGAAGAACATAAATTAGGCATCCGGGCCTCTTCCACCAGACAAGTGTTTTTTAACGACACCGTTGTACCTGTTGAAAACATGCTTTCTACCCGTGGCAACGGTTTTAAAATTGCCATGAATGCCCTTAATGTGGGGCGTATAAAATTAGCTGCTGCCTGTTTGGATGCCCAAAGGCGTACCATTACAGAATCGGTTAAATATGCCAACGAGCGTATTCAGTTTAAAGTGCCTATTTCCAGCTTCGGAGCCATCAGACAAAAAATTGCCGAAATGGCCACCAATTGCTGGGTTGGAGAGGCCGCAACCTATCGTGCCTCAAAAAACATTGAGGACCGCATTACCATCAGAAAAAATAACGGTAAAGACACCCACCAAGAAGCTGAACTTAAAGGTGTTGAAGAATATGCCATTGAATGCTCTATTCTTAAAGTAGCCGTTTCAGAATTTATTCAGCGTTGTACCGATGAAGGCATCCAGATTTTTGGTGGAATGGGCTTTTCGGAAGAAACACCTATTGAATCCGCTTGGCGCGATGCACGTATTTCGCGAATCTATGAAGGCACCAACGAAATTAACCGTATGCTTTCCATAGGTATGCTGATTAAAAAAGCCATGAAAGGTCACGTTGATTTACTAACCCCAGCACAGGAGGTTGCCGAAGAATTGGTGGGTATCCCTTCATTTGAACCTCAAGATTTTTCAGAATTATTTTCAGAAGAAAAAAGCATTGTAAAAAACCTTAAAAAACTATTTTTAATGGTTGCCGGTGCAGCACTAAAAAAATACGGCGAAGAAATTGAAAAGCAACAACAGTTGATGCTAGCTGCATCCGATATTCTGATTCAAATTTACTTAGCCGAATCTGCGATTTTAAGAGCTGAAAAGATGGCCAAAAAAGAAGGCGAAGAGAACATAAAGGAACAAATAGCTATGGCTAAACTCAACCTATTCCATGCTATCGATGTGATAGAAACTGCAGGAAAACATTCCATTATTTCATTTTCCAAAGGCGATGAACAACGTATGATGCTCATGGGGCTTAAACGCTACATTAAATATGTAAACATGCCTAACATTATCGAACTAAGACACATTATCGCCGATAAAGTTATAAAAGAAAACAAATACTGCTATTAAGCAGACGTAAGTGACTAACTCAATATTTAAATGCGCCTAATTATTATTTGAGGCGCATTTATTTTTAGTTATTTTTAGATAAATTTTAAAATATGAAACGTTTAGTTTTTTCCTTACTATTCTGTTTTGGTGTATTGGCAAACGCTCAAAACACTCAACAAATTTACAACATCATCGATTCTGTTTCTTCCGAACGCATTAAAAACGACATACAAACTTTGGTGAATTTTGGCACAAGAAACACATTTAGCGATACACTATCCAACACAAGGGGTATTGGCGCCGCACGCCGATGGATAAAAAAAGAATTTGAAACCATATCGACTCATTGCGGAGACTGCTTGGATGTATTTTACCAAAAAGATTTCGTTACCCAAAAAGGCAACTCTCGCGTGCCCCACGATGCTTGGGTAGTTAATGTTGTTGCCATTCAAAAAGGTATAAAATACCCCAACCGTTACATTATCATGAGTGGAGATATTGATTCTCGCGCCAGCGACACGATGGATTTTACGACCGACGCCCCTGGGGCCAATGATAACGCTTCAGGAATGGCGGGAACCATAGAGGCCGCTCGGGTGCTCACTAAATACAAATTTAACAGCAGTATCGTTTATGTGGGGCTATCTGGCGAAGAACAAGGTCTATTTGGCGGCCAAGGTTTAGCTCAGTATGCTAAAGAAAAAGGTTGGGACATTATAGGAGTCTTTAATAACGATATGATTGGAAACATTAAGGGTGTTGATGGTGTAATTGACAACAGAACGTTTAGAATTTTCTCTGAACCCGTTCCCCCAAATGAAACAGAACGTGAACGTACCATGCGACGCTTTTACGGCGGCGAAGTAGATGGTGTTTCCAGACAATTGGCACGCTATGTGCATAAAACCGTAAAATCATACATGCCTGAAATGAACCCCAAAATGATATATCGATTGGATAGGTTTGGACGTGGTGGCCACCACCGGCCCTTTAACGATTTGGGTTTTGCCGGTATAAGAATTATGGAAGCCCATGAGAATTACACCCAGCAACATCAGGATATTCGGGAAGAAAATGGTATAAAGTATGGTGATGTTATTGAACACGTTAAATTTGATTATGCAAAAAAACTAACAGCCGTAAACGCCATAAATTTAGCAAGTTTGGCATCTGCCCCACCTCCCCCAAAAAATGTAAGTATTGGTGGCATAGTTGAGCCTTCAACCAAACTCAAATGGGATAAAGTTATCGGAGCTAAGGGGTATAAAATCTATTGGCGCGACACCACCTCCCCCACTTGGGACCACAGTCGCTATGTAGGTGATGTTTCCTCTTTTACTTTAGAAGGCATTATTATAGATAATTACTATTTTGGCGTCGCTTCGGTCGGTGAACACGGATTTGAAAGCGTAGCGGTATTTCCAAATCAAATATTTAGAGATTAAAAACTAATACATGAAAAATCTAATTTCCATTATAACTCTACTATGGTTAAGCACTGGCTTTTCCCAAGGCCTTTTAAGTGGCAAGGCTAATTTCACAAGGCAAGACACTCTTAGAGGTAGCATTACCCCAGAGCGCGAATGGTGGGATTTAACCTATTATCACCTCGATATTAAGGTCGACCCAGACAATAAGTTCATTTCAGGAAAAAACATAGTTCAGTACCAAGTTTTGAAAAACCACTCGGTGATGCAAATCGATTTGCAAGCACCAATGAAATTGATGAAAGCCACACAAAATGGTACCGATTTACAAATAGAACAGGATGGCAATGCTCATTTTATAACACTTGCCGAGACTCAAGAAATGGGCGATATTAAAAGTATCGAATTGTTTTATGAAGGACACCCAAAACAGGCAGTAAATGCCCCGTGGGACGGCGGCATTTCTTGGAAAAAAGACCAAAACGGCGAGCATTTTATCGCATCCTCCTGTCAAGGTTTGGGAGCTAGCGTATGGTGGCCTTGCAAAGACCACATGTACGATGAGGTGGACAGCATGCAAATAAGCGTTAATGTGCCCTCCCATTTAATGAATGTTTCAAACGGTAGGCTAAGAAGCGTTGAGCAATACGGCGACACCAAAACTTACCGTTGGTTTGTTAGCAACCCGATTAACAATTATGGTGTTAATATAAACATTGCCAATTATGCTCATTTTTCTGAAGTTTACGATGGCATGGCCGGAAATCTCGATATGGATTATTACGTGTTAAAATACAATTTAGAAAAAGCCAAAGAGCAATTTAAAGATGCCCCAAAGATGATGGAAGCTTTCGAGCATTGGTTTGGGCAGTACCCCTTTTATAAAGATGGCTATAAATTGGTAGAAGTACCTTATTTGGGCATGGAGCACCAAAGCAGCGTCACCTATGGTAACCAATATAAAAATGGCTATTTGGGCCGCGATTTATCGGGTACCGGATGGGGCTTAAAGTTCGATTTTATCATCATCCATGAATCAGGGCACGAATGGTTTGCAAATAATATAACCAATAAAGATATTGCCGATATGTGGATTCACGAAAGCTTTACCGCTTATTCGGAGAACCTATTTCTTGATTATTTTTACGGAAAGCAAGCCGCAGCAGAATATGTTATCGGCACTCGAAAAAATATTTTAAACGACCGTCCCTTAATAGGTATTTACAATGTAAACCACGAAGGCTCTGGCGACATGTACTACAAAGGATCCAATATGCTACATACACTTCGGCAATTGATTGAAGATGATGAAAAATGGCGAAATATTCTTAGAAAAATGAATGTTCAGTTTTATCACCAAACGGTGACCACCCAACAAATTGAAAACTTCCTTTCTGTTGAAACAGGCATCGATTTAACCGAATTTTTCAATCAGTATTTAAGAACCGTGAAAGTACCTACTTTAGAGTATTCAATAAAAAAGAACACGCTTAAATTCCGTTGGAATAATGTGGTTGAAAATTTCGATATGCCTGTTCAGATTTCGATTAACGGTAAAGAACAATGGTTGTTTCCAAAACAAGCATGGAATACATTAACCGCTGAAGAGAATATTGAAACCTTTAAAGTAGATGACGATTTTTACGTAGAAAGTAAAGCCCTTTAGTTTTGAAAAAACTTCCCGAATTATATTTTGAAACCGACACCGAGTGGCGGCAATGGCTACACGAAAACCACGCATCGAGCAAGGGCGTTTACCTGATATTTTACAAAGTTGACCACGAAAAAGAAAGTATGCGCTGGGAGGAAGCAGTAAAAGTAGCCCTTTGCTACGGTTGGATAGATTCTACGGTAAAAAGTTTAGGCAATGGTAAACGGCGCCAATATTTTACCCCACGTAACTCAAAAAGTGTTTGGAGTGCGTTGAACAAAACATACATTGAAGAACTAATTGCCCAAGATTTAATGCACGACAGCGGACTAAAAACCGTTGAAACAGCCAAACTAAACGGTAGCTGGAGCGCTTTGGACGATGTTGAAAATGGAATTATCCCTGAAGACCTTCAAATAGCATTCGATAAAAGCAAAGTGGCTTTCGCCAATTATAAAAACTTTGCGCCTTCTTACAGAAAAAGCTATCTGTACTGGCTCCACCAAGCCAAACGGGAAGAAACACGAAAAAAGCGCATTACCGAAATTATCCGATTATGCGCTAGTAACATAAAATCCAGAGCTTAATAAAAAGGCTAAAAAATATTGGATTCCATGGTGCGTTGGTTAATGGAATTTTCAAATACTTTAATCATCCGCTTTGCAATTCCTGTCCAGCCAAAATTTCGGCGGGCAAATCGCGCTCCTTCAACCGATAGTTCGTTACGCATTTTAGGATACAATAAAGGCATTGACAACATCGCGCCAAATTCAAGCGGTCTATGCGGATCGGCAAACAAAGCCTGGTTTCCAAAATCTATTAAATCGTACAAACCACCGTGTACAGTTACCACACTTGGTGTTCCACAGGCCATAGCTTCAATCGCCACCATTCCAAAAGGTTCGTATCGTGATGGCATGGCAAAAATATTCGCCGAGCGGTATACGTTGGCTAAATCTTCGTCAGCGATATAACTTTTCCAAGCAATTCTGTCGGCCACTCCCAATTCACTGGCCAATTTTTTCAAACCTGCTACCCCCTTGTCGTCTTGTTTGGAATTGTCTCCTCCAATGGCAGCCACCAACCTAGCTTCTGGGCATAATTCGAAAACGGTGGGCAAAGCCTGTAAAAGCAAGTCATACCCTTTGTTGTGTGCCATTCTTCCCAATGCTAAAATATCAGTGGGATGGATATCATATTTCGCTCGTATTTTGTCATTTTCTTTTGAAGGTACGGGGTAAAATCTATTTTCATCAATTCCCGGTGGAATCATTCCGCAATTTCTCGGCAATACATCATATTGTTGGGTGAGCAAATCTACTTGCGGCAATGTGGTCGCGATGACATAATTACACATTTGGTAGACGAAATATTCCTTTCTAATGCGTTCCTTAAAACGGTACTTCTGTTCCATTTCCTTTTCGTCCATATCGCTGCCCATGGTATGCTGTTTCCACCACCCTAAAGAATGCGGCGTATGCACATGCGAAATGCCCAACTCTTCAGCAATTTTTTGTCCGGCCCAACCAGCATCCCAATAGTGGCTGTAAACGACATCGTATTTTTTTCGTTCCTTTTTAATCGCCGCCAAGCAATTGGTAACGAACTTTTTTAGATGGTCGTGCATATCTTCCTTTCGGATGAATTTCTTTCCACCAAAAGGAATACGCCAAACGCTATAATTTTCATCCACATGGTCGTATTCTGGTTGGTCTTCAAATTGTCGGGTTACCAAATCCACACGCTTTCCCAATCGGCTAAAACGCTCGGCCAGCTCTAACACATAAACTACTTGCCCTCCTGTATCTGGTTTTCCTAATTCGGCGTTTGCACCAACGTATCCGTGCAGAGATATCATTAAAATTGACTTCATAGTTTTGTATTTATTTGTTAATTATGTTTAAATCATGACATGCTGAAATGTACTGGGCCGCCGACCAAGCTTGATAGGCTTTCCCCATAGCTTTTCCAGTGGTACCGTGCGCCCATTCGGTGAACTCCCATTCTTCGGTCAAGCCTTCTTTGTTGATTAATGCTAGCTTATACAACTCGGAAACCGCGACATCCTTTAAGCCCAGTTTATTGATGAATTTCACCCAAAATCCGCCTACAAAAGGCCAAATACCACCATTGTGGTAATGGTGCGGAAGATTCAATAAATTAACAGTATAGTAAGGTTTCCAATCAGGATCTCCGGGAGTAACTACGGGATACACATTCGAAACCGGAAAAGGATCGTTTACCCCAACACCCAACATAAACTTAAAGGTTTGGTGCGCCTTTTCGGCATCGACGGTGCCGTGCAAAAAGGCCAAAACATTGCCAAATACATCGCAACGCCAACCAAAATCGAAAGGCGTGGTTTGGGCAATTAAATACGAGGTATCTCCCAATGTGAACTGTCGCTCGGCGAAAGAAACGGACTGAAATAATTTTTGTTGCGTGGAGGGCCAAAAGTTTATGAGTATTTCTTTTTTTATGACTTGTGACCATCGGATGTATTCACCGGCTTCTTCGTATTCACCCAACATTTCCAGCATTCTACCGAAACAAACATTAGCTCGATACCAAAGGATTTCGTCATAAAGGATGTTGTAGCTTCCGCCGAATAAATCGGTCCAATCGCCAGCTTCAGGTATTTCCAACAGTGCATCGTTGTTACTATCGTGCGCCCCCAACCAACGCATGGTTTCTTTTATATCTGAAATATACTTTCGAAGAAAATCGATATCTTTTGTAACATTTACATATTCGTAAAAGGCAATCACTACCCAAATTCCACTGTCGATAGAGCAAATGCCCCCTACCCCTGAATAATCGGGCACATTATCCTTAATCCGCACATTAGAAGGAATTTGCCCGTTGCGTGAAATGTGTTCAAACAAGGTAATCAAAGTTTGCCGTTGGCATTGGTGGATTTCCTTATCGCGAATTAAAGGCAACGAGCCAATAACTGTGATAGCCCCATCTCGCGCCCAAACGCTGTGATAGTTTTCATCGGTACCGCTTGGAACGTTATCTTCTATCGAACAAGCCGAAAAACCCAATGGCGTGATGTTCTTTTTAAGCGCTTCAACCGCTTTTACGTAACCTTCTTTTATTAATGCTATTTTCTCGTCTTCATCCTCTTGCGCAATATTGCTAAGCTCCTTTTGAATAATAAAATCATCGGAATGGTCTTTATCCATACAAGCCAATGCTTCTTTTGGTAAAATACCATAAAACACCAATCCTTCAACAACACCGTTGCCATGCTCGCCTTCAGCGTGATAAATTTGTCGGTATTTTGTAAACTTATATAATTCTTCATGCGCATTGGCCACAACTATACCCTTAACATCCTCTAAATCGAACATCGCCGAATCGTTACCACTATCTCCAGCCACAAGCACTTCACTGGTATTTATATCCAATTTTTGAAGTAACCACTGCAAAGCATTTCCTTTATTCGCCCATTTGGGCAGAATATCCAAAAATTTATCACCAGAATATACCACGTTGATGTGCATATTCGCTTTTTCAAAATCCTTTTCAATGCCTTCAATAAGATTTGGAGTAGCATCGTAAAAAAAGTAACTTCTTTTATAGGAGTGCTGAAACCGCAATGGCTGCTCGCTAATAGGGTGATTTATGCTCTGAACAATATTTTCAACGGCTGATAAATCCCACCCCTCGTCCAGTATATCGTTAAATTCCTTTACAACCCTTTTGTTTGGGTAGTCGTAAATATGGGTACCCACGCCAGAAATAATATAATCTGGCTCGGGCAGCACCCCAGTTTCTATTAAGTTCTTTACATCACCAATAAGCCGGCCGGTATTATAGGTGAGCAGGACATCGGTATCATCCTTGTATTTATTCCAAATTTTTGTAAAATTTCCCTTTAAGGTGTGAAACTCAATTAAGGTATTATCAATGTCGAACGACAATAATTTGATAGGGTACTTTTTTGCAAGATCTGTATCCATATATTAAAAACAAAATTTTGCGTTTTTTGACGTTTTTTTATCAAAAACAGCCTAAAAAACATGTTCATTGGCTTAATATAATGAAAATGGAAAGTAAAAACTACCTCATACGAATTGAAAATGTGCTTTTTCAAGACCCCGAAAAATTAGACGGTTTTTAATACAGATTTGAAAATTTGAAGCACTGAAAATAATGGAATAAAAAAATACGATTAAACCTTGAATGCTAAATCGTATTCTTTTATTTAGATTCCCGTTTTTACGGGAATGACAATTTCAATGGAAACCCGATGCAAATCCTCGGGCAACTCCTTTCAATTAAATACCACTAATAAAACTACCGTAGGGATCTTTAAACTGAAGTCCTTCCGAAAAGCGCTTTTTACTTAAAAGTTTAAATTCTACCAATGCCCAAAGAATAAACTCTTTAATAAAATACTGGTCTTTCTTTTGAGTTTCGGGCTGAAATTTGTCTAGTAAATCGTTTAATGGAGCAATAGCATCCAACAAGTTTTTGTATTCGGCATCATTGATATCGTCCAACAGTTCAAAACCATCTTTTTCGTTGAAAAACCACGATACCAAGTCGTCATATGGACTTTCATCGGTTTGCTTTTGCAATTTTTCTATTTTTGGGAACAGCTTTGGAAAGATACTTTTTACGGCTTCACCAATCAGATTGTAAGCCACTACTGCAGCACCTTCCTGCTCGCCTTCGTAAACCAGCTCCACTTTTCCGGTTATAGCCGGAATGATACCCACAAAATCTGAAAGCCGTACGGTGGTTTTAGCGTCGCCACTAATTAGCGCTCGGCGCTCGGCGGTACTCATCAAATTCTCTAAAGCTGTAATACTCAATCGGGCACTCACCCCACTTTTGGCATCAATGTAGTCGCTCTTACGGGCTTCAAAAACAATCTGCTCCAATAAATCTCTTGCCAAATCGGGAACAACCACATTGCTTTTTTGATTTTCAACCAATTTAGCTTCTTGTTCGGTAATCCGTTTGGCGGTTTCAATATCGATGGGATAATGGGTTAAAATTTGTGAACCTATACGGTCTTTCAGTGGCGTTACAATACTGCCGCGGTTCGTGTAATCTTCGGGGTTTGCTGTAAACAGAAATTGAATATCGAGCGGCAAGCGCAGCTTAAATCCTCTAATTTGAATATCGCCTTCCTGTAAAATATTGAACAGCGCCACCTGAATCCTGGCCTGCAAATCGGGTAATTCGTTTATTACAAAAATACAGCGGTTGGCTCGAGGAATCATACCGTAATGAATCACTCTATCATCGGCATAACTTAGTTTTAAATTGGCCGCTTTTATGGGATCTACATCGCCAATAATATCGGCTACCGTAACATCGGGGGTGGCTAGTTTTTCTGCAAAACGCTCACTTCGGTGCAACCAAGAAATAGGGGTATCATCTCCTTTTTCGTTTATCAATTCTTTGGCGTACCTCGAAATCGGATTGAATGGGTCGTCATTAATTTCGGAACCTTCAACAAAAGGGATATATTCATCCAATAAATTGAGCATTAAACGTGCCAATCGAGTTTTGGCCTGTCCTCGAAGCCCCAGTAAATTGATATTATGTCGTGATAAAATGGCACGTTCCAATTCTGGGATTACGGTGTTTTCGTAACCATGCACGCCCTGAGATGTCGTTTCTTTATTTTTTATTTTCTTGATGAGGTTATCTCGCAATTCATCTTTTATGGATTTACTTTGATAACCTGTTATTTTTAATTCACCTAGTGTGTTTATCTTTTCTATTTTCATATTTTAATTTACTTAAGATACATCTCGACTCCGCTCGATGTACAATTATGCTTCAAATTTTAGGGAGGAACTTTTTACTTCTAACTTCAAACTTTTAAACTATTTTACCCCCTTATCCGTTTTTTTCTATTGGTTTCATAATCTTCAAAAATCATTTCACCCAATCCTTTAATTCCAGTGTAAAAGGCCTTGCCCTGATTGGCATAGGTAAACTCCCTGACAAACTGCATTAAATAATCATCTTTCGCAATCATAAAAGTGGTAATGGGAATGTGCAAACGACGAGCTTGCTGTGCCATCATGTAGCACTTGTTTACAATATTGGGGTTCAATCCAAAGCTGTCCTTAAAATATTCACCGTTGGGCAAACGCAAACAACTCGGTTTACCATCGGTAATCATAAAAATTTGCTTGTTGGTGTTTCGCTTTCGTCTGAGCAAATCTAAAGCCAATTCTAGCCCCGCCACAGTATTGGTATGATACGGCCCTACTTTTAAATAAGGCAAATCTTTGATTTCAATTTGCCAAGCATCGTTACCGAACACCAAAATATCGAGCGTGTCTTTGGGGTAACGCGTGGTAATGAGTTCAGCCAAAGCCATCGCCACTTTTTTTGCCGGAGTAATACGGTCTTCACCGTAAAGAATCATACTGTGACTAATGTCAATCATCAGCACGGTACTCATTTGCGATTTATGCAAGGTTTCTTCAACCACCAAATCGTCCTCAGATAATGTGAAATCTGAAATACCATGACTGATCTGTGCATTTTTTAAACTTTCGGTCATCGAAACTTTATCGAGGGCATCGCCAAATTGGTAGCTTCTAAAATCGCCCGTGTGTTCGTCACCAATGCCAGGGCTTTTGCTTTTGTGGTTGCCCTGTCCGCTGCGCTTAATTTTTCCAAAAATTTGGTCGAGAGCTTGTTGGCGGATGGCGCGTTCGGTTTTGGCCGTAATGGCCAACGAGCCATTTCCGTCGGGGTCGATTTCCTCACGCAAATAGCCTTTCTTTTTAAGGTCTTCTATAAAATCATCAATGGTATAATCGGGAGTAGTCAATTCGTATTCCCTATCGAGTTCGCGCAGCCAATCTATCGCTTCGTCAAAATCGCCCGAAGTATGGGTAATCAATTCCTTGAAAATTTCGAATAGTTTTTCGAAGGGCGATTGGTTTGGCGCTTCGTAACTTTTAAAAACAAATCCTTTTCTTGGAGCATTAAGTGGTTTCATAGCTGTATAAAATTAGCATTTTTTTATACAACGCACCAACAAATGCCCATTAGATTTATTTATGGCTCTACATATCAAATCGATAAGTCTACCTCACCCGTTTTAAGCCTTCAATGTCTTCTATCTTTATTTGCTTACCATTTGCAGACACCAGGCCTTCCTTTTTAAACTGCGACAATACACGGATGGCAGACTCTGTTGCCGTGCCCACTATATTGGAGTAATCTTCGCGAGAGAGCATCACGCTAAGGCTTTTATCGGGGTTTACGCCAAAGCTATCGTGAATAGATATAAGGGTTTCCGCGAGACGTTGGCGAACTGATTTTTGTGCCATATTTACAATAAAATCATCGGCTACTTTTAAATCCCTCGCCATTTCCTGAAGCACATCAAACGAGAATTTCGGATTATTCTGTAAACTATTTATTATTTCGCTTTTAGGAATAAAGCACACTTCCATATCGGTTAGTGCTGTTGCCTGAAGGTTGGAATTCTCTACAGAAACCAGCGAGCGCTGCCCCAGCAAATCGCCCTTAACCACCATTTTCACAATTTGGTCTTTTCCGTTCTCACTTAATTTCGACAGTTTACAGATACCATCCCTTACGCAAAAAACACCGTTAACCGCTTCGCCTTCATCAAAAATAACTTCGCCCTTTTTTATGATTTTACTGGTTTTACAACCAGAAACCCGAATTAACTCTTCTTTTGATAAAGATTTTAAAGCATTAAATTGTTTGATTATGCATTGCTCACATTTTCCCATACCTATTTTTCTTTAATATTATTTGATTTGAAATAAGCTAAATGCACTGATTAGTGCAAAACCAAAAAAGGTACGTTTTTGTAATAATTCACTTTGTCGATGGATGGTTGGAACAAAATCCGTTGCAGATAATTGAGATTTTTAGCCAATACAGATATTAAACTTATGTCCTTAAAATCTACAAATTGTTGTACAGCGCAATCTATTTGTTTATGAGCCAAAAAGTAGAAATTATGCTTCTGCCCCATAAAATAATCTCTTAAAAATTCTTTGTTTTGCTTTTGTTCTTCGTTCAATATTGGGGTATCCTTGCTAACATTCAATACATTTACTTTACCTTGATGTCCCCTTAAAATATCGGTCAACGATTGTAAGGTATCTGGGCTATAAACTATTGAAAAATCTGTAGGCAAAGCCACTTCCTTGGGCGGAACATACTTGGCGTTTTCTGGTACAACCAGTGTAGTACATTTTACTTTGGTGATTACGTTTCCGGTGTTTCCACCTATAGCCAAACCTTTAACACCAGAAGTTCCCTTAGTACCCATTACAATTAAATCGATATTGTTCTTTACTACCTGTTCGCGTATGGAACCAATAAGATTATTACTATCGGAAAACGTAAAAAAGCGATGATTGGGACCTTTGTTAAAGCGTTTTGAAATGCCCGCCACCATTTCCTTCAACAAGACTTGTGAAGGTTTATTTAGTGTTGATACCACAGTATTTTCATAATGCACATAAAAACTGTCGTCTGCTTTTAAGGCATCACCGGCACTAACATGCAATAAATAGAAATTACATGCCGACTTTTTAAAAAGCTGGATGGCGTACCCAATGGCATTCCATGAATTTTCTGAAAAATCTGTTGGTATTAAAATATTCTTCATGCCCTTTATCTTCTATAATGCAAAAATAAAGGCATGAGAGCGAATGAAATATGACCAAAATCATAATTCAGGCTTAAGCTGAAGCGTTAACTAATTTGCTGTAGCCTATCGATATCTAAAATCTTGATGTTCCGTCCTTCAATTTCAATGAGCCCCATATCCTTAAATCCAGAAAGGGTGCGGATTAAACTTTCTATGGCTACTCCGGCGACACTGGCCAAATCGTTTCTTGAAATCCTAATGGCTTGGTTGGGTTTTCTATTGAGTTTTTCGGCAAACTCTATTATGGTTGAGGCCGTTCTTTTTTTTACAGAACTATAGGCCATTTGTAAAAGCTGGTCTTTAACATGAGTGAGATCGTCGGTTAACAACTGTATAAGCTCTAAAGTTACTTTATGGTTATTATCGAGCACCTTTATAAGTTCACTTTTAGGTAAAGCTGTAAGTTTTGAGGCTTCGACGGCCGTCGCCGTTTCTTGGTAGGTTGTATTTTGGGTAAAGGAAGTGTAACCAAACAAATCGTCTTCTTTGTACAATGCGGTGGTTAAGTCTTTGCCTTTTTCGTCTAATTTATGGCACTTAATCAACCCTTTGGAAATTAAATAAACATTATTGGAGTGATCGCCCTCTTCATAAACCAATTGTCCTTTTTCAAAATCGATTTCTGTGCCGTTGTCGTCAAAAAAATTCTTTAAATCATTCAGTGTTCTCAGTTCTTCGTCCTGTTCTTCAGTTTCCTGTTGCTCCTCACTTTTTTCTTTTAAAATGGCTGCCTTTGCCAAACGGCTTTCTATGGCGCTAGTCAGTTCTTCTTCCTCAAAAGGTTTGGTAATGTAATCGTCAGCTCCCAAATCCATGCCTTTGCGCACATCTTTTCGTTCGGTTTTTGCTGAAAGAAATATAAATGGAATATGCTTCGTCCTATCATTTTTCGATAATGCTTCCAATACGCCATAGCCATCTACTTCGGGCATCATAATATCGCAAACCACTATATCTGGCAAATGGGTTTTGGCCACCTCTACCCCTATTTTTCCATTGGGAGCTGTGGTTACAAGGTATTCGGATAGCTCTAGCAATTCTGCCGTATTTTCCCTTAAAATAATATCGTCTTCTATCAATAATACTTTTTTCATATGCTTTATCTCTTGTTTTCTAACACTAACACGTCACAATCTAAAAACCTTTTTGCTGAAACAAAAAGATAGAGGTTGCCGTTTCATTAATTAATGTTGCGCTGTTGCTTTATTGGGTATTGTAAATGTAAATTCGGTTCCTTTATTTTCTTCGCTCGTAAAACTTATGTTCCCTCCTAGGTTCTCTAAATGGGTTTTCACAATGTTAAGCCCTATTCCTGTACCTTGCGTTAACAGTGCGTTTTCAGCCCTAAAATAACGATTAAAAACTTGTTTTTGGTCTTTTTCCGGAATGCCAATACCGTTGTCTTTTATTTTGAAAACGGTGTAGCTTTCGTCCTGTTTGATATAGATATCGACCAATGTATTTTCAGGCGAATACTTTATGGCATTATGCAATAAGTTAGACAAAGCCAATTCGATTATTTTTTCATCCTGATACAATGAATAGTCTTCAATATTTTCTGGATAGTTGATGGTCTGCCCTTCTTTTAAAAGCATGTTGGCATTGTACACCACCTCGTTAACTACTTTGCTAATTTTAAATGTACTGAATTTGTAATTTACCTTTCCGTTTTCCAGCTTTTCAATCGACAGAAAATCGTTCAAAATATTATTTAAATAACGGACTTTATCTGAAATGGTCTTTATGTGCTTATCCCGTCGTTCCTGTTGCTCGGTCAATTTATATTTGGCCAGCAACATTGCAGAAGTTAAAATACCACTCAACGGGGTTTTAAATTCATGAGACACCAAAGACAAAAATTTAGTTTTTAACTCATTGAGTTCCTTTTCCTTTTTTAAGGCCTCTTTGGTTTTATTTTGGGCCTCGATCCGTTTTTTTATTTCTTCGTCGCGTTGAAGATTCGCCATTTTTAAGGTCTGAACAATTGCACTAAGTTCTTTGGTACGTTCCTCTACTTTCTTTTCCAGTTGTGTATTGAGTTCCTGCAATTGCAACTCTTGTTCTTTACGCACCGATATATCAATCACCAAAGCCATAACGTACGATTCGCCATCAATTTCCATAGGGTTTAAACCCGCCTCAACTGGAAAGTTACTTCCGTCTTTCCTTGCCCCATACAAATCGCGTCCATGCCCCATCCTCCGGCTTTCCTTTTGTTTCATAAAGCCCTCAACATGGCTTCCGTGGCTGGCCTGATACCTCTGTGGAATTAAAACACTAAGCGGTTTGTGCAAAAGTTCATGTTTGTCATAGCCAAACATACGCCCTGCCGAAGCATTGGCCGCTACAATTTGCTGCTGATTATTAACCACTATCACACCTTCTGAAACAGCTTCAAAAAGTACATTAAAAACATTTTTTTCGTTTTGGAACATTATAAAACCTTGAGCATACTATTAATTTGAAGATGTGTAAAAGTAAATAAAACATGACAATTATCATATTTAAACGCCCATCGATTTTAGATTTTTGCCCAAGGTATAAATGAGCAAATATTATGGAGCACAACACATGTTTTCACTGTGGGTTGGATGCGACTTCCTCTAACATTATTTTTAACGACAAACTATTTTGTTGCAATGGTTGCAAAACCGTTTATGAAATCTTTTCGGAGAACGACCTAAGCTGTTACTACGATTTGCAACAGGCTCCAGGAGCCACCCCAAAGGAAGTTGAGGGCAAATACAACTTTTTGGACAACGAAAAAATCATTGAGCAATTATTAGAATTTAATAGCGACGATACACAAATCGTTACGCTTTACATTCCGCACATTCATTGCAGTTCGTGCATTTGGGTGTTGGAAAACCTCAACAAACTTAATCCGTCAATTAGCGCCTCAACCGTCAATTTCGGGAAGAAAACCGTGCGGGTTACTTTTCAATCTGAAACCTTATCGCTAAAAGATTTGGTATTGCTCTTGAGCCGAATTGGCTACGAACCGTTTATTAGTTTAGACGATTACAGCGTGGGCAAAAAACAGGTAAACCGTTCGTTAATTTACAAATTGGGCATTGCGGGTTTTGCCTTCGGAAACGTGATGTTTTTATCCTTTCCGGAGTATTTTGAAGTGGGCGAGTTTTGGCTCGAACAGTTTAAACCGCTGTTTAGGTGGCTTATGTTTGCTTTTTCGGTCCCCGTGGTGTTTTACTCCGCACAAGACTATTTTATTTCGGCTTACAAAGGATTGAAATCAGGCATATTGAATATTGATGTGCCCATTGCTTTGGGTATCGTGGTATTGTTTTTAAGAAGCACGGCAGAGATTATGTTCGATTGGGGTTCGGGCTTTTTCGACAGTTTAACAGGCTTGGTGTTTTTCCTTTTGCTGGGCAAATTCTTTCAGCAGAAAACCTACTCTTTTTTGTCATTCGAGCGCGATTACAAATCGTATTTCCCCATTGGAATCACCAAAATTTCAGAGAACGGAACAGAGGAATCCATTCAAGTTTATGATATAAAAAAGGGCTACCGATTACTGATTAGAAACGAAGAACTCATCCCTGTCGATTGCATTTTAATAAAGGGAAACGCTCGAATTGATTACAGTTTTGTTACCGGTGAATCGAAAACCGTATCGAAACAATCGGGCGACAAACTTTTTGCCGGCGGAAAACAAGTGGATGGCAGCATTGAGGTAGATGTTCTAAAATCGGTGGAACAAAGTTACCTCACCCAATTGTGGAGCAACGATGTATTTAAAAAGGATAAAGCACTTGCTTTTACCAACATTACCAACAACATTAGCAAACACTTTACACTTGCTATTTTATCGATTGCCGTTTTGGCTACGGCGTTTTGGTTAGTGGCCGATTCCAGCAAAGCCCTAAACGTATTCACTTCGGTATTGATTATTGCCTGCCCCTGTGCCATCGCCTTGGCGGCACCGTTTACTTTGGGGAATATTTTACGCATTTTAGGTAAAAAGAAATTCTATTTGAAAAACGCTTCGGTTATTGAACAACTTTCAAAAATAAACACCATCATTTTTGACAAAACGGGCACCATTACCGCCAATAAAGAAACCCAAATCGATTACGAAGGCTTGCATTTAAGCCATGAGGAAGAAACTTTGCTGAAAAGCACCCTGCGAGGTTCCAACCATCCGTTGAGCCGCTCGTTGTACCAAATTTTGAACCAGAACGACATTTTGACTTTAGATGACTACACCGAACATTTGGGCAAGGGCATTGAAGCCAAATACAAAAGCCAAAATATTAAAATAGGCTCGGCTTCTTTTGTTGGCCACAATACTGAAACGGCTACGCTCAATACCAGCGTACACATCAGCACAAACGATACTTACAAAGGAAAATTTACCTTTTACAATGCCTACCGCAAAGGGCTTTCAAAATTGTTCAATCGGTTGAAAAAAGAATACGACTTGGTAATCCTTTCGGGCGATAATTCTGGTGAAAAAGAAAATTTAACGAAGTTACTTCCCGCGAAAACCAAACTGATTTTCGACCAAAAACCGGAGGACAAACTAGAATACATCAAGTACCACCAAACCGAAGGCGCCAAAGTGCTTATGGTTGGCGATGGACTAAACGATGCCGGAGCTTTGGCACAAAGCGATGTGGGCATAGCCATTTCGGAAAACGTGAACGTGTTTTCGCCCGCCTGCGACGCCATTTTGGATGCTTCAAAATTCAATCAACTGCACAGCTATATCAGGGTTTCAAAATCGGCCATAAAAATCATCAAATGGAGCTTTTTGCTCTCTTTTATTTACAACTGTATCGGGCTTTATTTTGCCGTAACCGGACAATTAGCCCCGGTAGTCGCCGCCATTTTAATGCCTTTAAGTTCTATAAGCATTGTTGTTTTTACAACGGTTGCCACCAATATTTTGGGAAGAAAATTAGAATAAATACGCCACTAATACACGAATATTAAAAAATAAAAGTGGGCTTCTAAAATAATGCATTAGTGAATTCGTGGCAAAAAACAAATATAAACTAAACATGACAAATGTCATTTTTTAAGTTAAGCGATGAAAGTACTTTTGACACATAACTTCAATTAGGTATGAGTGTTATATATATTCTATTAGCTATAAGCATTGCTGTGGCCATCGGGTTCTTTGTGGCCTTTATTATGGCCGTAAAAAAAGGACAGTTTGATGACGGTTACACGCCATCGGTACGCATGCTTTTTGAAGACGAGTTGGTAAAAACCGATCCTAAAAAAACAATACAAACCAAAAAGAACAATAACCAAAATCACACAAATGGAACAGTTTCATTACGATAACAAAATCGTTAAAAATTTCCTTTACGCCACTATGCTTTGGGGCGTGGTAGGTATGTTGGTGGGCTTACTTCTGGCCTTCATGTTTTTATTTCCTAATTTAACCGATGGCATCTCGTGGCTCAGTTTCGGGCGTTTGCGCCCGCTCCACACCAATGCAGTGATTTTTGCCTTTGTAGGTAACGCCATTTTTGCAGGGGTTTATTACTCTACCCAACGATTGCTAAAAGCCAGAATGTTTAGCGATGTATTGAGCAAAATAAACTTTTGGGGCTGGCAACTTATTATTGTGGCTGCTGCGATAACCCTACCATTGGGTTATACCTCTTCCAAAGAATATGCCGAACTGGAATGGCCCATAGATATTGCCATTGCCATAGTTTGGGTGGTTTTCGGGTGGAACTTAATCGGTACTATTTTAAAAAGAAGACAGCGCCATTTGTATGTGGCCATTTGGTTTTACCTCGCCACATTTGTTACTGTGGCCGTTCTGCACATTTTCAATAGCTTGGAACTTCCCGTTAGCGGATTGAAAAGTTATTCGGTTTATGCCGGTGTTCAAGACGCTTTAGTACAGTGGTGGTACGGACATAACGCCGTAGCATTCTTTTTAACCACTCCGTTTTTAGGACTGATGTACTATTTCGTTCCAAAGGCAGCGAATCGCCCGGTGTATTCCTA
The DNA here is from genome assembly GCA_040429635.1 of Tamlana crocina. Taxonomy (NCBI): domain Bacteria; kingdom Pseudomonadati; phylum Bacteroidota; class Flavobacteriia; order Flavobacteriales; family Flavobacteriaceae; genus Tamlana; species Tamlana crocina. The sequence continues at coordinate 1,613,759 of CP158972.1, read as the reverse complement.
CCGACTGTCCATCGTTCACTTTTGGTCATTAATCTTTATTTACATCTGGGCAGGACCGCACCACTTGTTATATACCGCATTGCCTGAATGGGCCCAAAATTTAGGGGTGGCATTTTCGGTTATGCTTTTAATGCCATCATGGGGTGGTATGATAAACGGTTTGTTGACCCTGCGCGGGGCATGGGACAAAGTGCGCACCGACCCTGTTTTAAAATTTATGGTAGTGGCCATTACAGGTTATGGTATGGCTACTTTTGAAGGTCCTACTTTATCACTTAAAAACGTAAATGCCATTGCCCACTTTACCGATTGGATTATTGCCCATGTTCATGTTGGTGCATTAGCCTGGAACGGGTTTTTAACCTTCGGTATGGTTTATTATTTAGTGCCTAAACTATTCAAAACCAAACTATATTCTTTAGGATTAGCGAATTTGCATTTTTGGATCGGCACCCTGGGTATCATTATGTATGCACTGCCCATGTACGTGGCTGGTTTTACTCAAGCGAGTATGTGGAAACAATTCAATCCTGACGGAACGCTTACCTACGGAAACTTTTTGGAAACAGTTACCGAAATCATTCCTATGTACTGGATGAGAGCTATTGGAGGTTCATTGTTTATCATCGGAATGCTAGTTATGATTTACAATGTTATAGTTACCATAAAACAAGGCAGTGCTGTTGAAAACGAACTGGCTGAAGCTCCCGCTTTAGAGCGCGTTAGCAAAAGAAGAACCGCCAACGAAGGCTGGCATACTTGGTTGGAGCGTCGCCCTATCCAATTAACCATTTTAGCCACTGTGGCTATTTTAATTGGTGGTATTATACAAATTGTACCTACCATCATGGTAAAATCGAATGTACCAACCATTACAAGCGTAAAACCTTATACGCCTTTAGAGTTGGAAGGTCGCGATATTTACATCCGCGAAGGCTGTGTGGGCTGCCACTCGCAAATGATTCGTCCGTTTAGAAGCGAGGTAGAACGCTACGGCGAATACTCAAAAGCAGGGGAGTTTGTTTACGATCACCCGTTCCTTTGGGGCAGTAAACGTACCGGACCCGATTTGCACCGTGTTGGCGGAAAGTATTCCGACAACTGGCATTTCAACCACATGTACGATCCGCAAAGCACCTCTTCGGGTTCTATCATGCCTCGTTACCAATGGCTGATTACCAACAAATTGGACAAGTCGAACACCGAAGCCAAAATGGAGGCGATGGTAGCTTTGGGTGTACCGTATTCTGAAGAGGATATTACCCAAGCTCAAGAGCAAATGGAGGCACAAGGGGCACAGATTGAAGAAAACCTTTATACCGACCCCGATTTTGCGAAGGCCTACGAAGCCGACAAAAAATATGCTTCTGAAAATGGAGAACCTTTTGTTGAAATGAAAGACAGAGAGATTACGGCACTTATCGCCTATTTACAGCGATTGGGCACCGATATCCATGTAGAAACCACAGCACAAAACTAACCATCAAAAAAAGACCAAAATCATGTTAAAATTTGTAAAAAATCACATGGAAAGCATCACGGGCATAGAAATATACCCCATCATTTCCTTGCTCATATTTTTCACCTTTTTTGTAGTACTGTTTTGGTGGGTGTTTACCGCTAAAAAAGACTATATAAAAACCGTAAGCCATATTCCGTTAGACCATCAAAACGACGATACATTATGATACGACACATTCCATCTTGGGTTAGGATACCCGTAGCATTTTTCATCATCTTCGGAGCTGTAGAATATTTTATAGACTCGGGCGACAAGCCAGCTTTCATTGAGTATCCCGTTGTTTTGCTGTTCCTATTTTTAGTACTTCTTATTTTAATAGCCATTGAAGCCATTGTTGGTGCTTTAGAAAACATCATGCTTCAAAAACTGGACGATAAGGCCAAAGCACGATTTTTAGCTGAAAAAGAAAGCACCTATAAATTCACTTGGCTTAAAGAAACCTATATAAAACTACTTGGACAAAAACCTTTGGAAGAAGAAGGTGAAATTATTTTAGACCACAACTACGATGGCATAAAAGAATTGGATAACAACCTCCCGCCTTGGTGGCTATATGGTTTTTATATTTCCATCATTTTCGGTGCCGTGTATTTACTAAAATATCATGTTTTTAATGGCGACACGCAAATTGATGAATTACAAACCGAATTGGCCGAAGCCAGAACAGCCATAGAAGAATACAAAAAAACCGCTAAAGATTTGGTTGATTACAACACGGTGGAAATATTGACCGATGCTGCCGATTTAAAAGCTGGACAAACCATTTTTGAAACCAACTGTGTAGCCTGCCACAAAGCCGATGGCGGAGGTGGAATTGGCCCTAACCTAACCGACGAGTATTGGATTTTGGGCGGCGGTATTAAAAACGTGTTCAAAACCATTTCTGAAGGTGGCCGTTCCGGAAAAGGGATGATTGCCTGGAAACAAAACCTTAAGCCTTACGAAATGGCCCAGGTAGCGAGTTACGTCCTTCAATTTCAAGGCACAACTCCAGCCGAACCCAAAGAAGCACAGGGTGAGCTTTGGACAGCGGATGAAGCCCACCCCGAAAACATTGAAACGCCTTAACCACAGAAAAAAACATCAAAGAGATTGACTTTACGGCTCGTTGAATACCAATTAATAGCACTTTAACTTCAACTAAACTGTACACAACCTGTCGTGAGACCGGTATCACGGTAGGTTTTAAAACAAAACAAATTGGAGACCCCAGACAACGAAATATTCAGAGACTCCATTGGCACGGTTACCGAAGAAGGTAAACGCGCTTGGGTGTACCCTAAAAAACCCAGCGGCAAACTTTACGACTACAGAAAATGGGTAAGTTATTTTCTGTTGGCATTTTTGTTGGTATCGCCTTTTATTAAGGTTAACGGCAACCAGTTTTTAATGTTCAATATTATGGAACGCCGATTCAATATTTTCGGATTTCCGTTTTGGCCTCAGGATTTTCATTTGTTTGTTATTTCGATGCTGATTGGCGTGGTATTCATTACCCTATTCACTGTAGGGTTTGGACGTATTTTTTGCGGGTGGATTTGTCCGCAAACCATTTTTATGGAAATGGTTTTCAGAAGAATTGAATATTGGATTGATGGCGACCGCAACAAACAACGCAAATTAGACAAACAAAAATGGGATGCCGAAAAAATAAGAAAACGCCTTTTAAAATGGTTTATCTTTTTGGTGATTTCGTTTTTAATTGCCAACATATTTTTGGCCTATTTAATTGGCAGCGACAAACTATTGCGTTACATCATCGATGGACCGCTTGAACACTTGGGCACACTTTTTCCGTTGTTAATTTTTACCGCGGTTTTCTACTTTGTTTTTGCATGGTTTAGAGAGCAGGTTTGCATTATTGCCTGTCCGTATGGTAGACTGCAAGGAGTACTTTTAGACACCAAATCGATTGTTGTGGCCTACGACCATAAACGCGGTGAGGCCGAAAACGGACGCAAAAAGTTCAGAAAAAATGAAGACCGACAAGCCTTGGGTTTTGGTGATTGTATTGATTGCTTTCAGTGCGTAAATGTTTGCCCAACGGGCATCGACATTAGAAACGGTACACAATTGGAATGTGTAAACTGCACCGCTTGCATTGACGAATGCGACCACATTATGGAAAGTATCAATTTGCCAAAAGGGTTGATTCGATATGCCAGCGAAGAAAATATTGAAAACAAAAACCCATTTAAACTTACGCCCCGAATGAAGGGCTACATAGCCATTTTAGTTATTTTAATTGGGATGCTAACGGGAATGCTATTTTTAAGGAACGATGTTGAAGCCAATGTTTTGAGACTGCCCGGCCAGTTGTACGAGCACAAAGAAAACAACATGATCAGTAACGTGTTTACTTATAAATTAGTAAACAAAACCACAAACAACATCAATAATGTGAGCCTAAAATTATTGTCGCATAAAGGGGGATTGAAATTAGTATCGACCGAACAAAGTTTTACCGTACCCGAACAGGGCATTGCCGAGGGTACATTATTTATTGAGATTAACAATGCAGCGCTTTCGGGCGACAGAAACAATATTAAAATTGGGGTGTACCAAGACGATACGCTTATTGAAACCACAACCGCCAACTTTTTGGGCCCGCGAAGTTTTAGGTAAGCGCGGCGATTGGAGCTGAAACAAAACTTGCGGATGGGCGCATTAGGGATTGAACAGTTTGTTTGAGCTCGCCGACGCAGGAGGCAGCGAGCTGTGAAAGCCCGACCCGAGGTAGCGAGGGTAATGCCAAAAATATAACTATGAAACCCTGAAAATGGTAAAGGGAAAATAAAATTTAAAATTATGAAAATAAATTGGGGAACCGGAATTGTAATAGCCTTTATTGGCTTTATAAGCTTTATCATGTACTTTATTGTTACAATGAACGTGAACAGCAAATACGACCACGATTTGGTTACGGAAAATTATTATGCCGAAGAACTGAGCTATCAAAAAGATATTGATAAGCTAAGAAACGCAAAAACATTAAGCGAAAACATAAGCTACAAACGCATAACCGAGGGATTGGTTATTTATTTTCCGAGTAACGTTGATTTTAAAGAAATTACCGGAAAAGTGTTCCTGTACAGGCCATCTAACAAACAATTGGACTTTGATACTGCTATTTCATTGTCCAAACCTTATTTGCTCATACCTGACAATCGTTTGGTGGATGGCCGTTGGAACATTAAAATAGATTGGCAATACGACAACCAATCGTATTTATTCAAAGAAACCTTAAATTATTGATATGTTAGTTTCGGCATTTGTTTTGGGGCTTTTGGGCAGCTTGCACTGCGTGGGCATGTGCGGTCCCATTGCATTTATGCTTCCGGTTGACCGAACCAATAATTTAAAAAAGTTCACACAAATTGGCATTTACCATTTTGGCCGATTACTGGCTTACTCGTTAATTGGATTCGTTTTTGGTCTTGTTGGAAAAAGTCTTTCTTTGTTTGGGTTCCAGCAACAACTTTCCATTGCCATTGGCTTATTAATGATATTGGCGGTTGTAATTCCGCAGAAAACACTCAGCAAATACAACTTTTCTAAACCGATTTATAGAATGATTTCGAAAGCGAAATCGGCACTAGGCCATGCTTTAAAGAAAAAAACACCAGATACCTTTTTAACCATTGGTTTTTTAAATGGTTTTTTACCCTGTGGCTTGGTTTACATGGCCATTTTTGCTGCTATTGCCAGCGGCAAAGCTTTAAACGGAAGTTTGTACATGGCCGTTTTTGGTTTGGGTACCGTACCGTTAATGACTACCGCCGTGTATTTTAGTCAGTTATTGAAAGGCACAGCCAGGCAGCGCATTCAAAAAGCCATTCCAGCTTTTGTAGTGATTATTGGTGCTTTGTTTATTCTTCGTGGTATGGGGCTTGGCATACCTTACCTCTCGCCCGCTCCTGTTTACGATTTGGTTTCCAGCGGTATGGAGTGCCATTAAGCGCACTCTTCACTTTTATTTTCCATAGTGTTTATTGATTGAACATCAACAAAATTGATAGTTTTATTGTCCATTTTAATAGCAATACTATTATATTTGCGTTTATAAATTTCAATAAAGCCTGTAGCGGGCATTTTGGAATTTAGCCAACACCAACTAAACCATTAAGAAAACAATGGTCGCAAAATTTAAATAGATGAAAAATTTACTTTCTAATTTAAAAATTTCTGTACCTGACAAGATTTATGTGAAAGATCCCGAGTCGTCAGAATTGGGGAAGCGCATCGTGGAAAATGGCATCCTTTTGATTGATGAACTTGGGTTTGACAGTTTCACCTTTAAAAAATTAGGCATTAAAATTGGATCTAACGAAAGTTCCATTTACCGTTACTTTGAGAGCAAGCATAAATTTCTGCTGTACTTATCGTCGTGGTATTGGGCATGGATCGAATACCAATTGGTTTTTGAAACCCATAGTTTGAGCTTGTGCGACAAACTGGAAAAAGCCATTGATGTGGTTACCCGAAACACTAAGGAAGACTCTAATTTTTCACATATCAATGAGGTGGTTTTAAACCGAATAATGATCAACGAAAATTCAAAATCCTTTTTAACAAAGGAAGTTGACCAAGAAAACAAAGAGGGCTATTTTGTGATTTACAAGCGCATTGTACACCGCCTTAGGGATATGATAAAAGAGATAAACCCCAATTACGAATTTCCGTCAACGCTTGCCAGCACTATTATTGATGGTAGCTTGCACCAACATTTTTTAAAGGATCATTTTGCATCGATAACCGATTGCAAAACGGGCGATACCCCAACCCTATTTTACAAAAACCTTGTACTAAAAACGCTGAACACTTAATATGGAACACACAAAAATGACGCCTTGGAAACGCTTAATCGGTCTGCTTCAACTAGAAAAACGAGATATCCGGCAAATTTTTTATTATGCCATTTTTTCGGGTATTGTAGCTCTATCATTACCTTTAGGCATCCAGGCCATCATTAATTTAATACAAGGTGCCCAAGTATCTACCTCGTGGATCATTCTGGTTATTTTGGTAACATTGGGCGTAGCTTTTTCAGGGGCTTTGCAACTCATGCAACTGCGCATTATCGAAACCATCCAACAACGTATTTTCACACGTTCGTCGTTCGAGTTGGCCTATCGTTTCCCGAAAATAAAAATGGCCGAACTGCGCAATTATTACCCGCCCGAGTTGGCCAATCGTTTTTTCGATACGCTCACCATTCAAAAAAGTTTATCTAAAATATTGATTGATGTTCCCACGGCAGTACTTCAGATTATTTTTGCACTCATTCTGTTATCATTTTACCATCCGTTTTTTATCGTTTTTGGCATCTTATTGTTGGTATTGGTTTTTGTAGTTTTCAAATTCACCGCGCAAAAGGGACTGGAAACCAGCTTAAAAGAATCGAAAAACAAATACAAAGTAGCCCACTGGATTCAAGAAATTGCAAGATCGGTTATCAGCTTTAAACTTTCAGGAAGTACCAATTTAGGAATGAGTAAAAACGACCTTTTGGTAAATGATTATTTAAAATCGAGAGAAAGCCACTTTAGCATCCTTATGCTCCAATTCATCCAAATGATTAGCTTTAAAGTCATCGTTACCGCCAGTTTATTGCTTATTGGTGGGGCTTTGGTACTTAACCAAGAAATGAATATCGGGCAATTTGTTGCTGCCGAAATCATCATTCTTTTGGTGATTGCTTCGGTGGAAAAATTGATTTTGGGACTGGAACCCTTTTACGACACCCTCACCTCTTTAGAGAAAATTGGGCAAATTGTTGACAAAGAACTGGAAAGCCAAGAAGGCAATTCACCTTCATTTTCAAAAGGCATCCATATTGAGCTTGACCAAGTTTCCTATGAAGTTTCCAACCGAAAAAAACCCATATTAAAAGATATTTCATTCAACATTAATGCACAAAGTAGAATTTTAATACAAGGGGAAAGTGGCGCGGGAAAATCCACTTTGCTGCAATTAATTTCAGGGGTAATCAAGGCCACTTCTGGCCATATTTATATAAACGATATGTCTATCGACAGTCTTCACATTAATTTTTACAGATCGCAATTGGGGTTGTCGCTCTCTCACGAAACACCTTTTGAGGGCACAATTAGGGAAAATTTAACCTTCGGAAATTCTGAAATTCCAGACGAAGAACTTTATGAAGTGCTCGACATTGTTGGCTTGAAACCGTTTATAAGAGATCAGGACAAAGGATTAGACACAGTACTTTACCCCGACGGCAAACAAATGAGTTACACCATTTCCAAAAAATTGGTTTTGGCCCGCGCCATTATCAAAAAGCCCAAATTGCTCATTCTTGAAGATGCTTTAGATCGTTTCCATCAAGCCGAAACCAACACTATTATTGATTATTTATCGCACAAAGACCGACCTTGGGGGCTTATCGTGGTAAGCAGCAGCAGCGCTTGGATAGATAAATGCACCGAACTCATCAATTTAGATCGTGGAACCATCAAATTTAAACGTAGTTAAACATGCTCAATATATCTCCAAACCCATTGAATAAAAAAATAGACTTGACCATGTTTAAGTCTGCCAATAAAATAATGGGCAAAACCTATTATAAATCGTTTAACAAGTTTTTGTTGGCCGCAGCTATAATTGGCTTTATTGTGCTTTTCCTCCCTTGGACGCAAAACATCACCGGGCAAGGATTGGTAACCACCTTAAAACCCAACCAACGCCCACAAACCATACAATCGCAAATTCCCGGCCGTATTGAAGAATGGTTTGTACAAGAGGGTGATTTTGTAAAAAAAGGCGATACCATTTTAAGGATTTCCGAGATAAAAAGCGACTATTTTGACGACCAACTTGTTGAGCGCACCAATGAGCAAATCTTGGCAAAATCATCATCAGTTACAGCTTATGAAGGCAAAATTAAAGCTTTGAACCGACAAATTTCAGCATTAGAAAGTGAGCGAAAACTCAAACTGAAGCAAGCGGAAAACAAACTGATGCAATCGCAACTTAAAGCAAAAAGCGATAGCATAGATTTGGAAGCCGCAAAAACCAACCTGAGTATTGCAGAGCGCCAGTTTAACCGAACACAAACCTTACAGGAAGAAGGGCTTAAAGCCGTGAAGGATGTGGAGGAAAAACGCTTAAAACTTCAGGAAACACAGGCGAAACTGATTTCACAGGAAAACAAATATCTAGCCAGCCAAAACGAGGTTATCAATGCACAATTGGAACTATCGAGAACCAACGCCACCTTTACCGACAAAATATCGAAAGCGCAAAGCGATATGTTTACGGCACAATCCAGTCAATTCGATACCAAGGCACAGGTTACCAAACTTGAAAACACCTATTCTAATTACAAAAAAAGAAACAGTCTTTTATACGTAACGGCTCCCCAAGATGGCTATATAAACCGTGCTGTAACAGGCGGTGTCGGGATTACTTTTAAAGAAGGCGCCGACCTTGTGGGCATTATGCCAGCACAATACGATTTGGCCGTTGAAACCTTCGTTAGACCTATAGATTTACCACTTTTACACATTGGGGAAAAAGTGCGCGTACAGTTTGACGGATGGCCAGCTATTGTTTTTAGTGGATGGCCCAACGCCTCCTACGGAACTTACGGCGCCAAAATAACGGCCATTGAACGTTTTATAAGTGACAACGGGAAATATAGAGTATTGTTGGCTCCCGATGAATCCGACCATACTTGGCCAAAAGATATTAGAGTGGGATCGGGCGCAAGAACCATTGCGTTATTGGAAGATGTGCCTATTTGGTTCGAACTTTGGAGGCAAGTTAACAGTTTCCCGCCTAACTACTATCAACCAGCAACCAATAAAACGGCTTCAAAAAAAGATAAAAAATGAAACGATTTATTGTAGGCTTTCTATTGTTCATTAGCGGTTTTTTGACGGCCCAAGACAGCACTTCGGTCATTTCATTAGCCGAATACCTAGGCTATGTAAAAGCCTACCACCCCATTGTAAAACAAGCCAATTTGGTGATTTCGGAAAGCGAGGCCAAACTACTCAAAGCACGTGGTGCGTTCGACCCCAAAGTAGAAGTTGATTACGCCCGAAAAACATTTAAAGGCACAGAGTATTACGACAAGCTCAACGCCTCATTCAAAATCCCGACATGGTTTGGCATTGAATTTAAAGGTAACTTTGAGGAAAACACGGGTTATTATTTGAATCCGGAATCAACAGTGCCAACCGATGGACTTTACAGCGCCGGGGTTTCCATTCCCGTGGCACGTGGGTTGCTCACCAATAAACGCATGGCCATGTTACGGCAATCTAAATTGTACGTAAACCAAGCGAAAGCAGACCGCCAAATGCTCGTGAACCAAATTTTATACGATGCCACACTCGCTTATTTTGATTGGCTAAAAACCTATAACGAAAAACAAGTTTACGAAGCCTTTTTAACCAATGCCGAAATGCGTTTTAATGGCATAAAGAAGAGTTTTGAAACCGGAGACAAACCTGCCATTGATACTTTAGAGGCACGGATAACCCTAAATAACAGAAAACTGAATCTGGAAAAAGCACGGATAAAATTTGTGAAATCGACATTAAACGTATCGAATTTTTTGTGGCTGAACAACGATACGCCCATTGAATTGAAAGATGGCATGGTTCCGAACACCAACACATTTGAAACTATTGATACTACACTCAACACCGCGGAACTGGACATTGAAAGCTTTAATGTGGAAAATCACCCCAAACTAAAGTCTTTGGACTACAAAATAAAAAGTTTAACCATTGAACAACGCCTTAAACGCAATAACCTATTACCACAGATCGATTTACAGTACAATTTTCTATCTGAAACTCCAGAAATAGCACGCTCGTTCAGCACATCAGCTTACAAAAGCGGTTTGAATATTTACATTCCGTTGTTTTTGCGGAAGGAACGTGGCGATTTAAAATTGGCTAACTTAAAATTGCAAAACACCACCTTCGACCTCCAAAACACCAAAGTAAGCCTTAAAAATAAGATTGATGCCATAAGCCAGGAATTGAAATCGTACTCTCTGCAAAACCAATACACCAAAGCCATTGTTGAAGATTACGGCAAAATGCTCACTGCCGAAGAACGCAAATTCTTTTTGGGCGAAAGTTCGTTGTTTTTGGTCAACTCAAGAGAGTCAAAACTTATTGATGCCAAACTAAAAGCCATTGCTTTAGAGAATGATTTTTTCAACACCAAAGCATCACTATTCAATATTTTGGCCATTCACAATCCCGATTTATAAAATAGAACGCTATATCTTAAAAGTTACAACAGGCAAGTTAGCATGGTTGGCTACATCTTCACCCACACTACCTTCAAAGAAGTGTGCCAAGCCTTTTCGTCCGTGGGTTGGAATAGCAATAATATCGGCATGTATTTTATTGGCGAAATTTAAAATACCTCCCTCAACCGTATAGTCCGACACATAACTCACATCGGCCATTTTATCCAAACTTCGTTCAGCTTTGGTAAAAAAGTTAATCACTCGTTTTTCAATTTCTGCGGTACTTTTAAATCGTTCATTGGGTAAATTTACATACACCAAATTCATTTTTGCCCCCGTTTTTCTAAAAAATCGATCCGCTTTCAAATAAGGCTCTATAGCTTCCTCCGAAAAATCGCAAGCAAACACGCCCGATTTATAATCGGTAGTTTTCACATCGTTTTTCACAACAAGGACTGGAATTTCCGAATGGCGCACCACCCGCTCTGTATTAGACCCCACAAAAAACTCCTTAAAGCCCGAAGCGCCATGAGACCCCATAACAATAAGGTCGGCATTGTTTTCAATAGCCACATCGTTAACCTCGCTAAACACCTTAAAATGTTTAATAATAGGTTTGATTCGAATGCCTTTTAAGTAGTCCTTTTTCAAAAATTCCTCAAACTTTTGTTCAGCCAACTGAAGGAAAAACATGCTTTTTTGGTTTTGCATGCCCCCCGAAGCCGAAAGCATAATGTCGGACATTTCGAGCATATGTAGCACCAACAATTCGGCATCAAACTTTTTGGCGAGCTGTGCCGCTGTTTTTAATGCGTATTCTGATTGTTCTGAAAAATCAACTGGAATTATAATGGTTTTCATTTTTGTTTGATTTTAGGGTGAAACTTGGTTTAAACAGTCATGGAAAACAATTGCGTATCGGGTTGTTTTCGTTGCAATAGCACATCGAAAGCCATGCAAATATTTCTAACAAACGGCCTTCCTAATGGAGTTACCTCGATACCGTGGGCGTTGATGTTGAGCAATTGGTCTTTTTCCATTTCACTTAACTTTATAAGCACATCTGGAATTTCCTTAAAATACAAGGTTTTATCGCGCCACGATGTTTTAAATTGACACATTAAGTTAAGAATATGTTTTCGGATTATCAAATCTTCATCGCTTAAAATATGCCCGCGATACACCGGAATGGTGTTTTCTCCCAACAAACGATAATAATCCTCAATTTTCTTTACATTTTGCGAAAACCCGTACCAACTATCGCTTATTGACGATACGCCCAACCCAATCATGGCTTGGGTTTTTGATGCTGTATAGCCCATAAAATTTCGGTGTAAACTCCCATTTTGCATCGATTGGAACAAACTATCGGTTTCTAGAGCAAAATGATCCATCCCTACTTCGGTGTAGCCCACTTCGGCCAACAGTTTTTTTCCTAATTCGTACTGTTGCCGCTTTAGTTTTGCCGATGGTAAATCGGCTTCATCAAATCCGCGTTGCCCATTACCTTTTATCCACGGCACATGCGCATAGCTATAAAACGCCAAACGGTCGGGCAACAGTGCCTTGGTTTTTAATATGGTTTGCTGAACGTGCTCTAAGGTTTGGAACGGTAAGCCAAAAATAATATCGTGCCCCACCGAGGTATAGCCTATTTTTCGGGCAGCACCGGTTACCCGTTTAACATTTTCAAAAGGTTGGATGCGATGAATGGCCTTTTGTACGGTTTCATTGTAATCCTGAACACCAAAACTCACTCGCCGAAATCCCATATCGTAAAGCACTTGCAAATGCTCGGTTGTAGTATTGTTGGGGTGCCCCTCAAAACTGAATTCGTGGTTTTCAGAAACTTCCGAAGTCTTCAAAATACCGTCAATCAACCGTTTTAAATTTTCAGTACTAAAAAATGTTGGCGTACCGCCCCCCAAGTGCATTTCCTTAATTTTGGGCTTTTTACCCAAAAACCCCAAATAAAGGCTCCATTCTTTCAAAACCGCTTCAATGTATGGCGACTCTACGCCGTGTTGCTTAGTAATCCGCTTATTGCATCCGCAAAACGTACACAAGCTTTCGCAAAACGGTAAATGTATATAAAGACTAACGCCCTCATCGGTATTACTTTCCTTAAACGACTTCACCAATGAATCTTTCCATTTTTCCAAAGAAAAAGTATCCGAATTCCAATACGGCACCGTTGGATAGCTAGTGTATCTCGGTCCAGAAATATTGTATTTATTGACTAATGATTGTAACATACCTAACATTTAAAATGTCAAAATTAAATGAATCCGACACATAAAAATATGATATAAGTCAATCTGTAGTTTACAATTGTTTTAACTTAAGGCGAACCTAAAAAGCTCAAAACACATGAAAAAAATAAGCATAGTAATTATTACCCTGGCCATAGGATTATTGTCTTGTAAAAAGGAGAAAAAGGAAACTGAAACAACAGAAATAGCAACCGAAACTCGCAAGAAAATTAAAATGACCTTAGTTGCTAAAAACGATAGCAATGTGAGTGGCAAAGTGGTTTTTAAGGAAGAGGACGAACAAGTAATCATGACGGCCATAATCAGCGGGCTTGAAGCTGGACAACATGCCATCCACATCCATGAATCGTCTGACTGTTCTGCTCCCGATGGCACATCGACCGGTGGTCACTGGAACCCTACTGCACAACCTCATGGAAAGTGGGGTGCTAACGCAGGTTACCACAAAGGTGATATTGGCAACTTTACTGCAGATGAAAACGGTAACGGAACCATTTCGTTCACTACAGATGAATGGTGTATTGGTTGCAACGATGAAAATAAAAACATTGTTGGAAAAGCCATTATAGTTCATGCTGGGGCCGACGATTTTACATCTCAACCTTCGGGGGCGGCTGGTGCTCGAATAAGTTGCGCGGGAATTATAGAGTAACGCCAACCTCTTTTCTTATCAAAAATTAACATAACGTTGACATTTAATATCGACCTGTTGTTTGCTATTGTTTTTTGATTGTTCTATTTTCGAATATTATTATAATGAACAATAAACATGATAAAAAAAGCAAGTATAGCGTTAATCGCTTTAGCCATCGGATTTGTTTCTTGCAAAGAGAACAAAAAAGACAATCAAACGCCCGAAACAGAAAATATCCAATCTGAAAAATTTGTTGTAAAACCAGAAGCTACTTCTGTTAAATGGACAGCATACAAAACCACCGATAAAGTTGGGGTTAACGGCACTTTTACCACATTAAATTTCGATAGCAAATCTGGAAATTCAGCTCAAGAAGCCCTAAATAACCTCGAATTTTCTATACCAATTAGCAGCCTATTTACCAACGATGCAACCAACACCCGAGATGCCAAAATTAAAGATGCCTTTTTTGGCTCTATGATAAATACAGAGTTGCTAAAGGGAAAAATTGAATATAGTATCGGTGGCGCTTGTAACGCTTCGCTAACCATGAACGGGGTAACGCATAACATTCCTTTAAACATAGATATTCAAGAAGAAAGACGCATAACCTTAACCGGAACCATGAATCTTAAAGATTGGAATGCACTAGAAGCTTTGGAAGCCTTGAACAAAGTTTGCTTCGATCTTCATAAAGGAGCAGATGGTGTAAGCAAAACTTGGGAAGATGTTGCCATTGAGGTTAGCACTTACTTGAGAAAAAGTTAAAACAGCTTGAAGTAATAGTAAAGCGCTTCAATAAACAATAGCAAAAACCAAGATTTTCAAATTATATTTGATTATCTTGGTTTTTTATTTAACCACTATACATGAATTTAGAACACCTTGTTGAAAAGTTCAAGCAAAAAGACGAAAAAGCTTTTGAAAGGCTTTACGATATGTACAGCGAAAGCATGCACGGTGTTATTTTCAATATTGTGAGAGACCATGCTATTGCCGAAGAAGTGATGCAAGATGTTTTTATAAAAGCATGGCACAAGGCTGATACTTATTCAAGCAACAAGGGACGGTTTTTTACTTGGATTTTGAATATAGCGCGAAATGCTGCCATAGACAAAACGCGTTCTAAGGCCTTTAAAAAATCAAAACAAAACCTTGACTCCGATTTTTTCGTAGATATAATTGCAACGGGCGACAGCCTAGACCAAAAGACCGATGCCATTGGTATTAAGAAGTTTGTTGACAAACTAGCCGAAAAGTGCAAGTCTGTTATCGAATTGTTATATTTTAGGGGCTACACCCAAACCGAAGCTTCTGAAGCCCTAAACATGCCCGTGGGCACCATAAAAACAAGAAACAGGAATTGTATTAAAGAATTGAGAAATTTGGTATTGAATTAAAATGGACATTAAAACCTACATAGAATCTGGTATTTTAGAGCTTTACGTAGCTGGTGTTCTTTCTGAAAAAGAAAACCAAGAGGTTTACAATATGATGATGGAGCATCCAGAAATTTTACAGGAAGTTCTCGAAATAGAATCGGCTGCCATTAAATTAACCTCAGCTGCCGCTCCTGCCACAAACCAATCAAAAATTTTGCAGGCCGTAAAAGACCATTTAGGTTTAAGTAAATCAGGCAAAGTTGTTTCAATCACCAAACCAAAATACAATTGGATAACTTACACAAGTTGGGCCGCCGCCATTATTTTGGGCATAGGGCTTATGTGGTTCTCTAATGAAAACAGGCAATTGGAAAGCGAAATAAAAATTTCCACCACGCAGATAGACTTACTGGAAACACAAATTGAACGTTCCAAAACCAACTTAGAAAAAGCCCATACTTTAATTTCGGTGTTAAGAGACGAAAACATTGCCCAAGTACCATTGGCAGGACAAGGCAATTTTTCGAGTACTTACGCCAAAGTGTATTGGGATAAAGCATCAAACCGTATATTCTTGGATGCACAAGGACTTCCAGACCCTCCACAGGGCACTGTTTATCAAGTTTGGTCGTTAAAATTAAGTCCGTTAACACCAACCAGTTTGGGCACTATTGACGATTTTATTTCCGATGAAAACAAAATTTTCGAAATTGAAAACGCCAACGAGAGTGAAGCCTTTGGTATTACTTTAGAACCTGCCGGTGGAAGCGAAACCCCAACCATGGAGCAGCTATACACCCTTGGTGTAGTCAAATCTTAAACATCCAGCTTTTTCAACTCTTTGTAATTTCGGTTTAAGCGTTTTAGCAACAAGCCGTAAATAAGCCTGTAAAACAGCCAAATTAGCAGTATAAATACCACTGTTGAAATGACGACTATTGCTGTGGCCATTATGGTTTGTTCCCGACTAAAATGGGCTACTTGATCGGCCAATTCGGGATTATGGGTATACGCAAAATAAAAACCGAAAAGCAACGAAAACCCAGCGACTATTAAATTATAAAGCACATAGTATTTCACTATTTTTCGGGTACGTAGAATGCTTTCCATGAGCTGTTTGGCACTATCAGTTACCGAAATGGATTTATACGACTTATAAAGCAGAAAAATAAACAAGAGGATTACGGCATAGCCAAAAACAGTAAGCACGGTAAAAGTGCCATCATCAGCATATACGGTATCCAATCGTTCCCTAAACGAATCAGATGTAAAATACGGAACGGTATTGATTAAAATCCAAAACACCAATTCGGCCACACTAATGTAAAATAAAGTCTTCACGATTGAAGACGATTTTTTGTGGAGCAAAGGGTATATTTCACTAACCGTAAGCTTCTTGTGCTCCGGTTGCTTATTCCAGTCTTTCTTTAGTAACTCTAGTCCATCCATAGCATCACGGATTTAAAATGGTTTTTAGCTTTGTTTTAATTCTATTCATCTTCACACGGGCATTCACCTCGCTAATACCTAATGTTTCACTGATTTCCTTATAGTTTTTATCTTCAAGATATAAGAAAACCAACGCTTTTTCTATGTCGTTTAATTGGTGTACCGCTTGGTACAACACTTTAAGTTGTTGCTCTTCTGTGTCATCATAATCTTGCGCTTTTATTTTGAATTCCACACCTTCAAAATCTTGCGTTTGTATAGTGCGTTTCGATTTTCTGTAAAGTGTAATGGCTGTGTTTAAAGCTACACGATACATCCAGGTACTAAATTTCGAATCGCCCCGGAATTTCGGGTAGGCCTTCCAAAGCTGTATGGTGATTTCCTGAAATAAATCGTTATGGGCATCATAATTATTGGTGTACAAACGGCAAATTTTGTGTGCAATATTTTGGTGCTTTTCCAGCAATTCAACAAAACTATGTTCTAGTTCTTTATTCAATGATGGTGGTTTAGTTACAATGTAAGTAGCTTAATTTTTAGGAATGTTACAAATACCGAAAACTATTTTCATTTTAAGCTTTATAAATAAAGAAAATGAAAGGGATTGATTCTGATTTTTTTTGTCTTTTTTGAAGATTCGTGATTATTTCAAATCAGAAAGCACAACTTAAATTTAAAGTTTAAACAACAACCAACAAAAATCTGATTAAAAACAAACTAACAAACAACTATAAACAAAATCTATCGACCGTTTTTACGACTTAAAATTGAATTTTTAGTTCATTTCAACAAGGCTAATATATAAAAAAATTAATAGTTTTTCATTCGTCCAAAAACCCTAAAAACAGCACATCATCTTCTTTCAATTTTATACAAATCGGTTCGATTTCCTATATATCGACAGCCCATTTTTCCAAACCTTAATTTTAGTTTTTCTGAAAAAAAATTCAATTCATCAGCATTATTTAACAGTTCGGTATTTAACAATTTTTCCTTCCTCTTTCCTATTGCAAATTTGTGCAGGCTTAATTCATTAATCCATCAAAAAACGAACAAAAAACCAACCGATGAAAACCACTATCTTCTTCCTCATCTTTATTTTTATTTCGCTTCAAACCATGGCGCAAACCACCATTATGGGAACCGTTTTAAACACCAAAAACACGCCCATTGAAGGTGCCAATATTTATCTGGAAGGCACTTACGACGGCGCCACATCCAATGAAATTGGTGAATTTTCGTTTTCAACTTCCGAAGTTGGCACACAAACTTTGGTAGTTTCATATTTAGCTTTCGAAACTTTTAAAATGGTTGGCGATATATCGTTCATGAAAAATGTTACCATAAAATTGAAAGAGGACCTGAACACTTTAGATGCCGTTGTGCTGTCGGCTGGCACCTTTTCAGCAGGCGACAACAGCAAAGTAAACGCACTAAAGCCATTGGATGTAGTGACCACGGCAAGTGCCTTGGGCGATTTTGTTGGCGCACTGCAAACCTTGCCCGGAACAACCACCGTTGCTGAAGATGGTCGACTATTCGTTCGTGGCGGCGATGCCAACGAAACCCAGATTTTCATAGATGGCATCCGTGTATTTACGCCCTATACGCCAACCACCAACAACGCCCCTACCCGTGGGCGCTACTCCCCATTTTTATTTGACGGCATTACGTTTTCAACCGGTGGGTATTCGGCAGAATACGGTCAGGCACTATCCAGTGTTTTATTGCTAAATACCATTGACGAACCCGACCAAGAAAAAACCGATATTGGCATTATGAGTTTGGGCGCCAGTTTAGGAAACACCCAAAAATGGGAAAAAAGCTCGGTGAGTGTTAATGCTTCCTATATAAATTTAGCGCCATACAATGCGATTTTCACCAACAGAAACCAATGGATAAGCCCTTATGAAACCTTTTCGGGAGAAGCCGTTTTTCGCTACAAAACCAATTCGGGACTATTTAAACTTTATAGCGCTTTTGATGCCACCAATTTTGAACTCACCCAAGACGACATCAACACTCCAGAAGGTATCTATTTTAAACTAAAAAACAACAACGTTTACATGAACGGCTCATACGAAAGCAAATTGAACAGCTCTTGGACGCTTTTTGGAGGGATGAGTTATACACGGGCAGGCAACAACCTGAATATATCAGAAAGCACCATAAAAAATACCGAAAACTCCATACATGCCAAACTAAAATTAAAAAACAGAATCAGCAACCACTTTAAAATCAATTTTGGCGCTGAATATTTTGCCACTGATTTTAACGAATCCTATCGTGACGAAACTTTAGAAAGCCCCAAGTATGGCTTCAACAACAATCTGTCGGCCGCTTTTGCCGAAGCCGATATTTTCATTTCGAAAACATTGTCCTTTAAATCAGGGATGCGTGGCGAGTATAGTCAATTATTTGATGATTTCACGATTTCACCGAGGTTTTCAGTGGCCTATAAAACCTCCAACAAAAGCCAAATATCGTTGGCTTACGGGAATTTTCATCAAAACCCTTCTAGCGAAATATTAAAATTCAACCAGAGTTTAAAACCTCAAAAAACAACCCATTATATTTTTAACTATCAATACAACGGCGACAAAAAGTTGTTCCGTGCCGAAGCCTACTACAAAAAATATGCTGACTTGGTAAAATACGATACCGATTTTGCTTCATTCAACAGCAATTTCAACACTAGTGGACATGGGTACGCTAAAGGCATCGATTTGTTTTGGCGCGACAGCAAAAGCATTAAAAATCTCGATTATTGGTTGAGCTATTCCTTTTTGGATTCTGAACGGAGCTACAAAAACTATCCCACCAAAGCGCGACCTTATTTTGCAAATCCGCATAACCTGTCGGTAGTTGGGAAATATTGGATAGACCAATGGCGAAGCCAAATCGGGTTTAGCTATGCTCACGGCTCGGGACGTGCTTATACCGACCCCAACCAGTCCGGATTTTTAAATCAAAAAACCAAAAGCTTCAACAGTTTGAGCTTAAATTGGGCGTATTTAATCAGTCCGCAAAAAATACTGTATGCTTCCGTAAACAATGTTTTGGGATTTAAAAATATTAACGGCTACCAATACGCCAATACTCCCGATGCAAACGGAAATTTCAACAGGCGAGCGCTTCAACCTGCCACCGACCAGTTCTTTTTTATTGGTTTTTTCTGGACCATTAGTGAAGACAAAAAAAGCAATCAGCTGGATAATTTATAATAGCACTACGAAGGAAAAACACCCTTAATGAGACACGGCTTTCAGCCCGATTATAGACATAATCAATGTTGAAAGAAACAAAAGTCTTAAAAAAGTGGTAGGCTCGTTAAAAACAAAAATACCGACCAACACGGTACCCACTGCCCCAATACCTGTCCAAACGGCATAGGCCGTACCAATGGGCAATGTTTGCGTGGCTTTTACCAAAAGTGCCATACTTACAGCCAGTGTAAGTAAAAACCCTAAGTACCACAAGTACATTTCATTTCCAGCAGACTCTTTTGCTTTACCTAAACAAAACGCAAATGCAACCTCAAAAAGCCCAGCGACAACCAATAATAACCAATTCATCTATTTTATTTTAAGTCATTAATTAACAGCAAAATAGTTTCACAAATAACCATTCGAGAACAAAACTAGCCAAAAAACCAACAGGCAAATTATTGATTTCACATAAATTTAACCTCAAATTTTGTAAGTATTAAATATTTGCAAACACAAAGCATAACAAAAGTATAATGCTTATCTTTGCAAACTAAATTTTTAACGGGAATCGGTTAGCGTTTTAAAACACAACTTACTGAAAAAAAGCCTAGTAGTTTAAGCAACGATACCGCATTGTTAAAAAAAATAAATGTAACATGAAATTCGACAGTAATTTAGAAGATTTTGACGCTATCGGAGACAACCACATCAGTACTTCTGAAGATACCCCCATGCGTAGCGATGCCTTTAAACTTTCTAATGAAGAGAAAATTGACATCATTAAAGATGACGTTCGACACATTATGGAAACCTTGGGCCTCGACCTTACCGACGATAGCTTAAAGGGCACCCCAAACCGTGTGGCCAAAATGTTTGTTAAGGAAATTTTTGGCGGATTAGATCCAGACAAAAAGCCAAGTGCTTCTACATTCGACAACAAGTACAAATACGGCGAAATGCTGGTTGAAAAGAATATTACATTGTATTCTACATGTGAGCACCATTTACTTCCCATCGTGGGAAGAGCCCATATAGCTTACATTTCCAACGGCTCTGTAGTGGGGCTTTCAAAAATGAACCGCATTGTAGATTACTTTGCAAAACGTCCGCAAGTACAGGAACGATTAACCATTCAAATCGTGCGCGAACTGCAAAGTGTTTTGGGCACCAAAGATGTGGCCTGTATAATCGACGCCAAGCATTTATGCGTTAACTCAAGAGGCATCAGAGATATTGAAAGCAGCACGGTAACATCAGAGTTTGGCGGAAAATTCAAAGACATGGCCACACGCCGGGAATTTTTGGATTACATAAAGCTCGATACCAAATTTTAAGTTATTCCACCCAAATAAACAACCAAGCCAGCCCACTAATGCAACTTTATAAAGAACAACAGCTAAAAATATACAATTCGTTAACAGGCAAAAAGGAATCATTTAAACCCATTGAAGAAGGCTACGTAGGCATGTACGTTTGTGGCCCCACGGTTTATAGCAATGTGCATTTGGGTAATGTACGCACCTTTATGTCGTTCGATATGGTTTTTAGATACCTAAAACATTTAGGTTATAAAGTGCGCTATGTGAGGAATATAACCGATGCCGGACATTTAGAAAACGATGCCGATACCGGTGAAGACAAAATAACCAAAAAAGCGAGGTTGGAACAAATTGAACCTATGGAAGTGGTTCAGCAATACACTGTCGATTTTCACAACATTCTAAATACCTTTAATTTTTTACCGCCCAGTATCGAACCTACAGCAACTGGTCACATTATTGAACAAATTGAATTAATAAGCAAGATTATAGAAAATGGTTTTGCTTACGAAGTCAACGGCTCTGTGTATTTTGATGTGCACAAATTCAATGAAACCAACCAATACGGCGAACTGAGCAAACGCAACCTTGAAGACTTAGTTCATAACACCCGCGAGCTCGATGGGCAAAGTGACAAAAAAAATCCGCAGGATTTCGCCCTTTGGAAAAAAGCCGAACCACAGCACATTATGCGCTGGCCTTCACCTTGGAGTGATGGCTTTCCGGGTTGGCATCTTGAATGTACCGCTATGAGCACCAAATATTTAGGTGACCAATTTGACATCCATGGCGGCGGAATGGACTTAAAGTTTCCGCACCACGAATGCGAGATTGCCCAAAACCAAGCTGCAAAAGGCAAATCGCCAGTAAACTACTGGATGCACGCCAATATGCTTCAGCTAAACGGACAACGTATGTCTAAATCCACCGGAAATACGGTAAACCCATCCGAACTACTTTCGGGCGATAATAAATTTTTCAGTAAAGCGTACTCGCCAAGCGTTATTCGCTTTTTTGTGGCGCAATCGTCATACCGTAGCGTTCTCGATTTAACAGACGAAGGACTTTTGGCAAGCGAAAAAGGCTTTAACCGATTAATGGAAGCTGTTGGCCTTTTAGACGGACTTAAAACTTCTGAAACCTCAACCTTCGATGTAGCTTCTTGGAAACAAAAATGCTACGATGCCATGAACGACGATTTCAATTCGCCTATTTTAATTGCGCATCTGTTTGAAGCTGCTAAATTTATCAATCAAGTAAAAGAAGGGAAAGAAAGTATTTCTGAAGCTGATTTACAAACTTTAAAAGATACCATTAACGGTTTTGTGTTTGATGTACTCGGACTTGTAAATAACGCCAACAACAACTCTGGAACCGATAAATTGGCTGGTGCTGTTGATGTTTTAATTAAATTAAGACAAGAAGCTCGGGCTAACAAAGATTTTGCACTATCTGATAAAATTAGAGACGAACTCGCCGAAATTGGCATTCAACTTAAAGACGGCAAAGACGGTACCACGTTTTCAGTAAATTAATTGCATTGTTCACCATTCTAAAATTATCACACTTAGTGCGGCCGAAGTATCTTTCAGAATCACACAAGTTAAATTGAGTGAGCACGTAAAATAATCTCGAATCGCAATAATTATTGGAACGAGACAGGTAGACAACACATGAAAAAACTACTCATTGCGCCATTTTTGTTTTTAATAAAGATGTACCAAACCTTTATTTCTCCGTTTACTCCCGCTACCTGTAGATACTCGCCAACTTGCTCACATTATTCAAAAGAAGCCTTGCAAAAACACGGACTTCTAAAAGGCGGATGGCTCTCAATAAAACGGATTTTCAGGTGCCATCCTTGGGGTGGCTCGGGCTACGACCCAGTGCCTTAAAACGAAAAAAATGAAATCTTTTTTCTATTCCCCCTTAAAAAACCGCCACATAACCCTTTGATTATTAAGGTTAATTTAGTAGTTTTATAACTCTCCCCGCATTTTACTCATTAATAGCGATTGTGTTTGTAAGCCTTTTCAAATTAGAAATAGCCTTATAGCCACATTATTTTTCAATTAGCAAAGTCGGCCTTTTGGGACGGTTTTGTTAATGTGTTTTTTAAACGATTAATAAAACAGAATCGCTATGGTTTGGCACACATCCTTTCAAAAATTCATTTTCGCATTCCGTTTTAGCGTGCACAAGAGTTACAATCAAATTTTACTTATACAATAATCTCTTCATTCCTAAACACTGAACCCATGACAAAAAAAGCCAAAATAATAGGTTTAAAACAGGATGTAAAAACGGTAGCACACCTTATACCAAATACGCTTTCGCAACAATTTGAACTGAAAACTTACATCGAGGTTTCGGCGACGCGGTCCAGCAACAATATCAATACCATAGAACTTGAGAACAACGATTTGGTTGCTATCCAATTTACCGACCAAACCGAATGGATTGGCCACCCCGAAGACGTACAAGCGATTTACGACAAAAAGATTCAAGTTGAGCGATCCATAGTTGATGAAGATTATATTTTCGACATCCAAATAACCACCGAAGATAGCAGTCGTGGCCTCATAAAAAGAGCATTAATCAGTGTATTCAGTGTGTTTTCACCAAAAGGTATTGCCAAAACAACAATAGAAGCCCTGGCTAAAAACTACGATAAAAAAATCCAGCCCAATCCGGGACTTTTTCGGTTAGATTCCAACTTCAACAAAATTGAATATTCGGTACCAACTACCCAAACCAGGCCTTATTTATTGCTATTGCACGGTACATTATCCACCTGCACTGATGCCTTTTTCAAACTGAATAGCAACAACAAGGCATGGAAAGACATTGTATCCATTTACGGCTCACGAATTTGGGCTTTAGAACACCGCACCTTATCGGTAAGTCCGTTGCAAAATGCACTCGATTTTTTAAACGATTGCCCTATTGGCTGCACCATTGATATTTTGAGTCATTCGCGCGGAGGAATTGTTGCCGATATATTGGCCAAATGCGACATCAGAAACAAAATAACAGGCTTTAGCGACAATGAAATTGGGGTTTTAAAATCTGACGAAAACAAACAAAACCGCGAATTGATGCACGACATCAACAAAATGGCCAAGGAAAAAAAGATAACCGTAAACAAAGTGGTACGCGTGGCCGCCCCATCCAATGGCACCACTATTTTATCGCGGCGTGTCGATCACTTTTTCAACCTTTTGCTCAATGCCGTTTCACTGGCCTTTGGTATTACCAACCCATTGTACCAAAATGTAAAAGCCTTTTTGTTGGAGCTGGTTAGCCAAAAAGAAGATCCAGAAACCTTGCCGGGTTTAAATGCGATGATGCCTGAATCGTTGTTTCAAAAAATGATGAATATTTCGGGATCAACCGTTGAAAGTGATTTGTACAATATTGCAGGAGATTCAGAAGTGGGCGGCGTTAACTTTAGTTCACTAAAGGTTATTTTGGCCAACTTATTTTACCGCCAAGCGAATGATTTGGTGGTCGATACCAAACGGATGGAACATGGTGTAGTTAGAAAAAATGGCATTTACAAACATTTGGCACAAAGTAGCGACACCAATCATTTTAATTATTTTTCAGCAAATGGCTCCTGCCCCGCTATTTTGGAAGCCCTTAATGCCAGCGCCCAGAATCCGGTTACTTTATTCAAAAAAGAACTTTATACCGATGGCGAACGCGGTATTTTATTGGACGCCCTTTCCCTTGACGGGGTTATCTTTTCACCCGAAAAAATTACCCGCGATGTGGTTTTTGTGGTTCCCGGCATCATGGGTTCAACCATTTCCAGAAATGGTGACCACCAATGGGTAAACATGCGAAAACTTAACGATGGTGGCATTTCCAAAGACCTTAACATTAGTGCCTCCAACGTAAAAGCCAGTGGTGTTATTGAAAAATATTATAACGATTTGGCCGAGCATTTATCGGGACAATACGATGTTATCACCATGCAGTTCGATTGGCGAAAATCGTTAAAGGATTCCGCTAAAATCCTCAAGCAAAAGGTTGAAGACATCTTAAATAAATACAATGTAAAGATTCATTTTGTGGCACATTCTATGGGTGGCTTGTTGGTTCGCCAGTTTATGATGGATTTTCCCGATACGTGGTCAGCTTTCAAACAAAACGGCGCCAATAAATTCATCATGCTGGGCACGCCGTGGTTGGGTTCCTACCTTATTATGGAGGTACTTACTGGACACAGCAGACGCGTTAAACAATTGGCCGCCATCGATTTTAAAAATGACCGTGCCGATTTATTGAAAATATTCTGGAAATATCCCGGCATTTTTGAACTCCTTCCGATTGAAGAAGATCCCGAAAGGCCTTTTTGGGAGGAAAAATTCTGGAACGATCTGGATGCTCAAGCCGATTTAAAACACATGCCCACACCTAAAACAAATGCAAAATCCTTGTCGGGTTTTGAAAGCTACCGGAAGGACGTCATCAATTTCACCAATCAATTGAAGGGTGAAGATTTTACCAACATCTATTATGTTTGTGGTCAGGCCGACAAAACCGTTTTTGATTATTCATTAAAAAACAGGTTTCTGTCCAGCAAAAAGAAATTGGTTTACAAAGCCACTTCGCATGGCGATGGCAGCGTCACTTGGGCTACGGGCATCCCCAAACAACTTCTCAACACCAACAGACTTTATTATACGCAAACTTCGCACGGCGACCTTTCTAACGAGCCAGAAATTTTCCAAGGCATTTCAGATATTTTATCAACCGGAAGCACCAATGCTTTGAGCACCCAAAAACCCATTACCAGAGGCGGCGAAATTATTTCTGAAATTTACGAAGCTCCCGAACCGGTTTACGATTCCAATGCCGTAATCAATGCGATTTTCGATATAAAAGAACAGAAAAAAACCGAAGCGACCACCTTTAATGTCAAGGTGATACACGGCGATTTAAGGGTAGCCTCCTACCCTGTTATGGTTGGCCATTTTTTCATGGATTTGATTTTAAGTGCCGAAAAGGCCTTAGACGATTATTTAGGAAACCGCCTATCCCAACGCATGGGCATTGGCTATTATCCCGGACAAATTGGGGAAAGCGAAGTGTTTTTCAACCTGAACACACAACCCAAAGGTGCCATTATTTGCGGACTTGGAAACACCGATGCTCTTACCAACTACTTACTTTCTAAAACAGTGCGGCAGGCGGTGCTGAAATACGCTATGTTTATGCGCGATAACTACACTCTTCCGCAGGCAAAAAAATATGCCAAAGGACTTTCATTGGTGTTATTGGGAACGGGCTATGGAAAACTTCCCGTTGAAGATTCCGTAAAGGGTATTCTATTGGGCGTCGCAAAAGCTAACCAACGCATCATTGAAATGAAAGAAGGCCTAAAACCCATTCAGGACATTGAAATAATAAACTATTACGAAAGTATTTCCAGCGAGGCGTATTTTAGTTTATCGCGTCAACAAAATTCAGACGAGCGCATTCCGTTTGTCCTGCAAAAAGGCATCACGAAGCGGTCAGGCGCCAAAAAACGTCGTGTATTCCATACCAACAGTTACGATTGGTGGTACAACCTACACATTGACAGTTTAAAAGACGACAACAGCAAGTGCGACACGGACAATGATATTACCGGTTTTAAGTATTATTCATCCGACAGTTTAGCGCGTGTGGAACAGGAAATGGTGGGCATCGGGCTTCATAAAATAAATTATTTGCTAAAGGAAATGTCCACCAGCTCGGTTTGGGATCAACGGCTTTCCAAATCCTTATTTGAAATACTGGTGCCCAACGATTTTAAAGGCAAATTTAGGGATCAAAATAATTTAGTCCTCAAACTGGATAAACATGCCGCACAAATTCCGTGGGAACTCTTGCATGACAATACCACCACCGAAACTCCGGCTTCGGTTACTTCAAGTTTCATCAGGCAATTGGTCACCGAGGATTCCTCGCGCTACAATTCGGTTTCACTAAACAATATTGAAGCTTTTATTGTGGGCGACCCCATTTACAACCAAAGCGATTTGCCACAGCTTCCCGCAGCAAAAGCGGAATCGGAATGGGTGGCCGCTAAACTCAAAAAAGCAGGTTACAACACCAATGCGCTGGTCAATTCTACAACCAAAAACATTATGATGGAGTTGTTCAGCAAGCATTATAAAATTATGCATTTTGCGGGCCACGGCATTTACGACCCCGAAAACTGTAACGTGGGCATTGCCATTGGTGGTGGAATTTGCATCGACCCCGCCATGATCAATCAAATTGGCTACGTTCCCGAATTCATCTTTATTAATTGTTGTTATTCCGGTGTTTTAAATGCCAGTGACGATGCTTATAGCAAAGACCGCTACAGACTAGCCGCAAATGTGGGCACCCAACTTATTGAAATGGGCGTTAAAGCCATTGTAATTTCGGGTTGGGCCGTAAACGATAACGCCGCAAAAGTATTTTCGGAAACCTTTTATGAAAAAATGTTCCAAGGTTACGATTTTGGAAATGCTGTACAGTTGGCGCGTTTCGAGTGTTACCAAAAGCATAAAAGTTCGAATACTTGGGGGGCATACCAATGCTACGGTAACCAGTTTTATAAATTCAAAAGTCGAAGAAAATACAGCGAAAGCGAACAGGAATATGTTGTGGCATCTCAAATCCACACCGATTTGGATAATCTACTCATTTCCATTCGCGATAAAAAAGAAGATAAAATTTCTGCCCAAACCCGATTAGACAAATACATCAATTTGGCACAGGAATCCAATTTGCTCGACGCCATGGTTCTCGAAAAAGAAGCTATGATTTACGACGAATTGGGCATGAGCAATATTGCCTACGAAAAATATAAAGGCCTCTTTAAATTCGATAATGGCAACTATTCCATTAAGGCTTTAGAGCAGTATTGCACCGTGCAATCTTCACGCTTGAAAAATGATATCGAAGAAGCCAAAAAATCCAAAAAAGCGAATGCTGTTAAAGATACCATTTCGGCCTATCTCGACGAAATTAAACTACTGACCTTGGCCGGGCGTAATGCCAGCCGACTAAACATTGTGGGCAATACTTACAAACAAACGGCCCGCTATTTGCCCAAAAGCGAAGAGATCGAATATTTACAATATGCTTTTGAGTATTACAAAGAATCTTTGGACACATCAAACGACAAATTTAGTGGCCAATATCTCGATGCCCTTTCAAACCTCATATTCATAGCACATATACTCGAAAGTTTGAACGGCAAAAAAATGCTCACCCTTTTAAAGGAAAGCAAAGCTTTTAAAAAGGTGAACAACCTTGAAAAATTCCTTGACGATTTCTACCAAGAACTTGACGATTTTGATAAAGCCGACCTCGATATTTCTGTGCTCATTGGCATGACCGAAGTGAGCTACGCCATTTTGTTGATAAACCCCGAAAACAAAAGTCACAGGGAAGATACCATTTTAAGTTGGTACAAGCAGATTTTTCAGCAAATGTACAGTCAGCGTTACATCAATATTGAAATTGAACAAATTGATTTTCTACAGCATTATGTGAAAAACAAAAAAATCAATGACAGCTTAAGAATGATAAAAAAAGAATTGAACAAATACTAAATCTGTAAACTATGCCCGTGTTATATTTAGGAAGTTGCGACGCCGGAAAACGGCCAAACAGCCGAACCGCTTATTTAAAACCCTACCATACCGACGGGCTTTTAATAGGAAAAGTATCGTTTCGTGATGACGACCGCACCAAGTGGCGTTCCTTTCGCGAAAGCAGCGGCAACGATGTGCTACAATTGCAAAAATTTCTGCACGGTGCCGGTTTTATGCCCCGTTGTGCTTTTGATGGGGTGTTTGGTTATGTTACCCAAGCAGCGGCGAGGTTGTTTCAAGAGTATGTCCGAAGCACGGAAAACGTTCCGAGCATGGTTCCAGACGGCATTGTGGGTTCTGGTACTTGGTCGCATATCCACCGCTGGATTCAAGAAGGCAAAGTTTCAGAATGGGGAAAGCACTCGGCCAGTAATCCAACTCCGAAATATACCCATTGGATGAATTTGCTCAACCAAGCCAAGCAACATTACGTGGCCAATCCCGGGCCAATTTTAAAGCATTTGAACAGCCTTTCAAAAACCTACGCCACTAAAAAACCAAAAGATTGGGATTTTAGTAGCAACAACATCCACCTCATTGGGGTACGTCGCAAGCAGACCGAAAGCACCACTAGGCGGGATAATGACGACCTGTTTTTCCTGCTGATTAATGGGATGGTGTTTACCTTTTGGGGCTCTACCGACCCCAGTGTTGCCATGGCCCAACGGAAAGATGAAGCTTTTTTAATTGAAGGACAGCATCTGTATCGGTTTGGGTGGCATAAAATTTCGGTGGAAAAGAAAATATACCGCGCCCTGAAACCTGCCGACCACAACGGCGTGATGATTATCCGAGATTGGGACAACGACAATGCCTTTACCAACAACGATATAAAAGTAACCGACAGCCAAGGTAAATTGAAAGGGCTACGAGTAAACCCTTCCATCAATATCCATTGGACGGGTGTTGGGCGTTCCAACTTTTCGGCCGGATGCCAAGTCATTGCCGGAAAAAGTTACCTGAACCATAAAAAAGAACTTCAGGATTGCTCAAAATTTGCATCAACCAGTTATGGCGAACTTACAGATTCCGATAAAAAAACCAAAGGCGCTTACAACGTTTTTACCGATTTGGTGCTGTGCTACGCCCCACCAAATGTTACCCAATTGCACTATACCCTTGGGCGGGAAGAATCTTTGGATTTGTCGGCCAACTTTGGCGGCGATTTCGCTTCAAAAACCTTAAATCTTTTAAAATCTGTTTAAAACCATTCAAAAGAAAATGAAAAAACACATCAAAATACTCGCGCTGATTTGCATCTGTTTTTTATTCGTTTCCTGCTATTCCGTGAGGCTGCGAAGCATTAACGGTACTCCGCAACCCGATCCTTTAATGAGTCGAGACGATTACTATCGGGGCATGCAGGTTGTGGAACTCGACACCGTGATTAAAATTGACATAACCTCCAAAGATTTCACCTATTTAATTAAGGAAACCGATGCCTGTAAAACAGGAAAACTGCACACGGTAGAATTCAAAAACACCTTTGGAGGGTCGCTGTTGAGCGTGGTTACCTTAGGAAGAAAACGCAAAATGAAAGTAAAATACGTTTGTATGAAACCCACAAATTAACATTATGGCCACCACAAAAACACATAACCTAAAAGAATGGGACACCCTACATAATAATGGGCCATTTCCGCTGAAAAAACTCTACATCACCGAACTGGAGGGGGATGGGAACATGCCGAACAAAATAGACCGTTACAATGATGCCTCCAAAGAAATCCAAAGGTTAATCAAGGAAACCCGCGAGGCCAATCACGGATTTAGGGCTTACGGTTCGGCGTGGTCCATGAACAATATTGCACACCACCGCGACCGCATGCACTACAATGGGTTTATGAACCTTCACATGCCCATTGAAAATAACAACTGCCATGGCAGCACAACTTTTGAAGCTTCCAATTTGTTTTTGTTTGAATGTGGCACGACCATAAAACGGATTTCGGAAGTGCTTTCCGCCCACGGAAAATCGTTAAAAACCACGGGCGCCAGTAACGGACAAACCATTGCGGGGTGCATTTCTACCGGCGTACACGGCTCTGCACTTGGAGTTGGTGCTGTACAGGATTATGTTGTGGGCATCCATTTAATTACGGGGCCAAACGAAACCGATAGCGTCTATTTGGAACGACAGTCCGCACCCGCGCTTAACGATGCTTTTGCTGAAAAATTCAGTAAAAAGATAATCCGTGATGATGATTTGTTCAATGCCGCTTTAGTCGGACTGGGTGGTTTTGGCTTCATCCACAGCATAGTGATTGAGGCCGAACCTAGATTTCTGCTGAACCGTTATGTAAAAAAAATTGACAAAAATGTAGCTCTGAAATTGGCCGATACGATGGATTTTAAAAATTCAACCTTCAAAATTCCAGAAGAAACCACTCCCGACGGCCATGGCAAAATACCGTACCATTACAAAGTATTCATCAACCCCTACAGCAACGAGCCCGAATATGTGGTGGAACTGATGTACAAAGCGCCGTTTAAAACCGACTACAAAGACCCCTTCCCCATTATCAAACAATCGCTTTACCGCGATTTGATTTATCTGTTCACAAAAATGGCCGAAAATTTTCCGAAGAGTATTCCGTGGTTGGTAAAACGTCTTCGAAAATCCATTCTACCAAAAGTGGACGAAAATTTAACGGGTACCGTGCCCGAAATTTTCTGGGATGCCCCGTATCAAGGGCCTGCTTTTGCCTGTTCGGTGGGGATTGACCATAAAAACTCATCGAAAGCCCTAAAATTATTGGCCGATTTAACCAAAAACGAAGGCCCTATTCCAGGTATTTTCGCCATGCGTTTTGTAAAGCAAACCCAGGCCACCTTGGGCTTTACCAAATTCCCAATTACCTGTGTCCTGGAAATTGATGGCGTGCTATGGAAAAAAACGCGAAGAATTATGAGCCTTAAAGAATATTCGAGGCGTATTATTGAAGTTTTGCAAAAAAACAACATTCCGTTTACACAACATTGGGGCAAAAATAGTGATTGGGCATTCCCAAACTTGGTTAACGACATGTACGGCGAAAGTGTAGTAAACGAATGGAAAACACAACGGAAAAAATTACTTAGCGATGAGATGCTCACTTTTTTTTCAAATGATTTTTTGAATAGCACTAAACTTTCCGAAAAGGTTACAGGAATGGACACTGATGATGATTTAATTGTTTAGTCCATAATTTAAAACCATCGAGCCATGGAAGAACAAGAAAAAGACACTGCCAAATTCCCACACAAAACCCTAATTTGGGCGGTATTTGGCCTAATCGCTATATTTTTATTCAAACCGGAATTAAAATTATTGATTTCGCACGCCGAAAATGTAAGCGTTTTTGGAGTGGAGATTACGGCCAGCAGAGAAAAAGTACGAAAGCTGCACGATTCCATTCAAAATTTTGAAAGTACCATCGCCGATTTATCGAACCAACTGACCAATCAACAAGATAAACTAAAAAATTTAGACAAGCTTAAAACCAAACTTGAAAACGATTTGGCCGAATGCCCTAAAGCCAAAGAAGCTTCGGCCTTACTCAACAAACAGGTTAGGCAACTGTCAACCACCAACCACGAATTAATCAACAAATCAGATCAATTGGCCAAGTCCAGCATTTTAACGGTAAACCCAGACATTTTTAAACTGAACACCTATACTGTAAAACTCGTTTTGCCTTCAAACATGATTGGCGCCGATATTTATGTCGATTCCAAAAAAGCAACGGTTGTAAAAACATCGGGGGTTTATGCCACAGTTAGAGTTATTAAAAAAAACGACAGCCACAAATTCGATATAAAATTAGGAAACAAACGATGCAGTACACAGCGGCTCATTACAGAAAACAATACACAAGTCCCCATAATATGTAATTAAACAAATCAATACTTTAAAACATGGCACAGTATCTCAACATTTTGGTTAAAACATTTGGCTTTATAGCGTGCATCACGGTATATTTATCTACCAACCTGTTTGCCCAAAATAGCAACGTGTATGTTTGGGATTTTAAAACCAGCGAACCTGCCATTAAAAAATTTGCTTCAAAATTCACCGACGATTTCGAAACCGAACTGATAAAACTGGATAAGTATACCGTGCTACAAAGGCGAAACCACAATCTGGTTTTGGCACATCGGGATATGGAAAGCGAAATTTCAAACGTAAAAAACTTGCCAACCGAAACCGTGGACCAACTTAAAAACCTGAGAGCCGAAACGGTTATTTTCGGGCAATTGATTGACGATGTAGATGGCCATGTTTATGAAGTATCTGTTTTTTTCCAGAATTTGGAAAATGGCGAAATCCCTAAAAAAGAAAGCATCATTATTGAAAAAACTTCAATCAATAATAATTCCGCCCGAAAAAGGTACATGAAAGACCTTATAACCAAACTTCATTTCAAGGAAATTTTGGAGGCTAAAAACGAACAGTTCAGAATCATTTCAAAAAAATTGGACACCTACATTGTAAAGGCTAAAGATGTGCATATCGCATTTCGCGACATTATAGATATCGCCCTAAAAAACGAAGCATACTTTGAAGAACTGGAAACCATAATAAACGCCTACAACAACATTTTTATTGATTGGAATGACAACGGTGAAAACTACCTTTTAAGTTTTGAATCGGTTTGGGGTAGTAATTACGGAAGAGAATTGCAATCTATTTACGATGATATGATTAATGACATTCATAAAAAACACATTCTTAAATTGAACAACGTTCGAAAAAAAATATTGGATTATCGGGCAAATCAAAACAAAAGGGAACGGGAAAGACTGAAAGAAGATATCATTTGGAATTCAAAAAATTCATCGATAGGTTTAAATACCGCCATAGATAATTTTGAAGACCAAATACAGCGGTTTTATTTCAACCTAAAGGAAGATTTAAGAACCAAACCATAAAGATTGACCATTTAAAACCAAGAGATATGAAAGCATTTTATTTTATTAAAAAATCGGTAATAATTGGCCTTTTAAGCCTTATTGTGGCATGTGGCGCCGAAACGATTGCCGCCATTGTTTTTATACCGGCTTTTACCGCAACCTGGCCCGTAGAGGGTGGAGACGGCTATGCCTTTTCCATACAAAGTAACGACGAAGGAAAAGAAATGGGCTTAATATTTGGTGCTGAAAAGAACTACCCAAACGATACTGATGGAGATGATAACCCTTTAGAAGGAAAGTTTGACGGTCTTGACATTGAATTTACCGTAACGAGAGATGATGATTCTAAAGTTAAATTTACGGGTAAAATGGTTCCAACAAGCAACGAAGACCATCAAATTATTAGATATAATTTGAGTTCTACCGAAGGAGATATCGTCTTAAGTTTTGATTGATGCAAAATGATTATTTGGGTAATTGTGCTTTGATTTTAGGTTAAAAACCTGTTTTTTCTAATTAAATCAAAATCTTACTACAAAATTGATTTATAACAAAAAAAGCATTATTTAAATGTTTCTTTTTAGAGGCAGATTGGGGTGCTTACTTTATGTTTCACTTAAAATAATGCTTTTAAAATGTCTTCATTCCATTTATTCAAACTTAAGAAAAGTATCGATTAAAAACAAATAAATCCGACAAAAAGCATTAAGTTATATTTTCATAGAAGGAATATTCTTTAAAACCTCCAAAACAAATGTCCAATATTTTTGCACCGACGAAATCTGTGCTCGCTCATCTGGCGAGTGTGCGCCTTTAATGTTGGGACCAAAACTAATCATATCCATTTCGGGATAGTTTTGCCCTAAAATACCACATTCCAATCCGGCATGGCAAGCGGCCACATGTGGTTTTTCTCCATTTAGCTTTTCGTATAGCGGCACCATAACTTTCAGGATTTTTGAATCCATGTTAGGTTGCCAACCGGGATATTCACCTGAAAATGCAACCTCACAACCCGTAAGTTCAAAAGTGGCACGGAGTGTATTTGCCAAATCCGTTTTAGAACTTTCCACTGAAGAACGGGTTAAACAAGCTACTTCTATTTTCCCCTCTTTTACCAAAACGCGTGCTATATTATTAGACGTTTCCACCAAATCGGGCATATCGGCACTCATACGGTACACACCGTTTACGGCGGCATAAACCGCTCTGGTAAATCCTTCCTGAACGCCTAAGTCCAAAATACGTTCTGGCGTTTCGGTTTTTGAAATTTCAATGGTTAAATCGGGGTCGGTAGTTTTGAATTCTAATTTGATGATTTCTGAAAGCTGTTTGATTTCAGATAAAAAGCGCTCCTCTTTAACGGCATCAACAGCAACAATCGCCTTGCTCTCACGCGGAATGGCGTTTCTTAAACCACCTCCTTCAATTTCTGAAATGCGGAGCCCGAAATGTTCAAACCCATCAAACAATAAGCGGTTCATTATTTTATTGGCATTGCCTAAGCCTTCGTGGATTTGCATTCCAGAATGCCCACCCTGTAAACCTTTTACCTTAATTTCGTATCCTATCTTGAATTCGGGTGTTTCTTCTTCCTCATAATTTCTTGTAGCCGTAACATCAATTCCGCCAGCACAGCCTACACCGATTTCATCGTCTTCTTCGGTATCGAGATTTAATAAAATACCGCCAGAAAGGAGTCCGCCCTTTAAACCCATGGCACCCGTCATCCCTGTTTCTTCATCAATGGTAAACAGGGCTTCAATAGCGGGATGCTGAATATCGTCGCTCTCTAAAATGGCCATAATGGTGGCCACGCCCAAACCGTTATCGGCGCCAAGGGTAGTGCCTTTGGCCCGCACCCAATCGCCATCCACATACATGTCGATGCCTTGGGTATTGAAATCGAAAACGGTGTCATTATTTTTTTGGTGTACCATATCGAGATGCGATTGCATTACCACCGTAGTTCGATTTTCCATACCGGGAGTTGCCGGCTTTTTTATAATTACATTGCCCACTTCATCAACAAGGGTCTCCAAACCTAAACTTTCACCAAAGTTTTTCATGAATGCAATAACCCGTTCTTCTTTTTTTGAAGGTCGTGGTACGGCATTAAGATCGGCGAATTTATTCCACAGTGCGGTAGGTTGAAGTTGTCTGATGTCTTGGCTCATTATTTTCGATATTTTTATTTGGACAAAGGTAGCAAAAAGGCACGGACTTATTTCGCTGCTCCTGATTGCAGCGGTATCCTTTATAAAATAAAATATACTGAAATGTTTGGGCTTGGATTAAGTTTGAAAAGATAGCCACGCCCTATTGGCTCGCTATGACATTTTTATAAAGATAAAGCGGAAAGCAGGAACAAACCTTTATAAGTTTGCGACGGTGAATGGGCCACAATTAAAAATATTTGCAAAGGCATAATTTTGTTTATTTTTGGAACATGTTGAAGAACAAGAAAAACCTACTGGCGCTGTCGTTGGTTCCGCAGTATTTTTTGGTGAAACTGATGGCGCTTTTCTCCGAATTTATTGAACGGTTTTACAGTAACGGCCTGTATCCCGTAATCTCGAAAATTTTCAGGTATACATTGGGCTGGTTGCCGTTTTCCTTTGGCGATGTGGTATATGCCATTTCCATAATTTATATAGTGAGGTGGTTGATAAAAAACCGAAAACGCCCACGAAAAGACACCCTAAATTGGCTGCGCGATGTGGCTGCAGCATTGGCCGTGGTTTACTTTGCTTTCCATGTGCTTTGGGGGCTAAATTATTACCGTTTGCCTTTACACAAAAACTTAAATTTGGAAGCCGATTATACGACTGAAAAATTGGTTTTGGTCACTGAAAAATTAATTAAAAAAGCCAACGGCATCCATTTACAAATTGCTGAACACGATAGTTTAAAGGTTGATATGCCCTTTAGCAAAAGTGATATTTTAAAGGAGGCGCCTATGGGTTACGACCAATTGAAAAAACAATTTCCACATTTAGAGTACCACCCTAAAAGTGTAAAAAAATCGTTGTTTAGTTATCCTTTAACCTATATGGGCTTTAGTGGTTATTTAAATCCGCTTACAAATGAAGCACAGGTTGACGGACTGATTCCCTCCTTTAAATTCCCCACAACCACAACCCACGAAATTGCCCATCAATTAGGTTATGCCGCCGAAAACGAAGCCAATTTTATTGGTTGTTTAGCTGCTATAAATCATAAAAATATTTACTTTAATTATTCGGGATATACCTTCGGGCTACGATTTTGCTTAAATGAAATTTATCGTCGGGACGAAGCGCTTTACGAAACCATGGTTGAAACCGTTAACCCAGGAATTTTAAAGAATTACAAAGAGGTTCGGGAGTTTTGGGATGAACACCAAAACCCTGCCGAACCTTTTTTTAAATTATTCTACGGTAATTTTCTAAAAGCCAACCAACAGAGCAAGGGTATGGAAAGCTACAATTATGTTGTGGCCCTACTGGTAAATTATTTTGATGGCATAAATTTATAATTACTCTAAAACAGTAGCACC
The DNA here is from genome assembly GCA_040429635.1 of Tamlana crocina. Lineage (NCBI taxonomy): Bacteria > Pseudomonadati > Bacteroidota > Flavobacteriia > Flavobacteriales > Flavobacteriaceae > Tamlana > Tamlana crocina. The sequence goes on along the minus strand of CP158972.1, from coordinate 1,576,662 downwards.
TTCGGGCACTTCAAACCACTCTGTATTTGGTTTTTCGGAAGATACCGATACCTCTGTAAAATGGTTTTCGCTATGTATTGTAGTAGGCAGATTGTTTTCGTAATTATACCTAACCATGGTTTTAGGGAGCAACAGGTCATTTACCTCTAGCCAATCGCTATATTTTCTAAAATGAAGTTTAGGCTCCTTTTCTCCTGTAAAAAATGTAACAGTATAGCCCAACCATTCCATTTTATAGGTTTCGGGGTTGAAATACAAAACATATTCATCCTCTGGCGATTCGCCTATCCCGCTATTATAGGATATTTTTATTCCGGGGTAGGTTTGCCCTTCGAACTCCAAAGGTTTTGCTTCACTGTAAATAATACCATCATCGGCCAAAACGAATGGCATGGCATAGAAATAGAACATTAAATTATAGTAGAATTTAGCATCGCCTTTGTACTCAGCATCGCTTTTATTTAATAGCCAAGCTTGTTTACCATCAAAGCCAATAGCGTGCTCTGGCATATCGATAAGCGACTTCCTGTTTTTTAAATTTACGGTGGTTACTTCTTTTCCATTGGGTTTTTCCATGGTAAAAGAGAGTGACTTCATTTTGTTCCAAGTATCAAGTCCGCCATGGGCATCAAATACTTTCACCAAAGCCTCTGGATACTTTGAGGGTTTGTCTTTCTGCTCGGCGGCAGTTTCGGGTTTTGTCTCTACGGTGGTTTCGGATGTTTTGTTCTTACAGGATAAAATAAATAGTGAAATGGATAGTAATACTAGTTTTTTCATTTTTATTGATGTTTATTCGTTTGACGAAAGTAACAGCTTTTAATTACATGAAAATGGGCAAAACTCATAATCAATAAATATCTATTGTACCATTAGTTTTCCTACTAAGGTTTTACTGCCATCTATTACCTTAACAAAATATAAACCTCTTTTTAATTGTGAAATGTCCAATTTTATTGATTTACCCGTGTTATTCTTTTCTATTTTGATTATTTCCTTTCCCTGAAGGTCAACAATAGCCACTTCAACCGAAACACTATTTACCTGTTCATTTAATTGTAGGTAAAAATGGTTTTTTGCTGGGTTGGGGAACAATTTAAAATTAACGACCTCAAACTCCTCTGTTTCAAGCGCAACACTAACGTCTAAATAATCTGGAATGTTGTTTGCATTTGTATCATCATCTAATGGTGTTCCATTATTATTGTAATCTTCATCCTTAGTCAAAACTCCATCACCATCATCGTCATCATCTAAATAATCAGGAATAGTGTCTAAGTCAGTATCATCATCATCTAGATTGTTATTTTTATTAAAATCCTCATAACTATTAATTATATTATCATTGTCCAGATCCCGACAATCCTGAACAATTAAATCCAAACTAGTTATTTTATAGCATCCGGTTGAACTAAACGTTGCTCGTGCATAAACCGTTTGTGTGTATGCAGTTGTATTTGTATATAACTCTGGTAATTTTTTGCCATTATAACTAAATGAGGCTGCATCGCTAGAAGTTAAATGATATGTGATAGTCGCCTGACTTCCATCCAAAATTTCATCATTCTTTTCCATTAAATCAAATTCAGAAAAACCATCGGCATTATCATCACATAACAAAAAAGGAGTTGGTTTTTGAATTTCTGGATTCGACCTTACTTCCAAATGCAAATATGTGATCTTATAACACCCATATGAATTTTCTTGTCTTAAATACACCATATCACGATGAGGAGTTGTATTATGATAAGGCAATGTTAGCGGTTTTATTCCCTTAATTGCATCTTCTCTTGTTTTATGAACAGTACTTGAATTATCAACACCTAAATCATAAGTTGAGAAAGCCGTAATACCATCACTTTCATTATCATCACATTTTATTACATCTAACCCCCCTCCTGAATCAGAAAACCCCACAAAATATAACTCAAAAGATGTAAAATCATAATTACCGGTATCGACACTTGTTACTTTAGCATAAATTGTAACAGGTAAATCATCAATGTTAGCTCCGTAAAAACCATCTAAAGATTTGTCATTGTGCACGTCATAATCCGACAAATGGTATGTTACAAGATACTCACTTGAGTTTTGTCCACCTAAAACTTGATCATTTAAAACTGTTAAATCAAAAACTTCAAAACCGTTATGGTCACTGTCACATGTCCAAAGGTCATATGGTTTATTAGCAACCTGTGAAAAAACAGAAATAGATAGAACGAAGAAAAAGAAAAGTAAAGTTTGTTTCATATTTATAGTAAATTTGCAGAACCAAACATAGTAAATAATTGACTACAAAATTTATTTCCAGCGCACAAAACCCAATTATTCGACAACTGGTCCAATTAAAAGACAAGTCACGCGAACGTAAAAAATCGGGTACGTTTTTAATTGAAGGTGGGCGTGAAATCGAATTGGCCATTAAGGGCGGTTATGCATTGGAAACCGTGTTGTTTTGTTCTGAATTATTTTCAAAAGAACAATTAAACGAATTTTTAAATGTCAGGTTGAGCGGAGTCGAAACCCACAAGGACAAGATTGAAATCTCACAAGAAATCTATCAAAAATTAGCGCACCGTGGTACAACCGAAGGTATTTTGGCCGTTGCAAAAAGTAAGTCCCATTTAGTTAAAAATTTAGTTTTCAATACTGAAAACCCATTGATTTTAGTGGCCGAAGCCCCTGAAAAACCCGGAAACATTGGAGCTTTGCTACGCACTGCCGATGCCGCAAATGCAGACGCCGTAATTATTGCCAACCCTAAAACCGATTTGTACAACCCAAACATCATCCGCTCTAGCGTGGGCTGTGTGTTTACTACTCCCATTGCCATGGGAACGACCGATGAAATCATTTCGTTTTTAAAATCAAAACACATTAATATTTACTGTGCCGCTTTACAAGCTTCGGTAGATTATCATACGCAGGATTTCACAAAACCCACGGCCATTGTTGTAGGCACAGAGGCCACTGGATTAAGTGAAGCGTGGCGACAACATTCTACCCAAAATATTATCATCCCCATGCAAGGGGAAATTGACTCGATGAACGTTTCGGTTGCCGCAGGAATTCTTATTTTTGAGGCCAAAAGGCAACGAAATTTTGAATAACCTTGTCATTACTGTGGATAATTAAACAGATTGCCGCGTCGTCCCGATAACTATCGGGACTCCTCGCAATGACACCAAAAAACAAACATGACCGCAAATACCCTATTTTATATTATTATAGCCATAATCGTTATCAATTATTTGGTTGATAAAATATTGGATTCCTTAAATGCTAAACATTTTAACGACCAACTGCCCAAGGAAGTTGAAGATGTTTATGACGAAGCCGAATACAAAAAATCGCAAAATTACAAAGCCACCAAATACCGTTTTGGATTGATTACTTCGACATTTTCGGTGGCGCTAACGCTTGCTTTTCTAATTTTCGACGGGTTTGAATGGGTAGACAACATTGCCCGTAGCTATAGCAGCAATCCCATTATTGTGGCTTTGATTTTCTTTGGAATTATCATGATTGGTAGCGATATTTTAACGACTCCGTTTTCGTATTACAGCACTTTTGTAATCGAAGAAAAATTTGGATTCAATAAAACAACCTTAAAAACCTTTATTCTGGATAAAATAAAAGGTTGGCTGATGATGGCCATTCTTGGTGGTGGTATTTTGGCGCTTGTAGTTTGGTTTTATCAAATTTCGGGGAGTCTGTTTTGGCTGTATGCTTGGGGCTTAATTACGGTTTTTTCGGTATTTATGAATATGTTTTATTCTAAAATAATTGTTCCGCTGTTTAATAAACAAACCCCTTTGGAAGAAGGCGCTTTACGCGATAAAATTTCGGCATACGCCCAAACGGTGGGTTTTAAACTCGATAAGATTTTTGTGATTGACGGCTCGAAGCGTAGCACAAAAGCAAACGCTTATTTTTCAGGTTTTGGAAGCGAAAAACGGGTAACGCTTTACGATACTTTAATTAATGATTTGGAGGACGAAGAAATCGTGGCTGTTTTGGCACACGAAGTGGGGCATTATAAAAAGAAACATATTATTTTCAATTTGGTGGTTTCGGTTTTAACCACAGGCGTGATGCTTTATGTGCTGTCATTGTTTATTTCTAGTCCGTTGCTGTCAAACGCTTTGGGGGTTGAAACACCAAGTTTCCACATTGGTTTGGTGGCTTTTGGTATGCTCTATGCCCCAATTTCTGAAATTACCGGATTGATTATGAATTGGTTTTCCCGAAAATTTGAATACGAAGCTGACGACTATGCCAAAAACACTTATAAAGGTGAACCACTGATTACATCTTTAAAAAAACTGAGCAAAAACAGTTTGAGCAATTTAACGCCGCATCCGGCTTATGTGTTTATGCACTACTCACATCCTACTTTATTGGAACGCATCAAAAACTTACGGAAGTAAGTTCTGCGTTAGTGATTGAAGCGGCATCCTTTTTGAGGCACGAAAAAAAGATATAGCGTAAAGCGCGTTAAAACGCCCAAATACTACTCATTTTCCAATTGCTTTTTATAAGCTTCAATATTGGCTTTAATATCATCGTGCAGTTCTGGCTCTTTTATATCGGCATAGGCACTCAAGGTATCGTACAAAGTTTTCGCCACCAAATACCGCGCGGTGGGCTTATCATCGGCCGGAATGGTGTACCAAGGCGCATGGGGTTTCGAGGTTTTGTTTATGGCCTCTTCATAACAATGCTGGTATTGGTCCCAAAGCTCCCGCTCTTCAAGGTCGCCGGGCGAAAACTTCCAGTTTTTTTCGGGCTTGTCCAATCGGCGTAGCAATCTGTTTTTTTGTTCTTCTTTAGAAAGATTTAAAAAGAATTTAAAAATGATGGTACCATTTTCAGCCAAATGCTTTTCGAAATTATTAATTTGCTCGAAACGTTTTTCCCAAAAAGTCTCGTCAATGTCGTCAATAGAATTAACATTCGGAATTTTTTCGCCCAAAATATATTCGGGGTGTACACGTGTTACCAAAACGTTTTCGTAGTGCGTTCGGTTAAAAACCCCAAATTTACCCCGTTCGGGCAGGGCTAAGTAGTGGCGCCAAAGGTAATCGTGCCCCAATTCTTTGTCGGTAGGTACTTTAAAACTGTGTACCATAACTCCGCGGGCGTTAAAATCTTTAAATATTTCGCGAATCAAACTATCCTTACCCGCGGTATCCATCCCTTGCAAGCATACCAAAACGGCATATTTATCGTGCGCATACATGGTATTTTGCCAATCGCCCAATTTCTTCCGAATTGATTTAAGCTTCTTTTTAGCGTCGTGAATTTCAACTTTTGTTTTAGTATTTTTCAGTTTTATGGGAGAAGTGACTTTGTATTTATCCATGCTTAGCGTTTTATGGGAAGCTTAAATATAAAAAATGTATCGGATAATGGGCTGCGAAAATCTAATTTCATTCCCATTGATTTTTACAATGCCCCAATTTCGATAAACGGCACAGGTGTTTATACATATTTTCATACTTTCGCCCAACCTATTTATGTAACCAACCCCAAACCATGAAACATTTTTATTTTCTATTCTTTCTATTTTCGTACGTAATAACGTATGCCCAAACCCATTGTGACGAAGCCAATGGCTATTTAGTGAATGCCTATTCGCACGTAAAGGATTCTTATGAAGCCAATAACATTAGCCATTTAAAATATTATGCCAACCGATCGTTGGAATCGTTTAAGCTGTCGAAGAAAAATCTTGTCGAATGTGGTTGCACAACAGCACTTTCCCTAGTAAAAAAAGGTATTGACCATCTCGCTATGGTTGAAACGGCTGAAACTTATGAGGACGGCCGTTTTTTTGTGAAACGCGCCCGCGAAATTGCAAAAGAAAGTATTGTTGAATTGGATAAATTCACCGCTTCCTCCAATAAAAACAAAGAATTGACTGCGTTGGAGTTTGAACAAAAACAGCTTGAAGAACAACAATTGGCACTGGAAAAAAAGGAAGAAGCATTAAAACTGAAATTGGCCGCGCAGAAGTTAAAGTCGGAAGTTTTTGAAAAGGAAAAAACAATAAAACATTACAAATCAATTATTGCTTCAAATATTAAAACCTTTAACAGTACATTGCAAGTTTGTGATTGCAAGCATAGTTTGCTGAGTTATGATGACAAAGAAACTGGCCTTCAACAGAAAAACATTTCAGAAATTAAAGACCATTATCTGAATGATTTAGAAAAGTTAACCAAAAGCTATCTAAGCACTTTGGCTTCTTGCGATAAAAATTAAAACTTGGATAAAAAGTCAATTACATCAGAAACAGAATCTAAATCAAGGTTCTGTTTTTTTATTGACACTAAACACCAATAATAAAATATTAATGACTATAAGAATGCTGAGTACGAGTAGTAATTTCATCTTTAGCTTGGTTTAGTATTTACTAGATGCAAGCTTTTTAAAAAGGTTGCGTGGAAAATGAAAATATTTTTGGTTTAACAATTGGGCGGCCTAAATTAACTTAAACCTAACTTCAAAAAAGAAAATAAATTGTGTTTAGACCGCCCAAAATGACTAACTCAAATAACAAATTAATTTTATTAGATAAAGCAGTTAGTTGCAGCTTACGCCATAACCACCAACAACTACGTCAATTGAACCATTAGCATCTAAATTTGCTTCTAGGATAAACTCGACGCCGTTTATGGCTATGGTGCAGGTATTTGGCGAAATATCTCCTAAATTGTGTGCATACAGCGTTACGTAGTTAAAACCATTACTGCCAAAATTATAGATTGTTGAAATCGGGTTAAATGGCCCGTCAAGCACCTGTTGATCAACAATAACCTCGCCATTGGCAATAATAGAAACAATATCGTTGTCTATCTGCCCGTGGTCCCAAACTTCTATGGTTGTTTCCCTAGTCGATATTTCCATACACCCCAGATAAGTGTTTTCCCTTCCTAAATTGGTTGTTGGAATGGTTGATGTTTCGTTTACAACTACTGGATCTTCTTTTTTCTCGCACGATAAAAGAAACGTTAGAATGCATAATAGTGCCAAGGTTTTTTTAATAGTTTTCATAATTTTTGTTTTTATGGATTAATAGCTTCATAAATTTAGCTATATGTACCAATGCAAAAAATCCCCGATAGTGGGGATTTTTGAGTTAAAACAGCCTTTATTCCATCACTTTTTTACCATGCGTTTTTTTATGGTTTTTCCGTTTGTTTTCACCTGTAGCATGTACACTCCCGTATTTAAACTTTCAATATTAAAAACGCCCCATTGGGTTGCTATCTGTTTTTTAAAAACCTCTTTTCCGCTCATATCAAAAATGGCTACATAGGCATTGTTTTGGCCTTTTAATTTTATGTTCAATACAGATGTTGTTGGGTTAGGATAAATACGCAACTGCTCCAATTGCTGTTCTTCCGTGCCCAATGTGCCCACGTTTAGGGTTATAAATGCTCTTCTAATTACAAAATCTGGGGTATCTGTATTTGTAATTTCGCAATGATAAATGCCGCTATCAGAAGTTTGGGCATTGTTGATTACATAGGTGTCAGAATTACCGTTTTCGGTTATTGCCACATTATCTTTAAACCATTGATAAGTGTTCTGGGCCACAACTGTTTTGGTTTTCATCCCTTTTGATGCTATTGGCACATCGGTTACAGTTAGCGTAATGTCGCTTCCTACGCCAATGTTAGTGTCTTCGGGTAAATCTTGGGTAAATTGTGGACTAAATTGAAAATCGGGAATATTGGCTTTATAGGTTTCCAGTTCGTCTGCAACATCAGAAAATTCAAAATAATTGTTGTATATATGAAGTAGTTCCAGCGGCAATGCGGTCAAATCGGGAAAATCTCCGGAATAGGCACTGGTATTATCGCCCCAACCGGGGCCAATAGAGCTATGCAAATGTAAGTGTTTGAGTTTTGTTAAATTAACTAAAGAAGCCGGTATGCTTCCAGATAAACCACTTTGGTTAAGCCAAAGCGTTTCTAGGTTTACCAAGTTGCCAATTTCTGTGGGTATACTGCCAGAAAAGTTATTTGGCGCTAAATCCAAATAGGTGAGTTTGGTAAGATTGCCAATTTCTGGAGGGATGTTTCCTGTTAGTTCGTTGCCCCAAAGACTTAAATAGGTCAACTCGGTTAAGTTACCAATTTCCGGGGGTATGCTGCCCGTTAAATTGTTGTTGCCAATATTTAGGTCAACCACTCTATTATTTACAACATTGTAGATGCCATGCCAGGTATTTAATGGTTTTGTGGTATCTAGCCAATTAGTGTTGTTTGTCCAGTTCTCACCGTTCGTACTGTTGTACAAAGCTACCAGGGCATTGTAATCTGGACTGGATGTTGGCGGTTCGGCAAAATGGAAAAACCCGCTTCTAAGTATTAAACCTGGCACTAAACTACTGTTTATCTCGTAAAAATAATACCACTTGTAATCGTCTGTATTGTTAATCGTTACATCAACCGACATTCCCGCAGATACAAAACCACCATCACTTCCATCGGCATTCATTCTATACCAATTGTAACTGTTTTGGCCGCCGCTTACCAGTGAGGCATTTAAAGTTTCGGTTTGGCCTATTTCCAAAACCGAATTTACATCTTCGCCAACATATTTTTGTGGCGAATAAATGAATTGGGATATATTATTTTGGTATGAAGCAAACTCATTTTCAAAATCGCCAAATTGAAAGTTGTTGTTGTCAATTACAAAATTGGTTAGACTATTTAAGCCCGATAGGTCTGGAATAGTGCCTTCCAATTCATTACCGGATAAATATATCCACTCCAAGTTTGTGCAATTTTGGATGGATGCCGGAATGCTGCCGATAATGCCATAGGTATAGTACAAGACTAACTGACGCAGTTTGGTTAAATTTCCAATGCTTGACGGAATCTCTCCGGTTATAGATGATGCCTGTATCCAAAAGGTTTCAAGTTCCGTTAAATCACCAATTTCAGAAGGAATTGAACCTGAAACGTTGTTTTGGTAGCCAAGGTCTATACCCGTTACCCGCCCGTTGGTTTCGGTAATGCCATACCATGACGAAATGGCTTTTGTGGTGTCCAACCAGTTCGTGCTATCAGTCCATTGATCGCCATTCAGGCTGTTGTAAAGGGCCACCAAAGCATCAAGATCAGGGTGGTTAGAAAAATCAGGGGTTTTACTATAAACGGTTGATGTTCCTCCTATAAATATTTTCCCCTCACGGGAAGTCTCTAGTTCCCCCAACAGAATCCCATTAAATTGGGGCTCTACAGTCCAAGTGACTCCATTGTCTTCCGAATACGACAATGTTAAATTATTAAGATCTCGGCTTATACTATAATATCGCTTTTCACTAGGCTCATATTCTATAATATGATTTAAGTTTTGTATGTTGTTCCCAACCAAATTCCAGGTTTGTCCGCCGTCAGTAGTTGCGTAAAGTTGATTTGAAGTATTATCATTAAACACAACGATGCCATTCATATTATCCTTAAAACTGAAGTTTACGTTCGATTGCGAATTAAAAGGTGTTGCTATCTCAACCCAAGTAATGCCTTGGTCGGCAGTTTTAATAATCGTTCCGGCACCAGTTAGAAAATAAGCCGAATTACCCACAATTTTTAAATAGTTGCTGGAATTGAGAGACCATGTACCTACTGAATTCAAGCCGGAAGATTGGTTGTACCAAGCTCCAAAATAGTAAACATACAATTCCAACCCGTCGCCCATGGCAAAGCCCTGATCAGCACTCCAAAAATGGACTTGGTTAGGAAAAGATGCACCACCATTAAATATTGTCGGCTCCCTAAGCCAAGTTGTACCTGCATCTGTAGTTTTATAAACTCCTACTAAATTTGCATCGTCAGCCAACGAAACAATAACATAAGCTGTATTGGCATCAACCGCACTTAACACGCCCAAGTTAAAATTGTTTTCTGAAAACAAAGCTGGGAAATTTTTATGCGTCCAGGATTGTCCTCCATCCGTTGAAATTGAAAATCCGTTGGGTGTACCCTGTTGGTCCATGAGCCAAATTACATCATCATTAACCACCGAAATTTCATTGATTAAATCGGCCTGTTGTGTAGATGATGTTATCCAGTTTTGTGCACCAACAAAAGTGGTGCATAAAAGGAAAAAAAGTAATAACCGTTTCATAATAAGAGATTTTAAGATTAATTAATAGCATTTTAATTTATCGAAATACTCGATGCCAAAACATCACCAATAGTTGGTATTTTTAGGTTAAGGTTACTGTTTTAAGATGCGCTGGTTTACCACTCCATTTTTTGAATAGATTCTTAAAACATACAGCCCTTGGGGAAGGTGGGAAATGTTTGCCGTGTTGTTGATTGGCTTTGATGTGGAAATCAACTTTCCTGTTACATCAAAAATTTCAATCCCTTCTATTTTTTGGTTGGTTTTGATGTTAACATTCCCTGAAGTTGGATTTGGAAATACGCTTACCCTATGCTGCATAAATTTATTTTCTTCCAAAGAAAGTGTACTATTGTTCACTTTAAAAAGCCAGTAATCAGAATCGCCATTTGGGGCTTCGGTATTGTCGCCAGATGCCTCGTCAACATCGCTGACTATTATAAAATGGCCGTCGCTGGTTTGCAATACTTGTTGGGGAAACTCGTCTGATCCTGTACCAAAAGTTTTTTCGCCCACCAGATTGCCGTTGCTGTCAAGCTCTACCAACCAAATATCGTCTCCGTTACTGCTTTCGGTTTTATCCCCTGAAATATTGGATGAACTTGTACAAGCGAACACATAGCCGCCACCGGCCTTTTTAAATCCACTGGGCTCGTACTCAAAACTATCGCCTCCCAATGTGCTCTGCCATTCTATGGTGCCCGTGCTGTTAATCTTCAACACCCATAAATCGCTCTCTCCTTTACTGTTTTCGGTTTTGTCTCCCCCGATGTTAGAATCGGAATCTCCGGCCAAAATGTATCCGCCATCATCGGTAGGCATCAGAACAGTTAAAATGCTTATGGCTTCTGAAGTGCCTCCATAGGTTTTTTGCCAATCTATAGTATTGCTGGCATTTATTTTAATTACCCAATAGTCTTCATTATTGCTTGTATTTATGGTTTTATCACCCGAAATCCCCGATTCGGCAATTACCCCGAGTATATATCCGCCGTCGGCCGTCAGCTCAATAACGGTGGTTTCTTCATCGGCATCTCCTCCTAGTGTTTTATCCCAGGTTTTCGAGCCTGAACCATTGGTTTTTACAACCCAAACATCGGTAAAACCTCTGGAGTTTTCAGATTTGTCTCCAGATATATCGGAATCGGAATCGCCTACAACCATTAAATCGTTTGTAGGTGTTTCTCTTAATGAAACAGCGTACTCGTAACCCGACCCGCCTAAGGTTTTATCCCAGATTATGGTTCCGGTACTACTGATTTTTACGAGCCAAAAATCTGAATTGCCTTTTGAGTTTTCAGACTTATCTCCAGATATATCTGAATCGGAATCGCCCAGAATAACAAAACTACCGTCGGCTGTTTCAATGGCGGTTACGGCATAGTCGTCACCACTTCCTCCATAGGTTTTATCCCACTGCACAACGCCGCTGCTGTTGGTTTTTACAATCCAGTAGTCTGCCGCTCCTTTACTGGCCTCGGATTTATCTCCTGAAATGCCGGATTCTGAGCTTCCGATGAGCATAAAGCCTCCATCTGAGGTAGGGATCACATCTTCAATATGATCAAACGAATTTCCCCCTATGGTGTTCTGCCATATTATCTGGGCATTTAGGTTGAAATGAACGGTAACAGAAAAAATGATAAAAAGTAGTATTGGTTTCATAACTTGATATTTTATTGATTAATAGCTTTTTCGAAGTTATAGAACTACTTAACATAAAAACATCCCCATTATTGAGGATATTTATTGTACTGTAGAACTTCTTAGTTGTTGGGATTCGCATTTTTATTTTCAGATAGCGAAACACCAATATTGATTCCTATGCCCAGCCACGGTTTTTTATCATATTTCCAATTAACATCTTTGTCGTTGTTTCCGAGAAAATCTACTCCGTATTGAAAACCTATATTTATGGAATTTGTAAACTGGTACATTAAGCCAACAGAACAACTAAAGGCACTAGCTGTCCTATTAGCTTCTTCGTTATCTGAAGTTTCCAAGTTGCTGTTTTTAGGGTTAAGATTTACAGTTGCCAGCCCTATTCCAACAGTAGGGGTGATTAGGTCTTTATCGAACTTTAGCCGGTCTGTTCTTATTGGAAAACTTAGATTCATACCTATATTCACATTCTGTTCAAAATCAAAATCGTCCATCCTTATTTTAAACGGAACAGTAAAGACTCCAGCAGACACCCCTTTAAACCTAGTATAAACTTCTGCGGTTAAATCTTTAAACTTGTTTAATGGTAATCTATGGGTTTTAATAAACCCAATTTCACTATCTCCCCTATTTTTCGATCCATCATTTTGTGTCTTTTCAATTTCGGCTTGTTTCTGAGTGTCATAGAAGAACATGTTATTCAACAATTCTACTTTCTTCCCACTTCCCACAAATTTGTAATAAACAAAAGACACACTTTTTGAATCTAAACTATCAACATCAGTAACATATACGTTATGCCCTTTTTTAAATTGTACTGATTGGTCATCATTGTAAACCGGTGCAAGAAATTGATACGTTGCCTTTTCCTTTTGGCAGAAAGAAGTCGTTGAGCAAAAAATTGACAACAGAAATAATAGCTTTTTCATGGTACGTAAATTTTATTGATTACGTACCAAACTTATGAACCTAAACACCACCAAACCATACCCAATACAGGGTAAAAACGCGAATTAAAACCTATACTTTTTCTCCAGGGCATAACGCATCAGTTCGCCTTTGCCTTGAAGCCCTAAAATGCGTGCCATGTTTTTGCGGTGGGTATCTACGGTGTGTGTGCCAATAAATAACTGATCGGCAATTTCGCGCGAGGTTTTCCCTTGTGCGATCAGTTCGAGTATTTCAATTTGCCGTTTGGTGAGTACGCCCTTGGTTTTGTTGCTCGGTTCAGAATTAAGTGCATTGGTGTTGATGTTGGCATCAAAATAAGTTTCGCCCTTTGCTACCGCAAAAATGGCCTGGCGCACTTCTTCCAACGACGAGTTTTTTAAGATGTACCCAGAGGCACCGGCATCCATCATTTGTTGGATAGCTTCCAACTGGTCGAACATGGTAAAGGCCAAAACATAAATTTCTGGATATTGGTTTTTTATTAGCCTTGTGGCCTCAATGCCATCTGTTTTAGGCATGCGGATATCGGTAAGCACTACGTTGGGGCGCTTCTTCCCCACTATCTCAAGCAGTGCTTGGCCATCGTTGGCGGTGCCCACTATGGATATACCGTCTTCGTATTCCAATAGCAGCTTAATGCCATCGATGAGCGATTGGTGGTCTTCGGCTATGGCTAATCGTATCATTTTAGTTTTTAGTTTCAGGTTTGCTGTTAATGGTTCTAAATTTTCGCTAAATGGGTATATCAATTATTATGGTGGTGCCTTTGTTCGTTTCAGACTCTATGGTCATTTTACCGTCCAGAAATTCCACCCTTTTATCAATACTGCTCAAGCCCATACCTTTGTTTATTGTGGTTATCTGGCTGGGGTTAAAGCCCTTGCCGTTGTCTTCAACCATAATATTCAGGCTGTCGTCGTGGTTGGTTAGGTGTATGGTGGCCTCGGTGGCATTGGCGTGCTTTATAACGTTGGCCACGAGTTCTTGTATCATCCTAAAAATGGCAAGTTCCAAACTGTTTTCCATTCGGTTTTCAAGTCCGTGGTCAATCACCTCGATGGCCAGTTGGTTGGCGTCCGAAATTTTGCTGGCCATATCTTGTACTGCCCTTAACAGCCCTTGTTTGGCGATAACGCCAGAGTTTTTGGCATGGGCAATGCTGCGTATTTTTTGGTAGGCTTCGTCTAAAAGGTTAGTGGTTTTGTTGTACAGTTCGGGGGTTTGCTTGTCTTTTAGTGCATTGAAGTGCAGCTTTACAGTGGCCATAAGGCCGCCCAGATCGTCGTGCAGATCGTTGGCTATGCGCTGGCGTTCTTTTTCCTGTCCCTCGATCATGGCATCGATGCTTAACAGTTCCTGTTCTTTTAAAACGGTGGCCAGTTTTTGGGTTTCGAGGGCTTTTTCCTGTTCTGCCAGTTTTTGTTTTTTACGGGTGTTCTTTTGGATGAGGAAGGCCGTGGTACCGCCGAAAACCAAAAGGGCAAAAGCCACTGAAAGATAAATGTTCCTTTTTTGTTGTTCTTTTTCTACTTTTATTTTTAATTCTAAGTTTTCCCGTTCTTTTTTTTCTGTTTCAAATTTTATACTGTATTCTTCTATTTTTTTCAACAGCTCGATACTGTTTAGCGAATCGTTCAAAACTTCAAATTTTTTTCTGTTGTATAACGCTTCTCTGTAATTTTTAAGTGTTTCGTAATAGTTTGCCAAATCTTCAAAAATGAATGATTGCATTTTTATGTTTCCGGTAGAATCTGCGTACTTTTTGGCTTGCATGTAATATTTAACACTTGATGCTGAATCATTTTTTATTTTACTGATTACGCCTTTGTTAAAATACAAACTGGCCATGCCTTCTTTACTTATTTTGTGGTTAAGTGCTTTATCGAAATAGGCTTCTGCTGAGTCTATTTCGTTCATTTGCCCCAAATAAATGCCTCCAATATTTTGCAGAACAGATCCGCTTATACTGGAATTGGGGTTGGTGCTGAACGCCTTTTTATAATAGAATATAGCCGAATCCTTTTGGTTGGTGGTGCTAAAGTAGGTTCCTAAGTTATTGTGGTTGTACACTAAATTGGCCGTGTCTTTCAATGCCTCTAATTGGTTGTTGTTTTTTTTCAGGTAGTAGTAATTTTTGTCCTGTTTGTTTATCTGCGCATATACTATGGCTGTTTTTTGATACACTTTAGATTTTAATTGCATAGAAGCCAAATCGTTACCATCTAAAAGTTTCAATGCCGATAAAAAATAGTAAATAGATGAATCGGGGTGTGTTTTAAGCAACCTGTGGATGTTGCCAAAACAATAATCTAAATTGGCTTTGTCGAAATTTGGTAAAACGGCATAGTTTTTTTTTGATTTGTACAAATACTGCTTTGAAGCTTCTTTATCGATCCAATAGCTGTTTTTAAATAGCTCGATGAAGATTTTATTTTTTTCGGCAGGCACTAACGAATGGCTTTTTAGGCCACCCTCCAAAAACCTTATTGCCTTTTCATAGTCTTGTTTTAAGTACAGTTTTTGGGCACTGTCCATTATTTTAACAAATACATTTTCTTGCCCTAATGCAAAGCATGTAAAAAGCATAAAAAATATGGAAAGCCTAAGGTACAATGTTATTGTTTTATTAAGATTACATCTTATCAGGAGTGTTGGGCGCTTCATTGGTTGTGGTTGCTATGCCAGATCTTTCGGTTCCCATATCTTCAACCCCAGAACTGTCATCACTGCGGTTTTCTTTTGGGTTGAATTTAACCCTTAATACCTCCTCTCCATTTTCTCTAGAAAGAAAAGTTTGGAATGCTTTTTTCGCCTCCGCATTTGAATCAAAATGGGTTGAATCGAGCTTAAACGAAACTAAATAAGAAGATTTGGAGTCATCAAACTTCACTTTATATTTCATTATATTTTTGGTGTTTTTTCTATTGTTTTTAATTGTATATGTTTTTAACACAATAGATTCTATTTTACACCCATAAGCAATAAACGTAATGGTATAATTTAATACTCTTGTTCTATCAGCATTAAACTCGGCTGTAATTACCGGCTTAAAATCCATTGACCCTAAATTTGTGCCTTTACATATTTCTGATTCGGTATAATTGATCGTATTATTTATGACATAAGAACCAGACTCCTCGGAAGGGTTTCCTATTTTTTTTATAGCATTTAATATTTCCTTATTCTGTTTTTTAATAATTTCTAAATCCGCTTTGCAGCAGTTTTGGCAAGAAACTATAACACTCAACACAAAAAGTGATAGTAAAACAACTTGTAACTTATTTTTCATTTTTTATGGCTTTAGGTTAGCATTACACAAATATCTCCAAAAACAAGTAGCGAAAACATACCCAAAACAGGGTAAATTTAAATCGTGGCGCAAAATGGTTACAATGGTTTTGGGGAGGTAATCTATTATTAAGAAATCAAAAATTTCTTATGATTAATTTATGTGAAAATCGTACAAAACCACTCAGAATATCGACAAAAAGCAAATAAAGACGAAGTAAGGGTTTTACCTAACAAAAACTCCTAACTATTTAAAGAAAAACTTGATAGCAGAAATAAAAAGAATAAAGGCAATAAAGGCGATAAGAATCCAAACGCTACCGGCATAAAACTTTTTATGGAGCTTTAAATCCTTGCGATACGTGTAGGCTATGATGATGGCGAAAATAATAAAAAATAAAACGCCGAAAACAATTTGACCTTTACTGAACATATGGTTATTTTTATGCAAATTTAATGAATTAGCAATAGATGAAAAATAAAATAGAAGCCGTAAAGGCATTTCATACAGCATTTAAAATCGGGCACCGCGAAACCCCAAAAGCCGATTTAGGAACGGAGAAAAACCTGTTGCGCTACAAACTGATGCGCGAAGAGAACGAAGAATATTTGGAGGCGGCCAACAGCAACGATCTGGTTGAAGTAGCCGATGCCCTTGGAGATATGCTTTACATTTTGTGCGGCACTATTATCGAGCATGGCCTGCAACATAAAATTGAAGAAGTTTTTGAAGAAATACAACGTAGTAACATGAGTAAATTGGGAGAAAACGGTGAACCCATTTATCGTGAGGATGGCAAAGTACTAAAAGGCCCAAATTATTTTAAACCGAATATTGAAGCTATTTTGGATAAGTAAGAATCGTGTCATACTTAAATTGATTCAGCATAACTCACGTCTTAATTAAACAAAAAAGAGAAGCGATTTCGCTTCTCTTTTTTTATACTTTATATCCCTTCTCTTTGGAAGGTCGGGATGGGCTTTTACTTCACCTCCATTCGCCATCCAAAAGGGTCTTCAACTTTATTGGTCTGTATATCAGTAATACGTTTTTTAAGGAAACTCGCATACGAATCTTCAGTTAATTTTGGTAATTCGTAATCGTTACCCTTATAGCCAAAACCAGAAATAGGCGAAATTACCGCAGCGGTTCCGGCGCCAAACATCTCTTTAAGAGAACCGTTTTGGGCCGCTTCAACCACTTCTTTTACACTTAATTTTCTAACTTCAACTGTGATGTTTTCCGATTTTGCCAACTCAATAATACTCTTTCTAGTAATTCCATCAAGAATCCTATCGCTTGTTGGAGCGGTTACCAATCTATCACCTATACGAACAAAAATATTCATTGCACCGGCTTCCTCGATATATTCGTGGCTGGTGTCGTCGGTCCAAATGACTTGTTGGTAACCTTTTTCAACCGCCAATTGAGTTGGGTAAAATTGCCCAGCATAGTTCCCTCCTGCTTTTGCAAAACCAACACCTCCATTAGCCGAACGTGAATATTTTTCTTCAATAAGTACTTTTACTTCACCCGAAAAATATGCTCCAGACGGCGCTGTACAAATAATAAATTTATACTCATCGGCGGGCGAGGCATGGAAACCGTTTCCGCTGGCAAATACAAACGGACGGATGTAAAGCGAACTGCCCTCTTTTTCGGGAATCCATTCTTCATCAACTTTCAACAACGCTTTCAAACCATCCATAAAATAGCTCTCCGGCAATTCTGGAATGGCCAACCGCTTTGAGGAAATATTCAAACGTTTAAAATTATCCAACGGACGGAACAACCAGACTTTTCCATCGGCATCTTTATAGGCTTTCATCCCTTCAAAAACCGACTGCCCATAATGGAAAATCTTGGCAGAAGGATCTAACGTAATAGGTTGGTAAGGCACCACTTTTGGGGCCAGCCATTCGCCGTTTTTAAAATCGCATTCCAACATGTGATCTGAAAAAACATGCCCGAATTTCAAATTATCGAAATCTATCTCGCTGATTTTAGAAGTTTTAGCCTTTAAAACCTCTATATCGTGGATTATAGTACTCATAAGTCCAGTTATTTAAAGACACAAATTTAAAGAAAATCGTTTTTAAAAAAGCGGTATATTTACATAAATCGTTTAAAATTGAAATATTAACCTTATGAAGCCCATAACCGTCTTCGTTTTTTGTGCATTCACATTACTATCTTGCAAAAATAAAACCAAACAAGTTCCTGAAATACCGCAAAGCATTTCAGAAACCAATTATCAATCCTTCGGAAAAACCATTGTTCCAGACGATGCTGTAGCCGCGACTTCCATGGCAGCGCATTATAAAACGATGTCTGTGGGCGATAGCATCAATTCTAAAATTAAAGCCAAAGTGAACAGTGTGTGCCAAACCAAAGGTTGCTGGATGCAGTTGGATTTGGAAAACGGCAACGAAGTGATGGTGAAGTTTAAAGACTACGGATTTTTTGTACCGAAAGATATTGCCGGAAAAGAAATCATCGTAAACGGTAAGGCTTTTGTAAACGAGGTTCCGGTTGAAGAATTACGTCATTATGCCCAAGACGCCGGAAAAACGGAAGAAGAAATTGCCAAAATCACAACACCAAAGCGCACTCTTTCATTTGAAGCTGACGGTGTTTTATTGATAAACTAACCACCTTTGAAAAGAGAAATAATCGTTACGGCTGATGGTTCTACCACCATCCACATCCCCGAATGGAACGAACAGTACCACTCCAAGCACGGCGCCATTCAAGAGGCATACCACGTCTTTATAAAACATGGTTTGCACTATTGCAACGAAAGGTATCATTCTAAAAATGTTATACTATCACCACAAAATGTCACTTCGAGCGAAGTCGAGAAGTCTTACAACTCAGGTTTTGATAGAATTTCAATTCTAGAAATCGGTTTCGGCACAGGTTTAAACACTTTTATCACCCTTTTGGAAGCCGAAAAATTGAACCAAAACATTAATTATGTTGGGGTTGAAGCTTACCCTGTTTTAGGGGATCACATCTCAAAACTGAATTACACACAAGAATTAAAAGCCGAAAATAGCGCTTCTATTTTCAAAAAAATCCATGATATTACTTGGGGAGAAAACCATCATATTACAGACTCCTTTTCACTGACCAAACGGCAACAATTCTTTTCTGAAATTGATGATGAATCCTGTTTCGACTTAATTTATTTTGATGCCTTTGGGGCACGTGTTCAACCAGAATTATGGACGGAAGAGATTTTTAAACATATGTACAACGCCTTAAAACCTAACGGTGTTTTGGTGACGTATTCGGCTAAAGGCAGTGTTCGCCGAGCCATGCAAAGCGTTGGCTTTTTGGTTGAAAAGTTGCCCGGCCCACCTGGAAAACGTGAAATGTTACGCGCTTGGAAAGAAGCGTGACATTCAACGACTCAAAAAAAGTAAAAACAGAAGTTAAATGCTGAGAGCAACGAAGCATTCAGCGATTCAGAATAACTTCACAGAGCTAAATGTTACGCGCTTGTAAAAAAAGCGTAACATTCAGCGATTTAAAAAGACAATAAAACTCAGGTCTAAATGCTGAGAGCAACAAAATGATTAAACCGTGTTTTGTTCATTGAAAATCAATGCTTACATAGCTCAATCTGTTAAACCTAACCTAAAATCGAAGTATGGCACCTTTCGTTTTGTAATTTTATAAAAAAAGAACATGCGCATTTTAATTACAGGAGCAACAGGATTAATCGGACAGGAAATAGTTAAGCTATGCCATGAAAAAGATATTGAGGTACACTATTTAACCACGAGTAAATCCAAAATTGAAAATCAAGAAAACTACAAAGGGTTCTATTGGAACCCGAAGGATGAATACATCGACACCCAATGTTTTGAAGGAGTAGATACAATTATCCATTTGGCGGGCGCAACGGTTGCTAAACGATGGACGCCCGCTTACAAAAAGACCATTATCAATAGCCGAAAAAACACCACAGAACTTCTAATAAATAATTTAAAAGGTGAAAATCACCAAATAAAGCACGTGGTTTCGGCCAGTGCCATTGGGGTATACCCCGATTCATTAACAAACTATTACGACCAAACTTTCAATCAAATTAGTCCGTCGTTTTTGGGCAAAGTGGTGCACATTTGGGAAAAAGCAGTCGACGCTTTTTCCGAAGTGGGTGTAGAGGTTTCGAAAATTAGGATTGGCTTGGTGCTTTCTGAAAAAGGTGGTGCTTTACCACAAATGGCCAAGCCCATTAAATTAGGCGTGGGTGCTGCCTTTGGTAGCGGCAAACAATGGCAATCGTGGATACATATTACAGATTTGGCACGAATGTTTTTATACGTTGCCGAAAACCAGTTAAGTGGTGTTTATAACGGGGTCGCACCTAACCCAGTAAGCAATACCGATGTTACCAAAACCGTAGCCAAGGTTTTAAAAAAACCTTTGTTTTTACCCAATATTCCCCAATTTTTTATGAAGTTGGTTTTGGGCGAAATGCATATTTTATTATTTGAAAGCCAGCGTGTCAGCTCGAAAACCATTCAGGATAAAGGTTTCCATTATAAATTTAATTATTTGGAACCTGCCTTAATCGATTTGCTGGGAACGGAGAGCTAAAGCACATTGCTTTTCCCCTACACCTGTTGCCCAGTAGACCCCGTTTCTGATGGCGTTAGCTGATAGGTAAAATGTGGATTGATGTGCTCTTCCTTTCGGTGCGACACATATAGAATGGCCGTGCGACTTTCTTCTGATATTTTATTGATGAGTTGCGAAAATATTTTGGCATCGGCATCATCGAGTCCGTTGGTAGGTTCATCCAGAATAAGCAATGGCGGATGTTTTACCATAGCGCGGGCAATGAGCACCAAACGTTTGTGACCAGCAGAAAGAAACACAAAATCTTTATCTTTTTTATCATACAGCCCAATGAGTTTTAGCCATCGGTGAGCAATATGAACTTGTCTTTCGGTGGGGTATTTATAGAGTCCGATGGAATCAAAAAAACCAGAAAGAATCATTTTTTCGATGGAATCCAATCGCCTGAAACCACGAAGCATTTCGGAGGTGTAATGGCCTATATTGCTTTTAATATCCCAAACCGTTTCTCCGGTGCCCTTTTTCATTCCGAACAAAAAAACATCTTGGTTATAGGCTTTGGGGTTATCTCCCGAAATTAAGGTGAGTAATGTGCTTTTTCCCGATCCATTAGGTCCTACCAATTGCCAAAATTCCCCTGGTTTTATTTCCCAACAAATATCCTTTACAATGGTGCGCCCCCCATAGGCTACGTTTACCTTGTTGAATTTAACCAACGGATTGAACACTTCTGTTGGAACATGTTCGGGCTCGGGTAAATCGTTTACAAAATAATTTTTGTCATCGGTTTTCAATTCACCATCCGCTTTTACGAATTCGCCGTTTTTGAAAGTATAAATCGTTTTTATAAACGGAAGAATATCTCGCTTTCTGCTGGTTATTTGAATGATGGGTTTGGTTTGGCTTAAATCCTTGAGCGTATTGGAAATGTTGGCTTGTGTGGCTACATCTAAACTATCGAATACATTATCTACAATAATATAATCGGGGTTTTGATTGATTAAATACCTGAGCAGGGCTTTTTTGCGCTCGCCTTGCGATGAATGCTCTAGGCTATTTTTAGTATCGGTAAGTACACTAAAATCATCGTGCCGCTTTTCTTTATCTATAAATTTATTGACTGTAATTTCAGAAAACAAACTCCCCTTTAAACCAGAGAGCGGCTTATACCGCTCACCAGATAAAAGTTCATCAATAAGCTGTTGCTTATTGGCACTATTAGAAATATAGTAAGCTACATGCCTTGTCGACATAAATGTTTGGCTTGATTTACTTATGCTTTTTTAAATTTTCAACATGGAAGGGTATTAAACCGTCAATTGGTCTACGCTGGAAGTTACCGGCAATAAAGCCCATTTCTTCGGCCACTTGCTTAATTTCTTCTTGCGCGTAATAAGCAATAGATCCCGCAAAATGTACAGGTGTTGTTTCGAGCACCTCTTTATATTGCATAATCATATTTTCGACGAAAAGACGGATGCCTTTCTTGATAAGGTTTATGGTGTACTCGGAATCTTTATTCAAAAACATAAATTCAGCAAAATTGGCCAAATACGCATTCGGGCTAGGTTTTTTATAAAGATTGTTCTTAATAAAATCGGCCTCCATATTGTATCTACTACCAAAAGCCACCTTTATATTTTCTGGCATGTGATTGTAATAATAATCACGAATAAGCTGCTTACCGTAGTAGTTTCCTGAAGCATCGTCCATTAAGGTGTAGCCTAAAGAAATTACACGTTGGTGCAGTTTTTCGCCATCAAAATAGCTGCAGTTCGATCCTGTTCCCAAAATACAAACTACTGCCGCTTCTTTTGGATGATTAATTGTTGAATAAACTGCCGCGAGTGTATCTTCATTCACCTCGACATGGGCATTAGGAAAAAGGTCTTTTAAAACCCCAGTCAATAACTTTTTGGCGTTATCGGTACCACATCCTGCTCCATAAAAATAAAGATGCGTTACATTCGGGCTATTTTCAACCAAAACGTCGCTTTTTTGGATGCGCTTGGCCAATTTGCTTTCACTTAAAATAGCAGGATTAAGGCCTTCTGTACGAACCTTTTCCAATAGTTTATTTCCGTTATAATCTACAGCAATCCAATCGGATTTTGTAGAACCACTATCTACAATTAAAATCATAAGTATAAAGCTAAAAAGAAACTCCACAGCACTTAACAAAAAGTACTGCGGAGCTCATTATATTAAATAATCTTCAAATTAAATTTTACTAATGTGTTGAGCTAAGTCAATCAATTTAGTAGAGTACCCAAATTCATTATCGTACCAAGATACTAATTTAAGGAAATTATCATTTAAAGCAATACTTGCTCCTGCATCGAAAACACTAGTTAATGATTCTGAAACGAAATCTTGAGATACTACAGCCTCTTCAGTGTAACCAAGAACACCTTTTAAATCGGTTTCTGAAGCTTTTTTAAGCGCTGCTTTTACTTCATCCCAAGACGCGGATTTTTCAGTTCTTACGGTTAAATCTACTACAGATACATCTGGAGTTGGCACTCTAAATGCCATACCTGTTAATTTTCCGTTCAATTCTGGAATTACTTTACCTACTGCTTTAGCAGCACCTGTTGAAGAAGGGATGATGTTAGCCAATGCGCTACGACCACCTCTCCAATCTTTTCTTGAAGGACCATCAACCGTCATTTGGGTTGCCGTTGTAGCGTGAACGGTAGTCATTAAACCTTCAACAATTCCGAAGTTATCGTTGATTACTTTAGCCAATGGTGCTAAACAGTTAGTTGTACAAGAAGCGTTAGATACGATAGTATCAGCAGCAGTAATTTTGTCGTGGTTTACACCCATTACAAACATTGGAGCATCGGCAGATGGTGCAGATATAGCTACTTTTTTAGCACCAGCAGTAATGTGAGCTTGCGCTTTATCTAAAGTTGTGAAAATACCTGTACAATCTAAAACAACCTCTGCTCCTACAGCATCCCATTTTAAATCTTCTGGGTTACGCTCTGCAGTGATCCGGATTTCGTTTCCGTTAACTACTAAGTTTCCATCTTTAATATCAACAGTACCGTCAAAACGACCGTGTACTGAATCGTACTTCAGTAAATATGCTAAGTGCTCAACGTCCAATAAATCGTTGATTCCTACTATTTCAATCTCTGGTCTAGAAGCTGCTACTCTAAAAGCAATTCTACCTATCCTTCCAAATCCGTTAATTCCAATTTTTAATTTTGACATAATCGTGTTTATAAATGTTAAGTGCTCATAATATCTGAGACACGCAATAATTCTAAGTTTATTTTAGTTTTTCCTTTTATGGCCTGCTCTAAAGGCGTTAGTTCCATTTTACTGTTTAAGAGGCCAACCATGTAATTGGTTTCACCGTTTAGTAACGATTCAACCGCCTTTACCCCCATTCTGCTCGCCAAAACGCGATCAAAACAAGATGGCGAACCGCCACGTTGCATGTGACCTAATACCGATACACGCACATCGTAGCCTTCCATATTTTCGTCAACATAATCTTTTAACTGGAAGATATTTTTTCCAATTTTATCACCCTCGGCCACAATAACAATACTTGACGATTTTCCAGATTTTCTACTTTTATTTAAAGACTCTACTAAACGATCCAATCCTAAGTCTTCTTCCGGAATCAATATTTCCTCTGCTCCACCAGCTATTCCCGCGTTTAAAGCAATATGCCCCACATCGCGCCCCATAACTTCAACAAAAAACAATCGGTTATGCGAACTTGCCGTGTCTCGAATTTTATCAATGGCATCGACAACTGTATTCAAAGCCGTATCGAAACCTAAAGTATGGGTTGTTCCAAAAATATCGTTATCAATAGTACCGGGAATACCCATTACCGGAAAACCAAATTCTTGATTGAAAATAAGGGCTCCGGTAAACGAACCGTCTCCACCAATAACCACCAAACCATCAATTTTGGCATCCAATAAATTTTGGTAAGCTTGCTGGCGACCTTCTTTAGTTCTGAAACCTTGCGATCTTGCCGATTTCAACATGGTTCCTCCTTTGTTAATAATCCCCTTTACACTTCGGGCATCCAAACATTCAAAATCACCTTCAATCAACCCTTCGTATCCTCGATAGACTCCAAAGCATTCAACGCCATGATAAGCGCATGACCGTACAACAGAACGGATGGCTGCATTCATTCCTGGAGAATCTCCTCCCGAGGTTAATACAGCTAATTTTTTTATAGTTACTGGCATTCGTATTTTTAAATTTTGAAGCGTAAAATTAATAAACTAATACCATATATCTAAAGCATTTTTAGCAATTTAATGCTTTTTTAAAACTACAACGTTTTAGTATTTCGATAATTGAGAATATAACAAAAAAACTTGTTATTCTTCGGGTGGTTTAACCGATATAAAATCAGGAAGGGCGGTGGTTTCTTCTTTTTCCGGCTGCTCTTCAAAAACCTCATCTTCCTCTTCCTTAGAATTGGCAAACAATTTTTGAAGTAGTTCTTTAAACGTATCGAAATCTACATTATACGACAATCCGACGCCCTGCGTATAGCCAATGGCTTCACCAAAATTACGAATACTATTTTCCCTGTTGAATACTTTCGCCGTTAAAGTGCCTTCTTCATTTAAAAGAAAATCGATTTCCACATCGCCCGCAACAACGGTTTCGGTTGCGCCACCAACAGGCACTCCCACTTTTCCATTTATCAATACCCGATCGCTGATTTGTGTTTGAAGCGTTACTCCAAAACGGTCGTCAGTTTGGTAATCGGGACGATTTTGACCAGCTTCGTAGTTCAACCCTATATTGATTTTACTATCACCACTGGTAAAAATACCATTTATAATACCGTTTAAACGTTCGGCAATGGTTCCCGAAAAATTAAGCGCGTTCAAACCTCGCGAAAATGATCCTGTGGAAATTAAATACAATGCCTGATTTTGACGGTCGTCAACCGACTCCAATCGATACTGCAGCTCCGATTTTACGGTAGAATTCACATTAGGAAACTCGAAGGTGAAGTCTGGGTTGGGTTGCTCCAAATCGCCTGTAAGCTCAATATTAAGTTCAACCGGAATACTACGATTGATGGGATTATCCAATAACGGCGACGGGTTGGCTTGTGTTCGGTAAATAGCCAACATATCTATTTGGGCTTTCAACGGGTCGCCATCCCAGGCAATGGTTCCACCGGGCTGTACGATAAATTCCTTTTGAATCAATCCGCCATAAGCGAAATTATAAACCCCTTCGAATACGGCAAAATCGCCCCACATATCAAACTTGCCATTGGTATTTATCTCAACTAAAAGACCTCCGCGTCCGCGCCCTTTAAGGGAATGCCCCGTTTCTTTATCAATGATAATTTCTACTTCGGCATCTTCTGTAACATCAAGATCGAAGTCCATTTCCAAACCTTTAATTTCTTCAAAAACAATTTCGGTACCTTTCTTTTTCGCTTCTTTTTCTTCTTTGGTAATAAAATGGATATACGAGTTATCACCGAAGGATTCGGCATCCGTCAACGGAATTTTAAACACGGTGCCGCGTTTGGTTTCGCCCACCACACTTATTACCAACTGCTCGGTTGGGCCGTTTAATCGAGCACGACCACCAATAAAACCAGTACCATAGTATAAAGCATCTTCAGTCTCTTTGGTATCTAAAACCAACAAGCGTGGCGTGTTAATTTCTAAACCCATACTCCAATTAGAAAAATTAACATGACTTAACGAACCACTTAAAGTTCCTTTTGAATTGTGTTTGGTATCGGTTAGTTTTATATTGTTGAAAATAAAGGTTTGCTCTTTTAAAGTAAGTGAGGCACTACTATTAAAATCGTAATCCACATTTAAATACGGTATGCCCAAACCACCTTTTTTAATGTTCAATTCGCCATCAATGTTAGGGCGTTTTAAATCGCCTCCCACATTTACATCTCCTGTAACCGTACCTCTAATATTGGTTAAAACGCCTTCCAGCAGTGGGTTTAACGGGAATAAATTAAAATCATTAAAATTTAAAGCTACACTAATGTCGGCCTGCTTACCCGCAACGCTAATATCGCCTTTTGCGGTGAACGATTTGGCCGTATCGTCTTTTATACTGGCATTAACCACATAGTTGGTAAGCGATTCGTTTCCGGTTACCGTAGCATCAAACGAACCCAATAAAAAATCGTTTACGGTTAAATGATCAATCACTATGGACGAATTGGGCAAATAACTACCGTTTTTCTGAAGAATATCCAATTTACCGTTAACATTTCCGGCGAGCGACAAACTATCGATATCTGGAGTAATCTTAGCTAAATCGACATTGGTAAAATCTAACTTTATATCCTTTTGGGTGGAATCTTTCAAAAAACCCGAAAGTTTGATTTCTTCGTTTTTATGATTAATTTTAAACTTGTTGATATCCAGTTTGGTCAACTTTTTATCGAAGGCTATTTTATGAAAACGGTCTTGCGCTTCATTGATGTACCACTTGTTGTTTTTTATGGTGACATCGGATTTTTTAAACCCAACCACCGACTCGTTTGCTTCATTTATAGTATGGTAAAAACTTAAATTGTAGCTATCGTTACCTCGTTTCCCTCCATTGAATTCCGATCGCATAAACAGTGTGTCATTTACGGTAACATTAATCAAATTGAAATCGGATACTTGGTAATATTTGGCATCCAAACTATCAATTTCCACATAGGTATTAAACAGCGGGTTGTTATTGTCTACCTGGATTTCTATACCATCAGCGTAATAGTCCAACAATTTAATTTTGGGCGATTTAAAAGTGAGTTTAAAGCGTTCTTCTTCGCTTTCCACCCTTCCGCGGATAAAGGTGTTTTTACCCAATTCGATATCGGGGAATATCACCTCGACAATTTTGTTATATATTTTAAAATTGAAATCGACGCTCTGATTTGTTTTTACTTCGTGCGGAATGTAATTGGTATAAATATGCCCAATGGAATTTTCGAATAGCTTTTTAAGATCTTTTACAAGGAACTTGCCATACAGACTGCCATCGATAATATCGGGCGAGTTGAATTCTACAGATCTTATATCGCCATCAAACCGAGACGAAATATCAAACTTATCGAAATAATAAGTGTCATGCTCATTTCTGTAAACCGTATTGGTAAAAGTTAATTTTCCGTAGGCATCGTCAAGGCCACTACTGTTCATATTCATTTTTACACGGCTGGTCAATACCGAAATACTATCCTGCTTCACAAAATTGAGCGTGTTTAAATCGGCGTGATCTATCACGGCCTCGAAGTCGTATTTTTTAACCGCTTCGGAAAAATCTACCAAACCGTTAAAGTTTAGTTTTAAATTTTTGTCATTCACCATTAAGTTTCCATCAAAAATCTTGTTCATAATGTTTCCGGCCACCTTGATGTTTTTGTAGTTGTAATTGTTATAAATCACTTCAAAAACATCGCCTTTTACTTGAGTATCGATAGTTTCGGCCACGAAGCCTTTTCCGTTTACATCAAAATCCAAAGAACCTTGGCCAATGGTAGGGTCGTTTAAAAACGTTCCAAAATCAAAGGCTTCAAAAACAATATTACCCTTATAATCGGCATTATCGATATCGTTTATTTTAGTGATTTCTAAATTAGAATTCACCATTCCCAATTCGGTGTCAATTTTAATATCGGCCAAAACGGTCGATTCTGTTACTTGCGAATTTCCCACAATAGTGAATTGCCCCAAACGCTCGAACGACGACGGAATGGCATCGCCCAAAACATTGGGCAACAAGTCTTTTAAATCGTTGTACGTTGACGACAAATTCCAAAAATCACCGTTCATATAGAAATTGCCCGGCTCTTTGTTCAACAGGTTTTTAAATTTTATATCGCCATAAACCAGTGTCCTGGAGCTGGTGGTCAATCTTAAATTATCGGCTTGCAAATCATTTAAGGTTCCCGACAGGTTTACACTAAACCGAGCGGTTTGATTTTTCCCAAACTCGTTGTAAAAGGTGTTGAGCTCATCCAAAAAAACCGAGGAATCATCGAAATTGGCCGTAACCTGCACCTTATCTTCAAAAAACTGCAGGTCTTCCCTTTTGTATGAAAATTTTAAATCGCCCTTTAAAATAGAGCCCGGCGTTTTCACCTCCAAATCCTCAAACGTCATATCGGTTAAGGTATAACTAAAATTGGTCATGAGGTTTTTCACCACCACACCCCTGCTGTCTTCAAATGACAAAGTGTTAATTCGGGCGCTTACATCACTACCGTTAATTAAAAAATTGGTGGCATTGATGTTCAAATCGTTAAAATGAAGTCGCTCTACAGTTTCCCTATTTTCATCGGACAACAGAAAAATACTATTATTGATCGAAACATCGCTTGACGACAGCAAAAAACTGCTCTTTTCGGTTCTAGGATTGTCGCTTTCAAACTTTCGGACAAAAACATCGAGATTGGTTTCTGCTTCCTCCTTATAGGTTTTTATATTAAAAAACAGCTCCTCAACATCAATATCGCCAAACGCCAAGTTGCTATTGGCCAGATTGGTAAAGCTTAAAATAGACGTATTCAGTTCTTTGATGCTTATTAACGTATCCTGTTTATAATCTTCAATGTAAATGTTTTTTAGTTCTACATCGCCATTAAACTGCATGCTTACCCCGCCAATATTAATATTGGTTTTAAATTCTTCGTTTAAACGCTTGGTAGCATAGCGACCTAAATTGGTTTGGACAAAGGGAATAGAAAGCACCAATACCAAAATGATGAACAGCAAAAGCAAAATGCCTATGATTTGTGATAGTATTTTCAGAATTTTTTTGATACGGACAAGCTTATAAGTTTGTTAAGAATCTTTTACTTTTGCACCTACGAATACCTTAATGCGAAAGCCAGCTATTCGTTTTCAAAATTAACAATTATTGTGCCTAATTTTTACTAATGTCTTCACAAAATATTTATATCCTCGGAATTGAGTCTTCATGCGACGATACGGCGGCTTCCGTTATGCTTAACGGCAAAATTTTGAGCAATGTTATCGCCAACCAAAAAATACATGAAGAATACGGTGGCGTAGTGCCCGAACTGGCTTCGCGCGCGCACCAACAAAACATCGTTCCGGTGGTACACCAAGCGCTAAAAAAAGCCAATGTTACCAAAGAGCAGCTTAACGCTATTGCTTTTACACGTGGCCCAGGTTTAATGGGCAGTTTGCTGGTTGGTACCTCGTTTGCCAAGTCGTTGGCGTATGGGCTGGATATTCCCCTAATTGACGTCAACCACATGCAGGGCCATATTTTAGCGCATTTTATTGATGAAGAAGGTTACGAAAAACCGCCACTTCCGTTTTTGGCCATGACCATTTCGGGCGGGCACACCCAAATTGTAAAAGTGAACGATTACTTCAACATGGACGTGATTGGCGAAACCATTGACGATGCCGTAGGCGAAGCCTTCGATAAAAGCGGAAAAATTTTAGGTTTGGGCTACCCCGCTGGTCCCGAAATAGATAAACGGGCTAAATTGGGTAATCCGAAAGCCTTTAAGTTTACCAAACCCAAAGTGGACGGACTCAACTTTAGTTTTTCAGGATTGAAAACGGCCATTTTGTATTTTGTACAAAAGGAAACCAAAGCCAACCCAAATTTTGTTGAAGAAAACCTAAATGATATTTGCGCCTCGATACAACACACCATCATCGGTATTTTGATTGACAAACTGAAAAAAGCTTCCAAAGAAACGGGCATTAAGCATATTGCCATTGGCGGTGGGGTTTCTGCAAACTCCGGCATTCGTCAAGCTTTAAAAGATGGCGAGAAAAAATTTGGATGGACCACTTATGTACCAAAATTTGAATTCACTACCGATAACGCCGCCATGATAGCCATTGTGGGCCATTTAAAATATTTGCAGGAAGATTTTGCTGAACAGGATGTAGTAGCCTCGGCGCGGTTGAAGATTTAGTTTTTCAGAATTATAATTGTCATTCTGCCGAAATTGTTTGAGCATATCGTAAAAAACCAAGTTATAAACAATACATTCTTAAAAACTTATTTTTTATTGAAAGGATTGGTGCTTCATTAGGTTTAAATTTGAAAATGAAATTAAAAACCTACTTTTATGACACACAAATTACTTACCCTATTTTTACTGTTAACATCACTGTTTTCAACGGCGCAAACTTCAACTGAAAACGATTTAGCTTCCATTGAAACGCCCGAACAGATTGAACATTTTTTAGCCACAAAAAATTCAAAAGACAACAAATTAATCACCTTCAACGAAGAGAAGCACAAAACCATTCTGGCCAACGCCCTTTTTAAACTGGGCAAAGGTGGCACACACGTTAACGAAAGCGAATTTGAAAACACCTATTACAAAGTAGTTGAAAAGACCTCGAAAACTTATTACCGCGCCTCGTATATTTATTTGGATGGCACGAAATACGACACCAAAAACATCAATGCACTAAGGGATAGAATTATCGCCAAATACCATAATGGTGCGCCTTTCGATTTTTTGGCCAAGCAATATTCCATGGACCAAAATGCACAAAAGGGTGGCGATTTAGGTTGGTTTGCCCAAGGCGACTTGCACCCCGATTTTGAAACCGAAATACTAAATGCCAACCACCCCATAAATGAAGTATTCACTATTGATATTCCAGAAAACAATTGGTATTATGTGGCTGTAATAACGCATGAACCTAAAGATATTTCAGAAATTGAAGTTTTAAAAATTGTGGAACCCAAATAACAATGCAACTTTTTTATAGCCCAAATATTGACGACAACAGCAGCAGTTTCACTTTCGATAAAGATGAAAGTCGGCACATTGTAAAGGTGCTCCGAAAATCGGTGGGCGACAACTTAAAGATAACCAACGGAAAGGGTTGGTTGTTCACTGCCGAAGTGGCCGTACCCAACATTAACAAATGTTTTGTCAATATCATTTCGAAAACGTTTCAACCTAAAAAAGATTACAAACTGCACTTAGCCGTAGCTCCTACAAAAATGAACGACCGCTACGAATGGTTTTTGGAAAAAGCCACCGAAATTGGCATCGATACCATCACGCCCATTATTTGCGACCACAGTGAACGTAAAGTGATTAAACCCGAACGGCTTGAGCGTATTTTGCAATCGGCCATGAAACAATCGCTGAGTTGTTATTTACCAAAATTGAATGACGCCATGCCATTCAAAAGTTTTATGGAACAGGAGTTTTCGGGCGATTTGTTTATTGCCCATTGCGAAGAAACCGACAGAAAATCCTTGAAAAGTCAGTTGAAGCCTAATACCAATGTTACCATTTTAATTGGCCCAGAAGGCGATTTTTCTACGAGTGAAATTGAAACGGCCATTAAAAATCATTTTATTCCCGTAACTTTGGGCGACACCCGATTGCGTACCGAAACGGCCGCTATTGTAGCTTGTCATTCGGTGGCTTATACTAATGAAGGGCACAATGAGTAATTCACTTTAAACATGAAACAGGTCTTTTCGATTTTCTTTTTTCTATTTTCCTTTTTCTCCTTCAGCCAAAATCTGGCCGTTTTAAAATATAAAGGTGGTGGCGATTGGTACGGCAACCCCACGGCTTTGCCAAATCTTATCGCGTTTTGCAACCAAAACATCAACACGCAAATCAACCCAAAACCCGAGACTGTTGAGACGGGAAGCTCCGATATTTTTCAGTATCCGTTCCTGCACATGACGGGTCACGGTAATGTGTTTTTCAGTGAAACCGATGCCGAAAACCTACGTAATTATTTAATATCTGGTGGGTTTTTACATATTGATGATAATTATGGCATGAAACCCTACATTACCAAAGAGCTAAAAAAGGTATTTCCCGAAAAAGAATTAATTGAATTGCCCGTTAACCATCCTATTTTCAGTTCGGCATTTAAGTTCCCCGACGGATTACCTAAAATACACGAACACGATGGCAAGCGTCCGCAAGCTTTGGGTATTTTTGTTGAAAACCGACTTGCACTGCTCTTTACCTACGAAAGTGATTTGGGTGATGGTTGGGAAGACCCCGAAGTACACAACGACCCTGCCGAGGTTCGTGAAAAAGCCTTAAAAATGGGCGCCAATATTGTAAAATTTGCTTTTGAAAATTAAAGCCCCCTAACCCCCAAAAGGGGAACTTTGTTTAAAGAATAAAAATTGACCGAATACCGAGACTGAAAACTGCTCACTGGACACTGCCAACTATGATGCAACTCACCCACTACAATACCCAATTTAAAAAACGGATTTTTCCGATTACTTTGGTTTGCGATAACGTTACCAACGCTCCGAATATTGGAAGTTTGTTCAGGATTTGCGATGCCTTTGGTGTTGAAAAACTGATACTTTGCGGCGAAGTATCTTTGGGCCGAAAAATGACCAAAACCTCTCGTGCCACAGAAAAATCGGTGGATTTTGAAATTCAGGAGTCTGCTTCAAAAGTGGTTAAAACCCTAAAACAAAAGAACTATCAAATCATTGCTTTGGAAATTACCAATTCCAGCTCGCCCATCCATTCGTTCAATTTTTCCAAAGAAAAACCTATTGCACTAGTTATTGGTGATGAAAATTTTGGGATTTCCGAAGTTATTTTACAGCAATCGGATGCTGTTATCCACATTGACATGTTCGGACAAAACAGCAGCATGAATGTGGTTCAGGCCACAAATATTGCGCTTTACGAACTTACCAAACAACTTTTGTAACATCATTGGGAACCCAATGAAACAACCTTTTCATTCCTGTTTCTATTCAAAAAGATAGCTTCTCACCTCGCCATGATGTTAAAAGATTAATTCAGCGATACCTCCTTGATAATGACAAATTATTATATTTACTAAATGAACTCCAACACCATTTCAAACGGCATTTTAAGGGCGGTTGCCATCATTTTGGGAATTGCGCTCGTTTTATTTTTCCTTTATAAAATTCAATCGGTTATTGGCTATATAGCCATTTCGGCCGTGATTTCCCTAATAGGTCGCCCCGTTGTTCTCTTTTTAGAAAACAAACTGAAATTCAAAAATACCATTGCCGTTGTGGTTACTATCGCGCTTTTACTCGGTTTGTTTTTGGGGTTGGTTGGGCTTTTTATACCATTGGTTGTTAAACAGGGGCAAAACCTGTCGTTACTGAATATTGAAGAATTACAGCAAAATATTGAAAACCTGTATGTTGAAATTATCACCTATTTTGACTTGTCGCAAATGGACGTAGAGCAATCATTGAAAGAATCCGATTTACTTTCAAAAATAGATTTTGCCCTCATCCCCAATTTTTTAAATAGCATTGTTAGCGGTTTGGGCAGTTTTAGCATCGGGCTGTTTTCGGTGCTGTTCATCTCGTTTTTCTTTTTAAAAGACAGCCGCTTATTCGAAAACGGCATTCTCACTTTTATTCCAGAAAACAAAGAAAGTCGTTGGAAAGCCTCATCAACAAAAATCAAAGATTTACTGTCCCGATATTTTGTGGGGCTCATTCTTCAAATTTTGGTGCTATTCATCATTTACACCATCGGGCTGCTCATCATTGGCGTCGATAATGCCATTGTCATCGCCTTTTTGTGCGCGCTATTGAATTTAATCCCTTATGTGGGCCCATTAATTGGCGGTATTTTAATGGTGGTTTTAACCATGACCAGCAATTTGGGCGAAAGTTTTAGCGACGTTATCTTGCCTAAAACCTTTTGGGTCCTTCTTGTTTTTGGCATTGGCCAATTGGTCGATAATTTTGGCAGCCAGCCCATTATTTTTTCAAAAAGCGTGAAATCCCATCCGTTGGAAATCTTTTTGGTAATTTTAATAACCGGTATCCTTTTCGGGGTAATCGGACTCATTATCGCCGTTCCGGCCTACACCGCCATAAAAGTGATTTTAAAAGCCTTTTTATCTGAAAACAAAATTGTAAAAAAGTTGACCAAAGACTTATAATTCCTTTTGAACAAGTCCATTTTAAATACTGAAATCCAAGAATTTATTTCTGAACATTTGAATGCTGATGTCGCTTCTATTTTACTGAAAGGCACATCGTTTCAAAATCTGGAAACCAAAGACCTCATTGAGCAAATTGAAGCTAAAAAACGTTCTCAAAAAAAACTGCCCACTTGGTTTAAAACCGAAAATATTTATTATCCCAATAAGCTAAATATAGAACAAACTTCTTCTGAAATTACCGCCGAATACAAATCGAAACTAATGGATGGTCATTCCATTATCGACCTCACCGGTGGCTTTGGGATAGATTGTTTTTACTTTTCGAAACGTTTTGAAGTGGTGGTGCATTATGAAATTAATGAGGAACTTTCAAATATCGTTTCGCATAATTATGGGCAGCTAAAAGTTGCAAACATTAAAACCATTAGTGGTGACGGCATTGATTATTTAAAATCCACAAAAAGTCTTTTCGATTGGATTTACATCGACCCTTCGCGACGGCATGACACCAAAGGAAAAGTGTTTTTTTTAAAGGATTGTTTGCCCAACATACCAGAACATGTCGATACGCTTTTTGAATGCTCTAAAAACATCATGATAAAAACATCACCACTACTCGATTTTTCGGTGGGCATTGATGAGTTGAAAAACGTAAAAAGCATTCATGTGGTAGCCGTAAATAACGAGGTAAAAGAACTTTTATGGATACTGGAAAAAGACTATTCTGGCAAAATAACCATTGAAACGGCTAATCTCAAAAAAGGAAATAACGAACACTTTTCGTTTATTTTTGAAGATGAAAAGGGAGCTGTTTCAACTTATAGCGAACCCCTTTCCTATCTTTATGAACCCAATAGTGCCATTTTAAAATCGGGCGGTTTCCATTCGGTGGCGAACCAGGTTGGTGTTTTTAAATTCCATCCGCACTCGCATCTTTACACCAGCGAAGAGTTCGTTGATTTCCCCGGAAGGGCTTTTAAAGTTGAACAGTGCTTGCCGTACAATAAAAAGGAACTCAAAAAATTGGGGATTGAAAAGGCGAACATCACCACTCGGAATTTTCCGGAAACGGTACAACAAATCCGAAAGAAATTCAAAATAAAAGACGGTGGAAGCACTTATCTGTTTTTCACGACCAACGCTACCGACCAAAAAATAATTTTAGTTACCAGTAAAGCATGACGGTTGAAGATTTAATTGGAGAATACACCATTGTGGGCAAAAATCAAGATTTGGAAGCCTCTCAATATAGCGGTACGCTAAAACTAACTCTGAACGAGCACAACCGCATTGAAGCCAGTTGGACCATTGGCACCGACCAAAAACAATTTGGCACCGGATTTTTTAAAAACAACATTTTAGTCATTAATTTTTACTACAAGGCCGAGCATTCCATTTTTAAAGGCGTTGCCGTGTACAAGTGTTTAACCAAAGATGTACTCGAAGGCTTTTGGTCTGAAAAATATGGCGACCCCAATTTTCTGGGTGAAGAGCATTGTTTTAGAAAAGGCAGCCGCAAAGAATCTTTAAACTAGCTTCGTGGTTTATTCAATTGCCTATCGTACATGACGATGCTGCCCGCAACCGAAACATTCAGGCTTAATTCCGATTTGAATTTCACCAAAAAATGTGATTTTTCAATGGCTTGTTTTGAGAGTCCGTGGTCTTCGGCTCCCAACAAATAAACACATCTTCTTGGATGATGGAACTGCTCTAAATCTTCGGCTTTATCATCCAGCTCCACGCCCACAATTCTGGCGCCTTTGGGTAAGTTGTTGAAAAAATCTTCAAACGTTTCGTAATGAAAATACGGCATCGCCTTTACGGCATTGTGCGTATCGCAAGCTTGTTTGGCATACCTATTGCCAATGGTAAAAATAAAACTGGCTCCTAAATTTTGTGCCGAACGCCAAAGTACCCCCAAATTTTCTGGGGTTTTACCATTTTGAATACCAATACCGAAAAACTCGTTTGTAAAATTATCGTTCATAGGTTGGCAAAAATAGAAAAGATTTGAAAAGCCCTCATTTTATCCAAAAAGAAGTTTGTAAAATGAGGGCTATTCAGTTTAATCGGAATGACAAAAAATGTAATTTCAAAATAAAATTTTTTCGAAACTTTTATGCATTCATCGGCACTTCAATTATAATAAACTGAGATGGTTTGTTCGCCTTGATTTCAACTTTTGAGACCTCGGAAACACCTATCGCATCCCGTGAATTCAAAATGGTTTCTGCCACTTCAACTTCGCCATCAATTACAAAAATGTAGAGTCCGTTGGCTTCGTTTTTCACCTTGACTTCAATTGATTTTTCTGCATCCAAATCACTTCGGTAAATGTAAGCCTGTTGACTAATGGGCAGAGCATTACCTTCCAATTTATCTTTTGGAGCCACTACAGTTTGCAAACGGTTTTTTTGTTTTTCCGAATTGAATTTTCGTTGTTCGTAATTGGGCGTTACGCCTTTTTCTTCTGGAATGATCCATATTTGAAGAAAGTTTACTTCATCGGTTTGGCTATCATTAAACTCAGAATGTGTCAATCCTGTTCCGGCGCTCATTACCTGCACCTCGCCCACTTCAATGGCACGCTTATTATCCATGCTGTCTTTGTGCGACAGTGCGCCTTTCAACGGAATAGAAATAATTTCCATATTTTGGTGCGGATGGGTTCCAAAGCCCATTTTAGGTTGTACCACGTCGTCGTTTAACACCCGTAGCACTCCAAAATTCATCCGTTCGGGATTTTGGTACCCTGCAAAACTAAAGGTGTGGTAGGATTTTAACCAACCGTGGTTGGCAAATCCGCGTGTATCTGATTTATGGATTACTTTTTTCATATTTTCAACTTTTTACTTTTTTAATTTACTGGAAGAAACCCCATTTTACCCGATTGAAAATCGCGCATGGCTTCTAAAATTTCGGTTTGGGTGTTCATAACATAAGGCCCATAAGTTGCCACTGGCTCGTTAAATGGTTCGCCCGACACCACTAATAATTTAGAGTCTGCTTTCGCTTTTATTGAAAAGCCGTTACCATCGCGGTTAAACTCCAAAATTTGGTTATCGTCAAGTTTCAATTCTTCCGTCGAGTTAACCACCACATTTCCGCTTAACAAATACAGCAAAGCATTATGTGATTGTGGAATATTTATGGTTGTTTCCCCTCCAGATTGGGCTTCTAAAACAAAGGCATTCACAGAAGTTTGTGTTTTTATGCGTCCGTAAACACCGTTTAATTCACCGGCAACAATTCTAACATTTACTTTTTCGTCTTTAGAGGTTATCCCCCTAAATTCATCATGCTTAACATGTTGGTAAGCCGCAGGAATCATCTTTTTTTCGGCAGGCAAATTCAACCATAATTGGATGCCTTCAATATACCCGCCTTGTTTTACAAAATCTTTTGTGGGTGCCTCGGCATGAATAATTCCGCGTCCAGCCGTGGTCCATTGCACATCGCCGGCTTTCACCACGCTCTCATTTCCCAAAGAATCGCGGTGTAATTGTTCACCTTGAAACAAAAAGGTAATCGGTTCGAAACCCCGGTGCGGATGTGGCCCTAAATCGAACGGATTATGTTCCTCCGAAATATGATACGGTCCATAATGATGCAACAAAATAAAGGGATCTACCATATCAATTTTTCTGGTGGGCAACGGTTGTCTTAACCTAATATCGCCCATATTAACAAAATGACTGGGGCCAATGTTTTTAATTGTATTTAGTTTCATTTTAAAATCCTTTCTTTTTATTTTCC
Source organism: Tamlana crocina (assembly GCA_040429635.1). NCBI lineage: Bacteria > Pseudomonadati > Bacteroidota > Flavobacteriia > Flavobacteriales > Flavobacteriaceae > Tamlana > Tamlana crocina. The sequence goes on along the minus strand of CP158972.1, from coordinate 1,538,343 downwards.
ATGGAAAATATTTAATTAAAAAAAATGTTATCGCATTTTATCTAGCAATCGGCTCAACTCTGCCGCTTCATCATCACTAAGGTTTTCCAATAATTTACTGTTGAAATTATCTGGAATTTTCTCTAAAAGCGCCAAGCCTTCTTTTGTGATCGCAATTTTTACAATGCGTCTGTCGTGTTCACACGGCAAGCGTTCAATTAAGTTTTTAGAGCAAAGCTTATCCATTAACCTTGTGGCATTGGGTGCACGCTCAATCATACGATTTTTAATGGTTTGAACATTTAAAGGTTCGTTGGCTCCGCGCAAAATGCGAAGGATGTTATACTGCTGCGGTGAAATACCAAAGGGTTTAAAAAACTCGTTTTGGTAGCCAGTTATCCAGTTGGCCGTATACACAATATTTATTAACGCCTTTACATGATTATTTTCAAATTTTGAATTGATATCTTTTGCCAGGTCTCCCATGTTTTTTTTATAATTTATTGTTGCCTATTATTTATGAAGCACATCGTGATATTCTGATTTTTTCTTAAATACGGCATTTGCAAACGGACACAATGGCACAATTTTTATATGGTTTTCGCGCGCGTACTGAACCGCTGTTTCTACTAATTTATAACCAATGCCTTGTCCTTTTAAGCCAGCGTCGACCTCGGTGTGATCGATGATCATTTTTTCTTCTCCGGCCATGCTATAGGTCATTTCGGCTTTTGTTTCTCCATCTATTTCAATGTAAAACTGACCTTTATTTTTATGATGCCTGTGTTGTACTTTCATGCTCTAAGTGCTTTTCAAATTCTGAAACTGCTTTTTTCAACTCAGAATCCAATTCCTTATTAATCAGTTTGCCGTCCGAAAAGTTTTCCTTAAAGTTCGGCAAAGAAAACACGCCAGTAATCTCGGCATTGTGGTACGGAAACCTGTTTTTCGCAACACTTAAAACTGAAGCCCCGCCCCTGCCCCCCGGCGATGCAGCCATGAGCAGCATGGGTTTGCCGAAAAAGGTTTTACTTTCTATTCTCGACATCCAATCAAAAATATTTTTAAAGGCCGTGGAATACGCTCCGTTATGTTCGGCCAACGAAAGCATAATACCCTGAGACGACTTTATCTGATTTAAAAATTGATGTGCGTTCTCTGGAATACCTTTTTCGTTTTCTAAATCTATGCCAAAAACAGGCAACTCAAAATCGTTTAAGTCTAAAACTTCAACCGTGGCATCATCGAGTAAACCCGATGCATAAGTCACCAACTGTTTGTTAATTGAATTCTTACTGTTACTCCCTGCAAATGCAATAATCTTTTTCATTTCTTAAAATTTGATACCTCAAAAGTACAAAATATAATTTTATTTTCCAAGGAATATATTTCCATGTAATATTATTTAGTATTTCATTAACGATAGCCATAAAAAAAATGGAAACTTTTGTACTTTAGCAACAAACTAGCACTACATGGATATCAACTTCAACAAGAACGAAGATTATAACAAACTCTTGGTTTCAGAACTTAAAAGACGTTTAGCAAAAGTAAGTTTAGGTGGCGGAAAAAACCGAATAGAAAAACTGCACAGCAAAGGCAAAATGACTGCCCGCGAACGCATTGATTTTCTGTTGGATGATAACAAAACAGCTGTTGAAATTGGTGCTTTTGCTGGTGAAGACATGTACCAAGAACACGGCGGTTGCCCCTCCGGTGGTGTTGTAGTGAAAATGGGCTATGTAAAAGGGAAGCAATGTATTGTTGTTGCCAATGATGCTACCGTAAAAGCTGGCGCCTGGTTTCCTATTACTGGTAAAAAGAATTTACGCGCACAGGAAATAGCCATTGAAAACCGATTACCCATTATTTATTTGGTCGATTCAGCGGGTGTCTATCTGCCCATGCAGGACGAAATTTTTCCCGATAAAGAGCATTTTGGGCGCATTTTTAGAAACAATGCTATAATGAGCAGTATGGGCATTACCCAAATTGCAGCCGTTATGGGCAGTTGTGTGGCCGGTGGCGCCTATTTACCTATTATGAGCGATGAGGCTTTAATTGTCGATAAAACCGGAAGTATCTTCTTGGCCGGAAGTTATTTGGTAAAGGCAGCCATTGGCGAAACTATTGATAACGAAACTTTAGGCGGTGCAACCACCCACTGCGAAATTTCGGGCGTGACCGATTATAAAGCTAAAGACGATAAAGACGCCCTGACCACCATAAAAAATATTATGGATAAAATTGGGGATTTTGGTAAAGCTGGATTTAATCGTTCCGAAGCCAAAAAACCCATTGAGAAACCTGAAGAAATTTATGGTATCGTTCCTAAATCGAGAGCCGACCAATACGATATGTATGAAGTTATAAAACGATTGGTTGATAACAGCGAGTTTGACGAATATAAGGCCGGATACGGGCAGACCATTATTACTTGTTACGCTAGGATTGATGGCTGGGCAGTAGGTATTGTGGCCAATCAACGTAAACTCGTAAAAACTAAAAAAGGCGAAATGCAATTTGGCGGTGTTATCTATAACGACAGTGCAGATAAAGCCACTCGGTTTATTGCCAATTGCAACCAAAAGAAAATCCCATTAGTGTTTTTGCAAGATGTTACAGGATTTATGGTGGGCAGCAAAAGCGAACACGGCGGCATAATAAAAGATGGTGCTAAAATGGTAAATGCCGTGAGTAATTCGGTTGTACCCAAGTTTACCATTGTGATAGGTAACAGTTACGGCGCTGGAAATTATGCCATGTGCGGAAAAGCATATGATCCCAGGCTGATTGTTGCTTGGCCTAGTGCCGAACTGGCCGTTATGAGCGGAAACTCAGCCGCTAAAGTATTACTGCAGATTGAAAAAGCTTCTTTGGAAAAACAAGGTGAAAAAATAACCAAAGAAAAAGAAGCCGAACTTTACGACAAAATAAAAAGCCGCTACGACAACCAAGTATCGCCATACTACGCTGCAGCACGTATTTGGACCGATGCCATTATCGACCCGTTGGACACCCGAACGTGGATTAGCATGGGGATTGAAGCAGCTAACCACTCCCCCATTGAAAAACCTTTTAATATGGGCGTGCTTCAGGTGTAATTTCCAAAACTGACCATTTTTTCGTATCTTATGTATTGAAAACCAACAACTTTTCAATCATGGATACAATAAAAACCCTAAATAAGTGGGCCAACCGCCATACTTATTTGCCCATTGATCTGTTACGTATTGTACTCGGCGGCTTTTTATTTTTTAAAGGCATCGATTTTATGTCGAATAGCGCCATGCTCATGGAACTTTTTAAGCCCATGCAAAATATGGCGGGCGGTATGATTATGGTACATTATGTTGCCCCCGCTCATTTTATTGGCGGACTGCTAATCGCCTTTGGACTGTTAACGCGCTGGGCTATTTTAGGACAGCTACCTATTCTAATAGGCGCCATACTTATCAATTTTGTAGGTGAGATGCATGCTGGAAATCTAGTTTTAGCCTTGACTACACTTTTAGTTTGTGCTTTCTTCTTAGTTTATGGCTCCGGAAAACATTCGTTAGACTACTATTTTAAAATGCAGAAATAAATAAAAAACGAGCGACATTATTTCCGCTCGTTTCTGTTTTAATCATCATTATAGGAAAGAAACACTGCTTTATTTTATATCTGTTGAAAAAGGAAACAATAATTGCATTCCCTTTTTTTCAGACATAGATTTAATCTCTTTTAAAGCCTTATAATTTTCCGCTCCCAATTCTTCCTTAAGAATGGTTTCCTTAGTTTTTATCAATCCGAATTTTTCCAACATCTCGTCCAGATTTTTTTTGAACACGGGCAATTCCTTAATTTGATAGTCTTGAATTTCGGCCGCTTCGGCTGCATGCTGTAAAGCTACGTCAAGCCCCCCCATCTCATCTACCAAACCAATATTCAGTGCATCGGTTCCTGTCCAAACTCGTCCTTGCGCAATGGCTTCCACTTCATCTAAACTCATTTTTCTTCCTTGGGCAACACGATTGGTAAACAATTCATAAATATCCAAAATACCTTCCTTTATAAATTTGCGCTGTGTTGAATTTAGGGGTTCGAAAAAACTGTAAGTTACCGCATTGGCGTTGGTTTTAACCTGCTCTGCATTTATACCTAAGTTATCGGCCAATTGCTTGCCGTTGGGCAATACACCAAAAACACCAATACTCCCCGTTATAGTTGTGGGTTCGGCAATAATATAATCGGCATTACAGGCCATATAATACCCGCCCGATGCAGCAAAATCGCCCATTGAAACAATTACCGGTTTTACTTTTTTGGTCAATGTAATCTCACGCCAAATAAGCTCACTGGCCAAAGCACTACCTCCAGGTGAATTGATGCGAAGCACCACAGCCTTAACATTATTGTCTTCTCTGGCCTCTACCAAGGATTTTCCCATGTTTCCCTGACCAATGGCATTTTCGTCGCCTTCACCGTAAATAATATCGCCCTCGGCATAAATAACTGCAATTTTATTTTTGTTATATTTATTTATTTTATTAGCTGCATAACGGGCATAATCGCGAATGGTAACGGTTGGCAATTCAGTATCAATGCTGATTCCTACGGCTTTTTTAATGCCATTCATGTATTCATCGTAATAACCAACTTTATCGATTAGTTTTACGTCTTTAGCCATTTGTGGGTTTCGGGCCAGCAAACTATCGGCTATTATATTTAATCGTTCTTCGGAAATACCTCTACTTGCGGAAATATCGCTTTTCATTTCGATCCACAGGGAATTCAAATATGCCGAAATTTGCTCTCGATTATTGTCACTCATTTTGTTGTCCAAAAAAGGCTCGACAGCACTTTTGTATTTGCCCAAGCGAACCACTTCCATTTTAAAGCCTGTTTTTTCCTGAAAATCCTTGAAGTACAAACGCTCGGAATACAGTCCTTTAAACTCCATTATTCCAACCGGATTGATGTAAACGGTATCGGCAACCGAACTTAAATAGTAGTCTTTTTGGGAATAAATATCGGAATACGACACTATGAATTTTCCAGATTCCTTAAACTTGAGCAGTGCCCCGCGAAGTGCTTTGGTTTGTGAAATACCCGCATCGATAAAATTGTTATCAATGGAAATCCCCTTTATCTTATCATCTGTGGCCGCATAATTTATCGCATCGATGAGATTGAACAATCCATTTTTTTCATCTTCATTTAAAAATGGATATTCTTCAAATTCTATTTTCCCGGCATAATCCTTAATAGGGAAATCCAATCTCAATTCGAGTACCGAATTAGATTTTATTTTTAAGGTTTCATTAGGGTCGGCTCCAAAAAGTGCGCCCAAAACAAGTAATCCGAAAAAACAAAGTGTTACAAACACTATTATCCCGACTACTGTGGCCAGCACGCGTTTTAAAAAATTCATAGCTTACATTTTTAAGTAGGTTGCAAAAATAGCCGAAACGTTACGCCAAATCTATAAATTTAACAGTTCCAGTGTTTTTTCCCGATGGATTTTCCCTGACGACGTTTGTTGAAACTTGGGCACGGTAAGCACCTCTTTTGGCTTTTCGTATTTATCCAACACATCAAAAATAGCGGGGTCTAGATTATTTTCTTTGGCCTCTAAAACCAAGACCAGTTTTTCACCCAATGTGTCGTCTGGTTTTGAAGCTATAAAAAACTCGCCCGGTATCTTGCTTTGCAACTTCCTTTCAATTTGCTCTGGAAACAATTTTATACCACCTGAATTAATAACATTATCATACCTACCAAGCCATTCAAAGCAGGTGTTGGAATGAATTTTTACAATATCGTTAGTAACAATTTTTTCTTCGGAAAGATGTGGTGCCTCGATTACTAAACAGCTTCTATCGTCGGTTGAAACGGTAATATCGGGCAAAGTGTTGAAGTATGAGGTTTCAAGCGATTCACCATCTTTGAAATTATTCAGTTTTTTTACGGCGATATGCGACACGGTTTCGGTCATTCCGTAAGTTTCATAAACCAATGGCTTCTTATCCTTTATCATTTCAATGATTGGCTTTGATACCATACCACCACCAACAATAGCAACTCGTATACTTTTCAAATACTTGGCAAAGTTTTTTAACTGCATTGGTGTAAAGGCACAAAAATCATAATCTTTTTCGTAGTCAATCAAAGGTAAAGCCGCTGGCTCGGTCATATCGAGCTCCAAGCCCAACATAATGGCCCGAACAATCATCATTTTACCAGCAATAAAGTTAGACGGTAAACAGTTCAACACCTTATCGCCCGGCTGTAGATTAAAAAAATCGCCCGTTGCAATCGCCGAATTGACCATAGCCTGTTTCTTTATTTTTATCTGCTTAGGCTTTCCGGTAGAACCCGATGTTTTTACTACAACATGGTCGTGCTGATCGAGCCAATCCAACAAAAAATTCCCTAAATCTTGCTGATAGGGCAAACCCTCTTTCACATAACTATAGGCCACTTCCATAAGTTCGTCGTACTTGTAACTTAGGCCATCCAGTTTGAATTTTAAATGTACGTTGGTGTAATGTGGTATCATATTATTCTAAAATTTTATAGTCCTCTTTGGGCGGTTCAACAATAGTTCCTATTAACTTTTCTTTCCAATTATTCCATTTATATCGTTTTGAAAGAATGAATATCAAAATGGGAAAAACGATTAATACGGGCACAAAAATTTCGGCCATGGCCATTTTGGAAGGATCGGACAAATCTTTTAAAATAGAATGTGTTTGAAACGCCGTCCAATCGGCTGTTACCAACAGCGCGGTAAACAAATTATTTGCTGCATGAAAGCCCAAGGCTAGTTCCAAACCTTCATCCATCAAAGTAATAATCCCTAAAAACAATCCGGTACCGATGTAATAAACCATAATAATGTAACCCAGCTTTTCTACCTCAGGATTGGCAATATGCATTAAACCGAAGCCTATTGAGGTTATTAGCAAGGGTACCCATTTATTCTTAAAAACAACACCAAGCCCCTGCATTAGATAGCCTCTAAAAAAATATTCTTCGAAACTAGTTTGCAACGGAATAAGCAAAATGGCTATTACGGCCAAAATTAAAAACGGTTTCAACTGAAAATTAAGTTGGTAATCCTCTGGTGCTAAAACGTAGTCTAACAGCACCAAGCCACTCGAAAGCATCCCCCATAGGAAAAAAATGAACCAAAAGCGTTTCCAATCTATGTTATCTCTAACCGTGGTGAGCATTTTTATGGATTGCTTATGCAACGTCTTCGCCGAAACAAATACGCCCAATAGGCCAAATGCAAACGAAATAAGCATTAAGAACAAGAACAGATTGCTTCCCAGAAGCTCAATCATTTGCGGAATATCGGTTGGGATTTGCTCCATGTTTGTTCCGAACAATTTCACAACAATGGCTATTCCCAAGGGCACCATACCAATAAATTGCCACGCCGCAAAAATTATAAACACGCCCAAAACGTAGCGCCACCAATCGTACAACCCTTTGAATGCCTGCTCTATATACATAGTTGTTCTTTTAAAAATTTTAAATTCCAGTGTTTGTTTTTGGCGTACTGCAAAGTGCCTTTTTTAACTTCCAACGGACTTTCAAAATTATTGGTAAACAATCCGCCCGTGCCCAAACCTTGTGGCATTTTGCTGTGCTTTGTGTAAGTGTATTGTGCAATGGCATTCAACCCTATATTGCTTTCCAGAGCACTGGTAATCCACCAACCTATGTTTTGTTTTTTGGCTAACTCTATCCAAGTATCGCTTCCACGGAAACCACCAACCAAACTGGGTTTTAAAATGATATACTGTGGATTTATAACTTGTAGTAGTTTCTGTTTTTCCGATTCTGAAAAAACACCGATAAGTTCTTCATCGAGCGCAATGGGCAATGGGGTGGTTTCGCACAATGCCGTCATAAATTCAAACTGGCCTTGCCTTATAGGTTGCTCTATGGAATGCAAATCGAATTCTGAAAGCTGTTTTAATTTTTCCAAAGCATTTTCAGGGGAAAAAGCTCCGTTGGCGTCTACACGAAGTTCGATGTCTTTTGAGCTGAATTCTTTGCGGATTGATTTCAGTAAACCCAATTCCGTTTCAAAATCGATGGCGCCAATTTTCATTTTTATGCAGCTGAAGCCTGCTTCAATCTTTTCCTTCATTTGTTGCTTCATAAAGGATTCGCTGCCCATCCAAATTAATCCGTTGATAGGGATAGCACCCTCGTCATCCGTAAAATTAGAAGGAAATAATTCAAAAGCGTCCTGACTTTCCAAAGACTTGAATGCCGTTTCCAATCCGAATTGAATACTTGGAAATTCAGATAAAGAAGCCAAAAGTGTCTCCAGTCCTAAATTGATGTTTTCACAAACCCAATTTAGTTTCCCCTCATAATTAGGCACATCATCGGCCGAAAGCCCTTTAAACAAAGCACATTCGCCAATCCCCTGTTTTTCATCAGAGTTTATAATTAAAAAATAAGTGTCTTTCGTTTTTAACACCCCGCGAGAAGTGCCTCCGGGTGTTTTAAAGTTTAAGGTATGGGGTTTATATGAGGCGTTCAGCATTTACAATTCTATATGTTCTCCAATTTCAAGAAGCATTAAATCTTTGTCCTTCTCGAAAAACTTCCTTTTAGCATCTTCGTGGTCAATTTCAATATACCCAAAGGTATCGTAGTGATAGCCCATAACTTTGTTACATTCTACAAAATCGCTCGCTAGAATGGCATCATCAACGCCCATGGTAAAATTATCGCCAATGGGCAAAATGGCCAAATCGAGCTGGGTTTGCATGGGGATTAATTTCATATCGAAAGTCAGTGCCGTATCGCCTGCGATATAAATGTTTTTGTGTTCTCCTTCCAAAACGAAACCGCCAGGTTGTCCGCCATAGCTGCCATCAGGAAATGAAGAAGTGTGTATCGCATTAACGTACTTCACGGTTCCGAATTCAAAATCCCATTTTCCGCCATGGTTCATGGGGTGACCTTCAATACCTAATTTTTCAAAATATCCAACAATTTCAAAATTTGAAACCACTACCGCTTTCGTGCGTTTGGCTATGGCCTCAACATCGGCAATGTGGTCTTGGTGGGCATGGGTGACTAAAATATAATCGGCCTCTAGAGTGTCAATATCAATATGCGAAGCCTTTTCGTTTGGCGATATAAATGGATCGACTAGTACGTTAACATCATCAATTTGAATACCTAACGAAGCATGTCCGTAAAATGTAATTTTCATCTGTTTAAAATTTATGAACGATAAAATTCACGCTCATTTCATGTGTCAATTTTAAACCATGAATTTACAAAATTATCCTATAACAAATGCCCCACTCCCATTAATATTGCCAATAAAACTGTGGTTAATGCCAACTTTTTTAATTCGGGGTCTAAAAGCTTGGGATCGGTATTACTGTTAACCTGTTTTAAATGAAGTAATAACGGTACATAAGCCACCACAAATATTAAATTGAAAGGCGATGTATAATATAAAATACCGAATAAGGCCGAAGTCAAAATGGCGGATAAAACCAATACATTATGATAAATCTTTACATATTTTTCACCCAACTTGACAGCCAAAGTAATTTTGTTCGACTTTTTATCAGATAGCCTATCGCGCATGTTGTTTAAGTTCAACACCCCTACACTTAAAAGTCCCACGGTTATGGCCGGTAGAAAAACAACATGGTCAATTTTTTTGGCATAAAGTACGTAGCAACCAATAACACTTACCAAACCGAAAAAGACAAACACAAAAACATCTCCCAGACCCCGGTAGCCATAGGCTTTTGTGCCCATGGTGTAGCGCATAGCCGCAACCACCGCACCTACCCCTAATAAAAAGAACAGCAAGGCGTGCCATAAATACTTTACCCCAAATGCTGTAAAAATGAGCAAAACAGCCAAACCAACACACACCAATACATTGATTTTTATCGCATTGAATAGTTTTTCTGAAGTAATTTTTCCGGATTGCAAAGCACGTTCGGGTCCAATCCTATCATTATTATCCGTGCCTTTTACGCCATCGCCATAATCGTTTGCCAAATTGGAAAGGATTTGAAGGCTTAGTGTCGTTAATATTGCCAATATAAAAATGCTCCATTGAAAAACACCATTATAATGTGCCAGACAGGAAGCTAAAATAATACCAGAAACGGAGAGCGGCAATGTTCTAAGCCGCATGGCTGAAAGCCAAATAGAAACCTTCTCCATTATGGAATCCATTTTTTATCGAAGTTAGGCTTTCTTTTTTCAAGAAACGCATTCCGCCCTTCTTTGGCTTCATCGGTCATGTAGGCCAATCGTGTAGCCTCACCAGCAAACACCTGCTGGCCTACCATACCATCGTCTGTTAAATTCATCGCAAATTTGAGCATTTTTATAGAGGTTGGAGATTTAGCTAAAATTTCCTGAGCCCATTCGTAAGCAGTACTTTCTAATTCGTCATGCGGAATCACAGCATTTACCATTCCCATTTCAAAAGCTTCTTGCGCCGAATAATTTCTTCCAAGGAAAAATATCTCACGTGCTTTTTTCTGGCCTACCATTTTAGCCAAGTAAGCCGAACCATAGCCACCATCAAAACTGGTAACATCGGCATCGGTTTGTTTAAAAATAGCGTGCTCTTTACTGGCCAAAGTTAAATCGCATACCACGTGCAAACTGTGGCCGCCACCCACAGCCCATCCCGGAACCACGGCAATAACGGCCTTGGGCATAAAACGGATTAGGCGCTGTACCTCTAATATATTCAAGCGGTGATAGCCATCTTCACCTACATACCCTTGATGCCCTCTAGCCTTTTGATCGCCCCCGCTACAAAACGAGTACACACCATCTTTAGTTGAAGGACCCTCAGCCGACAACAACACCACACCAATATTTACATCTTCATTGGCGTCGTAAAAGGCATCGTACAATTCACTGGTGGTTTTGGGACGAAATGCATTTCTAACATTTGGTCTGTTAAACGCAATTCTCGCAATACCATTGCATTTTGCATAGGTAATATCTTCGTAATCTTTAGCTTTGATCCACTTTGGTTCATTCATAATCACACTAATTTGCTCCAAAATTAAATTTTATTTTAAGAAACCTGCAGCTTATTGATAAAAGAAACCTTAGAAATTAAAAATTCCCTAATCCCCGCTAAAAAAACAACGCATTTTTCAACTTTACCAATAAAAACCGTTTCTAATTATAGAAATTCCTCCCTTCTTCAAAAAATACTGCTAAGTCAGTTATTTTAGAAATAACCATACACCCGTTTATGACAAAAAAAGTGTTAAGAATTTACTTTATCGATAATTTTTGCCTGTAAAGTTTTGGTAAAACATAAAAATGCAAAAGTAAGTAGATATGCGTATTGCCGTGTAGCCTATTTATTATTAATTTTACACCGTAATAATATTAATATTACATGTAATTAACATAAAAGTTGTTTTTCGACGAAATTATTTGTATTTTGCCGAAAATTATAAAACTAACCCCAATAGCCTATGATTTTAACAATTACCCTGATTCTTGCTGTTCTTGTTTCAATTAATTTTTTATTGTTAAGATTTAGTTGCAACAAAACCCCAAACAAAACAACATCTAAACAACCTGTTGTTTTTAGAATTGAAAACGAACCTGTAATACTTGCTCCTACTGGCAGTTAATTTTACCTGCAAGTATTATTATTCTGAATAACACTTCTTAACCAATAAGTAGTGACTTTTTGTGTGCCTACCAATTCACTTTCGCCTTTCCTTTTGATTCTAAGTATTGGTTAGCCAAACTAAAGTGCTTATTTCCAAACCAGTACCCCCTATTAGCACTTAAAGGTGAAGGATGACCAGAGTTTAAAATATTATGCTTTTTAGCATCAATTAATTTTGCTTTTTTCTTGGCAAATCCGCCCCAAAGCAAGAACACCACATTCTCTTTCTCTGAACTTATTAATTTAATCACGGCATCGGTAAAGGTTTCCCAGCCTTTATTTTGATGGCTTCCCGCTTGATGTGCTCTAACCGTTAAAGTAGCGTTTAGCAATAGCACCCCTTGCTTCGCCCAACGCTCTAAATTACCACTGGTTGGATATGCTACACCCAAATCGGTTTCTATCTCTTTAAAAATATTAATAAGTGAAGGTGGATGTGAAACACCATCGGCTACCGAAAAACATAAGCCATTGGCTTGGCCGGGTCCGTGATAGGGGTCCTGACCAATAATCACCACTTTTACGTCGTCAAAATGGCAATGGTTAAACGCGTTAAAAATTTCAGGTCCTGGTGGAAAACATTGATGTTTTTTATACTCTGCTTTTACAAACTCCGCTAGGTTATTAAAGTAAGGTTTACCGAATTCCTCTTGTAAATGAGGTTTCCAACTCTCGTGAATAGTAACATCCATAAAATTAATTTAAAATACGAACCAAAAGTTCCTTTAACAAATCGCCCTGCGGTACTGCATTGGCGCCTACCCCTTTTCCTTTAACATCAAACTCTCTTAGGGTAGCCACTACCATACTGACTTTCCGCATAGGGTAATTTCGTGCCGCATCAATATATTCGTTTACAAAATAAGGATTGATTTTTAGCGCTGAAGCTACACTGCGAGGTGACTTATCCTTCAATCCATGAAACTGCAACAGTTGCGAAAAGAAATTGAATAACAGAGATACCGTTACAACCATGGGGTTATCCTTTGGGTTTTCACCAAAATACTTTACAATTTTAAACGCTTTAGCTGCATTTCGTTCGCCTACGGCCTTCCGAAGCTCAAAATTGTTATAATCCTTACTTATCCCAATGTTTTCTTCTATGTGCTCGGGAGTAATCTGCGTGCCTTTCGGCAGAATGATTTGAAGTTTCTCAAGTTCATTGTTAATCTTGCTCAAATCGGTGCCCAAAAATTCCACCAACATTTGAGCAGCTTTTGGGGATATATCATATTTTTTAGGCGATAATACGCGGCGGATCCAATCGGCCACCTGATTTTCATAAAGCTTTTTACTTTCGTAAACTACCCCAGTTTTTTTAAGGGTTTTATAAAGTGCCTTCCGTTTATCAATTCTTTTATACTTATAGTTTACCACCAAAACTGTTGTGGGCTGAGGATTTTCGGCATATTTAGCCAATTTTTCGATGGTTCGCGACAAATCTTGTGCCTCTTTTATAATCACCACTTGGTATTCGGCCATCATCGGGAAACGCTTGGCATGGCCCACAATATCCTCAACGGCAACATCGCGACCGTAGAGCACCATTTGATTAAAACCCCGCTCTTCCTCGCTTAAAACGGTATCTTCAATAAAATCTGAAATCCGGTCTATATAATAGGGCTCTTCGCCCATTAAAAAATAAATAGGTTTCAGTTTTCTGTTTTTTATGTCGGTAACCAACTGTTTTACTTCGTCCAAATCTTCTAAAATATCAAATCTTAATCACAAAATCCCAAATGGAACAAAACGGTATCCGTGGAATTTATCACCATAAATTGGTATTTACTGTTCTGTAGTTTAACTTTGAAAAATAAACGCAACAACTTTTGCAAGCACTCAATTTTCCGCAGTATTCATTTCGATTCAAAAATAAAGAAAATAAAGTTTCTATTTTTGATGGTATCCGTAAAAAGTTCGTGGTTTTGCAACCCGAAGAATGGGTAAGGCAGCATTGCATCCAATATCTTATTGAAGGGAAAAGTTTTCCAAAATCGTTGATTAACGTTGAAAAAGAGCTGACCATCAACAATTTGAAAAAACGTTACGACATTGTGGTGTTCAACCCCAACGGAAGTATCCATTTAATTGTGGAATGCAAAGCGCCTTCCGTTACTATTGACCAATCTACGTTCGACCAAATTGCGCGGTATAATTTAGAATTGAATGCCACTTATTTAATGGTCACCAACGGACTGAATCATTATTTTTGCCAAATGGATTTTGAAAACGAACGCTACCAATTCTTAAAAAATATCCCCGATTATACCCCATGAACATTGCCATTGTTATATTAAATTGGAATGGAAAAGCGCTATTGGAGCAGTTTTTGCCTTCGGTGGTTGAGCATTCAAAAGAAGCCACGGTTTATGTGGCCGACAATGCCTCGACCGACGATTCCGTGGCTTTTGTTGAAAAAGAATTTCCATCAGTAAAAATTATAAAAAATGCCGAAAATGGGGGGTATGCCAAAGGTTACAACGATGCTCTGAAGCATGTTGAAGCTGATGTGTTCTGTCTATTGAACAGCGATGTGGAAGTAACCCAAAATTGGTTGCAACCTGTAATAGATACTTTTAAAACGCACCCCAACACAGCCATTATCCAACCCAAATTATTGGATTTCAAAAAGAAAGACCATTTTGAATATGCCGGTGCTGCTGGAGGTTTTATCGATAAATTTGGTTATCCGTATTGCCGTGGACGTATTTTTAATACTGTTGAAAAAGATTCGGGACAGTATGACGACGTTTCCGAAATTTTTTGGGCCTCAGGTGCCTGTCTGTTTGTGAGAAGCCATGTGTTTGATGAATTAAACGGCTTTGACGAACATTTTTTTGCCCACATGGAAGAAATCGATTTGTGTTGGCGGGCCAAAAACCTAGGTTATTCAGTAAAATATGTAGGCGCTTCAGCGGTTTATCATGTTGGTGGAGCCACGTTAAGCAATTCCAACCCCAAAAAAACGTTTTTAAATTTCCGGAACAGTCTATTTGCCTTGACCAAAAATGCGACTAGCCCTATTCTTGTAAAAATTGGAGTTCGCCTAATTCTTGACGGCGTGGCAGGAATGAAATTTCTATTGGAGCAAAAGCCACGGCACCTCTTTTCAATTTTAAAAGCACATTTTAGTTTTTATAAAAGTCTAGGGAGGCTACTACAACAAAGAAAAGCAACTGTAACCAAAACTAAATATTACCAAAAAACTTCGATTGTTTTCAGCTATTTCATCAAAGGAAACAAATATTATAAAAAGCCTTAAAAAGGGTTTGACACGAAGTAAACCGTCAATTATTTAATAGTATTCGCACATTAATAATTTCTTATTCGGAAAGCAGCCCATTAATGCGTAAAAATTTTGTTAAAAACTTTAAATGGCGCGTTTTTTGTATATTTTTGTTGAAACAATTAACACGAAATATTAATCCTTTAATAATTATGAGAAAAATTTTATTGCTTAGTGTATCTTCAATGATATTCTTAAGTTCATGTGTATCAAAAAAATTATATACCGATCTTCAAGCCAAACAAAAGGAAACTCAAGACCTTTTAAATTCTGCTACGGTTAAATTAAACTCTTGCTTGGAAGAAAGAGCTTCCGCTACCGCCAGATCTCAAGCTTTGGAAGAGCAAGTTGAAGATTTAAGAAACTACAACGACAACCTACAAGTACTTACTGCTAAAGGCGCTTCAAACATTGAGAAGACTTTAGAAAGTATGAAAGAAAAAGATTTAAAAATCACCCGTTTACAAGACGCCCTTACAAAAAAGGACAGTGTTACTTTAGCTTTAGTAACCAGCTTAAAGCGAGAGGTTGGCATCAACGACCCAGATATTGAGGTTAACGTTGAAAAAGGCGTGGTTTACATTTCTATTGCCGATAAACTTTTATTCCAAAGTGGAAGCTACTTAGTTACCTCTAGAGCTAAAGAAGTTTTAGGAAAAGTTGCTACAGTTGTTAACGGAAAACCAGATTTTGAATGTATGGTTGAAGGACACACCGATAGCAGATCTTACAGCAAGCCACCCTTGTTGGATAACTGGGATTTAAGTGTAAAACGTGCTACATCTGTGGTTAGAGAACTACAAGAATTAGGCGTTAGCCCAGGCCGTTTGGTAGCTGCCGGACGTAGTTCTTACGTACCTGTTGCAGATAACGATACTGCCGAAAACAGAGCTAAAAACAGACGTACTCGTATTTTGGTATTACCAAAAATCGATCAGTTTTACGATATGATCGAAAAAGAAATGAAAAATTTAGCTGCAGGTAACAACTAATCTGCTTTTAAAATAATTTTAGAAAAGCTCAACCTTTTTAGGCTGGGCTTTTTTGTTTTCAACATTCTGGCCTGCCAAAGTATATTTTCATTAGATTTATAGTTTTGTAAACATATTTCATCAATTAAATTCCGAAAAGACATGCTTCAGAACAGCCATACTGTATACCGATTACTATTTATTTGTTTAACTTTTATTTCTTTATATAACTGTAAAAACAGTTCAAAAACAGACTCAGAAGGTTTTGTTAGTATTTTCAACGGAAAGAACCTTGAAAATTGGAATGGTGACCTCACCTATTGGAGTGTAAAAAACGGCAATCTGGTTGGCGAAGTCACCCCAGAAACATTGCTTAAAAGAAATACCTTTATTATTTGGCAAGGTGGTAAACCTTCAGATTTTGAACTGAAATTGGATTTTAAAATTTCTGACAAAGGCAATAGTGGTATCAACTACAGAAGTACCATGATTGATTCACTCCCATTTGCTTTAAAAGGCTACCAAGGCGATATGGATGGCCGAATGAGATATACTGGAATGAACTATGAAGAACGCGGAAGAACCACATTGGCCAGTCGTGGTGAAAAAACCACTGTAAACCCACAACCCAAAAACCAAAGCCCGGACTCACTGAGATTAAATGTAAAAAACAACAGATGGCAAAGTTTGGATGTTGCTGAATCATTGGGCAGTGCCGATGATTTGGCAAAACATATCAAAACCTATGATTGGAATACTTTTCACATCATCGCAAAAGGAAACCGACTGAAACATTTTGTTAACGGCATACTCATGAGTGATGTTACCGACAACGACCCAATAAATCGCTCAAACTCTGGTTTTATTGGAGTACAAGTACACACTGGCCCTCCAATGAAAGTGGAGTTTAGAAATATAAAATTGAAGGAATTATAGAAATACTAATTAGAAAAGTAGCCACTTAAAAAAACAGCTTACGCCTCCTTCTAAACACTGATAATACCCCCCCAGTACTAAAACCAAAATTTAAGGTATAGTAACCTTAAAAAAATTATTTTTTTTGTAGGATTTGTTTTTATTAAAATAAAAACATTACATTTGAACGGACTTTTAAAACACTTTATCGACAACTTATTTAATAACCTCAAATCCAACCTTTAATGAAACAGCAAAGAAAAAAAGCCCTAAAACTGGCTTTAGCGACGGCCTTTTTTGGATTGGCAGCTAACCAAATGGATGCCCAGCAGACAATGGTTGCCTCTGGAAATAATGCTACCGGCAGCGGAGGCAGTATCAGCTACTCCGTAGGTCAAATGATTCATGTAAACAACTCTAGCGAAGATGGCTCGGCCATACAAGGCATTCAATTTGCCTTCGACGATGCTAACCTGAGCATTATTGATCTACAAACCAATTTTGAAATTACAACCTATCCAAACCCAACCACATCGATTCTTAATGTTAACATAAACGGAATCGAGGAAGCCCCTATGGATTACCAACTATTTAATACATCGGGACAAATAGTACGAAAAGGACGCGTAAATGGAAGCTCGACAAAAATTCTTGTCAACGACCTGCCAACCGCTTCCTATATTTTAAAAATACAAAATAACCAAACCACAAAATCTTTTAAAATCATCAAAAATTAACCTACCATGAACAAACCATTACAATTTTTAACCGCTTTTTTCTTTGCCCTCACACTAAGCTTAAACGCACAATCTCCCGAAAAATTAAGCTACCAAGCCATTGTTAGAAATTCGAGCAACACTATCTTGTCCAACCAATCGGTGGGTGTACAAATAAGTATTTTGCAAGGTACGGCCAATGGCACGCCCGTTTATGTTGAAACACAAAATTCTACCAGCAACGCTAATGGCCTTATCAACCTAGAAATTGGTACCGGAAATTTAGTTAGCGGGGCTTTTAACACTATTGAATGGGGCAACGACACGTATTTTATAAAAACTGAAATTGATCCTAACGGAGGAAACACTTACACTATTACTGGCACTAGCCAACTAATGAGTGTACCCTACGCGCTGCATGCCAAAACGGCCGAGAGCATTTCTGGTGGTATTAATGAAACCGATCCTACTTTCACAGCTTCGGCGGCTGAGGGTATTACAAGCACAGACATCATTAACTGGAACAATAAACTTTCTGCTGAAGTAGATGGCTCTGTAACCAACGAAATTGAACTGCCAACCGGTGGAAACGACGGGCAGGTTTTAAAAACCGATGGTAGTGGAAACTATGCCTGGATTGACCAAACCACAGATACCGACACACAACTGAACGAAACGCAAGTAGATGCTTTCGTAGCGAATAATGGATATTTAACTGCTGAAGTAGATGGCTCTGTGACCAACGAAATTGAACTGCCAACCGGTGGAAACGACGGACAGGTTTTAAAAACCGATGGTAGTGGAAACTATGCCTGGATTGACCAAACCACAGATACAGACACACAACTGAACGAAACGCAAGTAGATGCTTTCGTAGCGAATAATGGATATTTAACTGCTGAGGTGGATGGCTCTGTGACCAACGAAATTGAACTGCCAACCGGTGGAAACGACGGACAGGTTTTAAAAACCGATGGTAGTGGAAACTATGCCTGGATTGACCAAACCACAGATACAGACACACAACTGAACGAAACGCAAGTAGATGCTTTCGTAGCGAATAATGGATATTTAACTGCTGAGGTGGATGGCTCTGTGACCAACGAAATTGAACTGCCAACCGGTGGAAACGACGGACAGGTTTTAAAAACCGATGGTAGTGGAAACTATGCCTGGATTGACCAAACCACAGATACAGACACACAACTGAACGAAACGCAAGTAGATGCTTTCGTAGCGAATAATGGATATTTAACTGCTGAGGTGGATGGCTCTGTGACCAACGAAATTGAACTGCCAACCGGTGGAAACGACGGACAGGTTTTAAAAACCGATGGTAGTGGAAACTATGCCTGGATTGACCAAACCACAGATACAGACACACAACTGAACGAAACGCAAGTAGATGCTTTCGTAGCGAATAATGGATATTTAACTGCTGAGGTGGATGGCTCTGTGACCAACGAAATTGAACTGCCAACCGGTGGAAACGACGGACAGGTTTTAAAAACCGATGGTAGTGGAAACTATGCCTGGATTGATTTACCTTCTGGTGGTGGTCCAGTATGGGTAGCTACAGTAGTAAACTCAGATACGACATTAACTACCGAAAACCAAATTGCTACTGTACCAGGTACATCAACAGTATCACTACCAGCATCACCTTCAGAAGGGCAAAATATATGTATACATCATGTAAACGGAACAATACTTGATCCTAATGGAAAAACTCTTCAAGCCAATCCCTCTTTAAACATTACAACCCCTACTTCTTTATCAGGTGCTGGCATAATTCACATTATCTATGTAAATGGAAAATGGTATCTATTATAATTAATTCCTAATATTTTCGTTAGTAAAAAAGGTGCTTAATTTAAATCATGCACCTTTTTTACTATGAATACCAACACACGAGAGAAGTTCATCTTCCTCTACTTCAAATACTCCAAAACATTAGCTTCTATCCTACTTTGGATATCTGAAACATCGGCTTTTACAAAAGTTTCGCCCGTAATGTTTTCGTAAAGTTCGATATAACGGTCTGAAACCGATTGGATGTATTCGTCGCTCATGTGAGGGACGGTTTGTCCTTCCAAACCCTGAAAATTATTACTGATTAGCCATTGGCGAACAAACTCTTTTGAAAGCTGTTTTTGCGGTTCGCCTTTTTCTTGACGTTCCTCATAGCCTTCGGCATAAAAATAACGTGAGGAATCCGGTGTGTGGATCTCATCAATCAACACGATTTTTCCATCCTTAGTTTTTCCAAATTCATACTTGGTATCCACCAAAATCAATCCGCGTGATGCGGCTATTTCAGTTCCTCTTTGAAACAGTTTACGCGTGTAATCTTCCAAAACCAAATAATCTTCTTCTGAAACAATACCACGTTTTAAAATGTCTTCCCTAGAAATGTCCTCGTCGTGGTCGCCCATTTCTGCTTTAGTGGCCGGGGTTATTATAGGTTCGGGAAACGCATCATTTTCTTTCATCCCTTCTGGCATGGGCACCCCGCAAAGCAAACGTTTACCCGCTTTATATTCGCGTGCCGCATGGCCACTCATGTAACCACGAATAACCATTTCTACCTTAAACGGTTCACACAAATGCCCTACGGCTACATTCGGGTCTGGAGTTGCGGTGAGCCAATTGGGCACCAAATCTTCGGTAGCAGCCATCATTTTGGTGGCAATTTGGTTTAATATTTGTCCTTTGTACGGAATACCTTTAGGCATCACAACATCGAAGGCCGATAGCCTATCGGTGGCTATCATGACCAATTGCTCGTCGTTTATATTATAAACTTCCCTAACTTTTCCTTTGTAAACATTTTTCTGCTTTGGGAAATTAAAATTGGTATCTATTATGGTATTGCTCATTTTTTTTTAATTGAATTTTGAAAATTTTTAATCTGCTAAATTAAGACTATAAACTGTTTTAGCCCCGATTGAAGCGGCATCCTTTTTTGCCCTTAAAAGCAAAAAAGATATAGCGGAAAGCGGGATTAGCTTCTAATAAAAATTAATCTCTATTTTCTATACTTTTGTAGGCTTCGATAACCTTTTTAACGAGTGAGTGACGAATAACATCTTTATCGTCTAAAAATATCATGCCCACGCCTTCTACATTTTTAAGGATTAAAAGCGCTTCTTTTAAACCTGAAATGGTACGACGCGGTAAATCAATTTGTCCTGGATCGCCCGTTAGCAAGAATTTGGCATTTTTACCCATACGCGTTAAAAACATCTTCATTTGCGCATGAGTGGTGTTTTGTCCTTCATCAAGAATAACAAATGCATTATCGAGTGTACGTCCACGCATAAAAGCCAAGGGCGCTATTTGTATGGTACCGTTTTCAATATAGTGCGCCAATTTTTCGGGAGCAATCAT
This sequence comes from Tamlana crocina, assembly GCA_040429635.1. Taxonomy (NCBI): domain Bacteria; kingdom Pseudomonadati; phylum Bacteroidota; class Flavobacteriia; order Flavobacteriales; family Flavobacteriaceae; genus Tamlana; species Tamlana crocina. The sequence goes on along the minus strand of CP158972.1, from coordinate 1,517,385 downwards.
ATCACGCAAGGCATCGTAAAGCGGTTGCATGTACGGATCCAGTTTTTCCTTTAAATCGCCCGGAAGAAAACCTAAATTCTCACCCGCCTCTACTGCTGGACGTGTTAAAATAATACGCTTTACTTCTTTATTTTTTAAGGCTTGAACTGCCAATGCCACTCCCGTGTATGTCTTTCCCGTACCGGCTGGGCCAATGGCAAAAACCATATCGTTCTTCCTGATAGATTCTACCAGCTTGCGTTGGTTGGCCGTTTGTGCTTTTATCAATCGACCACCAACGCCATGAACAATGACTTCGCCACTTTTTTCGGATGTACTGTAATCATCACTGCTTTGGCTTGTTAATACGCGCTCTATGGTATTTTCGTCTATTTTATTGTATTTACCGTAGTGCTTAAAAAGCATAGTCATTCGGCGGTCAAATTCCTCCAGCAACTCTTCATCTCCAAAGGCTTTAATTTTATTGCCGCGCGCTACTATTTTTAATTTGGGAAAGTACTTTTTTAAAAGTTCGATGTTGGCATTTTGGGCTCCAAAAAATTCTTTCGGAGTAATCTCTTCAAGTTCAAGAATAATTTCGTTCAAAGGCTTAAAATTATTTTAATAATTCTGTTCATTAAATAGCTTCATTTTGTGCTAACGGACAAAAATGATTTCTTAGTTTTGTGTAACTTTTAACTATAACCCAAAAATACATAAATTTGGGAAAGGTTTTACGAAAAACATATCAACAATTTGCCTATGGCAATCATAACATTAACTACCGATTTCGGACAAAAAGACCACTTTGCTGCTGCAACCAAAGGCGCTATTTACAGTGAGTTGCCCGATGCCAAAATTGTTGATATCTCGCATGCCGTATCGCCGTTTAACATTCCCGAAGCGGCTTACATCATTCAAAATGCCTATGGTAGTTTCCCAAAAGGCACTATCCATATTATCGGAATCGATTCGGAACTGAATCCAGAAAACAAACACATTGCCATAAAACTGGACGACCATTATTTTGTGTGCGCCAACAACGGGATAATGAGTATGATCTGCTCTGAAATAGCGCCTCAAAAAATTGTTGAAATCAATATTCACGATCGGGTACAAACTAGTTTTCCGGTGCTGGATGTGTTTGTAAAAGTGGCCTGCCACATTGCCCGCGGAGGTACATTAGAGGTTATTGGTAAGGCTATTGATAACATAAAGCCCATAAAGAACATAGTGCCCTATGTGAACGATACCAAAACGCAAATTATTGGCAGTGTTATTTATGTGGACAACTACGGCAACGTGATTACCAATATTAAAAAGAACTTTTTCGAAACCATACAAAAAGGCAGGAATTTTGAAATTTTGGCCCGCAATTATCGCTTTAAAAAAATATACGATAAATATAGCGGTATTGTAAACTTTGAAATTCCAGAAAACAAACGCCACGACGAAGGCCGCAAACTAGTGGTGTTCAACTCTGGAGGTTTTTTGGAAATAGCGCTTTACAAAAGCAACAACAGTACTGTTGGCAGTGCCTCTAGCCTTTTGGGGCTTAAACCTATGGATGCCGTAAGCGTTAGTTTTATGCCCGACCCGGTTGTTCCGCAGGGCGTGGAAGCCATACAAAACATCACAAAAGCTGCCGATTATTAAATAAAAAAAAATTATGCTAGTTAGAATAGTAAAAATGGGGTTTTACAAACAAAATATTGAAATATTTCTCGATAATTTTGAAAACACCAAAAGAGAAATCAGGGCTTTTGAAGGCTGTACCTTTTTAGAACTTTACAGAGACAAAACCAACCCCACTATTTTTTTTACTTACAGTTATTGGGAATCTGAAGAAGCTTTGAACAACTATAAAAAATCAGAACTATTCAAACGGGTTTGGGGCAAAATAAAACCGCTTTTCAGCATAAGGCCAGAAGCTTGGAGTGCCGATAAATTGGAAACATTAGACTAAAACAAAACAACCTGAAACCTGAAACCTGAAACCTGAAACCTGAAACCTGAAACCTGAAACCAAATAAATTAAATGTTCGCCATACTTAAAAAAGAAATCAACTCGTTTTTTGCATCGCCCATTGGTTATTTGGTTATTGCCATTTTTTTGGTACTGAACGGTTTGTTTCTTTGGTTGTTTAAAGGAGAATTTAACATACTAAATTATGGCTTCGCCGATTTGTCGGCGTTCTTTTTATTGAGTCCGTGGATTCTATTGTTTTTAATCCCGGCCGTGACCATGCGCTGCTTTTCCGATGAAAAAAAACAAGGCACTTTAGAGCTATTGCTTACCAAACCCATTTCGGTTTTCCACATGGTGCTTGGGAAATATTTTGGAGCTTTCATTTTAATAATTATCGCATTAATGCCCACCCTACTCTATGTTTACACGGTTTACCAATTGGGCAATCCCGTTGGAAATTTGGACATGGGCAGTACCATTGGTTCTTATTTCGGACTCCTATTTCTAGTGGCCGCCTACACCAGTATTGGCGTGTTTACTTCCACCTTGTCCGATAACCAGATTGTCGCATTCATTTTGGCCGTTTTCATCTGTTTCATCTTTTATATCGGAATGGAAGGCGTGGCCGATTTCACCTCAAGCAACTTTATTGAGCAATTGGGGATGAATGCCCATTACAAAAGCATGAGCCGCGGTGTTTTAGATACGCGCGATATTGTATATTTTTTAAGCATCACACTTTTCTTTTTAATGTTAACCAAGCTAAAATTAAACACCGAGCGCAAATGATTATAACAGGAAGCTTTGTTATTTTATTGGCCATCGTTTTCATTTTGGTTTGGTTATTTATGAATACTGTTGACCATAGAAAATGGCTTACTTTTTTAGTGAGTTTGGTGTTGGCGCCATTGGTTTATTTTTATGTGTTTTACCCGTTACTGAACATTTTTAGCAGTTACCACCATCAAAAACACTTTAATGCTAAAGCTTGGAAAGAAAGTCCTGCCCTGCGTTACGAAATGAGCCGTGAGATTTTAAACGACAGTATATTTATTGGGAAAAACAAAACAGAGGTAACCCAATTATTGGGAGAAAGCGAATGGTACGGATGGGATGATGCGCTAAAAGCCAACTCGTCCAATAAGTGGAATTACAATTTAGGACTAAAACCAGGGGCGTTCAATAATATGCAGGAATGCATCGAGTTGCAATTTGAAAATAACAACGTTGAAAGCGTTAGATTATACCAATTAGAAAGAACTTTTGAATAAATTAACAAAACATATCGCCTTGCTTATTGTGGCTTTGGCAGCTATCAACCTGCTGAGCAGCAAACTTTACAAACGTTTTGATTTAACGGCCGACAAACGTTACACGCTAAGCGAATCGGCCATCGACATTATTGAAGATATCGACTCGCCCATTGTAGTGGATGTATTTTTGGAAGGAAACGATTTCCCTTCTGAATTTAGAAGATTGCAGAACGAAACGCAACAACTTCTCGAAGAATTTCAAGCTAAAAACAGCAATATTGTTTTTAGTTTCATCAACCCGTTGGAAGATGAAACCACGCGCGAACGCAACATACAACAGCTTACCCAGCGTGGCTTAACGCCCATGCAACTCAGTGTTCAGGAAAGCGGAAAATCGAGCCAAGCCGTTATTTTTCCGTGGGCCTTGGCCAGTTATAACGAGCAAACCGTAACCATTCCTTTGGTAAAAAATAAAATTGGCGCCTCGCAACAGGAATTGGTGAGTAACTCGGTTCAGCATTTAGAATATGCTTTTGCCGATGGCTTTAGCAAGCTCACAAAACCCAAACGCAGAAAAATTGCCATTTTAAAAGGTAACGAACAGTTGGAAGACAAATACATTGCCGATTTTGCCAAAAAACTGGGCGAATATTATTTTATCGCGCCTTTTACCTTGGATAGCGTTGCCAGTAATCCACAGAAAACACTAAAGGATATTGAGGCTTTCGATTTGGTGATTTCTGCCAAGCCCACCGAAGCTTTTACCGAAGAAGAAAAACTGGTTTTGGACCAATATACCATGAACGGCGGAAAAAGCCTTTGGCTGATCGATGCCGTTGTAATGGAAAAAGACAGCCTTTACAATGCCAGCGGAAAAAACTATGCCGTGGCCCGCGACCTAAACCTCACCGATTTTTTCTTTAAATACGGTGTGCGCATCAATCCCGTGATGGTTAGCTCTCTATTTTCCGCCCCCATTACCGTCGCGATGGGGAGCGGCAGCGAATCGCAGTTCCAACATTTAAAGTGGCCTTATTCACCGTTGGCCGGAAGTTACAACAACCACCCTATTGTTAACAATCTAAATTTGGTGAAATTCGATTTTGCAAATCAAATTGACACCTTAAAAAACAATGTTGAAAAGACGATTCTTTTAGAGTCGGCTCCCGTTTCAACCCTTGAGGGCACGCCACGCGAAGTAAATTTGGATATTGTCACCAAAGCCCAAGACCCCGAACGTTTCAACCAAGGCAACCAATCTTTGGCCGTTCTTTTGGAGGGCGAATTCCATTCCGTTTATGAAAACCGCATCAAACCCTTTCAACTTTCCGAAGTAAAAAATATAAGCGCCCCTACGAAAATGATTGTGATTGCAGATGGCGACCTTATAAAGAACGATGTGGTTAGAAATGTGCCACAAGAATTGGGATTTGACCGTTGGACGGGACAAACGTATGGCAACAAAGAATTTTTGCTGAATGCCGTAAACTACCTTTTGGACGACAACGGACTTATAAACATTCGTTCGAAGGAAATTGCCGTAGCCTTTTTAAACCAACAAAAAATTGCAGACCAAAAAACCATGTGGCAGCTAGTAAACATTGTACTTCCGCTGGTTTTATTAAGTCTTTTCGGGCTTGGCTTCAACTACTTTAGAAAGAAAAAATACAGCGCTTAAATGTTAATAAGTTTGTTTCGAAATCAATAAGGTTTCGAATATATTTGTACGTAACATAATTTCAATTTTAATTAATCGTTAATCGGAAGAAATTATTGGGCATCAATAAAAAAATGACGATGCCGCACTATTTGTTTCGCTTAACCATTGAAAACATTAAATCCTCAGATGAAATTTATAGTATCCAGTACTTATTTATTAAAGCAATTACAAATATTAGGAGGCGTAATAAACAGCTCGAATACCTTACCCATTTTAGACAATTTTCTTTTTGAATTAAACGGTAATCAATTAACGGTTTCTGCTAGCGATTTAGAAACCACCATGGCTTCTACCCTTGATGTGGAAAGCGATAGCGAAGGTAGCGTGGCTATTCCTGCACGTTTATTGCTCGATACTTTAAAAACATTCCCAGAGCAACCTTTAACTTTTGTTGTGGAAGAAAACAATACCGTTGAAATCAGTTCCAACCACGGTAAATATGCCTTGGCTTATGCCGACGGTAACGAATTCCCAAAAGCTGTAGCGCTTGAGGATCCGAGTAAAACTGTTGTAACGGGCGATATTTTGGCCACGGCCATTAGCAAAACTATTTTTGCTGCCGGAAACGACGATTTACGTCCCGTAATGAGCGGCGTATTTTTTCAATTTTCAACCGAAGGATTAACTTTTGTGGCTACCGATGCCCATAAATTAGTGAAATATACACGAGCTGATGTTAAGGCCAACCAAGTTGCCGAATTTATCATGCCCAAAAAACCTTTGAATCTTTTAAAAGGCATTTTGGCAGCTAGCGAAGATGATGTAACGATTGAGTACAACGACTCTAACGCAAAGTTTACTTTTGAAAATTCTGAATTGATTTGTCGATTGATTGATGGGAAATACCCCAATTACGAAGCGGTAATTCCAAAGGAAAACCCAAATAAATTGGTAATTGGCAGAAATCAATTTTTAAATTCGGTTAAGCGTGTTAGTATTTTCTCAAACAAAACCACACACCAAATACGATTAAAAATTGCCGGTGCCGAATTAAATATTTCAGCCGAAGATTTAGATTACAGCAACAAAGCCGAAGAACGCTTAACTTGCGACTACCAAGGCGACGACATGCAAATAGGGTTCAACTCGCGTTTTTTAACCGAAATGCTGAACAACCTTAACGCCGACGATGTACAATTGGAAATGAGCATGCCCAACAGAGCTGGTATTTTAACCCCTGTTGACGGCTTGGACGAAGGCGAACAGGTTACCATGCTGGTTATGCCCGTTATGCTCAACAATTAAATACTAAACCACTAAACTAAGCTAAATAAACCGTTGCTTCGGCAACAAAACCAAAAAACGCTCACTTAAAAAGTGAGCGTTTTTTTTTACTATCCAAAAATCTGTCCTTATTCAAGAACATACACTAACTAATAAAATTAAAGGATAATGGGTATGTGGGTATTTCGCCCTTACTGGCTTTTATGGCATTTATTATCGGAAAAATAATGGCTACCAGTCCTAAAATCAAAAAGCCCAACAGCCCTAAACCGAACAGTAAAATTAGGGGTACGCAAATAATGCAATACACTATTAAACTGAGTTGAAAATTGATGATATTCTTTCCGTGGGCATCCATTTGGTAAACTTTGTCTTTTTGGGTTAACCAAAACACCAAGGGCAAAAGCAAACTACCAAAACCAATAACCAAAGTTATCAGCTGGCTTAAATGGGTAATGACTATTAGTTGATTATCTTCTCTCATGATTTTTATACATTTTTTTGATTGACATTAATATGACGTTTAAAAAACAAAAATGTTACATGTGTTCACTTAAAATATCAATCTTCGTTATGCATCACCAAAAAAGGAAGATTCATTTTAAAAGCCAAATTCTCAATGGGTTCATTAGAAAACAGTTGCTCTAAAAATGAATGGTGCTTACTAACAATACATAGTAATTTTACGGAATGGGTTTCAATATAATCGTGAACAACCTCATATAAATTATTGCCACTAGCTGCCAAAAATTCATGCTCAGCCAGAGGAAAATGGCTTTTAATAAAATTGGAAGCAAGTGTTTGGAGCGCTTCTTGTTCTGATAAGGTCCCCGTGCTCAACAATTTCAATTTCGCATCGTTTTTTTCAAGTAAATAGTTTAAAACCTTAAGACTTTTAGGTTGCAACGCCTTTAGATTATTGATGAGAAAAGCCAAACTGTTTAATGAGGAATAACTGCAATGCTTGGGAATGGCCAAAACCGGAACATCACAATGCTGCATAACACGAACGGTGTTACTTCCAAAAATCATTTTTTCGATTCCCGAAGTCCCTTTGGTACCCATAATAATAAAGTCAATATCATTTGTATCTGAAACTTGATTGATGGCATCAGCAAAATTGTCGTAATCCACCAGACCGTTGAAACTATGATTCGGATTTGAAAAATTAGTCTTTAAATCGGAAATCAAATTGTCAACAGATTTCTTTGCCGATTCAATCAGTGTTTTATAAACGGTTGAGGAGGGACTAACAATCATCATATCGTCAGTGATATACGAAGATGCTTTTTGCACGTTCAAAATATAAAACTCACAACTTTCCGACTTCAACAAGGCCATAGCATAATTAATGGCACTTACTGAATTTTCAGAAAAATCGGTAGGCAACAATACGCGTTTCATATCCTTAAATTTTAAAATTCAGCTCACTCCAAAAAGACGACGTAAAACCACGACGCTTTAAAACAACACTATAAAAAACTGATATACTTATAAATGTACGGAATTTTACAATATCAAACCATGATAAAAATCAGTAAACGCGAGTGGGTATCGACCACAAAAAATTAGCATAATAATTTTAAGCATCGTATTTTCGGCACAATAAATGATAACAAGAACGTTTATATCTTAAACAAAAAAATATGCTCCGTATTTTAATCGCACTAACCTGCTTTATTTCTGTTTCGCTCGGCGCGCAGAACAACGCCATTGGCTTTAACGAAACACTTACCTACACCGCTGCCTACAACATGTCTGGCATACTCACCGACCTGGCTCAGGTTACCATGGAAACCAGCCCGGTAAAAACATCGAAAGCCACATTATTACGCTTAAAATGTACCGCTACCACTTATAGTAAATGGGACAATTTCTTCAAAATAAGAGACCTTTACGAAAGCTATGTAAACCCAAAAACCTTAACCCCGTATTTGTACAACCGCGATATTAACGAAGGTGGTTACTACAAAAACATGAAATACACCTACAGCCATAAAAGCGGAACGGTAAAAACCGTCATGAAGAAAAAAAGCCACACCGAAAACAAAACCGTAAATATTGGCTCGGGCACAAAAGATATAATTTCTACCATGTATTTTATCCGTTTAATGGATTTTGAAAGCATGTCCGCCGGCACCAATAAAACTTTCCCCATCATTTTCGACCGTGAAGAATTTAAAGGCGCCATTACCTATTTAGGAAAAGAAACCATCAGTACGGCTATTGGCAGCAAAAGCTGTTACAAACTGTCTATTGGGTCGAGCGAATCGGGAGCCGTAAAAGGCACGCTTTGGCTCACTGCCGATGCCAACAAAATACCCGTTTACGGCAAGTTTAAAATACCTGTGGGTACGGGCGAACTTAAAATTAAATCGGCCACAGGCTTAAAAAATTAAATCTGACAATTCAACAAAAACATTAACAGATGAAAAAATTGTTTACCATTTTGGCCGTTGCAGCCTCAATATTAGCTATAATTTTGGCCGTACTTCCTGTTTCAAATCTTGCGGTTTTCCCATCAATTGCGGCTCTCATTTTCGGTTTAGCTGCTTTCTACTTGTCAAAAAAAACAGGTAAAGTGAAAAAAATCATTCAGTTTTCATTTTTGTTGACTATTATGGCATTGGCACTCACTACCTACAAGGCTATTTTTACCGAAACCGAAGTGGCCAATACAGACGATTTAAACGCCAAAGAGACCCAATTGGAAGAGCAAGCCATAGAGGAATTGGAAGACCTTGAAATCGAAGAGATTGAAATAGACGAAAGTGAACTGGAAGATATTACTATTGAATAGCAGCTAACTCCTCATTTTTTTTATATTTGTCGTAATATTTATATGAAACTCGCATACTAAAAGTTTTCCTGCCCCAGAGAATGTTTTGATTGTAAGTTGCATGGGATTAAACCTATAAAACAACATGAAAGCCCTCTGTACCCTCTCTCTCATTACATTGGTAGGCACTTGTGCTACACCAAAGTACACCACCAAAATACAAAACATAAAAGACAGCATTATACTTACCGACAGCGTTTTGGTAATGAAATATGCCAGCACAATTACGGCAAACGAGCTTAAAACTAATCTATATCAGTTTTGTTCCGATGAATTTGAAGGCCGAAAAGTGGGCGAACCCGGACAGAAAAAAGCAGCGCTATATTTAAAAAATTACTACCAAAGTCAAAGTATTGCTTCGCCATTTAGAAACGACAAATACTTCCAAACGGTGCCATCAAATTTTATGAACGATAAATATGAAAGTTCAGAAAATGTTTTGGCATTTATTGAAGGCACCGAAAAACCAGGCGAAGTCGTTATCGTTTCAGCGCATTTAGACCATTTGGGAGTATCTGAAAACGGAACCATATATCCAGGAGCAGATGATGATGGCTCGGGCAATGTTGCCCTGATGGAAATGGCACAAGCTTTTAAGATAGCCAAAAATCAAGGTTATGGTCCAAAAAGAAGTGTCCTTTTTCTCCATTTAACCGCCGAAGAAGTAGGGCAATTGGGGTCCAATTATTATGTATCGCATCCCGCTTTTCCATTAAGTCAAACCATAGCTAACCTCAACATCGATATGATTGGCCGGGTGGACGAACAGCAAAAAGACAATGAAAATTACATTTATTTAATTGGTTCCGACCGATTGAGCAAAGAACTGCACTACCTCTCGGAAAAAGTGAACAGCACCTTTTTCAACATCGACTTAGACTATCGGTACAATGCTGAAAACGACCCCAATCATTATTATTCCCGATCAGACCATTATAATTTTGCGCTACAAGGTATTCCTGTTATCTTCTATTTTAATGGGGTACACGCCGATTACCACAAAGAAACCGACACCCCAGATAAAATCAACTTTCCGCTTTTGGAAAAACGCACGCAACTCATTTTTGCCACAGCCTGGCAAATTGCCAACCAACAGCGCCGCTTGGTTACCGACCAATGTAACGAATTGTTAAAATAGCCTAAAGTTCTGTTGGGCTACATACATTTTTCGTATTATAGTAAAATTTAAAAATGACACCCTTGAAAATTTTAGCACTATTCCTTTCAGTTACCATATCGATATCGTCCTGTAGCAACGGGCAAAATAAAAAGACTCATACCCAAGCACCTTCCCCTGAAACATACGCCAAAACCATCACGGCATCCGAGCTAAAGGAAATGCTTTACACCTATGCTTCAGATGATTTTGAAGGGAGAAAAACGGGCGAACCCGGACAAAAAAAAGCTATTGAATTCATCAAAAAACATTATGTTGAAAACGGTATCGCTTCGCCCATTGCCGAAGGTGATTACTTTCAGGAAATTCCATCGTCGTTTTTTCCAAGTGGCATTGCCGACTCCGAAAATGTTTTGGCCTATATAAAAGGAAGTGAAAAGCCCGATGAAATTGTAGTGATTTCGGCACACCTCGACCATGTGGGTGTAGCAAAAAATGGCGATGTTTACAATGGAGCCGATGATGATGGCTCAGGAACCGTAGCCATTATCGAAATGGCTGAAGCTTTTAAAGCAGCCGAAAAAGCGGGTCATGGACCTAAACGCAGCATTCTATTCCTGCATGTTACGGGCGAAGAATTGGGACTTTACGGTTCAAGATATTATGCCGATGTCGATCCTGTTTTTCCGTTGGAAAACACCGTTGCCAACTTAAACATCGATATGATTGGCCGAGTGGATGACAAACACCAAGGCGGAAAAAACTACCTCTACCTTATTGGATCGGATAAATTGAGCACCGAACTGCACGAGCTTTCGGAAGCCATCAACAAAAAATATTTTAATTTGGAATTCGATTACACTTTTAACGAAGATGACGACCCCAACCGATTTTACTACCGATCGGATCACTACAACTTTGCCAAGCACAACATACCCGTTATCTTTTATTTTAATGGCACCCACGCTGATTACCATAAAACCACCGATACACCCGATAAAATCAATTATGGATTTTTGGAAACCCGAGCACGTTTAATTTTTTATACCGCTTGGGAACTGGCCAATCGGGAGGAACGTGTGAAGTTGGATTAAGACTTATTTTTAAAATTGCAGTACTTTCATAAGCAACCTTTTAATTAAGTGTTCGTCTTATAAAAAAACAGTTGACATGCAAAAAAATATAACATTGGCCTTAATCGGACTTTTAATTTTGAACTGCTCAAAAGAAAACGACAATTTAAATCCAAATGTAATTGGCACCTGGAATTGGGTTAGCTCATCTGGAGGAATTATGGGCAATACAGAAAATCCCGAATCAACTGGAAATGAAAGAAAACTTGAAATATCAGCAGACTCATTATATTTTTACTTAAACGGCCAACTCAATTATAAAACTAAATATAGCATTGAAGTTAGGGAATCTATTATTTTTAATGAACCCCGAACAATGATTGTTAATGAAACTGGTTTTAAGAAAATTATTGATTTTAATGGAGATACTCTATTATTAACAGGAGACTGCTATGACTGTTACGTAAATGAATATATTAAACAGTAGAATCCTACCGAACATTTAATTAGAATCAAAGTCTTTAGTTGCATCAACTAGATTAAGAACAAATGTTAGCACAAACACCCACTCCGCCCTATTATGCCGTAATTTTTACTTCGGTAAAAAATGAAGAGGATAAAGGGTATTCCATAATGGCCGATTTGATGGTGGAATTAGCCAGCCAACAAGATGGGTTTTTAGGTATTGAAACCGCCCGAAACGATTTAGGCGTCACCGTATCGTATTGGCGGGATGCAGACGCCATAAAAAAATGGAAAGCCCATGCCGACCACCAAATCGCACAAAAAAAGGGAAAAACCCATTGGTACAAACAATACAAAGTCCGTATTGCAAAAGTAGAGCGCGACTACGATTTCGGGCTATAATCATGAATATCCGTAATCAATTATAATACTGCCCGTCTCCCAGAACTTGTTTTAGGATATCATTATAAAATTGTCACTCTCAAACAACAGGAGATGCTGAATCAAATTCAGCATGACAACAACATACTACAGCCAATAAAAAATAAAACCGTGTTTTATAAAACAAAAGAAGCCCCTCGGAAACCGAGAGGCTTTTATTTTTGGGTGGAAGATCGGTCTCGAACCGACGACCTCCTGAACCACAATCAGGCGCTCTAACCAACTGAGCTACAACCACCATGTTTTTTTATTTTAAACTTTAAAAAAGTTTTCAAAAGGAAGGCTCTAACCAACAAGATTAAGCCACCGTGTAATACGCATTATAAATGCGAGTGCAAATGTAAATGTTTTAAGCTTATCTACAAAACCTTTTTTTAAGATTTCGTGCTAAAAAACTAAAATAAAAACACTTTTTTGTTCAACTACTTCAAATCGAACAGACTATCGACAGCCACATGGCGCTCTACGGTAAAGCCTTCGGCATGTTCAACCCCAATTAATCGGCCTAAATCTCGCGCACGGTAAATCACACTATCTGTAAAATTCTTACTTGATATGGGTGTTTCAGGCTCTTTACTATCTTCATTAAAAAACTGTGTTTTATAAGCCAGAACCGCCTCCATTTTTTTATCTACAAACCCAGAAATATCAACCACAAAATCGGGCTCTATATTCTTCCACTGTATATAGTGATACACTTGCTTTGGGCGCCAAGCACTTTGCAGCTCATTATTTCTAATGGTTTCAATTTTTGCCAAACCACTTAAAAAACAGGCATCACTAGCCAATTTACTAGCTTTTCCGTGGTCAATATGTCGGTCGTCAACAGCATTGCACAATACAATTTCGGGTTGGTACTTTCGGATGATTTTTATGATTTCCAACTGATGGATTTTGTCATTCACAAAAAAACCATCGGCAAATCTTAAATTTTCTCGCACCGATACGCCCAATATTTTTGCCGAATCGGCGGCTTCCTTATCACGAATTTCAGCAGAACCACGAGTACCCAATTCACCTCGGGTTAAATCGAGAATACCTACTTTTTTTCCCCTTGCCACCTCCTTTGCAATGGTTCCGCCGCAACCTAACTCCACATCATCCGGATGAGCCCCTATAGCCAATATGTCTAATTTCATAGTTTTCTATTCTTTTTCGGAAAAATTTTCTCTTTTTAATTTACGTAAATCCTGTTTTAAACTACATAATCGTAAAATCTATCATTACGAAAACGTATCCTCCACTCCTTCTTATTTCATATTCAGCTAAATTTTGAAAACTGTCCAAAAAAAATGGCGAATGTTCAAAGCATGATTTATATCATAATTAGTCACTAACCGTCGTAGTAATTTTACACCGAAAATAAGTAACCAAGCAATAAAGCTAACAAATATAGCGAGATATGATCTATTTAATGCTCCTCATTTTAGTAATAACCATAGCCCTTTTTGTTTGGGGCAAATTTACCCCAGATATTGTTGCTCTAATATCGATGCTAGCCTTGTTTTTAACAGGTATTTTAACTGCCGAAGAAACCCTTAGCGGATTTAGCAACCCGACTGTTATTATGATTGCCGCACTTTTTATTATTGGCGAAGGTATTGCACAAACGGGATGGACGGCCATGGCCGGTAAGAAATTTGTAGAATGGGCCGGAAAAAGTGTTCCTAAACTATTGGTTATTGTAACCTTGGGCGGCGGCGTACTTTCTGGATTTGTAAGCAATACCGGAACAGTTGCAACCTTAATGCCCTTAACGATTTCTTCGACTTGGAGCATTGGTACTCTTCCCTCTAAAATGCTAATGCCCGTTGCTTTTGGCTCTAACACAGGCGGACTACTAACCTTAACCGGTACCCCGCCCAATATTATTGCCAGTAATGCTTTGGTTGATGCCGGGTTTGAGGGTTTTTCGTTTTTTGAATTCGCCTTAATTGGTGTCCCCTTGTTGGTTATTGCCATTCTCTATTTTAAGTTTATTGGCTATCGGTTGCTTCCTAACAACAAAACCAACAACAAACCGGTAAATATTGAATCGACCCTACACAATTGGATTGAGGCGTATAAAGTTGAAGATGGATATTACCGATTACGTGTGCGCTCTATTTCTCCACTGTTAAACACCAAAATTGAAGACTGGAAATTCGAAGAAAACTATAACGTTTCCATTATAAAAATAAAGAGAAGACATCCTAATTTATTGAAAAAAATACCGACGTTTATCGAGCTTCCCGACCCAAGCACCGTGTTTCTTTACCACGATATTATTACCGTAAAAGGTGACACCGAAGCTATTAACAAACTCATGATTAATTTTAGATTAGGTCTTTTGCCTCTCGATTCGATTGCAGACGAGCTGAAAAACAATTTAATCAACCAAGAGGTCGGAATGACGGAAGTGATCGTAAACCCCAATTCTACTTTGGTGGACAGAACTTACAATATGCATACCTATTTTCAGCGTTTTGGTATTCAACTACTGGCGGCTTCGCGAAACAGAAAACCAATTTTAGAAAACGAAATAAAGGTGAAAACCGGTGATGCTTTTTTAATTCGCGGTACCTGGGCCCATATTGAAGACCTAAAAAAGCAACATGAAAACCTCGTGATTATCGGTAGCCCCGAAGGAATGGCTAAAAATGTAGAAAAGCTAAGTCCGAAATCGTATATCGCTTTGGGCTCATTAATTTTAATGATTCTGTTTATGGTGCTTAAAATTGTACCGGGATCGATTGCAGCATTAATCTCTGCTGGTATCGTTCTTTTAACGGGCTGTGTACCCATATCTAAAGCCTATAAAGGTATCAGCTGGACCAGCGTGGTGATGATTGCTGCTATGATTCCTATGGGGCTGGCATTACAAAAAACAGGAACAGCCCAAATTATTGCAAACGGCCTGGTAGATTATCTTGGCTCCATCCACCCTATTTTATTATTGGGAGGTATCTTTTTGCTCACCACTACATTTAGTCAAGTTATAAATAATTCGGCTACAGCGGTACTCATGGCTCCCATTGCTATTTTAGCTGCCAATTCTTTAAATTTATCTCCCGAACCATTTATGATTGTAGTGGCCATAAGTGCTTCAACAGCATTTTTAACACCCATTGGCACGACAACCAACGCCATGGTCATGACTGCCGGAGCCTATAAGTTTATGGATTACCTTAAAGTGGGAGCGCCGCTATTGCTCATCTTTTTTATAATATCATTACTACTAGTGCCAACCATCTGGCCATTTTAAAAAACAATAAGCACAACGCGGATGATACCTAAGGAAAACAACACCTGAATAAAGAATTTCAACCTTTAGCATTGTTAGCGCTAAACCTCAACGGTTTTCCATCGACCTTTTTTGAACCAAATCATGGCAACTATTGCAATTACCACCTCTGCCAAAGTTATTGCCCAAAACACTCCTACCGGACCAAAATCCAATGTTAAAGCCATAAAATATGCAAATGGCAATTGCAGTAACCAAAAGCAAACAAAGTTTATATAAGTTGGGGTTTTGGTATCGCCAGCACCATTAAAAGCATTGATAACCACCATGCCATAACCGTAAAAAATATAACCTACAGCAATAACCCGTAAGCATGAGCTTCCGTATTTTACCACATCAGAAGTGGCATTAAACAACTCAATAATTTGTGGGGCAAATACTAGATAAACTATAGAAATTATGCCCATAAAAATGGCTGCATATTTTCCTGTTTTCCAAACAGACTGCTCAGCGCGTTCGGGCCTTTTGGCACCTAAATTCTGCCCCACCAATGTTGCTGCGGCATTACTCATGCCCCAAGCTGGCATCAAAGTAAACATCATCACCCTAATGGCAATGGTATAACCTGCAAGCACTTCACTGCCAAACTCGCTCATAATCCGCATTAAAAACACCCAACTGGACGTTCCTATTAAAAACTGCCCAATACCGCCCATCGATACTTTAATCAAATTCAGCATAACTCCAACTTGCAGCACCAAATCCTTAACGGCGATTTTTATTTTACTGAAACCAAAAAACAAAATCCCCAATTGGAACAACACGGCCGTACCCCTACCAATAGTGGTTGCAATGGCGGCACCTTTTACCCCAAAAGCAGGAATGCGGCCGAAACCAAAAATAAAAATAGGATCTAGCATGATATTAAGTCCGTTTGATAAAACCAACGCCCACATAGCCACCGATGCATCGCCAGCCCCCCTAAAAATGGCGTTGATTAAAAACAGAAGCATGATGGTAACATTTCCGGACAAGAGCACTTGGGTGTATCCATAACCCTCGGCAATTAAATCGGGCTCGCCCCCCATTAATGCCAATATTTCTTTCGGGTACAGAATCCCGACAACGCTAATAAGAGACGCCACAAAAACGCCTAAGAAAATCACCTGAACGGCTGCGTGGCGTGCTCCTTTTAAGTCTTTTTCACCCACCCGCCGGGCTACAATGGCGGTTGCTGCCATGCTCAACCCAATAGCCAAGGCATAAACCAAAGTGATAACCGATTCGGTCAACCCAATAGTAGCCACTGCATTAACACTCACTTGCGAAACGAACATGATATCAACAAGCGCGAAAATAGATTCCATGAGCATTTCCAAAATCATGGGTACGGACAGCATAAAAACGGCTCTGCGGATGCTACCCGAGGTAAACTCCTGTTCTTTTCCGGTTACCGCTATTTTAAAATATTGAATGTATTGTTTAAAGGATATTTTATTTGACTGCATAATAAAAAGTAATAATATGAAAACTAACCAAGCAAAATCACCTGGCCTTACCCCGCTCTACATGAAGTTGTTAGAGCATATTCCTAAAGTCAAATTAAATAATCATAGTGCGCAAATATTGTAAAATAATTCTAAACTACAAAAACAGATTTTAGGGTGTTATTTGCAATTCCCATATATTCGCATAAAAAATTTAAGATGTTAAAAGCTGTTATTTTTGATATGGACGGGGTTATAATAGATAGCGAACCCCTGCACAACAAAGCGTACCACGATATGTTTGATGAAATTGGTATTGAAGTATCTGCCGAAATGTACCAATCGTTTACCGGACAATCTACCATAAACATTTGCAAACGCCTGTGCGATCATTTCAATTTAGAGCAAACGCCCGAACATTTAGTATCACTAAAGCGCAAACACTACAAACGTTTTTTTGAAAGCGATTCTGAACTAACTCTTATTGATGGGGTTTTAGACCTCATACAAGACTACCACAACAATGGGGTTACCTTAGTTTTAGGGTCATCAGCCTCTATGGGTGGCATCAATCAAATTTTTGAACGCTTTGATTTAAACCAATATTTTAAAGCGAAATTTAGCGGCGGCGACTTAAAACAAAGCAAACCGCACCCCGAAATTTTTCTTAAGTCGGCCGAAGCCACAGGCTATAACAAAGAAGAATGTTTGGTAATTGAAGATTCCACCAACGGCGTTGAAGCGGCCAAAGCAGCCGGTATTTTTTGCGTGGGCTACGACAGTTTCCATTCTAAAAACCAAGATTATAGCAAGGCCGATATGGTGATATCAGACTTTAAAGAGATTGCATACCAGAAAGCTAAACACCTTGTGTAATCTGTTTCCTTTTTACAGCTCCTATTTAGCCTTTAAAAGCCGGTTTTGTTCTTCCATCAAATCATTCAATTTGGTGAGCAATTCAATATCCTTTGGAGTTGAAACCGCTTTGTCCTTAACATCGTTCGCACGGTTTTTCAAACGGTTCATAAACTTCACCACTACAAATACAGTAAACCCGATAATTAGGAAATCGAGCATAACTTCGCCCAAAGCCCCGTACCCAATGGCTACTTCATTTTTTAAAATATCGCCATCCGTATTGGTTACGGCATCCCTCAATATAATGCGTTTATCCTTAAAATTCACCCCATCGGTCAACAACGATAATGGAGGCAAAAACACCTGTTTAACAAGCACATCAATCACTTTATTGAACGATGCGCCAATGATAATACCAATGGCCATATCTATCATATTGCCCTTTACAGCGAACTCTTTAAATTCCTTTAATAGCTTCATGTTTTCTTGTTTTTAATATGGTAGCAAAGATATTGCAATACCCCTTTATTATAAACCAAAATATTTACCCTTTAGATGATATTTTAAATTATAACCTTTAAAGCTAATATTTTAAATTATTAGTTTTTAAGATAATATTTTGTAAGTCTGAACCAAATTAACTACTTTTATCATGCTTATTTTTAGAAGTATTATGACGAGCGTTATTACAGGCGATATTATCAACTCCCAGGAAAAACCACCCGAACAGTGGCTCGAAGCCCTCAAAACCGTTTTGAATACTTTTGGGCCATCGCCAAAAACTTGGGAAATATACCGAGGCGATAGTTTCCAGGTGGAAATTGCCCCCAAAAACGCCCTACACGCTTGTATTCTAATAAAAGCCCACATTAAACAGTTTGACGAACTGGATGTTAGGCTGGCCATTGGTATTGGCGACAAAACCTACCATGCCGAAAAAATTACCGAGGCTAACGGCAGCGCTTTTGTGTATTCGGGTGAATGTTTTGAAAACCTGAAAAAGACGACACTGGCTTTAAAATCGCCTTTTGATACCTTTGATGCCGCTATGAACTTGATGTTGGAATTAGCCTTACTCACCATGGACCATTGGACTAGTAATTCGGCCACTTTGGTTAAAACCGCTTTAGAGCACCCAGACTTCAACCAAAACCAAATAGCCGCCCTTTTAGGAAAAACCCAAGGCAACATCAGCCAAGGCTTAAAACGTGCGGGCTTTGATGAAATTTCGAAACTTATTCAGTATTTTAACAATCAAATAGAACGCCTATGCTAACCTTCGCCATTCAATTGATTTTAGCGCATTTAATAGGCGATTTTTTACTTCAGCCACAAAAATGGGTAAACCATAAAGAAACCCATAAATACAAGTCGAAGTTTTTATATCTTCATATTTTGGTGCATGTTTTTGCACTAATCATTATACTACAATTCAACTTTAAATACGGCTTGGGCATAGCGATTATAGCGGTTTCACACTATATTATCGATCTTATTAAACTGTTACTGAAGTCAAGGTTTAATAATCGGTTGCTTTTTGGTTTGGATCAATTGGCCCACTTTATCGTCATTGCTTTGGTAGTTCATATTTACTACCCATTTAGCGTTGATTTAATATCTATTCTTAGCACCCAAACCCTGCTCTTTATCACCTGTATTTTAGGGGTTACGAAAGTATCGTCCATTATAATGAAAACCCTAATTTCAAAATGGGATGTTTCCGAATATACCAATAAAGCTTCACTGAAAAACGCCGGCACTTATATTGGAATCTTGGAGCGTTTGTTCGTTTTTATTTTTATCATTACCGACCACTGGGAAGGCGTGGGCTTTTTAATTACAGCCAAATCGGTATTCCGTTTTAGCGACCTTACGCAGGCCAAAGACCGAAAACTTACCGAATATATTCTGATAGGCACCCTACTGAGTTTTGGCCTAGCCATTGCTTTTGGATTATTGTATGAATATGTTTTAGAATGGATTTAATCACTCTATATCTATTCAACTCATCACTTCTTATAATACCGTGCATAACCACGATAGGCAAAAAATCCTAAAATGGCCACCAATACACAAGCTATGGTAATAAACTTAATGCTCACAATTTGGTCGCCGCTAGCGTAGCTATGCAATCCAGCCAAGTAAAAATTCACCCCGAAATAGGTCATGATGATGCTGGCAAAAGCAATGATGGCCATCAAATTAAAAAACCATCTACCACGTAAGCCTGGCACCAAGCGTGCATGGATCACAAAGGCATATACCATAATACTGATGAGCGCCCAAGTTTCTTTGGGATCCCAACCCCAATAACGGCCCCAGCTTTCGTTAGCCCACATGCCTCCCAAAAAGTTTCCGATGGTAAGCATTACCAAACCTACAGTGAGCGCCATTTCGTTAATAATAGTGAGCTCCTTTATGTTCAAATCCATTTTCTTTTTGTTGGATTTGTTGGTAAAAATCATCAATAATAGCGATACCACACCCAAAATCATACCCAAGGTAAAAGGCCCGTAACTAGCCACAATTACTGCCACATGAATCATTAGCCAGTAACTATTCAATACCGGTTGTAAATTGGCTATGGCGGGATCCATCCAGTTCCAGTGAGCAATCATTAAAATCATGGCCGTTACAAATGCCGTTGACGCCATGGTTAAATCACTTTTTCTTCCGAAGGCGAGTCCGAAAAACATCGTTGCCCAAGCCACATAAATCATCGATTCGTAGGCATCACTCCACGGTGCGTGCCCTGAAATGTACCAACGGACAATGAGTCCGGCCGTATGCAGCAGAAACAAGCCGACAATAATCCATTTGAATACGTTTACGGAAATATTCAACGGTTTGCTATTGTCTTTAAAAATCTGAACTATCAGCAAAACAAACATTAAAAAACCGGCATATAAATACCAACTAAATAGCTTTTTAAAAATATCGTACTTGTTATAAAGGATTTCCGCATTAACTTTTTTATCGCTAAGCATCACCTCGCTACCGTAACGGTGCTGTGTTTTTTTGAAAGCTTCCAACAGTTTTTCGGCCTCTGAAAAGTCGCCCGTTTTTTTCGCCTGGTTTACAGTAAACAAATACGTTCTGAAACCATTTTTCACGAAATTACTGTATAATGAATCTTGAATTACGGAAGGGTCTTTTCTGAAGTCGAAGGGTGAGATCCATTTATTGTTATCGTCGTTTGGAATTGGGAAAATTTTCAGCGACATCCCCTCAATGGTATTGTACAGCAAACTAACCCGTTGGTCGGTTTCCTTAAATTCCTTTTGAAATCCGTTGGGTATTTGCGCTTTATAAGCTTCTTCTAAAAAAGGCGCCAATTTATACTCGCCCCTTTCGGTGAAAAAATCGGCTAAGGCTGCATAATCTTCAGACTTCTGAATATTGATAAGCGATCGGATGGAATCGCCCTTTTTCGGCTTTAAATAAATGATGGGCACATTGTACCACAGCATCGGGCTTTCCTGAATGGACAAGAACACTTGGTTGGCATCAAAATCTTCATAACTGTCGTGCTTGCTCAATTTACGAAGCATTTCGGAAGCATAGGTGTTAACAGGCATCATGCGTCCGCTTAAATCCTGAATGACCAAATGGCCAAATTTATCGGCGTGTTCCTTTGGGGTGATATTCGCCTTTAAAATAGAATCGATTTGCGTTTTGGTGGTTTTGGCGTGGTTGTGACCATCATCTGCCGAGTGCTCTTGAGCCATAGCACCTAGCCCAAAACAAAACACCAATACCCCCAACACCTTTTCTTTTTTAGCCTTTACTTTTTCAAGAAGTTTTTTAAGCTCTCCAAAACGGGAATGTTTACTGAACAAAATGGCCATAAGCCCAAAATACAACATGAAATAGCCAATGTAAGTAATAAGTGTTCCCCAATAATCATGGTTTACGGAAAGAATGGTCCCTTTTTCATCGGGATCAAAACTCGATTGGAAAAACCGATAGCCATCATGGTCCAGAATATTGTTCATGTAAATTTTATAATCGAAATCGCCAGTTCGCTCATCCAAAACGGTCACTTCACTGGAATATGCAGAGTAGCCGCGCTCGGTTCCTGGATAACGTTCGGCTTCAAAATCGTTTAATTTAATGGAAAATGGCAACTCCAAAACTTTAGATCCGTATTTAAAGGCGAAATCCAATCCGCCAACATTGATTTGTTTAAACTGACTATTGGTGCCTTTTCCGCCCAACAATCCTATTTTTTTGGTTTCCCCGTTTGTTGTGACTTTTAACACCAAACCATCTTCATCATTTTTAAGCAACTGTGATTTTTGAACCACATCAAAATGGCCTTTAACCACGGGCTTCGGAAACACCATTTGCATGTTTCCTATTACATAGCGCGAGCGTAATATTAACGGCTGTATGCTGTCTTTTACCAATTTACCTTGTGCCATGGTAGCCATGGTCATGTACTCGCCATCGAACGGCGAATTGATGGTGAGCGAATCGCCTTCATAGGTAATGTTGATGGCCCCATCGGTGTGTTTGTTCAATGCAAAAAGGATGTTGTGGATGCTGCTTACCTGTCCTACTTTTAAAAAGTGGTTGTGCGGTCCGGCCTGTCCGGCTTCAACAATTTTCAAATATTCCTCGCCATTTTCATCGGGAACAATATCTTCTTCTGCCCCAACAATAAACTTCTCCAATTCTATAGTAACAGGCTGTTGATCGTAATTGGTTTCGATTTTAAAATCGTTTTCCATTCTTCCAGAAAAATCGACTTCCCGCTCTATAGGCAAACGCTGTGGCACACCATCAATCATATAATCGCCATCAATGTATGTGGTGATATATGTTTTTTGTGAAAGAAAAGTATTTTCTGTAGCGCCTTCCCGAATTGCCATCATGCCTTCAAAACTCACATAACGCGTAATAAAGGCCCCGATAAGAATAAATATAAATGCAAAATGCAAAATAAATGTGGCCCATTTTTCTTTTTTGTAAAGACGATATCTAAAAATATTACCTACAAAATTGATGACAAAAAACACCATGATGGCCTCGAACCACCAAGCGTTGTAAATTAAATTTCTGGTGTAGGGTGTAGGTGAGGTTTCTTGACCGGCATCAAGAATAGTTCCTGTTGCCATAGCGGCAGCAAAAACAATGAATAATACAGCGGTAAGTTTGGTTGAAAAGAAAATATTGGCCAGTTTTTTCTGCATGATAAATGCCTGTTTTTAAGGTCGTGCAAATTTAGGGATTTAAGTTTATTTTAAAGTGTTAAAGTATATTAAAAAGATGGAAGACTGAAGCGTGAAGTTTGAAGATAGAAATACAACGAAGGAAACCTAAAACACCCTCGCAAGGACACCAAGACGCTAAGTCTTCTCTTAATACTGCTCACTGAAAAACTACCTATTGCACACTCCTAGCCTGAAACATACTCATGTGCAGAAAAGTCGCCATTTTTCGGGCGCGACGCTTGGCATTTTCAGCCACTTCACCTTTAAAAAGTTCGTCGATGGTTTGTAACCACAGGTTCAACCAGATACCAAAATGCTTTTCGGAGATGTTGTAGTTGTTTTGTGCATCTACCTTTATGTGAGCCTCCAAAGGGTTTCCTTGGTATTTGTTTTCCAGTTTTCGTGTCATAAACAAGCTGCTTTCCCAAAAGGTGGTTAAAAGTTGCAAATGTTCTTCCCAATTAACAATAGCTTTGTTGAAAATAGGTCCTAAAACAGCATCCTCCCTAACTTTTCCGTAAAAAGTAGAAACCAGTAAAAAAATATCATCACGGGTATTGATATCGGTTTTAGCCATAATGCACAAAGATAAATCAACTTGGTTTTTAAATCGAGGTTTATTGATTATTTTAGCCAAATGATTAATGTAGTACTCATTGGGGCCGGAAACGTGGCCACCCATTTATTTAAAGGATTCAGCAAAACCGAAAAGGTTTCGGTGGTGCAATGGTTCAATAGAAATTTAGAGGCCATAAACCAACATAAAAAAAGTGTTGAAATCACCAATAATTTAAATGATTTAAAGGAAGCCGATGTTTATATTTTGGCAGTTAGCGACGATGCCATAGCCGAACTTTCTACACAATTACCGTTTGAGAATCGACTGGTGGTACACACCTCAGGTTGCGTTAACGTGCATAATTTAGATAAAAAACACAAACGCGGGGTGCTTTACCCACTACAAACGTTCAGTAAAAATGCAGAAGTCGATTTCGCTAACGTTCCCATTTGTATTGAAACGATTGATAAAAAAAGTTACCCGTTACTCAAAGAATTGGCTTTGAGCTTGGGGAGTCCCACAAAAAGGGTTAACAGCAACCAAAGGCGCGTGCTTCATTTGGCCGCTGTATTTGTAAATAATTTTACTAATCAATTGTTTCGCATTGGCCACGAAATTACCGAAAGCGAAGGCACCGAATTCGATTTATTAAAACCGCTTATAATGGAAACCGCCAAAAAAGTGCAGGACATGTCGCCTTATATGGCACAAACGGGTCCGGCAAAGCGAGGCGACCAAAAAACCATTAACGACCATTTAAAACTTCTGGACAACGAGCACCATAAAACCATTTACGAACTTTTAACCGCATCGATACAACACACTCATGGAAGAAAAAAGTTATAAAGAATATTTAGAACACATTACCACATTTATTTTTGATGTTGACGGCGTTTTAACCGACGGCTCGGTAACCATTACCACCACCGGAGAAATGCTGCGCACGATGAATACCAAAGACGGCTACGCCATGAAAACCGCCCTAAACAAAGGATTTAACATCTGTATTATTTCTGGCGGCACAAATGAAGGCGTTCGTGTTCGGCTGAACCATTTAGGAGTAAAGGATGTCTTTTTGGGCTCGAACAATAAAATTGAACAGCTAAACCAATATTTCGATGAAAACGGTATAAAATCTGAAAATGCACTTTACATGGGTGACGATATTCCAGATTTCCCGGTGATGGAAATGGTAGGTCTGCCCTGCTGCCCACAGGACGCCGTGCCGGAAATAAAAGGCATTTCAAAATACATTTCGCATAAAAAGGGCGGCAAAGGCGCCGTTCGCGATGTAATTGAGCAAGTATTGAAAGTACAAGGCAAATGGAGTGGTAATTATGGGGCTAAGTATGACTAAATTGTTTCTGGTTTCAAGTTTGAAGTTATTGGTTAAACACTTAGCATTTTACAAGCCGTAACATTACGAAACTTGAAACCCAAAACCATGAACCTCCTAAAACTCATCCGCTGGAAAAACCTTTTGATGATTGCCACAGTGCAATTGCTCATTAAATACGCGCTTTTAGAACCTTTTGGTGCACAGACCAGTTTGGACGGATTCGATATTTTTCTTTTAATTTTTGCGACCATTTGCATTGCCGCAGCAGGAAACGTTGTTAACGACATTTACGATATTGAAACCGACCGCATCAACAAACCCCATCGGGTTATTGTTGGTAAATCCATTTCAAAAAATACGGCTTTTAATCTTTTTATAGCTCTAAACATCATTGGTGTGGGTACTGGGTTTTATTTGTCGCACGCTGTGGGAAAACCGGCATTTTTTTCGGTGTTTATTATTATTTCCATTTTGCTTTATGTGTACGCCACTTATTTAAAACGCACCTTGCTGATTGGCAATTTGGTTATTTCCTTTTTGGTAGCCATGAGCCTAATCATTGTCGG
Organism: Tamlana crocina; assembly: GCA_040429635.1. Taxonomy (NCBI): domain Bacteria; kingdom Pseudomonadati; phylum Bacteroidota; class Flavobacteriia; order Flavobacteriales; family Flavobacteriaceae; genus Tamlana; species Tamlana crocina. Next base: position 1,492,057 of record CP158972.1, on the reverse strand, counting down.
CATTTTTGAATTGCTCCCCGTAATAACTCCCGAAAACAGAACCACCCAAACCCTGTTTTTTAAAATGATTTGGGACTATGCCCTATTTGCATTCTCCATCAATTTTTTGCGCGAAATAGCCAAAGATATTGAAGATATTGACGGCGATTACAGCCAAGGCATGAACACTATGCCCATTGCTATTGGTCGGGCTCGAAGCAAAAACATTTTGGCCGTATTAAATTTTATTCCGCTTGGCGGCATAATTTATCACTTGAATACCAACTTTTATAAACAACCCTACGCTGTGGCTTATTTTTTAATTTTTGTGGTAGGGCCGCTCATTTACATTACCATAAAAACGTTTAACGCTAAAACGAAAAGCGATTTCCGCCATTTAAGCACAATGTATAAATGGGTGATGTGCTTTGGTATGCTGTCGTTGTTACTTTATTTGTTTATTTTGTAATTTTCCCACGAAAGAGAATAACTAAAAAGCACTCTCTCAAAGGCGCTAAGACGTAAAGTTGTTTTTAATGCAAAACACTGAAAACTGAGATTTCAAACAAAAAAACATGCTAGAACAAAAACTAAAAAACCACCATATTATATTGGCATCCGGATCGCCCCGACGTCAGGACTTTTTTAAGAATCTAGGTTTGGATTTTGAAATTCGGTTAAAACCGGTGAAAGAGGAATCCCCTAAACGGCTTACCCATTTCGAAATCAGCAATTATTTAGCACAACTCAAAGCCTTGCCGTTTAAAGACGAATTGCAACTCAACGATATTTTAATTACCAGTGACACCATTGTTTGGCACAACAACACAGCTTTGGGAAAACCCCGAGATGCTAAGGAAGCATTCAACATGTTAAAATCATTGAGCGGTAACACCCACGAAGTGATTACCTCGGTGTGCTTTACAACGCCCACTTTTGAAAAAACCTTGCACGATATCGCCAAAGTGACTTTTAAGGCACTCACAAACGAGGAAATCAATTATTACATTGAAACCTACAAACCATTCGATAAAGCTGGAGCGTACGGCATTCAAGAATGGATTGGCCAAATTGGCGTCACTAAATTGGAAGGCTCGTATTTTACCGTAATGGGCCTACCCGTCCACCTTGTTTATAAAACGTTAACAGCCATTGCTGATCTATAATTTGTTTGTAATTTTAAACCAAAACACCATGCTACAAATTACAGTAAAAGGTCTTATTTTCACTTGGGTACTTGTTTCAGCTACATTTATTTGTTGCAAGAACGAAAAACAACAAGACATAGCGCTCCACTGGAAAACAGAATTTAAGATTGGAAAAAACTTCGAAAAAAAGCAGCTTCCTGAAACTTTTAAAAACTATTGGTATGCCGGCGAAGCCGAAATTTCATCATATAAATTAGAACAAGCCCGCTATGGCGAACTCCGTGAAGGTACTGCTGTTTTGGTTTACGTTACCGAAGATTTTTTGCCCAAAATTCAAGTAAAAGCCGACAGTAGAAATGAAAGCACCATTCCAATTTTAAAGCTTAATGCCACAAAAAATTTCAACACAGGCATTTACCCTTACTCGATTATGCAGAGTACGTTTTATCCGGTGAGCAACAACCAACACGCCCTGAAAGTATCGAGTTCCATCCAGGAGTGGTGCGGGCAGGTTTACAGCCAAATTAACAATCGAAATCAATTTGAAGTGACGTCGCACTCTTATTTTGAAGCGGAGGCCGACGAATCCTTCAAACTTGAAAAGTCTATTCTGGAAAACGAACTGTGGACGCAACTCCGCATCGACCCCAAATCCTTACCCATAGGAACTCTAAACATTATTCCTTCATTAGAATTCATCCGCCTAAAACACATTGAAACCAAAGCCTACCAGGCAGAAGCCGAGCTTACCGAAGGGCAGTACACCATTGACTACCCCGAATTAAATCGGAAATTAACAATAAACTTCAACCCTAATTTTCCTTACGATATTTTAAGTTGGGAAGAACGCTTCAAAAGCGGCTTTGGAGATAGCGCACAACTGCTCACCACCAAAGCCACAAAGCTAAAAACAATCAAATCAGCTTATTGGCAACAGAACAGTTCTAAGCACGAAAAATTAAGGAATTCCTTGTTTTTAAAACAATAGGGATTTCATTTTTGAACGTATCTTTACCACAAACAATAACTCAATAATTTATGGTTTTAGATTTTTTTGAAACTTACCAAAAAGAACTGATTATAAGTGGCATTATCCTATTTTCGCTATTCATCATTCGCTATATCACCCATTTTACCATTACCAAAGTGGCCCGAAAAAATGGTATTAACGATGCCCGTATCCGATTGATTAGGCGTTACATCACCGGAACCATCTTGTTAATAGCCATACTTTTAGAGTCTATCGTTTTTGGAAACATAGAGGACATCGCAGTAGTATTTTCGTCTGTTTTTGCTATTATAGGTATTGCTCTATTTGCTATTTGGTCCATTTTAAGCAACATCACCTCGGGCATTATTATGTTCTTTAACTTTCCGTATAAGGTGGGCGATAAAATAGAAATACACGATAAAGACTTTCCCATTACGGGAATTATTGAAGATATCAGGGCGTTCCAACTGCACCTTCGTCTTGATAATGGCGACTTGGTAACTTACCCCAATAACCTCATGCTTCAAAAGGCGGTAACCTTAATTGAAAAAGATGCCATTGATGCCCCCACTGAAGATGATGGCGAAGCTGTATAAATTATTACTATATTTAGCTTATAGAACATTCTTTTATGGCTAAAAAGCGAAAACTCCGATCTAAAAAACACATCGGGCAAATTCCGGGCAGCGTTATCTATACGGGCGAAAAACAGGACCACAAACTGTTTATTGAAGCCTTCGATTACAACAAAGGCATGCACATTGAAAAAGAACTCTTAGACGTTGAAGAGTGTTTCAATTTTGAGCATGGCACCGTAACCTGGATCAACATTAATGGGCTAAACCACGTACACGCCATAGAGCGCATTGGCGAACACTACGAGCTGCACCCTTTGGTTTTGGAAGATATCGTGAACATTTCTCAGCGCCCAAAAATTGATGAGTACGACGATTATCTGTTCGTGGTGCTTAAAATGCTCTATTACGATACCAACGAAAAAATCGTTTCAGAGCAGGTAAGTTTTGTGCTTGGCCCCGAGTATGTGCTTACCTTTCAAGAATCTGAAGGCGATGTGTTCGATAGTGTTAGGGAACGTATTCGGCAAGGTAAAGGGCGTGTGCGCAGTATGGGTGCCGACTATCTGCTTTATGCTTTGATGGATGCTATTGTAGACCATTATTTTAGCGTGATTGAAATTTTGGGCAATAAAATTGAAGATTTTGAAACCAACATATTTTCAGGCAATGTAGATGAAGACATCAGCCAAAACATCCAAAACCTAAAACGGGAAATTTTAAGGGTGCGCCGTGCCATTTTTCCGTTGCGCGAAATTATCAGCCGAATGGAAAAAGGCGACAATTCGCTTATTGAACCCAAAACGATCACCTACTTTCGTGATGTTTACGACCATTTAATACAAGTTTCAGAAAACATCGACATTTACCGCGAAATGATCTGGAGTTTAATGGACATGTACATGACCACCATTAGCAATAAAATGAACGAGGTCATGAAAGTCCTCACCATTATGGCCTCCATTTTTATACCCCTCACCTTTATTGCCGGCATTTATGGCATGAATTTCGAATACATCCCCGAACTGCAGTACCGCTACAGCTACTTTATACTTTGGGGCGTCATGATTGTTATGTTTATTGCCATGCTTTTTTATTTTAAACGAAAAAAGTGGCTGTGAAAATTTTCAGGCTGTCTGTTTAGTCTCAACTAAATTTACTTCCATTCTTTTATTTTAATATGAAAATTCGTAATTTTAGTGGTTGTCTTTTTAAAAACACCCCATGAAAACCATCACTTTAAATTTACTGAGCCACCGAAACACGGACCGTATAGGTATTGCGTTTCAATGGGACCGAGAGGTTTTAAACCACATAAAAGCATTGCCACATGTTAAATTCAGCAAAACATTAGGGGTGTATTATGTAAATTATACTTCTGAAAACAAAAAACTGCTTTATGCACATTTTAGAAAAAAAAATTGGTACGTTAACTATTCCAAATTATCGGGCACCCCACAAAAAACAATTTCTACAACAGAACATGTTGAGCTTCCGCCATTGCATGAAAAAGACCGAGAAAATTTAGAAAAGTTCAAAAAATGGCTGAACCAAAAACGACTGAGCCCAAACACGGTGGCCACCTATGTTGAAGTTACTGCTTTTTTTATACGGTATGCCCACCTAAAGCAATCAAAAACGTTTACGGTTAGGTTATTGGAAAATTTCAACTACGATTTTATTGTACGCCCAAATAAATCGGTATCGTACCAGAACCAATGTATAAATGGTATTAAAAAGTTTTTGGAATACAAAGGCGTTCACTTGGAAAACATTACCATTAGCCGACCCCAAAAAGAAAAAAAACTCCCCACGGTTTTAAGTCTGGATGAAGTTAAGCAACTTATTGATGCCGTTAGCAACTTAAAACATAAGGCGTTTCTTGCCCTTATATATTCGGCCGGGCTTCGCGTGGGAGAAGCCATCAATTTACGGCCAAACGACATTGACAGTAAACGCATGCTAATACACATAAAAAGTGCCAAGGGCAAGAAAGATCGTTATACCATACTGTCGGCCACGTTATTGGAGCTGTTGCGCATGTATTACAAAGCCTACAGACCAAAAAACTTTTTGTTCGAAGGCCAATCGGGTGGCGCTTACAGCCATGCCAGCGCCCAAAGAATACTAAAAAAAGCCCGTTACAAAACGGGGCTAAAAAAACAAATTACCTTGCACACCCTAAGGCACAGTTTTGCCACGCACCTATTGGAAAACGGCACCGACCTAAGGTACATACAACAGCTTTTAGGACACAACAGCCCAAAAACCACTATGATCTACACACACGTTAGTGAACGCAGTATTAGAAATATTAGAAACCCATTTGACAGTTTTTAAAAATACTTTATATTGTAAACCAATAATTACAACATTGTAAATAAAACACGAACAAAAAAAGCCATTTATTCCGCATAGCCAACCACAATGGTTGTTTATAACGAATGAAGGTATTTATATAATTAAGTTACCCACAAGCTAAAAAAACATCGTGAATGAAAATAAAAAAGTTACAGATTGATAATTTCAGACACATCAAAAACACCGAGATTGTTTTTGGAGATAAACTAACAATTATTTCTGGACAAAACGGAACTGGCAAATCTTCAATTTTAGGTTGGGTAGCTCAACTTTGCGATTTTAAAAAAAAGAACAAAAGACTTAATGAGGAACTTTTTAAAGAAGATTTTAAATATGTTTTCAAGTTTTGTCCCACAAACGATTTTGATAAAAGTTACAAAGTTGTTTTCACTTATAAAGAAGATTCTGCTTTAATAGAAAGTGATAAAACAATAACTACAAGATTCCAACAGAAAACGGATAAATCACCTTCAAGATATAGGACTGATTTTGATGGAAGAGGTAATGCTTTAGATTTTCCAATAATATATTTAGGGTTAAAAAGACTGATTCCACTAGCAACAGAAAGAAAAATAACGGTAAAAAATAAATCAGTTCCACCGAAATACATTTCTACGTTTTCGCGTCTAGCAAAAGAAATTTTAATATTAATAGATAATAAAATTAAGCCTGAATCTATAAAATCTTCTAACAAAGATTTATTAGCAATGAAAACTGAAAATTATGGTCATTTAGGTAATTCCGCTGGTCAAGATAACATTGGCCAAATTATATCTTCGGTTCTTTCATATCAAAAATTAAAAGATGAACTAGAAGACGAATATAAAGGCGGAATAATCTTGATAGATGAAATTGATGCTTCCCTGTATGCTGGTTCTCAGATAAATTTAATTGATAAACTTTATCGTTTTGCATCAGTTTTAAATCTACAAATCATATTTACAACGCATTCATTAGAAATACTTCAACACTTAGAAACAAAATTGGGTGACGATACTGTATTGAATCATCTAGTTTTAAAAGACGATTTGGTAAGTAATGTATTAAATCCATCTTACGACTATGTCGCAAATAAAATTAAAAATCAAATAAAGCAAGTTGATAAAATAATTAAGAAAAAATTTATTTGTGAGGACAAAGTCGCTGAATATTGGGTTAATAATCTTCTAAACGGAAGTGATTTGAAAAAAATGGTTCAAGTGGAAAAAGGCCCATTTCCTGACGGAACATTACTTTCAATGGCTGAATCTAAACACAGTATTTTTAAAGACGTAGGATTTGTGTTAGACGGAGACGTTAAAGAAAAATTTAAAACAAAGAAGAAACCTAAAAAGACAATTTTTTTACCTGAAAAATCTAGACCAGAAACAGTTATGTATGAATTTTTATTCAACCTATCTGATAATGATGATTTTTGGGATGATAATATTAATTTCACAAAACAGACTTGTTTTAATAATTATACCGATTCAAGCAAAGGAACACATAAAAGATGGTTTGAGGACTTGAATAATAAAAAATACTTTGGTAATACGTATTCAAAACTTTTTAATCGTTGGAAAAAAGAAAACAAAGAAATAGCTTTAGAGTTTCAGAACGAATTAAGAACATTGGTATAAAGCCAGTGGGTAACAATGTATATAAAAAATAGCGCAAGTCATTGCTAACACTATGGTTTGGGCATTTTTGGAAAGTCGCCAAATTTTTAAATTTGACAAATTCCCAAAAATAAAATAATTAGTAAAATTTAAAAATTCGGCTTGTGTTCAATCCGAAAAGAAATCGCTTATTTTCAGCGCTACTTTTCATATACTAGACCGTTGTAAAACATACCTAAAGAACGCTCGGAACTCAAAAAATCAACTTCTGAAATTTTGAAAATAGTAACTTTTAAGTTACATTTGTCTTGATGGACAAAGTTAGGCTAGTAATACAATACAAGAATTATTTTGAGGAATTTCTACTTGCTCAGCCGAAAAAAGTTCAGGACAAGATATTTAAGGTCATTGAAATAATCGAAACCTATCAGCACGTACCGAAAACATATTTGGCACCAATGAAAAGTCACAAAGGACTTTATGAAGCTCGAATAAAATTAGGTTCGAATATTTGGCGAGTTTTTTGCTTCTTCGATGAAGGTAAGTTAGTAATCCTTTTAAACGGATTTACAAAAAAGACGCAGAAAACACCGAAAAAAGAAATCGACAAAGCTGTGATTAATGAAAGAGTATTACGAAGAAAAAAACAAAGGCAATGGAAACTAAAAGTTGGAAAGACATAAAAGACACAGTTTACGGAAAAAAAGGAACTGAACGCAGAGACGAACTCGAAAGAGATTTTGAATCCTTTAAAATCGGATTGCTTTTACGAAACGCACGTGAGGAAAAAAATCTGACTCAAGAGCAACTTGGCGAATTGATTGACAAGAAAAGAACTTACATTTCACGTGTGGAAAATAACGGCAGCAATCTGACCTTAAAGACCTTATTTGACATTGTTGAAAAAGGACTTGGCGGGAAAGTGAATATATCAATTGAAGTATAAAAAAGTACGTTTTACAACAATGGCTATAAGTAATTGCTTGTTCTCGCCTACTTTTGAAATTCCTGCGGAATTTCCAACTTGGTGCGTACTTGAAAAGTTAAACGCTAACCCACGCAACTACTCATAGCCGGAGCCGTTGTCCACAATAGCGGCCGACATCACTCGGACGGGTCAAAACTTAAACGCAAAAAACCAAGCGGACAACAAATAATTACGCGGATTCTCACTCTTGCCGGTTAAAATTTAAAAATAATGCGCAAAAGCCCTGACCGACAAAACCTTGCGGACAAAAAAAACACTCAAAACCTTAAAAAAGGAACTTTTAAAAAAACGGCCGACATACACATCCGACATCACTCTTGCCGTTAAAAAAACAGAAACGCAAGCAGACCTGCTCACTCCTATGGGCCGCTACTGATAAACAACAATGGCTATAAACCATTGCGGCGGAATTTTCTGCCGAAAATTCCAACATTATTGCTATATTCGTTCTTCGGCGGACAAATCCTGCGGATCCGTCCGCAACGGATGTATAGCCGAGACCGTTAGGCAACATTTGAAACAAACCTTAATCAAAACCACTGAATGAAAACAAAACACACTTTAGTATTCCTATTTTTTATATCATTAACGACATTTTCACAAAACAAAAAATTTAGCGTAGAAGTCAATTACCCGTTAGCAATGTCAAATGGATTTGAAAATCTTTCTGGAATTATTGATGCGAGTATTAATTATAGATTTGCAACAAGTGAACTATTTGGTTATGGTGCATCGGTAACTTTCGACTATTTAAAAGGAGACATTAATTTCAGCAATCAGGACTTGAATCGGAATTTCTTTTTCTATCACTTTGACGGATTCGCTGAAATGACTATACCTTCGGCTGAAAAACTTCATCCTTTTGCGGGAGCTGGACTTACTCTACTGAATTATGATTATCAATACCTCAGGGGAACGAACGAATTCACAACAATTGAAACACGAAAAGAAAAAGATTTAGGTTTTAATATAAAATTAGGAATTCAATATGATTTAAGTAATAACTTATTTATTCAATCATATTTTCATTCAATACGGACTTTCAATAAGTCAGATTTCAATAATGAGACAATTGGAGTAAATTACAATCAGTTAAAAATTGGCCTTGGACTTAGATTTTAATAAAACGTTGCCTAACACCGTATAAAAAAAATTGCTAGTTTTAGCTAAACCAAAGTTAGTTGCTCGTTTGCTTGCTTCTGATTTTCCTTCGGAAAATCCTCACACACAAACACGCAACTTTCCTTATACAAACACGTTGTCCACAATAGCGGCCGACATCACTCGGACGGGTCAAAACTTAAACGCAAAAAACCAAGCGGACAACAAATAATTACGCGGATTCTCACTCTTGCCGGTTAAAATTTAAAAATAATGCGCAAAAGCCCTGACCGACAAAACCTTGCGGACAAAAAAAACACTCAAAACCTTAAAAAAGGAACTTTTAAAAAAACGGCCGACATACACATCCGACATCACTCTTGCCGTTAAAAAAAACAGAAACGCAAGCAGACCTGCTCACTCCTATGGGCCGCTACTGATAAACAACAATGGCTATAAACCATTGCGGCGGAATTTTCTGCCGAAAATTCCAACATTATTGCTATATTCGTTCTTCGGCGGACAAATCCTGCGGATCCGTCCGCAACGGATGTATAGCCGAGACCGTTGTGCATAATGTATCGCAACGTTTCGGAGAACTGAAAAACGACTGAATTGAAAAACGGAATTTCTATAACTGAATATCTGAAAAACGAGAAAAAACAACGCCTGATTTACGGTGGAATTTTACTCTTGTGGATATTTGTCGGACTGAATTTCGTGAAATATAAATATGACTTTAGTCCATTCAGGATTGATATGCTGATTTTAATAATTATCTCTACTCTACTGCTGATTGGACCGATTATTATAAACAAAAAAATAATGTGGATTGGTGCTTTTGGATTTGCATTGTTACACGGACTTTGGACAACTTACAAAGTGACATTTGGAACGTTAGTCGATTTTCATAGAGATTATGTTCCAAGTCCAAATTGGAATTTAAAAGATATCGGAGTTTCTATTTTGCTAATTATTGTCTCGTTTTTAGTGACGTGGCTTATTTGGAAAATGAAACCTAAAAAATAAAAAACACTATGCACAACACTGGCTATAATTCATTACGGCGGAATTTTCCGCTGGAAAATTCCTGCCTTTTTGCTATCTTTCGTTCTCAATCGGAATATCACTGCGTGCCATTCCGTAACGAAATCATAGCCCAAACCGTTGTGGTGCATTTAATAAAAATCGAGAAAATAATGAAACCAAGTGAATCCGAATTAAAAGCAATCAGAATATCTGAGGATTATTATAATAAGGAAAGAAAAAGCTTCCTAAAGAAGTTGCTTTTAAAAAAGTTTAGTTTCGAAAATTATGAAACACCCGATTTAAAAAACCTATTCAGTTTGTGGCAAAAATTTGGTTTAAAAAATTCGGACAACAAATTGTTTTCCAAAGAAGAAAAATTAGAATGTATTGATAAATGGCATAAAATATTGTACAACAATGATTTTGACATTATTGCCGATTACCATTTAAAAGATAAAGAGTTTGGAGCTCAAGCTAGAAAGGTAATAAAAGAAAATCCTGGAGTTCATTTCAATTGGATTTTACCATCACCCGAAAACTATCTAGATGAAAATCAATCAGAAATAGGAAACTATAATTAAAAAATGAGCGGAATAATATTTATAATCGGTATTGTCTTATTTTATTGGCTAATTTCAGGAGCAAAATCACCTTGGTCTAATAAAAAATATGGTGGTTATTCAGGTAGTTCAAAATATACTACACCTAAAACAAATGCGCGAATTGAAACCAAAACTACCGTAACAACACCAAAAAACATTTCTGTTACACCTACAATAATAAATACCAAACCTGACTTAAAACTCAGTCTTGTAGATGGACAGTATAGGGTATTTCAAAATTATATTGTAAATGGAACGCAATACACTTATGGATTCCCAAAAGACAATTGTAATGACAAACGAGTTTGGATAGGAATCGGAAGTCAAGAATTAGAACGAATTTCATACCAAGAAGCCACACTAAGACTAAAAAACCAACCTGTACCGTTATTAGCGTACAAGCCAACTAACAACGAAAGTTTTAATGATTACGATGATGATTTACCATTTTAAAAAGTATGTATAACAAAAAAATATTTGAGGTTAGCGAAGATTATGAAAGAGTATATTTTAATTTCTTTATTGAAAAAGAAAATAAAATCATTGCTGTCCCAAAACAAGATTGTAAAAACAAAGCAATATATGCCGGGAAACAATTTGACAAATTAGTTTTGGTAGATAGTCAAAATGCTCATATTTTACTAACTGATTTGATGAGGAGAAGTATTTTATCACATCCTATATTGAAATTTTGTAATCCGGAATCTATTAAATTAATCGAATAAAAACGACACCACAACAATGGCTATAAGTAATTGCTTGTTCTCGCCTACTTCTGAAAATCCTCGCGGATTTTCAGTTTGGTGTGTACTTGCAAAGTTTAATGCTAAACCACGCAACTACTCATAGCCGAGACCGTTAGGCAACATTTGAAAGACGAAAATTGAAACAGATTAACAACATATTCGGACTAATTTTAGTTATAGTTATTGGAATTCCATTATTTATACTAATGCTTCCAATTATTATAATTTCAATGCCGTTTTTGCATTTTCAACAAAAACGATTTGAAAAAAAATACTCTGAATTTTTGACGGCAAATAGTGGAAAGAATTTTTTCTGTTACAATAATCGGAAGAACTCAAAAAAATATATCGAGGAAGAAATAATACCGAATCTGACAGATGGAATTGAAATCGTGTATCTAAATGGAAAAAAAGTGGAATCGGAATATAATGCTGAATTTATTTCAAAAGCACTTTACAAGCTCAAAAATTACAACCGATTTCCACACTTAATGAAAATTCGGAATGGAAAACTGATTGATAAATCAATTAACAATCCATTTTACAATCTTCTAAATCAGAATAAGCCAAAAAAAGTACTTTTAAATGAGATTAACATATTCTTTGAGTTAACACCCGAAAGTTCAAAGTTGGTAACTGATAATTACAATCCTAAGACAATGAAAAGGCTTTTTAAAGAATTATGGTTGCAATCAGATAATTGTACTGAATCAATTGAACACATTTGGTTTTCAATAAACGAAGTTGCTAAATCAACAAATAATTCAAGTGATGAAATTAAAAGATATTTGAATTTATTAATAGACAAAAATATTGTTGAATTGGTCTCTTGGAAACCTTTACTACATAAATTCACAGAGTACGGAAAAGGAATAAAAAGTGACTCAGATATTGAAAAAATAATAAAAAACGTTGCCTAACAATGGCTATAAGTAATTGCTTGTTCTCGCCTACTTCTGAAAATCCTCACGGATTTTCAGTTTGGTGTGTACTTGTAATGTTAAGTGCTAAACCACGCAACTACTCATAGCCGAAACCGTTGTGGTTAATTTGAGAAAATGAGTTATCGAAAACCAAATTTATATGAAATATTAGAGCATCTTGAAAAGAGGAAAGCAATGTATTTGGGAAATGGATACACTTTCCATTCTTTAGATGCTTTTATAACTGGTTTTGGAATAGGTTGCGACAGAGAACAGCTCGAAACTGAACAGTTCAACAATTTTTCTGACTTCAATATCTGGATTCTCGGACATTTACCAGAACATTTTGGACAAAGTGGCGGATGGCACTGGCAAATATCCAACAGAAACCCAAAAAATGACGAAAATGCTTTTAAAGAGTTCTTTAAATTTTTAGAAATATTTAAAACTGCAAAAAAACAGAAAGAAAAAATTGAAGTTGAAAAGTTTGAATTTGAAAAATCGGAATTCAGCACCAAAACGAAAACTCAAGTCAATAAAAAAGAAGTAGTCGATTCCGTCTACAAAGTAACTATGGAACACTCAAAAACCATTTGGATTGAAGGCTATAATAGTGAAAACGAATTGATTTATGAACGCTGGTGTTTAACCGAAAAAGAATTTGACGGAATCATAAATAACTTGAATAATATCAAAATAACCGAATTAAAAAACTAACCACAACAATGTATAACCGCAATTACGGCGGATTCGACTACGTCCGAATCCACTCGGAATTGCTAACGTCAGTGCTAAACCGAAAAATTTGCGTACTTTAACCCGTAACTGACGGTTATACGAGACCGTTGTGGTTAATTTAAAAAAACTTTGAAAACAGATTTGACTAAAAGATATTTAAGCAAAACACCAAAGAATATATTTTGGCTTTCATTATTGGGAATTCCTTATTTGATTTGGATGTACTCAATTGGAATTGAACTGAATAAAAAGAATACGGAATCCAACGGAATGAATAAAATGTTACTGAATATTCTTGTCGGATTTCCAACTCTTTATCTGATTAGTGCGTGGATTTTAATACTGACTGGAAATATAAATATGGAGACAATTTTACCATTCCATTTTGGCGCAATGTTCAGTATATTTTTACTGATGATTTTGACTTCTCGAACAATAATAAAATTTGAAAAAAGAGAAGGATTAAAAGAATCGAACGGAATTGGACTCTTTTTCGGAATTTGGTATTACTTCATTGGAATTTGGTATATCCAACCGAAAATGAACGATTATATTAAACGAATTGAATAAAAAACTAACCACAACAATGTATAACCGCAATTACGGCGGATTCGACTACGTCCGAATCCACTCGGAATTGCTAACGCCAGTTCTTAACCGAAAATTATTAACTTTAAATCCGTAACTGACGGTTATACGAGACCGTTGTCCACAATAGCGGCCGACATCACTCGGACGGGTCAAAACTTAAACGCAAAAAACCAAGCGGACAACAAATAATTACGCGGATTCTCACTCTTGCCGGTTAAAATTTAAAAATAATGCGCAAAAGCCCTGACCGACAAAACCTTGCGGACAAAAAAAACACTCAAAACCTTAAAAAAGGAACTTTTAAAAAAACGGCCGACATACACATCCGACATCACTCTTGCCGTTAAAAAAACAGAAACGCAAGCAGACCTGCTCACTCCTATGGGCCGCTACTGATAAACAACAATGGCTATAAACCATTGCGGCGGAATTTTCTGCCGAAAATTCCAACATTATTGCTATATTCGTTCTTCGGCGGACAAATCCTGCGGATCCGTCCGCAACGGATGTATAGCCGAGACCGTTGTATGCAATTATGAAAACAGAATATATTAAATGAATAGTAAAGGATTTAAAAATTGTTTTTCACCTGATTCAATTCTACTTGCATGGGAACGAGTTATAGCTAGTGTTGGGACTGACGCTAAAGACTACTTTGGAATTAGCGTATTCAACTCAAACTTAACTAAAAACTTAAAAAACCTCACTGAAGAAATTAATTCTGGGAAATATAATCCAAGTAGACCGTTTAAATATTTTGAACCAAAAATCAATGGTACACAAAGAACTAAAACTGTACTTGGAATAAAGGATGCGATTGTTTATCAAGCGATTGCAAACCATGTAGCAGAATTTACATACGACCATTTTGCCGAAACCAGGCATTTTGTATTTGGAAGTGTCTTAAATCCGGATGTAAAAAAAGGAGTCAAACTACTTGAGGAAGATGTTATTGATTATTACTTTTTTGAATATTATGTAAGTCTTTACAATCGCTTTGTACAAAGTATAAACGAAACAGTGGATAAACGCTCAATAAAGTTTCGTTTGGAAACGGACATTACTAGTTTTTTTGACACAATTCCTCACTCAACTTTAATAATAGAGCTGAACGGTTTCAAAATCGACAATGATATTCTAGAATTACTAGGTAAGTGTCTTAATTTCTGGTCAGGAACGAGAGATTCTCAAACTATTGGTGTTGGGATACCACAAGGACCTGCAGCTTCTTATTTCTTCGCTAATCTAATTTTAGATAGTCTTGACAGGTTAGCCATGAAAAATGGATTAATCTATTATAGGTTTATGGATGATATTAGAATTTACGATTCGAACAAAAAGACTCTTAATTCAGCCCTAATTATTTTTGATAGGCATCTAAAAAGTAAATCATTATCCATAAATATCAAGAAGACTTCAATTCAAGAAGTTGCTCACTCTGATAACGAAAAAGGAAGATTACTTGATTCATCAGGTATAAAAATTAAAAAGAATAAAAAATCTAAAGAAATAGACGTAGATATTTTAGAGCATGATTCAACTCAAATAAGTGGTGATGAGGAGAAAAATATTAAATCTCTTGATAAAAGAGAAGCTTTAAGCTTTTACTATGATGCTATACATGAAATTGAGGATGAACTCACCGACATTTATTATGCCACAAAAGATGAAAACATATTGGAATCATCATTCCTAAAAGATGTAAAACTCGTAAGGAGATTTTTAACTCTATCACAAAAATGGCGATTAATAACTCAAAATTTAATTGACATTGATGACAAAGTTCCAGATTATGAAATGGTTGATATTTGGTTATTTGGTATTTCTAGAATCTTTTGGAAAGCGAACAACCTTATTTGGAATCTAACTTATTACTTTGATTTAAAAGATTACAATGATGAGTTCAATAAACTAATCGAAGACTTCAGAGACTATGAATGGGTAAAGTATCAACTACTTGCTGTTTATGGTAAGACTTTAGATTTTAATAGTCAAAAGGTCAATTCAATTATCAAGAAAATAAGTAAAGAAGAAAGTCCTCTTGTACGATTAGGTTATTACAAAATGTTAGTTGAAAAAATAAAAATCAATTCACAGATAGCAGATTCTTTATCATACTTAATTAAATCCGAACCTGAAATTTATGTACAAGAAACTGTGCTAAATTTAATTCATCAAAAGAATCTTAACATTCCAATTGACAATCTAAAATCTTGGTTTTTATAATGGATTATTTAAAAACACTTCAAGACATAAAGGATTCAATTGGCGAAGGAAAAGAATTAACTGCTTCTAATAAGCTTATAGTAATTGGACTTATCGAGAAGGAAGAAGAAACAATAGGAATGAATGAAGATTCGTTTATTTATTTCTATGAAGATGTAATTGACCATGAAATTCAATTTGAATTTGAAGAGGCACTAACAACAGCTGTTTATGAACTAGCGCAAGGAGATGCCACTAATTGCCTAAATACGTTTTCATCCTTCAAGAAAATCGAAGATAATTCAGCATTATATTCTTGGTTACAAAATGCTATTCGGTTCACTGACCACCTAGCTTTACATTATCTTCAAGAAATAATAAAAGAAGTACCAGAAAAACAAGGTGATGCTGGTCAAGAACGCTCTAGATATATTCAAATTAATCAGAAGAAAAATGATGCTGAAAAAGCTGGTAGAATAATGGACAACCTTTACGAATGCAGAAACAAATTGGAACATCGGAAAGTAGAAAACTCAGATTCACAAAGAATAATACCACCAAATTATAAAAGAGCAAAAAAACAAATAATTAAACGTTATCCAGAAGCATTGATTTGTTTTAGAGATTCGTTTAAGAATTATTATAATAAATAACTGCATACAACAATGGCTATAAGTAATTGCTTGTTCTCGCCTACTTCTGAAAATCCTCGCAGATTTTCAGTTTGGTGTGTACTTGCAAAATTAACCGCTAAACCACGCAACTACTCATAGCCGAGACCGTTGGCAACAATTTAGCCAAAACGTTGAGAAACTTAGAACTTAATGTAACAAATACTTTAATTGAGATACTAATTATTTAAAATCTAAAATCAAATGAAAAAAATAACGAAAAGAAGAGCATTAATTTTATTATCAATTGGAATGATTGTAATTTCAACTTCACAAATTGTATCTCAATTTTTTGAATTACCTGATTTTGCGAAGGGTTCTTTTATCGGAATTGGAATAGGACTTTTAATTACCTCTTTAATTTTTGGAAATTTCAAAACTGTTCGTAATTAGAATCGAACAAAAGCGGAATTTCATAAAATAGGCGGAAAGAATAAACCTTTTTTTTAATTATACTGACCAAAATCAAACAGACAGAATTAAACATCAGCTCAGAAATAATCTAAAGAACTATTTTCGGAATCTGAATTTTAAAAAGTATACGGAAACTAAAATATTATTAGTTACGAAAAAAACTGTTGCCAACAATGTATAACCGCAATTACGGCGGATTCGACTACGTCCGAATCCACTCGGAATTGCTAAAGCCTGTGCTTAACCGAAAATCATTAATTTAATCCCGTAACTGACGGTTATACGAGACCGTTGTGCGCAATTACGAAATAATTACTAACCAAATAATAAAAGAAACATGAAAAGTAAATTCTTGACAATTATCACGATTTTAATTAGCTCTATTATTTATGGGCAAGATATTTTTGAATTAGGCTCAAATGACCCGAATAACCCTCAAAAATTATTAATCGAAGATGATGGTATTATTGGAAAATCTGGTCAAACGCTTTTAATAAGTGGATTTGTAGAAATTAGTCATAAAGATGAAAATATTTATGCTGATAATGCTAGAAGAATATTCTTAAAATTTGATAAAATAAAATTTGAGAACAATGGAATAATATATACCAAAAGTGATTTAGGACTCTATCCGACCAAATATCTTGGCGGTCATGTCAAGATAAAAAGTATTAGAGGTATTTTAGGAAAATCTGGTCAAACAAATAATACACAAGCACCACCAATAACCCAAAAGGCTCAAAGTGGTGGAAATGGTAGCAATGGAAGAAGTGCAAGTTGTGGTACTAAGTGGGATGGTTTAGTCCCTGAATTTTATAATAAAGGCTGTCATAATGGTGGTGCAGGCGGAAATGGAAAACATGGTGCGAAAGGCAAAAGAGGTTCTGATGGTGGCAATGGAGAAAATGGAACACATTCATCGAATATTTTAATCGAACTGAATAAAATTACACTTGATGAAAATCTTAAAATAGATATAGAAGCACAAGGAGGAGATGGCGCCAACGGTGGAGACGGACAAAAAGGTGGCGTAGGTGGTGAAGGTGGCAACGGAGGTCGAGGTGGAAATGGTGGAAATGGGAATGAATGTGGCAGGTCAGCTTGTGATGGTGGAAGAGGCGGAAATGCTGGAAACGGTGGTGATGGTGGTGATGGTGGAGACGGTGGAAATGGTGGTCGTGGAGGCAACGGAGGTCTTATAGAAATATATTTTAGCGAACCAAATATGCAAGATTTTCTTTTTCAAGGAATAGATAAGAAAGTAGTTGCTAAGTATAAAGGTGGAAAAGGTGGACGACCTGGTATAGGAGGTGAAGGAGGCGAAGGTGGAAGCCCTGGTAGTAGAGGTTGCGGTGGCGGAAAAGGTCATGCAGAAGGTATTCCAGATATATGGCAAGACAATGGTGATAATGGAGGATGTGGAAACACAGGTGCTAAAGGAAATATTGGACAAAGAGGTAAAAATGGAAAATGGGGTGAACCAGGACAAGATGGAAAATTACGACATTCTAATTACAAATATGTAGAAGAAAGAAGTACTGATTTCTTTAATATGCCTAATAAAACAGAAGGAAAATATATAATTATTTAATTATGAAAGTTCAATTAATCTTTATTTATATCTTTATAGTGTTTGTTGCAAAATCATATGCCCAAGAAGATATAACTATAACTTATGACCCCTCAACAAATTTACATCTTGGTGCAAGCATAGATTATAATTCTATATTTGATTCTAAGCAAGACTGCTTCACGAGTTCAGAAAAGGAGTGGATAGACGGAGGAGCTGTAAAAACGGAAGTATCTTCACTTTTTATATCTTCCTACAAAGAAGTCAGTAATGATTTTAAACTTTCTTATCATTCTGACATTAAATCGACATTAAACTTAAGTGATGCAGTAAGTGGTGGTGGTTCTTTAACATACGACTTTACCTTAAATCACTATTTTAAGAATATCTCGAATTCAATTTACTTTGTGGTTAAAGCAGAGACAAGCCATGGAAGATTAAAGTTAAAAGATAATAGTCTTAAATCGCAATTTCAAAAACTACTAGATGATGGTAATTTTTCAGACTTTATTACAAGGTGTGGTACACATTATGTTAGGTTCGAAACAAGAAAATCTTCTGTGTATGCAATTGTAAGCATAAGTAATATTGAAAAGGAAATCAAAAATCATATAATTTCTAAATATTCAGCAACAGCGAATATCAAAGCTAACGGTTTTGGTTCAGTTGATGCTAAAACAAAACTTGATATAGATAACCTTTTCAAAGAAATTTCCAAGCATGGTCGTGTAGAAATAACATATTTAGCTCAGGGTTCTGAAGGCATCAAGTCATTCAGTCCTGTTGTAACAAGTTCAAGTTCGATTAAAATAAGCGAAATTTTAGAAAACTTAAGTACAACCTTAGCTGATTTTGATAAAGATAAATCAGCACCTGTGGATTATAGATTAGCTTCATTTAAACCTTTTGGCTTATTAAATCTAACCTTAAAAAAAGATAAAGTGACATTCTTGGAAAGAACACAAATAAACCTCAATACTCTATATGATGCCTATAATCAAATACAAGTAATTAAAGATGAAAGGTTTGATGATTACTTGCTTTATTTTAAGGAATTTGAAATTAAGCTAATTGATAGAATTAAGGAAAGCATAAGATTATTAAAAGATTGTTACTATGAAGATAAATTTGATATTTCAAACATACCAGATGATAAAGCATTAATTGATGAAATAGTTTGGCCCTCAAGTATATTTGACAATATAGAAGTCGAATATCATCCATTTTATTCAGAAGGAATAGATAAAGATGGTAATCGTAGTCAAATATTGACTTCGCTGTCAATTACAATTTCAGGACAAATTAGACATTCTGATTACTATAAAAATATGATTCCTCTTCATTTTACTGAAGATTTGGAACTTAAGCCTACTAATGGTTATGAAACAAATGAAAACAATCCATCAATCGGCACACCATTTATTCCTGAAAACAAAATAAAATCAAGACCTTTTTTACTAAGAATAGAGACTTTTAATTTAGATATTATTCCAAATAGTTCTTCTGGTCTTATTTTAATTGATAATATTATAACTAAAAAACACAAAGCCTTAACGGAGCGTTTGATAAAAAGGAAATATTTAGTCAATATAGAAACTATGGATGGCAAATATTTTAACCAACCTATAAAATTTAACTTTTCCGAAGGAGATGTTGAAATGTCAAGATAACAGCGCACAACAATGTGTATAAGTAATAGCGGTTTAAGTGATAAAACGAAAGACAGACCATAAAATAAAAGTCGGTAATTAACTGAAAATTTACTGAGTAGGAATCCGCTACTACTCATACACTTTACCGTTCTACGCAATTATGAAACAAACATTATACATATTAACAATCTTCTTTCTGACAATAAATGTTCACTCACAGAATGAAAAATCCGAATATATTGGAATATACGGAGATTTGATGGATGTTAATGGAAATTTTAGTGGAACAGAGTTGGAATTAAAAGCAGATGGAACTTTTAAATTAAGAACAACAGATTATGTTTATCCGCAGACCTTTAAAGATTATACAAACGAAGGAAAGTGGATTTTAAAAGATGGAGAGGTTATTCTAAACCCAGATTTACAAAAGCGAGAACCAACTGTTAATATTACCGAAGAACGAATCGGACTTAAAGACTCAATAGAAATTAAAGTCAATCATTATGTTGAGCTTTATGAAAACCAAAATTTGACTGAAAAGAAAAAAACGGAATTTGAATTACTAACTCTGTACTTTAACAAAAGAAGAAAATACAAGCATTTAACAAGAGAATGGTTAAAAGAAGGGAGTTGCGCTTGGGCGCCTCGTATAAGAAACAGAGTGAATTTGGACTCGACAAATACTTTTAGAATAGCAAAAAAAGATATTGAGAAAATCGGAGTTTACACTTACGGATTTACAGATTTTATAGAACTGAAAACTAAAAATAAAGAATCTGATTTTTTCCAAATAGATGTTATAATTCCTATCGACAAAGAAAGAATGCCGAGAAATAAAAAAGTAATTATAAAAGGAAATCGAGCTTATTTTTATGAAATAAAAGGAAAAGTAAGTAAGTCGCTGAATAACCTATGGAAAAAAACTGCGTAGAACACCGTGTATAATTCATTGCTAGTACTCGCCTACTTACGAAAATCCTCGCGGATTTTCTATTCGGTTTGTATTTGCTAATTTAGTTGCTGAAACACGCAACGAAATCATACACAAACACGTTAGGCAAAATTAAAACCAACAACAATGACAAGAATTTATAGAAGTTTTTTAGAACCCGATAGAGAGAATTTGACTTGGGAAGAAACTTGGAAACGAGAAGACAAAGGCTTGATTAAGAATTATGAAGTTGGTAGAGCATTAGCAATAAAAGAACCTGAATTAGCTGAAAAAGCAAAAAGAGGAGAATTGCCTGTACTTGGATATAAAGGCGGAGTTGAAAAAGCTTTAAAGAAAAAAGAAAAAATCGGAGCATTAAATTACATTGCTAAATGGCAAGCTCTTCGAGGAGAAGACTTAAATATTGATATGGACGAGGAAATGATATTGACTTGCTCAAAAACAAAAGTGAGAGTTACGTTTACAATGGATTTAGAAAAATTAAAAAATGCTAACTAATGGACTTTTTAGCTATTGACGTTGAAACTGCAAACTCTGATATGTCATCAATTTGTCAAATTGGTTTTGTGATTTATGAAAACGGTCAAATAAAGAAAGAATGGTCAAGTCTACTAAACCCAGAAGATTACTTTGATTTTTGGAACGAATCAATACATAATATTACAGAAGAAGATGTTGTTGACAGTCCAAAATTCCCAGAAGTGTACGAGTTTCTTAAACAACATTTGGAAAATTACATTTGCGTTTGCCACACTCATTTTGACCGAGTTTCAATAAATCGAACTTGCGAAAAATACGGACTTCCTTCAATCCAAAACAGTTGGATTGACACAGCGAAAGTTTCTCGAAGATGTTGGGAAGAATTTGCATACAAAGGATATGGACTTGCGAATGTTTGTAAAAAATTGAATTTCTCTTTTAATCACCACGATGCTTTAGAAGATGCTAAAGCTTGTGCACATATTTTAATTTCCGCAATTAAAGAAAAAGAGAACACCATTGATGATTGGCTTATAAGAGTAAATAATCCTATTCTAGCAAATGCAAAAAATTATAGTGATTCCATTTCAAAAGAGGGAAATCCAAATGGAAATCTATTTGGAGAAATTTTAGTGTTTACAGGTTCATTACAAATTCCAAGAAGAGAAGCTTCACTACTTGCATCTGAAATTGGTTGTAAAGTAGTAAATGGAGTTACAAAGAAAACAACTCTTTTAGTGGTTGGAGACCAAGACATAAGTAAACTTTCGGGAAAGGAAAAAAGCTCGAAACACAGAAAAGCAGAAGAACTGAAAAATAATGGACAGAACATCAGAATATTAAAAGAGTCTGACTTTGTCGCATTGTACGAATCGAATAAAGAATAAATTAAAAATAACTTTGCCTAACAATGGCTATAAGTAATTGCTTGTTCTCGCCTACTTCTGAAAATCCTTGCGGATTTTCAGCTTGGTGTGTACTTGCAAAATTAAGTGCTAACCCACGCAACTACTCATAGCCGAGACCGTTGTGGGTAATACGAGAAAAACGAAATGGCAGGATTAACAAGCGAACAAATTAGATTTTTAAAAGAGCAAAAAGTACATCCAAAATATGTATTCGATGCTGATGGACTTTCAAAATCCGAATATCGTGTGATTATGAAAGAACTGAATAAATTAGTTGCTTACAATGTTACACCTTGCCAAAAAGAGGGACATACTTTACGAACCAGAAGCGGACATTGTTGTCAATGCAATGCAGCGACATTAGGATTTCAAAAAAGGAATGACTCTGGTGGAATAGTCTATATCGCTGGAACTTTGACTGGCGAACTTGTGAAAATTGGATTTTCAAAAGCAGTAGAGGTCAGAGCTGAATCACTTAATCGAACTAAATACGCTGGATTTAATGACTGGAAAGTACTTTATGCTCTGAAAAGTAAAAACGCTGGACGAATAGAAACCAAAGCGAATTCATTACTTCACGAATATGCCTTTTCGGTTGACTATGAACACGATGGACATTGGCAAGATTCGTATGAAACTTATCATTGTGCATATTCAAAAGCAAAAGAATTTGTTGAAAAAGCATTTCAATCAGAAAATTACAAGATTGAAATTGAAAGAAATAGTCCGACTGACAAATATGAATTTAGGAACTTAAAGAAAATATAAACTGGAAAAAGTACTACCCACAACAATGTATAACCGCAATTACGGCGGATTCGACTATGTCCGAATCCACTCGGAATTGCAAAAGCCTGTGCCAAACCGAAAATTAACACACATTAACCCGTAACTGACGGTTATACGAACCGTTGTGTGTCATACCCAAAAACCGTGAAAACTGAATGAAATTAAAGAATATAAATTTGAATTTATCTTTTTTTGGAATATTAGTTCTAATGGTTTTGGTGTCTTGTAATAATGGAGATTATCTACAAGAATATCAGAATTACAATGAATTCAGTGAAATTGAAAACCCAAGATTAACAGGTTGGTTTCCGGTCGAATTAATAAAATCTGATGCGCAGAATATTAAAAACATATCCTATTTAAGTACAAAATGTGTATTTGGAGTTTTTGATTACGAAAATGAGGAACTCTATAGCTCAATCTTTGATAAAGAAAATCATATTGACAAAACCTACATTGGAATTTTCCACTCACAAATCGAATTAGTAAAAGACATTTTTCCTGAATGGTTTCCGAGAATAGAATACTGGAGGAGTATAGACTCTGGAATAATACTTTTTGATAATTGTTATGCTGTAAAAGACTCGAATAAAAAACAGATTTATTATTTCCATCCAGAAGAAGAAAGCACTCGATTCAATGGAAAAATCTATCCTGGAATACGAAATACAATTAGATGAAAAAGTACGAACACACAACAATGTATAACCGCAATTACGGCGGATTCGACTACGTCCGAATCCACTCGGAATTGCTAACGTCAGTGCTAAACCGAAAATTATTAACTTTAAAACCGTAACTGACGGTTATACGAGACCGTTGGCACCAATTTGAGAAATGAACAAAACGACTTTATATTTTGGAATAATTATGGTTTTGGCAATCTGCATTTATTTCCTGACAACTTCAAACTTTGAGAAATCAACTAATGACAAATTTAACTTTGGAACTTTTGCTATTGAATTACCAACTGACTGGAAAAAAATTGAATTTAATGGTATTGACAGCTATGTTGGCGGAATTACAAACGGAATTGACTCGTTGACTTTTGATTATGGCTGGTACTCTTATTCATTAAACGAAGAGAATAAAGAAAATCAACTTTTCGCAACGGACACTATAAATGGAAAAATCGCTTATCTGACCAAACCGAAAACAAATGGAAATGGAACTATAGGAATTTATATCGAAAAAGCCTACAAAGACAACCGATTTAATTTAATCGGTAAAAATATCAAAAATGAAGAACTGATTTTGAATATATTTAAATCAATAAAATTTAAAGATAGTGACACGTCAATAAACTCAAAACAAATTGAATTTACAGAATAAAAATAAAAAAACTGGTGCCAACAATGTATAACCGCAATTACGGCGGATTCGACTGCGTCCGAATCCACTCGGAATTGCTAACGTCTGTGCTTAACCGAAAATCATTAACTTTAATCCCGTAACTGACGGTTATACGAGACCGTTAGGCACAAGCTGAAAAAACAGAATGATAGAAAATAACCAACTAACCATAAAATTCGGCGGAGACGGAAATATCAAAGTTGAAACTCTGACTGAATTTTTAGACAACTACAAACAATTACTTTACTTAATCAATAATGAGTTAGGTTACAATCCTAACGATATGATTATTGAAGTTTCACCACCCGAAAATGGAAGTTTCAAAATAAAACTAAAGTCAAAGTATAAAGATTTGATTTTAGAAAAAATGGGAGACTTGACTGTTGGAACATTAGTTGGACTTCTGATTTTATTCGCAACAAACGCAACTCAAAACAAAACGGAAGAAGAAATAAAACAAATTTTGGAAGACAAACAGATAGTTGATAAAGAACTACCTAAAATAATTTATAATGTTTCTCAAAATTCTGGTGCTAATCAAAAAATTCAACAGACTTTTATAATTGTGAATAAAGATGAAAATGTAAAAGATTTGAAAATAGAACAAGAAGAAAGAGAAGTAATAAATATTAACAGAACAGAATTTCCAAAATTTATCGACCAAATTGAAACACAAGAAATTGAAGAACTGCCAGAATCTGACATTCTAACTGATGAAGCAACTTTAATCATAAAAACCATTCACTTTGAGGGACACGCAAAATGGGCTTTTGTTTTTAGAGGTTATCCAATAAAAGCCTCAATAAAAGATGCCGACTTTTTTGAACGGCTCAAAAAATGAAGCTTTTAGGAAAGGAGATGCTTTGAAAGTAACCTTGTCTCGAAGACGAAATTTTGACGAAGATTTACAGACATATATTATTGACCAAAACAGTTATGTGATTGAAAAAGTATTTGAACACATATCAAAATCAGACAATCAAAATAGACTGAAATTTGAATAAAAGCCAGTGCCTAACAATGTATAACCGCAATTACGGCGGATTCGACTACGTCCGAATCCACTCGGAATTGCTAACGTCTGTGCTAAACCGAAAAACATTAACTTTAAACCCGTAACTGACGGTTATACGAGACCGTTGTGTGTCATACCCAAAAACCGTGAAAACTGAATGAAATTAAAGAATATAAATTTGAATTTATCTTTTTTTGGAATATTAGTTCTAATGGTTTTGGTGTCTTGTAATAATGGAGATTATCTACAAGAATATCAGAATTACAATGAATTCAGTGAAATTGAAAACCCAAGATTAACAGGTTGGTTTCCGGTCGAATTAATAAAATCTGATGCGCAGAATATTAAAAACATATCCTATTTAAGTACAAAATGTGTATTTGGAGTTTTTGATTACGAAAATGAGGAACTCTATAGCTCAATCTTTGATAAAGAAAATCATATTGACAAAACCTACATTGGAATTTTCCACTCACAAATCGAATTAGTAAAAGACATTTTTCCTGAATGGTTTCCGAGAATAGAATACTGGAGGAGTATAGACTCTGGAATAATACTTTTTGATAATTGTTATGCTGTAAAAGACTCGAATAAAAAACAGATTTATTATTTCCATCCAGAAGAAGAAAGCACTCGATTCAATGGAAAAATCTATCCTGGAATACGAAATACAATTAGATGAAAAAGTACGAACACACAACAATGTATAACCGCAATTACGGCGGATTCGACTACGTCCGAATCCACTCGGAATTGCTAACGTCAGTGCTAAACCGAAAATTATTAACTTTAAAACCGTAACTGACGGTTATACGAGACCGTTAGGTGCAATTTGAACAAACAGAGAACTCTAAATTGAAAACCAGAATAACAATCATACTTTTAATCGGATTCATAAATCTCGGTGTTGGACAAAACCGAAAGGAAAGAGATTATGCGAATTATAAATCTCTAAATTTAGGAGTTGGATATAGTTACAGCTTTGGAGACCCTAATGACAAAAACTTCCACCTACTTGATATCGGAATCAACAATACAATGTACGGAGGACTGCATGGAGGCGGATTTCAATACGGAATAGGAACCGAAATCGGATTGAATACAGAAAAGTTCACTATTGGACCAAAAATAAGTGGACTTATAAATCTAATGGGAATTGCCATTGGAACAGAATTGGTGACATATACGGACTTTAATAATTGGACTTTAAGACTCGTACCGTTTTTTGGGTTTAGTGGAGAAAAAGGTAAACTGACCATAAATCCCCATGTGATTTTGACAAATAAAAATTTTCAGCCAATCGATAGAGGACTTATAAATCTGACCATTAACTTAAGTTTAAATAGAGAAAAAGTAGAATAAAAACTGCACCTAACACCGGCTATAGTTCATTGCTTCTGACTTTCCTCTCGGAAAGTCCTCGCAAATTTGCTATCTTCGGTTTACGGCGGAAAATCCTCGCGGATTTCCCGCAACGAAACCATAGCCAAACCGTTGTGGTGCATTTGACAAAATATCGTTTATGAAAGAAAGATTAATCATAATTTCAGACTTGTGGGGTCGAGAAAAATCTGAATGGTTAATAAATTATACTCGAATTTTAGAAGCAAAATTTGATATTGAGTTTTACGATAGTTGCGAACTTGGAGAAATAGACAAAACAGAATACAGTCAAACTAACTTGCACAAACAATTTATTGAAGGCGGAATTGAAAAAGCAGTGAATAAACTAATTGAAATTGAAAAGCACTCGATAAATATTTTAGCATTTAGTTTAGGTGGAACTATAGCTTGGAAATATGGAATTAGAAGTGGAAAAATTAATTCTCTTGCCTGTGTGTCTTCAACTAGATTAAGAAAAGAAACTGAAAGACCTAATGGAAGCCTAAAACTGTTCTTTGGAGAAAATGATGAGTTTAAACCAGAAATGGAATGGTTAGAAAAGATGGAATTGGAATACAAAATATTATTGGACAAAGGGCATCAAGTTTATTGTGAACCTGAATTCGCTAAACAGTTAAGTGAAAAAATAATAAAAACGACACCACAACAATGTATAACCGCAATTACGGCGGATTCGACTACGTCCGAATCCACTCGAAATTGCTAACGTCAGTGTTAAACCGAAAATCATTATCTTTAATTCCGTAACTGACGGTTATACGAGACCGTTGTGGTGCATTTGAGATGAACATATTTACAAGAAATAAAGAGTTGAACTTTTCAGAGGAAAACATTGAGTCATTGACCAAAAGTGTGACTGAATTAAAGGACCTTTTGACCAAAATAGGAACAAGTCTTGGACAACAAGAATTGACAAATGTCCTAGCTTCTGCTATGAAAAAGGATTCCGTACTTTTCAAAAAATACGTTTTGACTAATGAACTTTTTGGTGGAGCTGGAGCATTATGGGAATTGTATTGTGGAAACGATAATCTTCAATCTGAATTTCAAAACAAATTCAATAATTTTTGTAGAGATTTAATCAAAATCGGAATTAAAAACCGCAGAATTAAGCAAGTAATGTGGTAATGGATAAAATTAAACTGGAAACGGAATCGTATTTAATTAGCGGAAAAGAAAATGAACGCTTCTTCCCTTTCTTGGAATTGGAATTCAATGAAAACGTAATTTATGAAAATGATATTCCAAAATACTATTTAAGCTTTTCGGACGATTTAAAAAACGCTCACGGAATTGGAAATTGGATTATGGCTGATTTGGAGAAAAACGGACATAATTTAAGAGATTTAATTGTCGAGTTAGGTAACGCATTGAATTTGAAATGGGACATTTTCTCAAGCAATGTTGGAAATCAAATTGAGAACAGTTATCAAACCGAAGAAGTTGAATTAGAAATACTGAATGACAAAACAATTGAAAAAATAAAAACGACACCACAACAATGGCTATAAACAATTGCTATTACAGGCTTATCCTGAAAATTCCTGCGGAATTTTCAGCTTGCTGTGTACTTGCAAAAGTCCGTACTAAAACACGCAACTGTTCATAGCCGAGACCGTTGTAACCAATTTGATGGAACATCCTCATACAAATAAAAAGCTACCGAAAGAAGAGACTAATTTAGTTCTCTCAATTATGAATGGGATAAATGAAAACTATTGGCTTCCATTATATAAATATCTTGAAAAAGAAACTGAATTAATAAAAACATTTCCTGCTTTATTATTACAACACGAACATATAGTAATTTATATTGGGAGAACCCATTTGGCAATTGAATATTTTGGACCAGAAAAAACAAACAAACTTCCCGAATCAAGAGGTGTGAAAGTTACTCACTATGATTTCGCAGATTCAAAAACAAATCTACTTGAAGATATTATAGGATTTAAATTTGAGAGTACTGCAATTCCTTTTACAATGCCAATTCCGCCTTATTCAGAAGATTTAGTTTATCCAACAAATAAAGGAATGGACAAGTTAATTGAATTAAAATGGAATTGGATGGCTCAAGATTCAATTATGGGAATTAACAGTCCAGGTTTTCACGTTCCTGAAAAGCAGTTCACTCGAATTGTTAACGCAAGATTTTTTGACGCTGATGAAAATGGTTTAAAAACTCGTCACATAAAATGGCTTGATTTTCTGCCAATGGAAATTTTCAATGAAACTGAAAAAACACATGAAATAAAAGTTTCGTTAACTGAATTAGCATCATTGGTTGAACACGATGCCCATTTTAAATATCCATTACCACCAAAAGACGATTATAAATTCAATAAACTTCCTCAAATCAATAGATTTATTGAATTGATAGGCAGTTCCAAAACGACTGAACCAAAACTGACAAAGTTTTTAGAACAACCTGAGAACAAATTCATACTTACTATGGGATTTCTTTCAAAAGAAATCCATCCACAACTTTTACTAAAATGGCAATCAGAGGAAAAAAATGATATTCAACCAGATTTTCTAATTGTAAAGCCAAATGGATATGCAGATATTGTTGAGTTTAAGTTGCCTGATATTAAATCTAAAACAGTAGTTGGAAAATCAAATAGAGAAACTTTTTCAGCAGAAATTAACGCATACATTTCGCAAACAAGAGTTTACAAAGAATATTTTGAAGACCCTAATAATCGAAAATGGATTAAAGAAAAATATAATATCAATATTAGATATCCGAAAAGATATTTAGTAGTTGGTAGAAGATGGGACTTTTCAAATGATGTTTGGAAAGAAATAATTGATGATTATAGAGATATTGAAATTATAACTTTTGACGATTTAGTTGATGGTGTAGTTTCACAATTTTATATGTAAAAAAACTGGTTACAACAATGGCTATAAGTAATTGCTTGTTCTCGCCTACTTCTGAAAATCCTCGCGGATTTTCAGCTTGGTGTGTACTTGCTAAGTTTCGTGTTAACCCACGCAACTACTCATAGCCGAGACCGTTGTCCACAATAGCGGCCGACATCACTCGGACGGGTCAAAACTTAAACGCAAAAAACCAAGCGGACAACAAATAATTACGCGGATTCTCACTCTTGCCGGTTAAAATTTAAAAATAATGCGCAAAAGCCCTGACCGACAAAACCTTGCGGACAAAAAAAACACTCAAAACCTTAAAAAAGGAACTTTTAAAAAAACGGCCGACATACACATCCGACATCACTCTTGCCGTTAAAAAAAACAGAAACGCAAGCAGACCTGCTCACTCCTATGGGCCGCTACTGATAAACAACAATGGCTATAAACCATTGCGGCGGAATTTTCTGCCGAAAATTCCAACATTATTGCTATATTCGTTCTTCGGCGGACAAATCCTGCGGATCCGTCCGCAACGGATGTATAGCCGAGACCGTTGTGGTGCATTTGACAAAATATCGTTTATGAAAGAAAGATTAATCATAATTTCAGACTTGTGGGGTCGAGAAAAATCTGAATGGTTAATAAATTATACTCGAATTTTAGAAGCAAAATTTGATATTGAGTTTTACGATAGTTGCGAACTTGGAGAAATAGACAAAACAGAATACAGTCAAACTAACTTGCACAAACAATTTATTGAAGGCGGAATTGAAAAAGCAGTGAATAAACTAATTGAAATTGAAAAGCACTCGATAAATATTTTAGCATTTAGTTTAGGTGGAACTATAGCTTGGAAATATGGAATTAGAAGTGGAAAAATTAATTCTCTTGCCTGTGTGTCTTCAACTAGATTAAGAAAAGAAACTGAAAGACCTAATGGAAGCCTAAAACTGTTCTTTGGAGAAAATGATGAGTTTAAACCAGAAATGGAATGGTTAGAAAAGATGGAATTGGAATACAAAATATTATTGGACAAAGGGCATCAAGTTTATTGTGAACCTGAATTCGCTAAACAGTTAAGTGAAAAAATAATAAAAACGACACCACAACAATGTATAACCGCAATTACGGCGGATTCGACTACGTCCGAATCCACTCGAAATTGCTAACGTCAGTGTTAAACCGAAAATTAACGCATATTAACCCGTAACTGACGGTTATACGAGACCGTTGGCAATAATAAAAAATGAATCCACGCAGACTATCTTTATTTAAGGAAAAAAAAGGATTTTATATTTCGCCAGAAAACATTATTGCAATTGTTTGGTTTGGAATAATTTTTCTTCTTTATTATCTTAAAAATTCTTTAGGATACAATTTTAAAGGAATTGAAACTGTAATACTTATACTTGGAACTTTATATATAATTGGATTATTGGTTAGTACTTTTTTTAGATACGAAAGAGAAATAGGAGAATATTGTGGAAGAATATATTTTTATGAAAATCATATTAATATTGAAAATATTGACTACAGACTTGACGAAATTAAAAAGTTGGAATTTTTCTCAACTTATGATGTTAAAGGGAATTTTACAAATCACCTTTTGGAGTTTGCTCCTCATTTATCTAATGGTCTGAGCAATCGTTTTATTTTGAATTTAAAAAATGGAAAACAAATTGAATACAATTTTTTGCAGACACAATCTGAACAAATTAAGTTTTATAAAGACGTTTTAACAAACTATCATAAAAATGGAATAATTAGCTGGTTGGAATTATTGAATGTTTTAAACATTGAGGATTATGATGAAATTCAGAAATTTAAAAAACAGATTACTATTGCCAACACTGTATAAAATTAATTGCTATTTTAGTGCTTAAACAAAGTTAGTTGCATTTTTGCTACTTCTGATTTTCCTTCGGAAAATCCTCGCACACAAAAACGCAACTAATCTTATACGAGAAACGTTGTGCATAATTTGAAAAACGAACCGAATTCAAGAAAATGATTAAATATTGGAAAATAAATAAAGTAAATAATTTAAGTGAATTTTTGATTTTAAACAAAGATTCCATTTGGATTTCAAAAATTGATGAAAGTGAAATCTCAATTGATAAAGCGATTGAAGAAAAAAAACTATTTGGAAAAACTAAGTTTTATAAGTTTTCAGATTTTGAGAATATAATGTTTGATGAAGATAACTTCAATTTAATACTAAATTATCTAACTGATGATGACGGAAAAAAAGAGAAATCAATAAAAATTGACATTAAAAAAGCTGACTATAATGATTTTAAAAATCATCTTTTACCAATTTTCAAAAACTCTGAACTGACCGACTTGTCCTTTTTCGACAAAAACAAACCGATTATTTTTTCATTATTAACTACAATAGGAATTGCAATATTTTTAATAATAACAATTGGCTTATCACTAAAAACACTCGGAATTTTATTATTAATGACTATCGTAGAAATTGTAGTAATTAAGAGTCTTTTGAAAACACCTAAAAACGGAAAAATATTAAAGATAAATTAAAAAAACTATGCACAACACCGTATAAAAATAATTGCGGTTTAGTGCTAAATCAAAGGTCGTTGCGTGTTTGTAACGTCTGATTTTCCTTCGGAAAATCCTCGCATACAAACCCGCAACTATTATTATACCAAACCGTTGTGCATAATGTAAAACCAACCTATGAGCCATAAATTAACAACCATAGAAATTCAGAACTTCAAGTCAATTATTGCAATTGAATTTGAACTTTCTGAGTACACACCATTAGTTGGTTATAATAATGCAGGAAAATCCAATATTCTTGAAGCGATAAAATGGGTATTACGCAAAAGTTCACTTAAATCAACTGATTTTAATGATGTTAATAGTCCTGTTATTATGACAGCGAAAATAGACGGTATTAGTGAAACAATACTTGAAAATTTAAATGCTACTCATAGGCAAAGAATTGAACCTTTTTTAGACTCAGAGTCACTAACCATAAGAAGAACTCAATCAACACCTAATGCAACTGCTGCGCAAATTCGTTTAGAAGTTCTTAATCCTGAAGACGGACAATGGCAATCTAATCCAACAGGAATTGACAATGCAATTAAAGATTTATTTCCAGAACCAATACATATTGGAGCAATGGAAAATTCAGAAGAAGATGTTAGCAAATCAAAATCGGGAACAACAATTGGAAAATTGCTTTCAGAAATAATTGGTCCTATAGAAGAACAATATGGTGACCAATTGAGAACAGTTTTGGATGGACTTAAAAATGTTTTAGATGCAGACGGAGAAAATAGAGCTACTGAATTGAGTGAATTTGACCAACAAGTCAATGAAAAATTAGATGCATTTTTCCCTGACATTAATGTTAAGGTTCACGTACCAACACCGGAACTTAAAGAGGTATTTACAAAGGGAACAATTAAAGTTTATGAAAACCAAAGTTTAAATGGCACAGATGTTTCTGCGTTGGGACACGGAGCTCAACGTTCAATTCAGATGACTTTAATTCGACATCTCGCTGATTTAAAAATAGCATCTCAAGAACAAACAACTACCACTCTATTATTAATAGATGAGCCTGAACTTTATTTACATCCTCAAGCAATAGAGATTCTACGAGTTTCTTTGAAAACACTTGCTAATCAAGGATACCAAATAATATTCACTACTCACTCACCATTTATGATAACCGAAAAAGATGTGGCTAATACAATCTTAATTAGGAAAAACTCAACACTTGGAACACATAAACGTAGTTCTTTAAAATCAGCAATACCACAAGTAGAACAAGAGGCTCAACATCAATTAACATTACTATTTGCTTTGAGTAATTCAAGTAACATTTTATTCTCTGAACGAGTGGTTTTGACAGAGGGAAAAACAGAAAAGAGGCTTGTTCCATTTTTAATAGAGGTAATCACAAATAATACTCTTGGCACACATAAATGTGCATTGGTAAAACAAGGAGGTTCAGGTAATACACGAAAATCTAAAATGGTTCTTGAAATGATGGATTTACCTTGTAAGGCTATAGTTGATTTAGATTACGCTTTTAAACACGCAGTTGATGACGGGTTTTTGGAAGCTGACGATGATGATATAACAGCTTGTATCGCAGAATTAACATCTATTGCAACACCAAATGGAATTACACTAGATAATGGATTACCAACAAATAGAAATAGTTCAATGTCAGCAGCAGAAGCTTTTGCCCTTCTAGCACAACAACCAAATATTCAAACTAACATTGAAAATTTAAAAACCAAATTACTAGCTGAAAATATTTGGATTTGGAAAAAAGGAACTATAGAAAAGCATCTCAATTTAACAGGCAAAACAGAATCTGTTTGGGCAAATTTTGTGAACGATATTGAAAACGATGGAATTGAAACAACTTTACCAAATGACCATACGGAAATTACAGAATGTATAAATTGGATATTAACTTAAAAACACTATGCACAACAATGGCTATAAGTAATTGCTTGTTCTCGCCTACTTCTGAAAATCCTCGCGGATTTTCAGCTTGGTGTGTACTTGCAAAGTTAACCGCTAACCCACGCAACTACTCATAGCCCAACCGTTGTAAAACATACCTAAAGAACGCTCGGAACTCAAAAAATCAACTTCTGAAATTTTGAAAATAGTAACTTTTAAGTTACATTTGTCTTGATGGACAAAGTTAGGCTAGTAATACAATACAAGAATTATTTTGAGGAATTTCTACTTGCTCAGCCGAAAAAAGTTCAGGACAAGATATTTAAGGTCATTGAAATAATCGAAACCTATCAGCACGTACCGAAAACATATTTGGCACCAATGAAAAGTCACAAAGGACTTTATGAAGCTCGAATAAAATTAGGTTCGAATATTTGGCGAGTTTTTTGCTTCTTCGATGAAGGTAAGTTAGTAATCCTTTTAAACGGATTTACAAAAAAGACGCAGAAAACACCGAAAAAAGAAATCGACAAAGCTGTTCGATTAATGAAAGAGTATTACGAAGAAAAAAACAAAGGCAATGGAAACTAAAAGTTGGAAAGACATAAAAGACACAGTTTACGGAAAAAAAGGAACTGAACGCAGAGACGAACTCGAAAGAGATTTTGAATCCTTTAAAATCGGATTGCTTTTACGAAACGCACGTGAGGAAAAAAATCTGACTCAAGAGCAACTTGGCGAATTGATTGACAAGAAAAGAACTTACATTTCACGTGTGGAAAATAACGGCAGCAATCTGACCTTAAAGACCTTATTTGACATTGTTGAAAAAGGACTTGGCGGGAAAGTGAATATATCAATTGAAGTATAAAAAAGTACGTTTTACAACAATGGCTATAAGTAATTGCTTGTTCTCGCCTACTTTTGAAATTCCTGCGGAATTTCCAACTTGGTGCGTACTTGAAAAGTTAAACGCTAACCCACGCAACTACTCATAGCCGGAGCCGTTGTGGTGCATTAAAACGGAACGCAAAAAATGAGCAATCTATCGAACATAGGTTTTGATATTCAAAATGAAGAAGACTTTTA
Source organism: Tamlana crocina (assembly GCA_040429635.1). NCBI lineage: Bacteria > Pseudomonadati > Bacteroidota > Flavobacteriia > Flavobacteriales > Flavobacteriaceae > Tamlana > Tamlana crocina. Next base: position 1,456,856 of record CP158972.1, on the reverse strand, counting down.
CTCTTTAGTTGAAAGAGCATACGAAAAGTCCTCTCGGATAAAAACTAAAAAAGGAAGTTACTTTAAATTTTCGGATGAATCTGGAGCGCAGTTATGGATTCAAATGAATGGTAAAAATGAACTTATTGGTGCAAATCCTCACTTTGAAGGAAAGAGTAAGAGAAAAGTATCTCTCACAGCATCTATTGACAGACAAGAAAGCATTTTAGACGGAGCCTTTCATTCTTGGGCTGACCCTTTGGAAAAAGATAATCCTGAAAGTGGTTCTTATCCTTTTGTTTTTGATGTCCCTGACCACAAAAAATATGAAGAAATTGAACTTCCGCAAACTGTGGAGATACAATTATCTGCATTTGCACAGGAGTTTGATTATTACGAATCAGAAGATGCTTTTTCAAACGGACAAGTAGGAGAACCTAAATGGGCTTCACAATCATTTGTTCCAAGTGGACTTTTTAATCCAGGCGAAGGAGAAGACCCAAACCCACCAGAAGCATTTGGACTATTTGCTGGAATAATAAGAGAATCGGAAAAAAGAAAAAATTTGTTTACAGGTCAAGAATTCTATTGGATGTTGATTGATACTCTTGGTGGAGAAATTGACGTAATTGCAGACCTTAGATATTTCGAGAATTCAGAACCTAAAAAAGGCGGAGTAATTCACGGACAATTTTGGCTTTCAGGTTGCTTATTGTCTGAACCTAAATTATCTGAAAAAAGAAAAAAAGGATTTTTAAATAGAATATTTGGAAATTAAAAATAACGACACCACAACAATGGCTATAAGTAATTGCTTGTTCTCTCGTACTTCTGAAAATCCTCACGGATTTTCAGTTTGGTGTGTACTTGCAAAGTTAAGTGCTAGCTCACGCAACTACTCATAGCCGATACCGTTGTAAGTAATGCCGAAAAAAAATCAAAAAGTTATCATTTTGGTAACTTTTTTATTATATTTGCATCAAATAGAAAAATGTGAAAATATTTTCGAGAGGAACATTACGTGAATTTTGGTTGAAACACAATGATTGCGAATTACAATTGAAAACTTGGTATCGAGAAACGGAAAAATCTAATTGGCAATCCATCAACGAACTGAAATCTGAATATCCGAGTGCAAGTATTTTAAAAGACAATAGAATCGTATTCAACATTAAAGGAAATGACTATCGATTAATTGTAAAATTCAATTTTGAGTACCAATTAGCGTGGATAAGATTTGTCGGAACTCACGCCGAATATGACAAAATAAACGCAAACGAAATTTGAAATGGAAATAACACCTATTAGAAACGAAAAAGACTACCAAAAAGCGCTTGAAAGACTTGAAGTGATTTTTGACGCAAAACGTGGAACCAAAGAAGGAGACGAATTGGAAATACTTTCGGTGTTGATTGACAACTTTGAGAGTGATAAATTCCCAATAGAAATGCCTGACCCAATTTCTGCCATTAATTTCAGAATGGAACAGATGGGACTTAAACAAAAGGACTTGGTGGAATACATTGGATTTAAGAGTCGAGTGAGCGAAATAATGAACAAAAAACGCAAACTGACTTTAGAAATGATAAGAAAATTAAGTCATAACTTAAGAATTCCAACTGAAATTTTGATTCAAGAATATTAAAAAGCACTACTTACAACAATGGCTATAAACAATTGCTATTACAGGCATATTCTGAAAATTCCTGCGGAATTTTCAGCTTGTCGTGTACTTGTAAAAGTCTGTGTTAACCCACGCAACTGTTCATAGCCCAACCGTTGGCAACAATTTAGCCAAAACGTTGAGAAACTTAGAACTTAATGTAACAAATACTTTAATTGAGATACTAATTATTTAAAATCTAAAATCAAATGAAAAAAATAACGAAAAGAAGAGCATTAATTTTATTATCAATTGGAATGATTGTAATTTCAACTTCACAAATTGTATCTCAATTTTTTGAATTACCTGATTTTGCGAAGGGTTCTTTTATCGGAATTGGAATAGGACTTTTAATTACCTCTTTAATTTTTGGAAATTTCAAAACTGTTCGTAATTAGAATCGAACAAAAGCGGAATTTCATAAAATAGGCGGAAAGAATAAACCTTTTTTTTAATTATACTGACCAAAATCAAACAGACAGAATTAAACATCAGCTCAGAAATAATCTAAAGAACTATTTTCGGAATCTGAATTTTAAAAAGTATACGGAAACTAAAATATTATTAGTTACGAAAAAAACTGTTGCCAACAATGTATAACCGCAATTACGGCGGATTCGACTACGTCCGAATCCACTCGGAATTGCTAAAGCCTGTGCTTAACCGAAAATCATTAATTTAATCCCGTAACTGACGGTTATACGAGACCGTTGGCTGTAATTTGAGAAAAATCGTAAATGGCAAGAATATATGGAACAATAGAATCGCTGAAATCCTTAAAATCTGAATTAGAGGACAAAGGAATTTCTAGATTTAGTTCTGTAAAAGAGATTAAGACTTTTTTGTCAAATTACAATTCAGAAAAACTAAAAATCCTAAACGACATATCGAACGAGTTAGAAAGAGAGTATTCGGAAACGTGTGCTAAACTTGAACGTAGAATTCAGGAAAAAAACGAAATAATCAATTTAGAGAGTGAAAAAATAAACAATAAAGTTGCTGATTTACAAACTAAAATTGATTCAATTAAGAACAATAAAGAAAAAAGTTTTTTTAGAAAACTGAGCTCAAGTATAAGATTGTTTGTTCTTAAAAATAAATTAAAACATTTTCTAAAAAATAAACCTGAACTGATAAGTTCATTCATAAAAGAATTATCTAAAAAAATTGAAAATGATGAACTTTTTATAAAAAAATACGAAACAGAAAAACAACAATTAATTGAAAAAAGAGCAAAGCCTAAAATTGAAAAAATTGAATATACACGCAATGTTTTAGAAAATTCAAAAAATCTAATTTCAGGAGCAATTGGTGAAAATTTAGTTGTTAAAGAAATAATGAAACTTTCAGATGACTACGTTTTAATCAATGATTTTAATTTAAGCTTTTCTCGACCAATTTTTTACAAAAAACATAATCAGAGAATCTATTCCATACAAATTGACCATCTTTTAATTTCAAAAGCTGGAATTTTCATAATAGAAACAAAAAACTGGAGTAAATCATCGGTAAATTCAATTAGTCTAAGGTCACCAATTGAACAAATTGAAAGGTCTAATTTTGCTCTATATATATACATTTCGGAAAATATAACATTAAATGAACATCATTGGGGAGAACAAAAAATTCCAATTCGAAATCTTATTGTTATGATTCGCAATAAACCAAAAGCTGAATTTAAATATGTAAACATAAAGCTACTAAATGAACTGAATGATTATATAAAATATTTTGAACCCATTTTAACCGATGAACAACTGAATAGAATAGCAAACAATTTGATTTAAAAAACTACAGCCAACAACGTGTAAGCGCAATAACGGCTGAATTTCCTAATCGGAAATTCAACTCGTTTTGCTAAATTAGGTGCGTCAGCGGAAAGTACTCGCGCACTTTCCCGTTACTGGCGCTTACACAAAACCGTTACCTGTAATTATGACAAAAATTTTACTCAAATTATTACTTCTGACTATAATATTGGCTTCAACATCTTGTAAGGATGAGTTGAAATCTATTGTGGATTTAGAAGTAGACTATAAAGTCGTCGAATTGGAATATGGATTTGACAACTATATGAAAAACCTAAGCAATAAATCTGGGCAAATTGTTATTAAGCAGAGAAATTTAGTGGTAATAGACGTCGAAAAAAATGGAGTGACAAAAATTGAAGGGAAAATTGTTAATGATAGTTTAATAATTGACAAACTAAAAAAATTCATCGTTCCTAACCCAGAAAATGAAAAAATGCCAGCTACAATTGAAAAAGAATTTAAATACTCGGGAAAAGTAGATGTCAATAAAAATATTATCGTGTTAGGAATTTTTGATAAAGGATTGAATTATGAAAAATATAGGGAGATTAGAAATAAAATTTATATATCATTTAATCAAGTAAGAAACGATTTTGCATTATCAAAATTTAATCAATCAGTGCAACAGATAATAGACTCAGATAAAGAATCTGACATTGAAAAGTGGACTGAAATAAGAAGAATTTTTCCAATTAGATATACCGAAACCGTAAAAGAAAAATAACTACAGGTAACATTGTGTATAGCTCATTGCAGTCGGATTTTCCAAATGGAAAATCCATCCTGTTTCGCTAACTTAGGGCTACGGCGGAAAAGTCGGTTGGACGTTTTCCGCAACGAGGCCATACACGAACCGTTGTAAGCAATTCCACAGAACGTTATTGAATGAACATAAAAAAGTACATAAGAAAAGAATATAAAAGTTGGATAATTACAATCCTGTTTCTACTGATTTTACTCGCTTTTGGAAAATCATTTGAATACATAAAATCAATTGCGGAACTGAATCCTATTTTTAAAATTGGACTAATAATCTTGATTTTAGCTTTCGGATTTTCATTCGTTTTTTATGCAATTTATGCAAGCGGACTTGAATTTAATATGGAACTTGAATTTAGAGAATATGAACCTGAAGACGTGGAAAGATTAATGCGGAATTTAAAAAAAATGCTGACTATCTTTTCTGTAAGTTCTGTATTATGGATAATCGGAAACTTAATTATCGGAATTGAATACGGAAATGCGGAAAATTTAAAATATTTTATTGCGATAATTTCACTTCCATTAGTTGTAAACGGAATCATGATTTATGTAAAAAACGGAATAAAAACTGCTTACAACAATGTATAACCGCAATTACGGCGGATTCGACTACGTCCGAATCCACTACGTAATTGCTAACACCAGTGCTAAACCGAAATTAATTGCTAACTTGCCCGTAACTGACGGTTATACGTGACCGTTGTATGCCATTTGAGAACTGAAATCCGAAATGAAAAGCTACTTTAAATATACAGACGAAAACAAGACTGAATGTTTTTTTGAATTGGATAATGAGTTCTATTGTGAAAGAGCTATTTATAAAACAGAAAATGAATTAGTCAATACATATTTGACAATAGAACAAGAACCATATTTTTTGCCAGAAGGAAATCTAAAAGATGGTTTAGAATTTATGGACGCGAGTTCCAAAGAGGAATTTGACATTTTGTGGAAAGAATCAACAGTTGAATCGGAATCAGGCTGTGTAAGCTTCCCCATATTAGAACTGCTTAATTTTCTAAAACTGGTTTAAAATTACTGTTTTTAATTCTCATGGAGCTAGCTCCATGAGAATTAATTTTTGCATATTTAATTGGAGAAATTTTTCCTAGAGCATCGTGTGGTCTGTGGTTGTTATAGTCATCTATCCATATCTGGGTTTGTTCTCTAACTTGATCAAGATCTTCGAATATGTATTTGTTTAGAACTCCACGTCTATAACTTCCATTAAAGCGTTCTATAAAAGCATTTTGAGTTGGTTTTCCTGGTTGAATATATTTAAAATCTATTCCATGCATTTGACTCCATTCATTAGTGATATTAGCGATAAACTCAGGGCCGTTATCCATTCGTATCTTCTGGGGTTTTCCTTTTTTATTTATTAGGTGGTTAAGCACCCAGACTATGCGATTACTAGTCAATGAAAAATCTATTTCTATATGAAGAACTTCTCGGTTAAAATCATCAATGATATTAAATGCTCTAAAACGTCTTTTGTTCTCTAAAACATCGGTTACAAAATCCATACTCCAAGTATGATTGAGCTCATTAGGAACCTCTAAAGGCTCTTTTACTCTAACAGGCAAACGTTTCTTTACCTTTCTTCTCAAAGGCAGCCCTAAAGAAACATAAACCCTATGCACACGTTTGTGATTCCAAGGTTTGCCCTCTTCTCGTAATCGGTCATAGGCTTTCCAAAATCCTTCTTCAGAATGCTCTTAAGCCTTTTGCTGTAAAGCTTGTTCTATCTCGAGATCGTCCTTAGGTAATGGTGTGTAATAATAGACACTCTTACTCATATTGAGAACACGGCACGCCCTACTGATACCGTAATGAATAAGTTCCTTTGCAATACTCCGCTTACGGCAGGGCTTTATAGCTTTTTTTCAATTATTTCTTTAGCCATTTGGTGGTCTAAGGCTAAAGTTGCATACATCTGTTTAAGTTTGCGATTTTCCTCTTCTAATTCTTTAATACGCTTTAGTTCTTTTCCGTTCATGCCTGCATAACGTTCTCGCCATTTATAAAAGGCAGATGTACTTACTCCATGTTCGCGCGTTATCTGTTCAACACTCTTGCCGTTATCGAACTCTTTTAAAATCTTAGCTATTTGCTGTGGACTAAATTTACTTCTTCTCATAATTACTGTTTAAAGTTAATATTATTTTTACACTTTTAAACAGTTCGATTTTATGGGAGGCTTACACGTAACATTATTTGTTTAGTTGTCTTGTTTTTATATTTAATGGGTCATTTTCCAAATCGCCGGTTTCTTTTCTCCAGGCATTAATAGCTTCCCTTAATTCTTTAAGTTTTTCTTTATACTCTGGGTTATTTACAAGATTATTAATTTGACCAAAATCATTCTTCATGTCATAAAGTTCTTCTTTTGGGCGGCCAGATTCTAATTGTTTTAATAAGCTATATTGAACGGGGTGTGATTCTTTTGCCTTTAAAGTTGCTTGGTAGCTATGGTTACCCCAACCTTTTTCAACCTTTAAATCAGCAGGCAATTCATAGGTTTTACTGTGCATAAGGTTTTTGATATAATAATATCTCCCGTCAAACACCGCTCTACTTGGGTAATGTTCTGCTCTTATCGGGCCATGGGAGTTATGCTCTCCAAATATATAATCGCGATTACTTAATTTTTCTTGTTTGCCATTAAGCAAGGATTTTAAAGATTTACCCTGAACACTCGAAGGAATATCAATATTTGCATAATCTAAAATGGTTGGCATAATGTCGATATGGGAAATAAGGGCATCAGATATTTTGTTTTTTACAATACTGGGGCCACTTGCTACAAAAGGAACATGTAAACCCGCATAATATGCCGATGCTTTGGCTCTGTGATAAGGTTCGCCTTGGTCACTAGTATAAATTATAATGGTACTTTCTAAAAGATTCTTTTCTTTTAAAGCCGAAATAATACTGCCTGCACATGCGTCGGCAAGCTGTACAGACCCATAATATTTTGCTAAGTCTTTGCGCATTTCGGGAGTATCTGCTAAATATTCAGGAACTTCAATATCTTCAGGGTTAGGAAGGAATTCTGAAAATTTGTCCATGTGATGATCAAAATTTCTGTGTGGAGGGGCTATATTGGCTTGGATAAAAAAAGGTTTATCACCCGCACTGGCAATGTATTGGGAAATTACCTTTTTAAACTGGTCAGGATCATTGTTTACTGGGTTTCTATCGGAATAAGGAAATTTCCAAGGCGGACTCATGTGGAACTTTTGGGTAATTCCGGCAAAATAGCCATGTTCTTGGAGTAATTCCGGAAGCGTTTTTAAGTACTCGTGAATACCTACTTTATCCACTGTTTTTGATTGCCTTCCAAACTCACTAACTGGTTCGTCTAAACGCGGGGTAATGGTGTTTCTCCAATGGCCGTTGGCATGCGGATACATTCCTGTCATGATAGAACTTCTGCTTGGCGAACATGATGGCACCACAGCAAAGGATTTTGTAAACAACACACCGTTTTTAGCAAGCGCATCTATATTTGGTGTTGAAATTCCTTTTGTTCCTACAGCAGATAAATGCGCACCTTGGTCGTCTGTTAAAATGAAAAGGATGTTTAGGGGTTTTTCTTCTGAAATAGTTTTTTCTGAAGTTTTACAACTTAAATAAAGAGTTGTAATTATTAATACGAATAGTTTTTTTTGCATTGCTCTCATGTGCTATTTTAATTAAAAAACATCTATTAATTTTGCTGAAACTTGACTGCTGGCTATGTTGGTTTCAATCTGTCATTGGAATAATGATGGTGAATACCATTATTGAACCAAAGCCGCTTTAAATAGGTTTCAAAAGTCTGCCAATCAGCAGCCGATTTATCACCCGAATATTTGGTGTAAATATTTTCGAGCGCCGCTTTAATTTTTAAATTGTGCCGGTAATTTTGTCCCCACATAATATCGCGCCCCGCCAAACCAGCCTGTGTTAAATAGTACACCAATTTTGGCTCTTTCAATGAAAGTTTTTCCCAACCTAGCACTTGGTATCTCAAAATTTTAACATCGGCAAATTGATCTACCTTAAATTCGAAGTCGGTAGTTTCACTTTGTTCAGCATCCATTCCATCTTGGTTGGATTTTTCACTCCCGCACGGCCATAAAACAGTGCCGAGCACCATCGCGCTCATGATTAATTTAAGTTTCATCGGCTATTATTTTTTTTCAATTATTCGTGAAAAGTTATTACTCACTCCACAGCTCATTATTGAAAAACCTAAAAAACACTATTTAAAGTGAAAAATATCAATTTTCACAGCAACAAATGTAATAATGTAGTAATTTATTAATCGAAAACTAAAAATGATTATATTTGATTTACTAATCTTCCAAAACACTAATTAATGAAAGCTCTTAAGTACATCCTTTTTTTATTGCTCATATTTGTTATTGGCCTCGCCATTTATATTGCTGTACAGCCCAACGAATTCCGTTTTTCTCGCAGTACGGTTATTAAAACTCCAGCTTCAGTCGTTTACAATAAGGTGAATGATTATAAAAATTGGCCCAGCTTTTCACCGTGGATAGAACAAGAGCCAACGGCCATTTTAACCTATGGCGACAAAACGAGCGGGGTTGATGGCAGCTATGCCTGGAATGGTGATATTTTGGGTGAAGGGCAAATGACGACCTTAAGTGTAAATGAAAATGAAAGCATAGAACAACATATTCAATTTATAAAACCGTTTGAGTCGGAATCGGATATTAATTGGACATTCGAACCCACAGATGAAGGCACCAAAGTAACTTGGGAAATGGCCGGAAAACAGGATTTTATGACCAAAGTGTACACCACTTTTGCCGGTTCGATTGAAGATATGACCGGTCCCGATTTTGAACGTGGACTTTTTAAATTAGATAGCGTTGTGGTGGCTGATATGGAAAAATATACCGTTACTGTCGATGGCCTTACCGAACATGGCGGCGGTTATTATATATATAATACAACCTCCTGCAAAATACCGGATCTAGAAGCCAAAATGCAGGAAATGATGCCCAAGGTCAGTAAGTATGCTATAAAAAACAATATTCAAATGGCTGGAGCGCCGTTTACTTATTACCATAAATGGGACGAAAAAAACAACGCCGCTATGTTTTCATGCTGTGTGCCTACCACCGATAGAGTTATATCATCTGAAAGTGATATTTTAACAGGACAGATAGAACCTTTTAAGGCGATAAAAACGACATTAAAAGGTAATTACAGCAATTTAAAGGAAGCTTGGAAAACCACCATGAAACACATAACCGATAGCGACATTGAGTTTACAGAGGATGGCCCCATGCTTGAGGTTTATTTAACCGACCCAATGAACACACCCAACCCAGCCGATTGGAAAACCGAAATCTATATAGCCGTAAACTAACAGCAAAAAATGGATCTTTGTTATTCTTAGCATTTTTACCCAACATAGCCGAATGAAGTCGGGTGTACTTAGCAACCGTAAATTTCTTTTATAAATGAAACAGATTTTACTGGTTTTTGTTGGTGGTGGTTTTGGTAGTGTGCTGCGTTTTTTGATTGGCAAATATTTAAACAATCCACAAACGGACATCCCTTACGGCACTTTTGCAGCCAATATTTTAGGCAGTTTACTCATTGGCATCATTTTGGGCTTAGCCGCCAAAAACAATACCCTTTCGCAAAACCAAACCTTGCTTTTGGCCACCGGATTCTGTGGCGGCTTTACCACCTTTAGCACCTTCGCTTACGAAAATCATGAATTCTTAAAAGCAGGCGACTTTACCAGTTTTGCGTTTTATACCATTGCTAGTTTTGTTGTAGGCTTTTTAGCTGTGTTTTTAGGGATTTTTTTGGTGAAGTAAAAAACTTTTTTTTGTAAAATTTTTCAACCAAAAACAACTTCAATTAGCTATATTTATCGCGTAGATATAATATGGATAATCGCAATTGTGTTTATTCAATTGTTGGGCGTAATTTACGAGCCGCATTCGAAACTTGAATATTTACCAAATTTTGGTATATTTAAGCAAATTAAAACGGAATGAAAAATACATCGATATCATTAGGAAATTATTTTGACCAATTTGTGCAGACACAAGTTTCTACTGGGCGATATAAAAATGTGAGTGAGGTAATCAGAGCTGGGCTTCGACTTTTAGAAAACGAAGAAAGTAAAGTAATTGCGTTACGGAATGCAATTCAAGAAGGTCTGAATAGTCCACTAGTTGAGGATTTTGACTTTGACGAAAATCTGAGACGTCTGAAAGCTGAAAAGAAAAAAAATGGCTAAAGTTATATTGAGACAAAAAGCCATAGATGATTTAAACTACATTTGGAGCAATACTTTTGACAAATGGTGAGCGAAACAAGCGGACAAATATTATGCTACCATTAAAATTGCTTGTAATGGAATTGGAGAAAACCCAGATGTCGGAAAGGAATATGACGAAATTGACAAAAACTTACTCGGATTGAAATCTGAAAAACACATCATCTTTTACAAATTGATTTCAGAGGACAAAATTGAAGTTGTCAGAATTTTGCACGAACGAATGGACTTGAAAAATAGAATAAACGAATAAAAAACTACGCCCAACACCGGTAACCGTTGCACAAGCCCATAATTTTGTAAAAGCACGATATAAAAACGCCCATTTTAAGGGCGTTTGTTGTTTTTGGAAAAGTTTATAATCTAAATTGGAGTCGCTACCTTTACTAGGACACAAAATTTAAGACCGTTTGTTACAAAACAAATATCTTAGAAACATGAAAAAACGATATTACAGCCCGAATTAAAGGAACAGGCAGTTCGCTTAAGCTACCAGCGAGAGAACATAAAAAGAGTTAGCGGACGAAATGGGCATAGAGGCCCAAAGGATCTACAAATGGCGCAGGGCAGCCAAAACAACCACGTCCCCTAAGCCAGAAAAACCAATATCCGATGATGCCTTGGAACTTAAAAGACTGCGCAAATCCCTTAAAGAAAAGGAACTTGAACTTGAAATACCTGTACTGAGCGCAGTCGAAGTATTAAAAAAGGCCGTGCACAAAATACCCGAAAACAGTGTTTTCTCCTCTTAATATCAAATCTCCAAGAGCGATGGGAAATCTATGGATTTATAGCCAGCTATAAACATTTATATCCGATCGAGAGGATGTGCAAGGCTTTTAAGGTAAGTAGGAGCAGTTTCTATAGGTGGTACACTGCCGGCCCTTCAAAACGGGCACTGGAACATGGCCTGTTTACAGATTTGATAAAAAAGGAATTTTAACTGAGCCAACGGCGTTATGGCTCAACAAGAATAGCGGAGCAACTAAAGCGAAAGGGCCACCTTATATCCAGGTGCAGAGTGGCTAAAACTATGAAGGGGAACAATTGGGTGAGCAAACACAAAAGGAAGTTTAAGGCCACCACAGATCCCAACCACAGTTACCCTGTTTGCAGAAACCTGCTGAACAGAAACTTTAACCCCAATAGGCTGAATGAAGCTTGGGTCAGCGATATTACATACATCCAGACCAACCAAGGTTGGCTGTACCTAACAAACATTATTGATTTGTTCGACAGGCAGGTTGTTGGTTGGTCATTGAGCACAAGCCTGCATACGGGCCAAACTGTTGTGCCGGCATGGAAAATGCCCACTGGCAAACGAAAAATAAGCAACAATTTAATTTTTCACTCAGACCGAGGGATTCAATACGCCTCAAAAACATTTACAACATTTATCAAATCCAACCCGTTGGTGACCCAATCCATGAGCAGAAAGGGAAAATGTTGGGATAATTCAGTTGCTGAATCCTTCTTCAAAACATTCAAGGTTGAACTTGTCTATGATGATGGTTTTAAAACTATGGAACAGGCCAAGACCGCTGTTTTTGAGTACATCGAAATATGGTACAACAGAAAACGATTACACTCATATTTGGTATATAAAACCCCTTGCGAAGTAGAACTAGAAGACACTATCCCGAAAAGTGTGTAAGTTATAAATCGAGGGTTTGGCTTAATTAAAGCCGGACCCTTTTTTCAAATATAGTCAAAAACTGGTTTAAAATAATGCCCCAGTTCCTAATGGGCATCGACCATTTCTTGGTAGCCTCTCTAATGGCTAAAAAAGTGGATTTCATAACAGCTTCATCTGTTGGGAATGAGAGTTTGTTTTTAGTGTATTTTCTGATTTTTCCATTAAGGTTTTCAATAAGGTTCGTAGTGTAAATGATTTTTCTGATTTCTAAAGGGAATTCATAGAAAGCTGTAAGTTCTTCCCAGTTGTCCCTCCAGCTTTTAATAGCGTAAGAGTACTTGTGTTCCCATTTCTGGGCAAAGTCCTCCAGAGCGGCTTTTGCTGCGCTTTTGGTAGGTGCATCATAGATGCTTTTCATATCCTTTGTAAACTCCTTCTTGTCCTTCCAAACCACATAGCGACAAGCATTTCTAATTTGATGCACCACACAGATTTGGGTCTTGGATTCAGGAAAAACGTTTTTAATGGTGTCGGTAAAACCGTTAAGATTATCTGTGGCCGTGATAAGCAAATCCTGAACGCCTCTGGCTTTCATATCGGTTAGTACACTCATCCAAAAGGTCGCCGATTCATTCTTACCCAGCCAAAGCCCTAGGACTTCCTTTTTACCGTCTCTACGTAGTCCTACGGCAATGTACATGGTTTTGTTAATGACTTTGGAGTTCTCCCGAACCTTAAATACAATGCCATCCATCCAAGTAATTAAATATACGGGCTCCAATGGCCTGTTCTGCCAGGCAACAATATCATTGGTAACTTTATCCGTGATGCGGGATATGGTGGATGTGGATACATCAAAATCGTAGACTTCACGGATCTGTTCTTCGATATCGGAATTACTCATGCCCTTAGCATAAAGGCTGATAATCACATTTTCTATGCCATCGACCATGTTGGTGCGTTTAGGGACGAGCATGGGGTTAAAAGAGGCTTCTCGGTCTCTGGGAACTTTAATATTGGTCTCGCCCAATGCCGTTTTTATCTTTTTGGAAGCGTAACCGTTACGGGTATTGCTGTTATCGGATTGTTGGTGCCTTTCATAATCCAGATGCGCATCAAGCTCGCCTTCAAGCATCTTTTCAATGCCCCGCTTTTGGATGGATTTTAGAAAGGAGGTTAGTTCGTCTCCTGTTTTGAACTGTTTTAAAAAGTCGTCGTTTAGAAAATCTTCTTTCTTCATAAGTGTATAAAATTTAAAATTAAACAAAAAAATATCGAGAGCTGTTAACCCTCGATATTTAAACTTTACACACTTAGTGAGATACTACCAACTAGAATTTTATCAATTTAAAAATGTAGCATAGGTCTTAGAAAAAATGTCCGACTTTTTGTTGCAAGTCCATAATTTTGCGGGGCACACTATGGGGCATTTCGTTTTAGGCGCAATAAACAGATTTAAATACACTAAAAATTCATTAGCTTAAACTGTTTTTGGGGTGGGCGACATTTTAAATGACTCAAATTAGCAAACTACTAATCAACTGTTAAATACGTACCTTTGAAACTTTGATTTAAAACCATAACTTCAAGCGCCTTTTCTTTGGAATACCTCACTACCTCTATGGAGGCTTTACCATTGGCCATTTCAATAATTTCACTTCCAGTCGGTGTACCTAAACTTTTAATAAGTTCTCCTCCATTTAAGCACTGAAAATATACTCGTTCATCATAATCTAAGCATTGTAATCCGTTATTATCTATGGCAGTGGCCGTAACAAGATAGTTTCCATTCTCCAATAAGTTATAGGTTAATTTTAGCGCTTTTGCTTTTCCGTTTTTTTCATACCTATAATTAACCTTCAAAATATCTTTTACCGTTTTGCTTGTTTCTGTTTTTCCTATAGCAACAAGCTCATTTGCACCTTCAACAAAGTGTAGTTCCCAATTTAAACCGGCAGCAGGAAAAACTTTAACATCTCTTTTTTTTACTCCTAAACTTTTTCCGTTTAAAAACAATTCCACTTCACTACAATTACTATATACACTTATTGTCCTGACCTTACCTTTTGGCCCTTGACGCTCAGTCCACGTATGCGATTCTATATAGGCAAAAGGCGTTTTACTCCAATAGCTTTTAAATACGTAAAAAGCATCTTTTGGTCTTCCATTTCTATCCACCAAGCCTTTTTGATTTATATACGGCATAGCATTTTCTGGACGTAATGGTGTACCAAAATCTTTAAACGCCCATTGCACATTTCCTACAAATGTGGAATCATTTTCAGAAATTCTTAAATGCCAATCAAACAGATCAACAATATAATTTTCACTCCAATCACCTATTTGGGCAATATTGGCTACATCGGTTTGCACAATGGCTTCTTCCCATCCGTCGGATTCAATTTCACCTTCACCGGTAATTGGTGTTTCTGTATGGCGACCTACATGACTTGACCCTCCATACTCAGCATGCAAAAAGTGAGGATACTCATTCTTATAGGTATCTATAGCCTTTTGATAGCTTTTATAACTTCCTGAATACCAACCAGACCAGATTGAAGGGGAAAACACATCAACAATATCAGCGCCCTCGTAATACTTTCTTATTGCGGTTTTTCTTGATGGGTCTAAATCATGAGCAAATGCATTCAATTCACTTAAATAGGCATTTATCTTGGCTGTTTCGTCACCACCTTCAAAATCAGGCAACCAATAAATTTCGTTTCCTAATGACCACAAAATAATACTAGGATGGTTGTAGTTTTGAGTGATTATTTCTTTCAACATGGTTTTCGTGTTTGCTTTCCAAGCATCGTTACCTACTCCTCCTCTGCACCAAGGCAATTCATCCCAAACCAAAAGTCCCAATTCATCACAAGCTTTGTAAACTTCAGGATCTTGTGGGTAATGTGCTAAACGCACAAAATTAGCACCCATATCTTTTATTAAAGCCATATCTGCTCTGTGTTGAGCATTAGTCATGGCAGCACCAACACCCGCATGTTCTTCGTGTCTGTGCGTACCCCTTAACAATAATCGTTTTCCGTTTAGATAAAATGCACCGTAATCTTTAAACTCAAACCACCTAAAACCTACTCTATCTGACACAATATCAATTACCTTTCCATTGGACAGAAGTTCTACTTTCAGCGTGTACAAATATGGGCTGTCTACATGCCATAATTCAGGATTTTGTATGCTTTTGAATGAAAAATTCGATTTATTTCCTACAATATTCCCTTTTTCTGACGCTTTCTTTTTTCCTGCAGCGTCATACAAAACTGCTCTTGTTGTTAAACCGGATTGTTTGTTATAGCCGTTTATTACAACAGAAGCCTTTAAGACTGCATTATGTTTTGATACTTTTGGTGTCAAAATTTTTAAGTTTGCTAGGTTTTCTCTTGGTGTGGTTTTTAGCCAAACATCTCTAGTAATGCCTCCGAAAATGAAAAAATCGCTTTTTTGAGATGGAATAATTTCTGGATTAAATCCATTATCAACTCTTACAAATACCATATTTGCCCCAGACTTGACGACCTTTGTTATATCAACTTCAAAGCCAATGTACCCTCCAATATGGCCTCCTACTTTTTTACCATTTACATAAACTTCACTTGTTATATTTGCACCCTCAAAATAAAGGTGATAATTGTGACCTTTAACCACATTATGAATGTTAAGCTCTTTTTTATACCAACTTGCACTTCTTCGATAGCCCGGAACAATATCTGTAGCATCTAAAGCATTCCATGAATGTGGTATCTCAATACTTTTCCAAGCATTTTGTTTCATGGCTTCAGATAAAATTTCTGTATTATTTTCAAGATAAAACCAATTCGTGTTTATATTTATTTTCTCCCTTATAAGATGACTTTGCGGAACTACATTCCATGAGACCGCCAAACAGGATAGTGCACAAAGAGCTAACACCTTTGTAAAAAAGCTTTTTATATACATTTTATAGAATGATTAAATAATTTGAAAGCGCTTGATTGTATAGCAAACATTGTAGAAAAGTAGTGCGGCATCATGCCCTTGAACTTGCCCTGCTACCAAACTTTATTTTTCAACTCTTAGCCGAAGTAGCGTTTGCAGAAAATAATAATCTCCATAAACTATAGGTTCATCCATTTCGGATTTTTTAGACCAATCGCCAAAACTATGATCAAGTATAAACGGAATAGTATTCTCTGGAGGTAAAATATACTTTATTGATTTTAAACTATGTACTACTTTTTTGCTATAGTTAATATAGGCCTCATTTCTTGTATACCCATAAAGTTCAACACATGCCGAGGCCACTATAGCGCCTGCCGAAACATCGCGGGAAACATTTGGTATATTGGGATCATCAAAATCCCAATAGGGAATACCATCTTCAGGTAATTTTTTATGGTTAATAAAAAAATCGGCAGTAGCTTTTGCCCTGTTCAAAAAACGTTGATCTTTAGTATAACGGTATGCCATAGTGTATCCATATATAGCCCAGCCTTGACCTCTTGCCCAAGCAGAATTATCATGTATACCTTGGTGTGTTACCTTCATACGTACTTGTCCTGAAATGGTATCATAATCTAAAACATGCCATGTACTTCCATCTGATCTAAAATGGTTTTTCATAGTAGTTTCTGCATGTTTTACTGCTATTTCATGGTATAAACTATCTCCTGAAAGTTTTGTTGCCTCAAACAACAGTTCTAAATTCATCATATTGTCAATAATGACTGGAAACTGCCAAATATCTTTATTAAAATCCCAGGAACGAATGCTCCCTATTTTATCGTTAAACCTTGTAGATAAAGTCTTGGCACTTTGAATGAGTACTTCTTCATAGTAAGGACTGCCATTAAACTTTAATCCATTCCCAAAACTAGAAAATACCTTAAAACCCATGTCATGTGTTTTTCCGTTATCTTTCTCACGCTCTATTAAAGGCGTCCATTGCTCAGCTCGCTCTTTATAAGCTTCATCTCCAGTAATCGCGTATATTTGCCAAAGGTTACCTACAAAAAAACCGCTTGTCCAGTCTCTAGAAGATACTTTTTTTATCTCACCTGTTTTATAAGAATAGCTTCTGGGAAAGGCTAAAGAATCTATATTGTAGTCTAATAATCGAGTGAACCTTTTTTGCAATAATGAATCTATTTCCATCTCATTACCATGAGATTTTTTATTTTCACCCTTGGATTTGCATGCCGATAAACACGCAAACCCAAGAATAAAAATAATCAAACTAATTTTGTGCATAGTGGTGGATTAGTAACCTGGATTATTAGGTTCTAAATTAGGGTTACGTTGTAATTCATCATTAGGAAGTGGCAATAAATAATCCCTTGATGGATTAAAATTTGGTCGTTCCTCAAAGCCTCCGGTACCAAATGCTGTGGTTCCTAAATCACGTCTCTTAATATCGTACCAGCGTTTAAACTCAAAAGCTAATTCCCATCTACGCTCCTCTAATACCATATTTCTAAAATCTGCCTGAGACATTCCAGGAGTAACATCTGCTGGGAAGCTAGAACCGTTACCATTTCTTGCTCGAGCCCTAACTCTATTTACATAACCATCTGCTTCCGTAGTACCTGGAGTCACTTCATTCAGTGCCTCAGCCGCAATTAACAATACTTCAGCATAGCGTAATTGTGCGTAATTATGCTCTGAGCCTCTACCGTTACCATTTGAAGTTTGCCCAGTAAATCTAGCATATTTAGCGATGTAGGCACTTGGAATGTTTCTGGCGTCATAATTTGGAAAATTGGCAAATGTATCAACCGCACCATTAAAAACTCCTGTAGTATCTAAACTTACGGCTTTTCTATAATCTCTACCATCCCATCTGTTATACACCTCTATACTTGGCACAGCAACTGACCATCCTCCGCCTATACCACCAAACTGATTACCTCTAATCCCTGTAAGTGCAGGCATATAGTCTTGACCGTAGTTATCATCTCTAAAACCATTATGATCAATAGTGAACAATGCTTCATTCAAACCGCTTTGCTTTGTTGCATCGAATAAATCTTGAAAATCTGCAGCCAGTTCTAATTCGAACCTACCTTCATTATCAATTACAAATTTTGCTTCACTATAAGCATCCGGAAAATTATTCATCGTTAAATGTACCAATGCTAAATATCCAGCCGCTGTAGCTTTAGATGGCAATGCAGACGATGATTGTGTATCTGGCAACCATTGTTTAGCAAACTCCAAATCTGAAATAATATTAGCATATACGTCTGCCGCTGGAGTTTTTGATATTTGAGAGGCTGCAGCAATTTCTTGCACTGGTGCATCTAGGTAAGGCAAATCTCCAAAAAGTCTTACCAAATGAAAATACGTATATGCTCTTACAAAGTATGCTTGTGCTACTACTGGGTTTAATCTTTCCTCCGAGTCTCCCAATGTAGCTGCACCAGCAATTGCCTCATTTGCTCCTGCAATGATTTGATAGGTTCGCGGCCAAAATTCAGTAATCATTCCATTATCATCAGCTACAGTAAAATTATCATGATCTTTTCTACGACCTGCTGTTCCTTGGTCTCCTATACCAACCATATCACTTCTTAGCATTAATGGTAATGAGAATTTCCTACCCCAAAAAGCTTCTTCTGCCATATTACCATAGCTTCCATTTATAGCTGTTTGTACATCTTGAATGGATTGGAAAAACCCATCAGGCGACAATACCGACACTGGTTCTTCTTCTAAATCTGAACATCCTATAATTGGCAATACCAACAAAAGGAATAAATATTTTATATTTTTCATTGTTATCATTTTTTATTTTAAAACTTAAGGTTTACACTAAAGGTCACAGACTCTATGTTTGGATAGTTACCATAATCAAATCCTTGATTTACATTGGCGTTTTGAGAACCTGAAGCTCTGTAACTTACCTCTGGATCTGTTCCAGGATAATCAGTAAATGTTAGTAAATTTTGTCCACTTAACGAAAATCTCACATTATCCATACCTAATTTCTCTGTAATATCTCGAGGTAAATTATAGCCCAATACTAAGTTTTTTAAACGCACATAAGTGCCGTCAAAAACAAATCTAGAATTCATACGCTTCTCTCTTGTTGCGGGAGAAGGCACATTAGTATCTGTATTACTTGGAGACCATGCATTAAGCGCTTCAGTAGTAGCATTAGAACCACCTGATGCTAATTCAGATAAAGTAAAGCTATAAATATCTCCGCCTACCGCACCTTGGAAGAAAATACCTAAATCGAAATTTTTATATTTAAAGGTATTATTAAACCCAAAGGTCCAGTCTTGGTTAGGATCACCTATAATTTTTCTGTCTGAAGAGTTTATTTCTCCACTATTATCCACATCTGTAAATAATTCATCTCCTGCTACAGCCCCACTAAATGTTGCGGTTCCTTCAGGTAAAGCACCACCTTGATAAACACCTCTGTATTCCCATCCGAAGAACTGCCCGAGTGCTTCTCCTTCCCTTAAAATATGTGTTTCGTCTTGTAAAAAATGTCCTGGTGCTGCTGATGGTAAAAATAGATCTACATCGTTACCGAAAAGTTTCTCAACTGTATTTCTATTTCTAGACCAATTTAAATCGGTTGACCATGTAAAATATTCTGTACTTATATTTCTTGTAGAAAGTGTAATTTCCACACCTTTATTATTTATTTCACCTATATTGTCTAAGAAATTAGGATTTAAAAAACCTGTGTACTCTGGTGTATTGCTATTACCTACTATTAAATCTTTTGTATCTATGTTGTAAATATCAACACTTAAAGACGCTCTATTCTGCCATAAACCTAAATCTACACCAAAGTTAGTTTGATAAGATGACTCCCACTTTAAGTTTGGATTGGCTGGCCTCCCAGACACCACTGCGTTTACAGTTTGATCTCCTGTAACAGCATAAATCGATTGCAAAGTAGCTAGGGAATTATATGGAGCAATTGATGGATTACCAGTTACACCATAACTCGCTCTTAGCTTTAGATTAGATATCGTTTCGTTATCCTTTAGGAAATTCTCGTTTGAGACTTTCCATCCTAATGCTCCAGAAGGAAAGAACGCATATTTATTATTTTTAGCAAAGTTTGATGCCCCATCACGACGTGCTGTGAATGTAATTAAATATTTATCATCATAATCATAATTTATACGACCATACTGTGATTGAATTTCAAACTCACTTAAAAAAGATTCAGGAATCAATGGGGTTGATGCTGTATCTAGAGCATTGTAAGACACACTATTAGTTACAAAACCTTCTGCTCCTGCAGAATTTGTAATAGTTTTATCTTTCTGATAAGAATACCCCGCCAATACAGTTAAATTACCTTTACCAATCTCTTTAGTATAAGTTAAATAGTTCTCACTTAATAAATTTGTATTCTTTAAATTGGCTATTCCTGCAATACCACCTTGATCCCCTGCAGAAGTTATCAGTGTTGAAGGCGTAAACTGTCCACGGGTTTGATTTCTAGAACTAAACCCAAAGGTAGATTTAAAAGTCAATCCTTCAATGATTTCATATTCACCATAAAAGTTTGCACGATATATGTCTTCGAAAGTTTCGTCAACGCGTTCACTAGCCACAGCAAACGGGTTGTCTATATCATCTCCTACAGAGTTGAACGTATTATTTCCGTTTTCATCTAAAACACCCAAGTCTGGCGCAAACCTATAGGCTATGGAAATAACATCACCACTTCCTCTACCACCACTATTGGCTTGTGTGGAAACCCCATCCTTAGTGCTTCTACTACCAAAAGCATTGAAACCAAGTTTTAACTTATCGCTAATTTGTGCATCAATGTTACTTAAAAATGAAAAACGCTCGAAACCAGAGTTGATGACTACACCATCCTGATCAAAATAGTTACCAGACACATAATAATTGATGTTGTCTGATCCTCCAGAGAATGCTAATTGATGATTGGTAGTATGGCCTGTTGTGTAAATAAGGTCCTGCCAATCTGTATTAGCAGGCCCTTGTGTATAAGAAGGGTTGATTGCCCTGGTATAATCGGCAAATTGACTAGCATCAAGTAAATCAAGTCTATTAGAAGTTGTTTGTATTGCGTAATTACTGTTCAATTCTATTGTCATCTTACCCTTTCTACCCTTTTTAGTAGTTACCAAAATAACACCGTTAGCACCTCGAGACCCATAGATAGCCGTAGCAGAAGCATCTTTTAACACTTCCACCGATTCTATATCTCCAGGTTGTGGATATGTTGCGCCAACAAAACCATCAACAACTACTAAAGCAGCACTACTGGCATTTATGGATGTATTACCTCTAATGGTTACATTAATTGGTGTACCCGGTTCTCCACCGTTGTTAGACTGCACCGCTACACCGGCAGCACGCCCTTGTAATGCTTGTTGCGCATCCAAAACAGGAAACGCCGTAACTTCTTCTGATTTCACAGAGGACACGGAACCTGTTATATCACTACGCTTGGCTGCTCCATAACCAACTACAACTACCTCATCAAGGGCACTAACGTCTTCTTCTAAAACGACGTTGATTGTGGTTGAACTACCAATGGGCAGTTCTTGGGAAACAAATCCCAAATAACTAAATACAAGCACAGCTCCCTTTTGGGCTTCAATGGAATAATTACCATCAAAGTCGGTTGAAGTTCCGCTATTACCTCCTTTAACAATAACATTTACTCCTGGCAGAGACATGCCATCTGTAGAAGATGTTACAGTACCTTTCACTGTTTTTTGCTGAGCACTAGCAGATAGCGCTAAACAAAAACCTAGTAATACAAAGAATACATTCTTTAATTGTTTGGTTTTTCTCATTAGTTTAAATTTTAGTTAATTTAGCTTAAATAGATAATAATAAGACTAAATAGCACAATGATTGTGATAAGGACAATCTCAACATAATACCTATTTCGTCTTTGGTTTTTCATATTCTAAAACTAGAACAAAGAACCGAACTTGAAGTACAAAAAAGGGGGTTAAAAAGTACAAAAAACTGTTTTTCAACAGTTTAAATTCATTGAAATTTAAACTTCTCTAAACTTATTTGCGTATTGGGTTGGTGTTTTTCCAAATTTCTTTTGGAAGCACTTGCTAAAATACTTAGGATTTTTAAACCCAACCCTATAACTTATTTCAGAAATATTGATTTTACCTTGCTCTAGCAATTGAGCGGCTCTAGTCATTCTAAAATGCTGTACAAATTCATTAGGAGTAAACCCAGACCAAGCTTTGATTTTTGTAAAAAGCATGGTTCTGCTAACCCCTAATTCCGAACAGAAAAAGGGCACATCAAATCCATCATTACCAATATTGCTCTCTACTATCTGAACGGCTTTTTTATAGAGTTTTTCATCGATGGAGGTTACCGTTACTTCATTGGGTTGTAAAAGGGTACTCTCGGTAAACTTTTGTTTTAATCGTGCATTAGCATCTAGAATATTTTTGATACGCACCTTAAACTCTTTTACGTTGAATGGCTTACTTATGTAGTCATCAGCCCCACGCTCTAAGCCTTCCAATTTATAGACTAAAGAAGTCCTTGAAGTCAATAATATCAAGGGAATATGACTTGTTTTAATATCATTCTTGACCGCTGCGCAGAGTTCGGTACCTGGCATTACAGGCATTACAACATCGCTTATAATAAGATCTGGAGTTTCTTTTATGGCAAGGTTAAAAGCTACTTTTCCGTTTTCTGCTTCAAGAATATTGTAAACATCCTTTAAGATACTTTTCATGAACTTGCGCAAAGGTTTGTTGTCTTCAACCAAGAGAATTGTTTGTTTCCCAGCTATTGGCAGTGTATCAAGAACATCGTCAAGCCCTAGTGTTTGGGGTTCTAATTGGTCAACATATTGAGACACATCATCACTAAACTTAAAATCTTCAATAATTTCGTCATCAGACAAATGATCACTACCTAATAATAATTCCACACAAAACACAGAGCCTTGGGCACCATTGTTGGCTTCCAACTTGATACTGCCCTTATGCAAATCCACAATATTTTTTGCTATTGACAACCCTATGCCAGTCCCCTTGTTATAGTCGTTATCTGGCCTGTTATTTACAGCTACCTCAAAAAAACGCTCAAATATTTTGTCTTGGTATTCTTCAGCGATACCTACACCGGTATCTTCAATTTTTATCAATACGCTATGGTTTAGCCTTTCAATCTTCACATTAATTTGTCCTCCTTTTGGTGTATATCTAAAGGCATTTGAAATCAAATTATAAAATACACGTTCTAATTTATTGCGGTCA
Organism: Tamlana crocina; assembly: GCA_040429635.1. Lineage (NCBI taxonomy): Bacteria > Pseudomonadati > Bacteroidota > Flavobacteriia > Flavobacteriales > Flavobacteriaceae > Tamlana > Tamlana crocina. The sequence goes on along the minus strand of CP158972.1, from coordinate 1,433,437 downwards.
TAATACACTAAGATAAGTTCTTGAGGGGCTATAAAATTATAGTTATACCTCCCATCTTTGGCAAATTCTGAAAATGACAAATAGATCTCTTTTAAAAACTTAACAATATTACCTTCTGCCGTTTCTAATTTATAAAGATTATTTTCAAGCTTTCTAAAATCCATCAACCTATTGATAAGCTGCAATAAATGATTGGCGCTATTTTCAACAACCAGAAGCTTTTTGTATATTTTATTACTGCCTCTATAGTCCTCAATAATCTGATGAAGCGGCCCTAAAATTAGTGCTAGTGGGGTTCTAAATTCATGTGAAATATTGGTGAAAAATTCTAGTTTTGTTTTGTTGATTTCCTTTGTTCGCTCAGCCTCAAGGTGCTCCATCTCCAACTGATGGCGCAGTTTGGTTTTTGACTTTAACACATCTATTAAGAAATACAGTGCCGTAACTATAAACAAACCGTAAAGCATAAATGCCCACCAACTTCTCCAAGGGGCTGGTCTTACTTCTATATCAAGGCTTGTAACGTCCTTATTAAAAACACCATCACTATTAACACCTCTAACTTCAAACACATAGTTTCCTGGGTTTTGAATGGTATATGATGCCGTATTATTTGATGAAAAATTCCACTCTTCCTCTAAACCCGCAAGCCTATATTGGTAACTGTTGTTATTTGAGTTTATAAAATTAGGTATGGAAAACGTAATACTAAAGTTACCTTGGTCGTGCGACAACCGTATGGACTTTGTAAACGAAAGTGCTTCATGTAAAACTTCATTTTCATCTTTTAAGGCTACGGGCTCATTTTTAATGGTAAAATCTGTTAAAATAACCTGTGGCGCATAGGTGTTTTTGTTTAAACGGTTTGAATTAAAAAAAGACACTCCCGTGGGCCCTCCAAAGTAAAAATCAGATTTACCAACCTTTAAAGCCGCATTATTATTGAACTCATTACCCACAAGCCCATCACGCTGATTAAAAAGCTCTAGTTGCCCTGAATTTATGTTGTATTTTACTAAGCCTTGATTTGTGCTTAACCATAGTGTACGTGGTTTGTCTTCTAAAATACTGTTTATTGATGATAATTTAATGTTGTTTTCCTTTAAAGGTATTGGCACAAAGGTTGTTCTTTCCAGTTTAAACAAGCCTTTTGCTTTTGTTCCCACCCAAATATTACGATTACTATCTTGAAATACACATAAAATATCATCACCGTATTGCCTATTAAAATCATAAAAATAAGGCGTAACTATACCGTTGTTATCAATCTTGTTTAATCCCTTTTCTGTCCCGGCCCAAACATTTTGTTGGTCATCAATCATTAAGGCTCTAATCAAATTACTGGATAATGATTTTGAAATATCATCACTAGTACCAATTACATTATATGTTTGTAATGCTTGGTTATATTTTACAATACCCTTACCAAAGGTGCCTATCCATACATTTTGATATTTATCTTTTTGAATACTATAAATACCAACATCACTTAAAAAACTTTTCAGTTGACTGGGTAAAATATTTGTTTCAAAGGTTTTAGTAGACAAGTTATAAATTGCAAGTCCTCTATTAAATGTACCTATCCAAAGTTTGTCCTTGTCAATAATACTCAAAGCCTTTATGTTATTGTCAGGAAGTTGGTTTGTGGAACGTTGTTCAATATAACTAAACGACTGTAGCGTTTTATCGTATATGTTTATACCTCCACCTTCGGTTCCAAAAAACACAAGATTGTTATAATGCGCTATTGAGCTCACTACATTGTAATTTAAACCTCTATTCCCTAATTTATGGGCATAGTTTATAAAATTTACATTAGATTCATCCCAAATATTTACCCCTCCATAATAAGTACCTATCCATATCGATCCTTTTTTGTCTTTGAACAAACACTTTATGGAATTCTTACTCAAACTTTTAGGATTGTTTAAGTCAGACATCAAGGACGCTACAACTTTATTGTTCTTAACCACTGTTAAGCCGTTGTAGGTCCCAATCCACAATAAGCCATTAGCGTCATACAATAGCCTCCTTACGTTTTTACCACCGTCGTTTTTCTCTCCAACAATAGGAAATGTTTTTACTTTTTTGCTAACAATATTATATGAAAGAACGCCACGAGATTGTGTTGCCATTAATATTTCACCGTTCTCTGATTCTATAACATCTTGAATATAAACCGATGTTGTTTTGGGTATCGCTTTAAACTTGTAATTACCATTATTGTCTTTTATAGCTTCACTTAACCCCGACGTGGTTCCAATATAGATTGTTCCTTCTCGTGTTTCTAAAATTGACAGTATATGGCTACCTAAAAGACTTTCTTCTGAACTACTTTTTACATACGTTTTAAAGGTGTTAGAGTCTTGGTTATAAACCGAGAGACCGTTTGAGGTACCAATCCACATTTCTCCATTGGACATTTCTTCAATAGTCCATACGGTATTATTGCTTAAAGACCCCTTGTTTTGTTCGTGAAAGTATCGGGTAAATGTATCAGACCTAGGGTTATATTTGTTCAAACCATTGTAAGTTCCTATCCAAATGAAACCTTTAGAATCCTGCTTGATAGCAAGAATATCGTTATTGCTTAGCGAACTTTCGTCATCAAAATCATTACGGTAAATCTTAAATTTACTGCCGTCATATCTATTCAATCCGTCTCGGGTACCTATCCAAACCTGACCTAAATCGTCTTGTTCTATAGCTATGGCCGAACTTTGCGACAACCCTTCAGCTGTTGACAAGTGTGTAAATTGATAAACTTTCTTTTGCGCAACACCACAGTAAAACAGACCCAAAAAGACTATGAGACAAAAAGCACGTTGCATAGAGTTATAATTAGTATAAAACAAATATATAGAAAGTATAAAACGGACAAACATGTAATACAAGTTTTAATAATTTCAATAAAATCAAACATGCAATTATTATAAACAAAATGTAGCACTCAATAGTTAACTTTAGTACTAAAGTAGGCTTAGAAACAATCAATTGGTTAAAACTTTTAACAACTCATTATGCCATACTTTCTGGCTTGTAACCTCTATTTTTTATGCAAAAACCATCAATTCTTCCTAAAAGCTTTTACCCCAGCCTCTACTCTTGTTTTTAAATAATTTTCGCGGGGCACTATGGGGCAGGAATATTTTTCGTTGTAGGCGCAATACGGGTTGTAGGCTTTATTGAAATCAATGACTATGGTGTCGCCATCTGGAATTCGGGCATCGATATAGCGTCCGCCGCCATAACTTTCCAGTCCGTTGGTTTCATCCAAAAACGGTAAAAAGAGGTAATCTTCAAACCCTTCCTCCTTCATTAAATCTTTCCCTTGATATACATTCAATTTATATTTTTCACCTTTCAGCTCAAAAAGCAACACCCCGTAAACCCGTTCTTTTGAAACCCTATCGGTAGTGGTTTTCATATTAAACCATTTGGAGTTGGGTGTTCGCTCCAAGCGGGCATTTACCACATAAGTAGAATCGAACTTAAAAAAGTCCAATCTTTTAAAATTTTTTCGGTCTTTATCCTTTAATGGTGATTTTGAAGCATCCTTAAAATCGGCGTTCAATTCTTTTTGAAATTCGGTTTCACCCATTATCGGGCGCTTTTTTTGCGCACAGCCCGATAGGCAAATGAGCGTTAAAAAAAGGGTGATGAGTTTCTTCATTTTTAAACATTTTCACTTCAAAAATACAATTTCAAAATATTTTATATAAGTTTGTAGTTCAATAATAAAAATTAAACATGCGTAGTAACGTCACAATTCTTAGAAAACAATGGATCGCTTCTTATAAGGGAAGCTGTTGGACTTGTTATATATTGCGATGATGTTATTATAAATTAATACAATATGTAAAAGTCCGACCTCAGCGTCGGACTTTTTATTTTTAGTGAAACCAGCAATTTAAAAGCTAGCGAATTAAATTGATTTAGTTGAACTAATCCTGATGCATAACAGGATCTAATCAAAAAAACATGTGAAACAAAAACAGAGCAATTAGAACTCATGAAAAGGCTACTCAACAATTACTTAAACACATTTAAAGGCTTATCGCAAGAGGTATGGTGGTTGGCACTCATCACGCTAATAAACCGGGCGGGCACGATGGTTATTCCATTTTTATCGCTTTACCTCACCGAGAGTTTAAACTTTTCGCTTAGCGATGTGGGGTGGATTATGAGTGCCTTTGGATTGGGTTCGGTAATCGGGTCGTGGTTGGGCGGCCGCATGACCGACAAAGTAGGATACTACAAAGTAATGGCTTTTAGCTTGTTGGCCACAGGATTTCTGTTTATTGCCCTTCAGTTTTTGCATACTTTCGAAAGCCTTTGTTTCGGTATTTTTTTGGTGATGCTGGTTGCCGATATGTTCCGTCCGGCCATGTTCGTGGCTTTGAGCGCTTATAGCAAACCCGAAAACAAAACGCGTTCGGTTACCCTAATACGATTGGCCATAAATTTGGGATTTTCGGCAGGCCCGGCCATTGGCGGACTTATAATTACCACATTGAGCTATGGCGGATTGTTTTGGGTTGACGGGATAACCTGTATTATCGCCACACTGGTTTTAGTGATGGTTTTAAACCCCAAAAAATCCAAAGTGTTGGACGAAGTTGTGGTCAACAACCCCAAATCGGCGTACGCCGACAAAGCATTTTTGATGTTCTTGGTGGCCATGGTACTGTTCGGCATTGTGTTTTTACAGTATTTTTCAACCATGCCATTGTATTACAAAGAATCGCATCTGCTAACCGAATTGGAAATCGGAATTTTATTGGGCACTAACGGATTTTTAATTTTTCTATTGGAAATGCCTTTGATAAAGTGGCTGGAAAACACCCGATTCACCAAAACGGGATTGATGCTTTTTGGTGCCATTTTAACAGGCAGTAGCTTTTTAATTCTGAATTTCACCCCATGGAGTGGCGTTTTGGTTTTGGGCATGCTGCTGATGACCGTTGGCGAAATGATAACCTTTCCCTTTTCCAACGCGTTTGCACTAGATCGCGCCAAAAAAGGCAATCAAGGCGAGTATATGGCACTGTATTCCATTGCCTTTTCCATCGCCCATATTTTTGGGCACAACGCCGGTATGCGACTGGTTGACAAGCTGGGCTACGACAACACTTGGTACATCATTACCCTACTGGCTGCGTTTTGTGTATTTTTGCTTTTTGGCTTGAGCCGTTATTTGAATATGAAAAAAACACAGCGACAAAAAGCCGTAGAACCTTTGATTGAAAATACTTTAATTGAACATGAGTGACATTATAAAAAAAGATATTATCATTATCGGCGGAGGCCCCATAGGCATTGCCTGTGCGTTGGAATGCAAAAAGCGGAAATGGGATTATTTGATTATTGAAAAGGGAGCGCTAACCAACTCCCTTTTCAATTACCCAAAAAACATGACGTTCTTTTCCACTTCTGAAAAATTGGAAATTGACGCGATTCCTTTTATAAGCAACAACCCCAAACCCAACCGCGATGAGGCTTTGGAATATTACCGCAGGGTAACCACGTCCAATCAATTGCATATCAATCTTTATGAAAACGTAGTTTCGGTTGAAAAAGCTTCCGAAGCATTTAAGATTACAACGAGCAAAAACCATTATTCAGCCAAACATGTCATCATTTGTACTGGGTTTTACGACATCCCCAAACTGCTGAATGTTCCCGGTGAAAGTTTGCCCAAAGTCACCCACTATTACAAAGAAGCGCACAATTACAGCATGCAGGACGTTATTGTGGTGGGTGCGAGTAATTCGGCCGTTGATGCCGCATTGGAAATTTGGCGCAAAGGTGGGCGCGTTACCATGGTGGTACGCGGCGAAACCATTGGCGAACGGGTAAAATATTGGGTGCGCCCCGATATCATCAACCGCATTGAAGAAGGTAGTATTAAAGCCTATTTTAATTCTGAAATTGCTGAAATAAAACCTGAAAAGGTGATTATAAAAACCCAAAACGGTACAGTGGCCATACCAAACGATTTTGTAGTGGCGCTTACGGGCTACCTCCCTAATTTCGATTTGTTGGCAGATAGCGGTATATGGGTATCGGATGACGGAAAGCGTATCCCCACTTACAACAGCGACACCATGGAAACTAACGTTGAAAATCTATATTTGGCAGGCGTAATTTGTGGCGGAAAGGAAACCCATAAATGGTTTATTGAAAACTCCAGAATCCATGCCAAACAAATTGCGGAACATATCGAAACGAAAATGGGCCGATGAACTTAAACCAAGTAACCATACCATCAAAGAACCTCGAAAAATCGGTAGCCTTTTACACGACTTTGGGGTTGCGGCTTATTGTGGATTCCATGCCGCGGTATGCCCGTTTTGAATGCCCTGATGGCGATGCCACATTGTCCATCCACCAGATTGGCGAACTGCCTAAAGGTAACGACATCACTATCTATTTTGAAGAGGAGCATTTGGACGAATGGGTTGGAAAACTCCAGGAAAAAGGATTCAAATTCGATATTTTGCCAACCGACCAGCCTTGGCTGTGGCGTGAAGCGCATCTACAAGATCCCGATGGCAACCACATTATTTTGTACTACGCTGGTAAGAACAGAAAAAATCCGCCATGGCGTATTGATTAGAAACCGTCTATTTTATTGGAATCACTTCCTTTTGCTTCACCACACGCGATAGCACAATTTGGGTTTTCGATTCGCCGTAAGTAATCAGTTGGTCAATAAAAGATTCTAAATGTTTGTTGTTCTTTAACACCACTTCCATCACTATATTTTCATCGCCCGTAATGCGGTAACAATTTATCACCTCTTCGTAAGTTTTTACTTTTTCCAAAAACGGTTTTAATTTCCCCATAAAAGCCCGTAAAGTGATGATCGCTTTTAGCTGATAGCCAATTTCAAACGGCGAAACAATCGCTTTATAGCCTTCAATGATACCGAGGTCTTCCATGCGTTTTATCCGCTCTGAAACGGCCGGAGAACTAATGCCCACTTGACGCCCAATTTCGGCATTGCTCATCCTCGCATTTTGCTGCAAACACCTTAAAATCTTGCTGTTAATCGAATCGACACTCATTTAAAAGAAAATTAATATGAAAAACTTAAATATTAAACCAAAAATACAATTTTACTTTAAAATCTAAAGAAGAATCTCCTTTCTTGTGAGTAATTTTGATAAAATTGCTTTTTGGAATAGATTATGTTACACAATACCCCATCAAACCTATCGGATTTACCGGTTTATAAAAAAGCCTTAGAGATTTTTGCGCTGTCGCAAAACATTTCAACCTACCTAAATGATGATCTATCGCTTTTAAAACCAGATGGTTCTGAAGACCAAAACATCTACTTTTCGGGCGATATTGTACAGCAATCGGTGTCGTTAGCTCCCGAGATTTTGAATGCCGAATTACAGCGTTATTCCGATAAAAAGCACAAACATTTGGCTTCGTTGAGAAAGTTGACCAATAAGCTTTATAAAAACTCCTATAGATTGGAACGCTCCAACAGCAACGGAAAAGATTTTTTACCCATTTTACGCAGCGAGTTGAAAAAATTCAAAAAGCTTCAACGTTCGTGGATGCTTAGTCTTTAAATATTCCGAGGGCTTAAATTTTAATGAATTTTTGTCCGCAGCCTTCAATACATTGGTACCACAAAATTAAGTTTTCACCTTCAATTTGGTAATATATTTTAGTGTCCTCAAAACTGCAATCCGGAGGTGAAATTTCTCCGTCATTCCAATCGCTTTCAGAAGTCTCGACATAGCTGCCCGTGGTTTTATCACCAATTTCGGTGGTGATATAGCACATATCCCCATTAACCGTTACCGAACCATCACTAAAAAATTCAAAAACCCGATTGCTGGTTACAGGTTGGAACGTGCCACTACCATCGCCTGGATCCATTAATTGTTCAATGAGTTTCCATTGGCCCAACAAAGTTTCATTTTCTTTGGGTTAAGTTTTTAATAAGATGACAAAACCTGAAATGGGTTGCGTAAAAACAAACAAAAAACCTGAAATTTAAAGAAACTTCGGGGCTTAGTATTTATAATCACTAGGTTTTTATGTATTATACATTCCTGCTTTTAGGTTAACAATACTAGCTTCCAATTGATAGTACTTTTCAGATTTTACAATGTTAATTAACCAATCCAAATGGTTTTCCGAACGTCTCTTAAAAGTGTATTTTAATGTTGTTTCCATAGGTAAAGATTTTAATGTTTGGGTTGCCAGATGCTTTTAACACACTGACTTACATAAAATTAAACCCCAAACCGTTGGAAATGAAAAAAGCAGAAACAAATTAGATTAATAGCTTACATACAACCATGAACAGATTTTTCTTGTAAAAAAAAGGGATGAATGGCTATGGATTCACTTCAAAATCAACGTTTGCATTATTTAATGCTCTCAAAATTAGAGTAAATAGTAAACCATACAGTGGTTCCGCCGTTTTCTTTGCTTTCAATATTAATTTCGCCTCCCAGCATTTCTACATACGATTTAGCCAAACTCAACCCCAATCCCGATCCATGCAAGGCTTTTTTATGCTCTGCATCAACTTGGTAAAACGGTTCGAACACCGATTGTATATCGTCCATTGAAATGCCAATACCGGAATCTTTTACATAAAACTCGAAAAACGTTTTATCGGGTTTTGAGCAGCCAATTTCAACAAAGCCTTTATTGGTAAACTTAAATGCATTTTGCAAAATATGCCGAAGCACCGTTTCAAACTTTTCTTTGTCGGTAAACGCCAAACTTTCGTTATAGCCCATACCTATGCTTTTAATTATTTTGATGTTTTTCCGTTCAGAAATAAATACGAAGGGCTTTAAAACCTCATTTATAGCATCTTGGATATTGAACGTTTTAATGTTTATCGTCATCAAACCGGTCTCAATTTTCGATACGTTTACCACATCGGAGATCACATCGGCCAACCGCAAACTTGTTGTTTCTATTACCTTTAGGTATTCTTGATATTCGGCGTCGTCAGTGTTATACGATTTCAAAATATCAACACTACCCAAAATACCGTACATGGGCGTTTTTATTTCATGGCTCATATTGGCCAGAAATGCGGTTTTTAGCTTGTCGGATTCATCGGCTTTTTCCTTGGCTATCAACAGATTTTCGTGTTCCTCGTTGAGCTCTTCCCTAAGCTTGTTTTGCTTCAGCAACGATGAATACAACATATCTATTAAATAGGAAATTGAAAAGACAATAAACAGAGTAAAGATGATGTTGTTTACAAAAACGATAAACATCAAATTAAAATCGTTATGACTAAAAATAGGCAAATCTACCACTTGAAAATAGGAACAAACCAGAAAGACACAGTAAATTAATGCCGTTAAGCCTACGGAATATAGTCCGGCTTTCCTTCCGCTGTAAAGCGTAATTAAAATATTGGGCGTAAAAACTACAATAGCACCATTACCCTGAAGCCCTATAAAAACCAATAAAGTGAATGCAATAACATAGAAAATCCCAGCAAAAATATTCTTTTTAACATGAAGCGCCACGGACTTGTTGAAGGCTATAAAGTAAAGGAGCAATATGCCAAGGGTATCTACAATAAATATGTAATAATCGCCATTAAGCAGGGCAAAAATAGCACTGGGTATATACGCTATAGCTCCTAATACAATAGATAAGGATAAAATGGATAAAAACAGTTTGTCTCTAAAAAAGGGTAAGCTGTCTTCTCTTTCATCATTAAATAGGCCACAGTAATTGATATACCATTTTTGGTAGGCTCGTAAAATGTCGTTTAATATTTGCATGTAAACTAGCAACTTGCTTGCTAAACAAATATACTAAAACACCTTATTTTTTACATTAAATTTCTGACAATAAAACATTATATAAATTCTCAATATGATAATACTGAAAAAAAATTTCGTTTTACGAAACGGACTCTAAATCCATTGAGCTTTAATGACAAACCTTACAATCTTCCTTGGCTTTGAGTTCGCCCACTAGAAAACCATCATCATTTAACTTAAAATCGCAACAATCCATAAAACCTTGGGCAATGAGTTTTCTTCCTCGTTGAATTTGAGATTTTACGGTGGGCAACGGGCGTTGCAACCAATCAGCTACTTCAGTTTGTTTAAGTCCTTTTATGTCCGATAAAAAAAGTGGCTCTCTGTATTTTTTTGGCAAGTTTTTGAGAATACCGTGCAAACAATCTGCTTTGGAATGGGCCAAATCTTGCGACTCAAACTCTGTATCGGCTTCCCATACTGGGGCCTCAATGTTATTGCTCCTAAAATAATCCATAACCGCATAACGGGCGATTGAAAACAGCCACACTTTTAATTTTGCTATATCTTTTAACGTTCCAAGGTTTGTGTGCACTTTAATGAAAGTATCTTGCAGCAAATCATCAGTTACTACGGGGTCTTTAACCCTACTTAAAATAAAGTATTTTATATCGTTGGAATAAGTTTTCCAAATGTCTTTTGTTTTCATGGCTTACATAGAAATAGCATCCGTACTAAAGTTACAAATACGAATGCTATTAGCTTTGGTTTTTAAACAATCTTAACAATTACAGTTGGTGCAGGTACAATTATCGCAAATACATTGGCTGCACTTTCCGGCTTTACATGGGTCGCAATTGCAAGTACATTCTTTATTTTTCATAATATTTACTTTTATGGTTCATATAATAGACGGAGATATTCCAAAAAAGATGCATGTTTTATGAAAAATTTTCAAGTAATCGATTTTAATTTTTTTCCTAAAAAAAAAAAAGAAAAATGGGATATCTGCTTACATGTTTCTTCTATATTGTCCGCCTACCTCAAACAACGCTTGCGTAATTTGTCCAAGTGAACAGACTTTACAAACTTCCATTAACGATTCAAAAATATTTTCATTGTTGATGGCTTTTTGCTGAAGTTCCTTTAACAATGCTTCCGTTTTATAATTCTTGTGAAGGTTTTGCAGCGTTTTTATCTGAAATTCTTTTTCTTCCTCTGTAGCTCGAATTACTTCCATAGGCAAAACCGTTGGCGAACCTTTACTGCTCAAAAAAGTATTCACACCAATAATCGGGAATTTCCCACTGTGCTTCAAAGTTTCGTAGTACAGACTTTCTTCCTGTATTTTACTACGTTGGTACATGGTTTCCATAGCTCCTAAAACACCGCCGCGTTCGGTAATTCTATCGAACTCCAATAAAACGGCTTCTTCCACCAAATCGGTCAGTTCTTCAACAATAAATGCGCCTTGAATGGGGTTTTCATTTTTGGCCAAGCCCAATTCTTTATTAATGATCAGCTGAATGGCCATAGCACGGCGTACCGACTCTTCAGTTGGCGTGGTAATCGCTTCATCATACGCATTGGTGTGCAGCGAATTGCAATTATCGTAAATGGCGTATAGCGCTTGCAATGTGGTACGGATGTCGTTAAAATCGATTTCCTGGGCGTGCAAACTTCTGCCGGAAGTCTGGATATGATATTTAAGCATTTGCGCCCGGGCATTGGCACCGTACTTATATTTCATGGCTTTGGCCCATATTTTTCTTGCCACACGCCCAATAACGGCATATTCAGGATCGATGCCGTTGGAAAAGAAAAATGACAGATTCGGGCCAAATTTGTTGATGTCCATACCTCGGCTTAGGTAGTATTCCACATAAGTGAATCCGTTGGACAGCGTTAGTGCCAATTGGGTAATGGGGTTGGCGCCTGCCTCTGCAATATGGTAGCCCGAAATAGACACCGAATAAAAATTACGCACTTGGTTTTGAATAAAATATTCCTGCACATCGCCCATTAAACGCAGCGCAAACTCGGTTGAAAAAATGCAGGTATTTTGTGCTTGGTCTTCTTTTAAAATATCGGCCTGTACCGTACCGCGTACCTGCGACAAGGTTGCTTTTTTAATTTTGTTGTAAACTTCAGCTGGCAATACTTGGTTACCCGTTACGCCCAACAACATCAATCCCAATCCGTTGTTACCTTCGGGCAAAGCTCCGTTGTATTTGGGGCGTTCCTTACCTTTATAGATTTTGGCTATTTGTGTTTCAACCTCATCTTCCAATCCATTCTCCTTGATATAAATTTCGCATTGCTGATCGATAGCGGCATTCATAAAAAAGCCCAATAACATTGGGGCTGGCCCATTAATGGTCATACTAACGGACGTCATTTCATTGGCCAAATTAAATCCGGAATAAAGTTTTTTGGCATCGTCGAGGCAACAAATGGACACTCCGGCATTGCCTATTTTTCCGTAAATATCTGGGCGGTAATCAGGATCGTTACCATAAAGTGTCACACTATCGAAAGCGGTTGACAAACGCTTGGCAGGCAACCCTGCACTCACGTAATGGAACCGCCTATTGGTGCGCTCTGGCCCACCCTCGCCAGCGAACATTCGGGTGGGGTCTTCCCCCGTTCTTTTAAAAGGGTAAAGCCCTGCTGTAAACGGAAATTCCCCAGGCACATTTTCCTGCAAACACCAATGCAAAATATCGCCCCAAGCTTGGTATTTTGGCAAAGCCACTTTCGGAATTTGTGTATGCGACAACGACTCCGTATGTGTTTCTATTTTGATTTCCTTATCCCGAACCTTGAATGTGTAAACCGGGTTTTTATAACGGTTCAATTTATCTTCCCATCCCAAAATAGCTTCCCAATGTTTGGGTTTAAGCTGTTGTTTTATTCGGTCGAATTCCTTGAAAAGTAACTTTAAAAACTCCTTGTTATCGACTGCGCTCGAACTGACAAGGTTTTTGTCATTCTGAGCTTGTCGAAGGATCTCATCACTATTTAATCCATGCTTGTCAAGGAAAGATTGCTTGGTTTCACTCAAAATGACGTTAGATACAGATTCTATCGTTTTATAAATTCCGTAAAGCTTTTGGGCTATTTCAACTTGCTCGGTAGCCTGTTTGTCGTAATTTCGATTATTCTCTGAAATTTCAGAAAGATAACGCACCCTTGACGGCGGAATGATATAAAGCTTCTCACTACTTTCGTTTGAAACCGAAAAGGAAGATTTTAAATTGGCTCCCGTTTTTTCGTTCAGTTTTAAAATAATAGCTTGATAAAGATGGTTCATCCCCGGATCATTAAACTGTGAGGCAATAGTCCCAAAAACGGGCAAATCGTCTTGCGAAACGTCCCAAAGGTTATGATTTCGCATATATTGCTTTTTCACATCGCGAAGGGCATCTTGCGCCCCTCTTTTATCAAATTTATTAATGGCTACCAAATCGGAAAAATCGAGCATATCAATTTTTTCCAATTGGGTGGCAGCACCAAATTCGGGGGTCATCACGTAAAGTGACACATTGGAATGCTCGATGATTTCGGTATCCGATTGCCCGATGCCCGAGGTTTCCAAAATAATCAAATCGAAGGCCGCAGCCTTTAAAACCTGAATGGCTTCATTCACGTGTTTCGACAATGCCAAATTGGATTGCCTTGTGGCCAAACTGCGCATGTAAACCTGCGGATTATTAATGGCATTCATCCGGATGCGATCGCCCAAAAGCGCTCCTCCGGTTTTTCGTTTTGAAGGGTCGACTGAAATAATCCCCACTGTTTTCTTAGGAAAATCCTTTAAAAACCGACGCACCAATTCGTCAACCAAACTGGATTTCCCTGCGCCACCGGTACCGGTTATGCCTAGAATGGGAGAAGCCCCTACCGACCTCCCCAAAGGGGAGGAGGTCTCACTCAAGCTTGAAAACAAGGTCTTGAATTCCTTGTGATTATTTTCGGCTAAAGAAATTAACCTTGCAATAGTATTATTGTCTTTATTTTTTAATTTATTCAATATTTTTTCAGGAGCAAGCTTCAGTAAATTAGAAGCATCATAATTGTGGGACTCTATATGCTCCCCTCCTTCGGAGGGGTTGGGGGAGGCTTTCTCAACCAAATCGTTAATCATGCCCTGCAAGCCCATTTCCCTGCCATCATCTGGCGAATAAATTCGGGCTATGCCATAATCCATAAGCTCCTTAATTTCCGAAGGTAAAATAACGCCACCGCCGCCGCCGAAGATTTTAATATGCCCTGCCCCTTTTTCGTTTAAAAGGTCGTACATAAATTTAAAATATTCGTTGTGCCCGCCTTGGTACGAGGTTAAGCAAATAGCCTGCACATCTTCCTGAATGGCCGTGTTGACTACTTCTTCAACACTCCGGTCGTGCCCCAAATGAATCACTTCCACCCCAGTGGCCTGAATAATTCGGCGCATAATATTGATGGAAGCATCGTGGCCATCAAAAAGTGATGCGGCAGTTACTATCCTTACATGATGTTTCGGTTTATAGGGCACTTGTTGTTTCATTCGCAAAAAACATTGAATATTATTATTGCAATTTACGAAATATTCAAAAAAAGAACAGGTACACAAAAAATTATCCAAAATTATTTCCCAAATCCTATCCTAACTTATTTTTACATTATTTTTAGCCCATAAAGCTTAGAAGTTTCATGAATAAAATAACCATTTTAATACACTGCAAAGACCGCCCTTACATTATTGCTTCGGTCACCAATTTCATTGCAGGCAACCAAGGAAATATTGTTTACATAGACCAACATGTGGACCGTGAACAAAACATCTTTTTTATGCGTTTGGAAAGTGAATTTGGTTCGGATTCATTTAATACCGAAGTTTTTAAAGCTGAATTTAAAGCCAATATCGCCGAGCGTTTTAAAATGAAATGGCGTATCTATTCTTCGGAAAGAAAGCCCAAAATGGCGCTTTTTATTTCTAAGTACGACCATTGCTTGTACGACCTTTTAGGGCGCTACAACTCTGGCGAGCTTAATCTTGAAATCCCTTTCATTATCAGTAACCACGATACTTTAAAACCCATAGCCGATAGTTTCAATATTCCGTTTCACCACATACCGGTAACCAAAGACACCAAAGAAGCTGCCGAAAACAAGCAACTGGAACTGCTGGAAAAACATCAAATCGATTTTATTGTTTTGGCCAGATACATGCAGATTGTTTCCAGCAAGCTTATTGACAAATACCCAAATAAGATTATTAACATCCACCACTCGTTCCTACCCGCTTTCGTGGGCGCCAAGCCATACCATTCGGCATACAAACGCGGTGTAAAAATCATTGGTGCTACCAGCCATTATGTTACCGAAGAATTGGATGCAGGCCCCATTATTGAACAGGATGTAACACGGGTTACACATGCCCATTCCATTTCCGATTTAATAACCAAAGGCCGTGACCTCGAAAAAATCGTTTTGGCCAATGCCGTTAAACTGCATTCCAACAGAAAAGTGATGGTTTACAACAATAAAACAGTTATCTTTTCCTAAATAATATTTCACTCATTAAAACCCAAAATCATGATCCGAAAACTATTTGCTGTTATTATTGTTTTTAATCTTACGGCCTGTGCCGAACTTCAACAAGTGGTAAGCCAATTGCCTCAAGGGGAAACCATTGGGAACGACCAAATTGCTTCCGGACTGCGACAAGCGTTGGATTTTGGTATAGACAAACAAGTGACCAAACTGATGCAAACCGATGGATTTTATAAAAACGAATTAGTTAAAATACTACTGCCCGAAGAACTACAAAAAGTAGATAAAGCACTGCGAGATATCGGGCTAAGCAACTTGGCCGACGAGGGTTTAAAAGTACTGAACCGAGCTGCCGAAGACGCCGTTAAGGAAGCCGCTCCTATTTTTGTTGACGCCGTAAAAGGCATCACCTTTGCCGATGCCAAAAATATTCTTTTAGGAAGCGATAATGCCGCCACACAATATTTGACCAATAAAACACAAACGGCGCTTTACGACAAATTTAACCCAGTGATAAAAAACTCATTCAGTAAGGTTGGAGCCGATGAAATCTGGAACAATCTCATAACTCGTTATAATAGCATTCCGTTTACAAACAACGTTAACCCAGATTTAACCGATTACGTAACTGGCGAAGCGCTTGAAGGCGTTTATACCATGATTGCCATTGAAGAAAAAGAAATCAGAACCAAAGTATCTTCCAGAACCACCGATTTATTACGAAAGGTTTTCGCTTTGCAGGACTAAAAATACTAGATTAATTAAACTGAAAACCGGAGGCTTTTGCGTTCGTTTTTTTTTATGTTAATAACTTTTTTTTCAAGGAACTTTCCCAGTTTAAAGGAGGATTCCGCCTGATGGATTGAAAAAAGAAAAGGGCGGCTTTTGGATTTCAGCAAAAAAATGTATATTTAAGTTATTGTTATTCAGATAATCATGGATTATACAGACCCAATAAAAACCCGCCAAGACAAATTAAACCAACAGTACAAGAATTTAGTTGAGCAAGCCTATAATTTTAGGCAAACCGATTCGGCGCTTAGCGACATTTCTGAGTACAAGGCCATTAAGCTTCTTAATAAATTAAATAAGCTGAAATACCTCTATCGAGATCCTCAAAAAGTTACAATTTAACTTTTATCAATTCCTTAACATTCCAATCACGTCTAAATAAGACGTTTATACGTATTTTACATATAAAAAGGAACGTTATGAATACACATTTTTGCAAAGTAGGAAAGATTAAACCCAATCTCAACAAGTTGGTAAGTTTAAAAGATTTAGAACGAAGAATTGCTCATTTTGTTGACGATGTTAGCAAGGTTGAATTCAAGGAAGTTGGTCAACTGTCTTAGTTTTTAGGTTATTTGGCAATCACAACAATCTGTCACTAACAAAATATATCGTCAACATCCCACATAAGCAAGAATATGCTCTCAAAATTAATTTTATTAGAGAATTTTCTTGTTTATACTACTATATTATCGTAATTTTTCAAGTAAATTACGATAATAAATGTTGAAAACACTTAAGAAATATATAGAGCCCAACACGTTTCTGTCTTATAAGTTTACAGCACTTATTACGGCATTAACTTCTGCAATCAACGTGTACTCTTGGTTCACCCATCAAACCGAGAACTTTTTTACCGGGCACAGCATAAACCCTGACGCTACCATGAAAGTGGTTACCAGTATAAGCTTCATTATATTGGCTGCGCTATACCTCATTAACAAAGAAGGCTCCTTTAAAATATTATTTGTATCCGGACTATCTTTACAAGCCATTCAACTGGGCTACACCTTTTTTGAAATTTCTGAAGTTGAAATTTTGTCTCCATCGTCTCTCATAACTATTGTTATGTTTATTTTGATATATACTTCACTTTATTTAGTGAAGTTTAAAGATAGAAATAATATTTTTTTATGCTTAAACTCCATAACCTACATCATTTCTTCCTTCGCCATTTTTTACTATTTATTCAACAAAGGCGATATATTTAAAAACATTTTAGGCTTTAGGACTTTAAGCTGGAACACCTCAATCTTATTCTTTATAAACTCAATTTCTATTTTTGAATTACTGCTGGTTAAAAAAATAAGCCGTTTACAACTTAAACACCTTCCATTTAACCAATCACACCCATTTTATTACTTTCCGTTATTCTTCTTGGGACCGATAATAGTGACCACAACCGTATCTGTCCTGACATTTTTAAATTTCATAAACATCACTGCTGGCGAATACTTTATATTCCTATTCTTAAACTTTTCGATATTCATTAGCATGTTTCTTTATTCGTTTAAGTTTATTGATTACTACAAAGACATTTCCCAAAAATCAAAAAAGATTGAAGAAACCAATAAAAGGCTGAGATTGCTTGTTGAAGAATTGAATGAAAAAAACCTGTATTTGGAAGATTTTGCCTCGATTACCTCACACAATTTAAGAGAGCCCATAATTGCCCTGAAAGAACTTTATTCTTATTATAAAGATTCGGCGAGAAACAACGACGTAAATATCCCTGAATTGGAGAGTATGTATGTAACCAATGTTGAAAATCTCAATTATGGATTAAACGCATTGATTAATTACCACAAATTTATTGGGGATATTGACAACCAATTCCCGAACAAAATAACACTTTCTAAAAGTCTAGAGAATATCTACCAAGAGCTGGAATATTTAAAACCAGATAACACGATTTTCCATTCAAAAATTGAAGCCGACATAGAATTGCCCAAAAGCTATATCAACAATATTTTCAACAACCTTATTACCAATTCATTCAAATTCAAAAAAACGACCGATGAGCTAAAAATAAATATTTCGACCTATAGAGCTCGAAACAATTTTTATATTCTATATAAAGACAATGGCATTGGGTTTGACGCCTCTTTACATAAAGACGAAATTTTTAAAAAAGGAAAACGCTTCCATAAAGCCAGCAAATCGTCCAGCGGATATGGGCTTTATTATTTAAAATTGTACGTTTCGAGGCTTAACGGACAAGTAGATTTATTCAGCAAAGTGAACAAAGGAACCATAGTTAGAATTAAACTGCAACATGAGTAAAATAGCCATTATTGACGATAATTTATTGTTTAGGAAAATAACCAACAAACTGCTTCAAAATGTGGGTTACCATGTCAATGATATTTTAATGTTCGAAAATGGTAAACAGGCTTATAATTACATTTCTGAAAATATAAACAACTTAGAAATGCTGCCTGAAACCATTTTACTAGATTTAAACATGCCCATTGTTGATGGTTGGCATTTTTTACAACTTCTACAAAACCTAAATAAAAACCACAATTACCATCCTGCAGTATTTATAATTACTTCTTCGGTTGATGCCAAAGACCGAAAGAAAGCCAAATCGATTGAAGACATAAAGGGATATTTAGTTAAGCCCATTCGCGCTAACGATATTCAAAAAGCCCTGCGTTCAACAAATAAAACACCACCTTCCTGCTGAACTTATCATTAATAAATTCTTCTCTAAAGATTTCTATGCAGCCTTTCAAAATAACCAAAAGCCTCTGTTAATCTAGAGCCATACCACGAAAACATTTCGCCATCTACCAAATGTACGTTAGCATTGGGGAAATACTTTTGCACCTCGTTTATATGCCTTTCGGAAAACGGAAAGGGCTCTGAGGATAACAAAACCAAGTCTACTTCGGTATTTGGAGCAGAGTCTGTCAATGTAATTTCCGGGTACCGGGCTAAGTGACCGTACACATTTCCAAATTTATTGAGTTTCAATAAGTGGTTTATAAAAGTATTATTCCCGGCAACCATCCACGGGTTTTTCCAAATAAAGTAAGCTACTTTTTTAAAGGGATAGGTTTCAATGAAACGGTTGAACCCATCTAATTTTTTCCGAATAGCCAGAGTAATTTCTTCCGCTTTCGTCTGCCTATCAAACAATGCTCCGTATTGTTTTATCAATTCGATACTGTCATCAACGGTAAAAATATCGGAAACATGAACAGGACAAATGTTTTCGCAAGCCTCGACAATGGCTTTGGTATTTTCCTCTTTATTACAAAGGATTATATCAGGCTGTAATTCACGGATTTTATCTAAATGAATTTGCTTCGTACCACCAACGATGGTCGATTGACCTTTTATATGACCAGGATGAACACAAAATTTAGTGACCCCAACCACTTGATGCTCCAAACCTAAATCGCACAACAACTCCGTTTGGCTGGGCACTAACGAAACGATTCGCTTGGGAAGCTTTTCAAAACGTAATACTCGCCCAATTTGATCGTTAACTGTTACCAATGCTTTTTTCCGTTAAAAGTTAGCCTAACTCAACGGCCATTTCCTTTTGCAGTGCTTCCGCTTTGCTTGCCGCGGCTGCAGCAAAATCTTCGCCGCTGGAAGCGTAAATGATACCTCGTGAAGAATTAATCAAGAGCCCAACATTTTCGTTCATGCCATACTTACAAACGTCCTGTAAATTTCCGCCTTGCGCGCCCACCCCTGGAACTAACAAAAAGCTATCTGGAATAATATTTCTGATCTCGGCTAAATATTCCGCTTTGGTTGCCCCGACCACGTACATTAAGTTTTCGGCATTTTTCCAAGTTTTAGAGGTTTCCAAAACTTGTTTGTACAATTCTTTTCCCTCAACGGTTTTTGTTTGAAAATCGAACGCCCCGGCATTGGAAGTCAGTGCCAAAAGGATGGTATGTTTGTCTTTAAAAGCTAAAAACGGCTCCACCGAATCCTTACCCATATAAGGCGCTACGGTAACCGAATCGAATGCTAAATCTTCAAAAAAGGCTTGCGCGTACATGGTGCTTGTATTGCCAATATCTCCGCGTTTGGCATCTGCAATCGTAAAAATTTCAGGATATTTTTCGTTGAGATATTTTATGGTTTTTTCGAGCGCTTTCCAACCTTTTAATCCGTAAGCTTCATAAAATGCCGTGTTGGGCTTGTAAGCTACACACAAATGGTGCGTCGCATCAATAATGGCTTTATTGAATGCAAAAATAGGATCTTCCTCTTTTAAAAGGTGCTGCGGAATTTTATTTAAATCGACATCCAGCCCAATGCAGAGAAAGGATTTTTTTTTACGGATTTGGTTGATGAGTTCGGTTGTGGTCATTTTTTAATTATAAATAATTGTATATCTATTTGAATCTAATTCCTTTTGAAAAAAAGCGAAAAAAGTATTCAATACTTCTTTTTCATCAAAACCATTTTCCTCAAACTTTGGATACAAAAATATAAACATTTCGTTTTGAGGCTCTGCCATTGCATTAGCTTCTGTTAAAATCCTTTTAATTTTTTCGAACTCCTTATCACTGCAGATAAGTTTTGAAATCCATAGTAAATCACTAATAATTTCATTTTTATGATCAATAAAACCAAAATTTCTTGGTACAACGAATGTAGCCGTTTTGCGCACTTCACACTCAAAGTTATAAGGTACCAACTCTACATAAACTCGCTTATCGTCCGATATTTCCAACCGAGCTGTAAACCTATCTTCATCCCATGAGTAGCCTTCCAATACTTTTAGATCGGCAAGAAATTCACTTTCAAAATTTAAGATTTTATCTAAACAATCTTCTTTACTCGGCCCTTCAATGAACGTTTTTTTTAGTTCTTGCCGAAACCCCAAATCCTCTTTATTATCGCCCTCAGTAACTTGTGCCGTAACTGCAATCGGTAAAATAAAAAGGATATTTATGTACAAACACAATCTCTTCATAAAACGATAAAAAGATTCCTGCTTTCGCAGGAATTCATTTTCGGCTTAAATAGTATCGTCGTTAGCTTTTAACTTTTCGGTGTTTTCGGCCAATTGCAATTCGTCTATTATTTTTTGGATATCGCCATTTACAATATTCGATAAATCGTAAAGCGTCAGCCCTATTCTGTGGTCGGTTACACGGCCTTGCGGGTAGTTATAGGTTCTAATTTTAGCACTTCTATCGCCACTGCTTACCATGCTACCACGTTTGGCGGCATCTTGCTCTTGTTTTTTGGCCAGCTCTAAATCATACAAACGCGAACGCAGTACCTTAAAGGCTTTTTCTTTATTTTTATGTTGCGATTTTTGATCTTGACACTGTGCCACCAATCCTGTTGGAATGTGCGTTAAACGCACCGCCGAATACGTAGTGTTTACCGACTGCCCGCCTGGCCCCGAAGAACAGAAATAATCGATACGAACATCTTTGGGGTTGATCTCCACATCAAACTCTTCGGCTTCCGGAAACACCATTACCGTTGCGGCACTAGTATGCACACGCCCTTGGGTTTCGGTTTGTGGTACACGTTGTACACGGTGCACACCAGCTTCGAATTTTAATGTGCCATAAACGTCTTCACCCGATACTTCAAACTGAATTTCCTTAAATCCACCGTTGGTACCCTCGCTAAAATCGACCGTATCTACGCGCCAACCTTTACTTTCGCAGTATTTTGTGTACATTCTAAACAAATCGCCCGCAAAAATACTGGCCTCGTCTCCACCGGTCCCGGCACGTAGTTCCACTACGGCATTTTTAGCATCTTCAGGATCTTTGGGTATTAAAAGCACTTTTATTTCTTCTTCCAGTTTTGGAATACCCTCTTTAGCTTCATCATACTGCATTTTGGCCATTTCCACCATTTCGGCATCACTGCCGTCCGAAATAATTTCTTCAGCCTCGGCCAAATTATTGGTCAGTTCAACGTATTGTTCGCGCTTATCCATCAACAACCGAAGGTCTTTGTACTCCCTATTCAACTCGATATAACGCTTTTGGTCTGAAATGATATCCGGCTGGATAATCAAATCGCTAACCTCATCAAAACGCTGTTTTATTATTTGTAATTTCTCTAACATCTGCCTTTTTTATTGGGAATCAAAAATACGATAATTTATGAATTTACCATGCAGGAATTATTTGCTGAAAATTGACAAATTCCTATCTAATTTTGAACTACAAAAAAAGGAAGCGAAATAGCCTCCTTATTTGTTATATAAGATATCCTTCTCCAAGGGAATACATTTACCCACATTTTGAAGACCCGCAATCCTTACAGGTTAAACAGCCTTCTTGATAAATTAAGTTTTCAGATTTACAGTTGTCGCAGTGCTGCCCTTTGGCTTGGGTACCATCTTCCACATAACGTTTTAAAGCCCTGCCCACACCGTTTTTCCAGGTGTTTATGGACTCGCTGTCGAGCTGCAAACTGTTAATTAAATCAACAATTTTATCGATAGGCATGCCATGGCGGAGCGTACTCGAAATCAGTTTGGCATAGTTCCAATATTCGGGGTTGAATTTATGCGACAGCCCTTCAATAGTGGTTTTGTAGCCTCTTTTATTTTTATATTGAAAATCGTAACGCTTCGTGCCGTCTTCATTTCTGTTTTTGATAATCAATCCGTTATTGGCCCAACGTGGAATTAAAATACCATCCTCATCATCGGCCAAACCGGTAAAAATTTCATAAGGTTTACCGTCAATCAAACCGATAAAAGCAATCCATTTTTCCTTATTATTCTGAAAACGCACTACGTCGGCTTCCAAAATTTGTGGACGCTTAGTCGGAAAAGTGGTTAAAGTTTCTTCTGCAGGCTCTTCCTTTTTTTCTTCGTTAGAAATCAACACCCCCGAGCGCGACCCATCGCGGTACACCGTTACACCTTTACAACCTACTTCCCAAGCCTTTAAATACAATTCTCCCACCAATTCTTCGGAAACATCACTTGGTAAATTGATGGTCACACTAATGGAATGGTCCACCCATTTTTGAATGGCGCCCTGCATGCTCACTTTGCTCAACCAATCTACATCGTTGGAAGTCGCTTTATAATAAGGTGATTTTTTAATCAGCGAGTCAAGTTCTTCCTGCGCATAGTTTTTCGAAGTATCAATGTTGTTCACTTCCATCCATTGCTTAAATCGATGATGGAACACCACATATTCTTCCCAAGAATCGCCAACCTCATCAACAAAATCCACACGCACATCTTTATCGTTGGGATTTACTTTTCGACGTCTTTTATACACTGGCATAAAAACAGGTTCAATGCCCGATGTGGTTTGGGTCATTAAACTGGTGGTTCCGGTAGGCGCAATGGTCAATAATGCAATATTACGGCGACCGTATTCCAGCATTTCATAATACAGTTGGTTATCAGCTTCCTTTAATCGGTTGATAAACGGATTGTTTTTTTCGCGTTCGGCATCAAAAACACCAAAAGCTCCGCGCTCTTTAGCCAAATGCACCGAAGCACGGTACGCTGCAATGGCCAATGTTTTATGTACTTCTAACGAAAAAGCATTTCCTTTTTTACTACCGTACCGAATACCAAGCGCAGCCAACATATCCCCTTCTCCGGTGATGCCAACGCCTGTTCTGCGGCCTTCTTTTGCTTTCTTTTGAATATTTACCCAAAGATTACGCTCAATCGACTTCACCTCATCCATTTCTGGGTCGGCATCAATTTTCTCTAATATTTTATCGATTTTTTCCAATTCCAAATCGATGATGTCGTCCATGATGCGTTGCGCGGCAGCCACGTGTTTTTTAAACAATTCGAAATTAAATTCGGCCTGTTCGGTAAATGGGTTTTCTACATACGAAAACAAGTTTATCGCCAACAATCGGCAAGAATCGTAAGGACATAACGGAATCTCGCCACACGGATTTGTCGATACCGTTTTATACCCCAAATCGGCATAACAATCGGGCACCGATTCATTGATAATAGTGTCCCAAAACAAAATTCCGGGCTCGGCCGATTTCCAAGCGTTATGCACTATTTTTTTCCAAAGTGAAGTGGCTTCGATGGTTTTCGACACCTTCGGGTTGTCACTAAAAATAGGATATTTTTGAATGTAATCTCCGTTATTTTTAACGGCTTTCATAAAATGGTTGTCAATGCGAACGGAAACATTGGCTCCCGTTACTTTACCCTGTTCCAATTTGGCGTTGATGAAATCTTCAGAATCGGGGTGGTTAATGGATACCGACAGCATCAATGCACCACGGCGACCGTCTTGAGCCACTTCGCGAGTGGAATTGGAATAGCGCTCCATAAACGGCACAATGCCTGTTGACGTTAATGCCGAATTTTTTACCGCCGACCCTTTGGGGCGAATGTGCGACAAATCGTGGCCCACACCGCCTCGGCGTTTCATTAGCTGCACTTGCTCTTGGTCAATTTTCATGATGCCACCATAGGAATCGGATTCACCTGAATTACCGATAACAAAACAGTTTGAAAGCGATGCAATTTGGTACGGGTTGCCAATACCAGCCATGGGACTGCCCTGTGGCACGATGTATTTAAAATCCTTTATTAAATCGAAAATCTCGTCTTCGGTAAACGGATTGGCGTATTTGGCCTCCACCCTCGCGATTTCTTTGGCTATACGCCGGTGCATATCGTTGGGGGTAAGCTCGTAAAGATTTCCATCGGAATCTTTCAACGCATATTTATTTAACCAAACACGCGCCGCTAAATCATCATTTTTAAAATATTCCAGCGAAGCATTGAAGGCTTCATCTTGGGTGTAGGTTTTAAGTGAAGTGTTGGCAAGTTCTGCTTTCATTGACAAACTGTATTTTTAGATTAATTAACACAATAAATTAATCATAAAGATACAATTTAAAACATGACAAAAATCATGAAGTTTTCAATTAAAAAACACAAAACACTATAAATCAAACATATAAAAATTATCAACAATCAACATGTTAACAAATTTTAGAAACACACTATAACTTACAATAGCCCTAAACCTTAAATGAACAAATAGATATTTTTAATAATTCACCGGAATCACACAAAAAAGCATCTTTCTATAATCTATTCATTTTGTGAGACATACGAATTTAACTACTCAAAATACAACTTTACTTACTCATTTTGTCCAAAACACGTATATTTACTCCATTAATATTTAATTACAAATTATGAAAAAAACCTATGCATTAGTTTTATGCTCAGCCCTATTTCTTAACTTTTCCTGCAGCAAAGACAACAAAACAAACGACGAAATCAACGGATCTTTAAGCGTTGAAGAAGGCAAAACACAGCTAGAAGACAACAGTATTGCCTTATTGAACAAGGTAGAAGATTTCAAAAACGACGATGCCTTAAACGATATTGTTGAACTGGCGGAATACCTAAGTTCACCAAACGCCTCTAAACCTGGAGGATTCAAAAAAACATCATTAAATACCATCTCCAACCTATCAGGAGCCAAAGCATCTAAAAATGGGCTTTCGGTTCTAAACGCAAAACAGGCTGTAGCACTTGTAGCAGAAACGCCTTTAGCAGACGATTTTGAAGCCGAAAAGGGCGTTTACCAATGGAACAGCGAAACTGAAGATTTCGATAAAACCGGAGAAAGCGACGACATTGTTTACAATATTTCATACAACGGGAATACAGCCGTATTCAGTTTTACTGATTTTAGTACTACCGTTGCTGGAAGTGGAGACAACGAAACCGAAGTACCTACGCTAGCAAAAGCGAACCTAAAAATCAACAACAACACCGTTTTCACACAAGAATTTACAGCCTTGTTCAACAACGGTAAATTAATGCCTGTTAGCATTAACAACACCACAACTATTGGTGCGTTTATTTTTAACACCTCGTTCAATAACACCAATAATACAACAATCGAGCAAGCTTTTGATGTGAAAATCGATAACGAAAGCATCATAGGTTACAACTACACAGTTAACGGGAACTTTAATGATGAAGAAAACATTGAAGACAAAAACGCTGAAGATGTTGTTGACAACGCCTCACTTTCATTGATATTTTTAAACGCAAAATTAATGGTGACCGCTAATGACACAGGACTTGATTCTGACCAAGACCTGACCATAGACGAGCAAATTGACCTATTGAACAACAACACCTCTGCTGTATTAAGCGTAAACAATAAATCTGTAGCTTCTTTGGAATTTTACAAAGATCAAGACACCTATACACATTTCGTGTACAACCAAAGCACACAGCAATATGAAGAAACCGAGGTAACCGAGGATATTGTTAATGCGAGATTTTTGTTTGGAGATGAAACCAGTAGCGATTTTGAAACCTACTTTGATGGTTCTTTTACTTCAACCGAAAACAAATTCGAATCTGTATTTGATGCATACGAAGCGCTTTTTGCAGATGTTGAATAAAAAAGAAAAATAAAGCCTATATTCCTAAAAGCCAACTTGATGTCAAGTTGGCTTTTTGCATGTTACTCCACCTTAAATTTAAAGGATACCGTATTCTCGCCAGACCAATACCCAAAAGCTCCATTACTGATATTAGTTGACACTCGATCTGTAAAAGATGTGCCTTCCAAAACACTAGTTTCATCACCTTTTACAGACTTCCAAAAATCGAACTGCTCTTTGGTAATTGCTATAATTTTAAGCTCAATTACCTCTCCTAAAGTCATTTGGTTTACCTTTTTACCTTCATCATCAAGCTTAATGTAAGATACTATAACAGGAAATGTTTCAGTAGAAATGTTCTCTGTATTAACGATGAAGGGCTTGGCATACTCAAAGTTCTCTTCTACCTCTTTTTTTATTAAAATTTTAAAATATCTATTCTTTCCCTCCTGCGGATTAGCTATGGTCAATTTTATGCTTCGCGAGTTTGGGTCTTTCACTCCGTCTTCAGTCCATTCAATAAACTCCATGCCAGGCACATTCGCTTTTTCGGGAACCTTAGTTTGGGATAAAAACTCCTTACCCCTTATCTTAACCGTTAAAGAGTAGTTTCTCCCTAATTCACCCTTAATAAGATTACTTCTGTAATACAAAAACGGAAACCTAGAATCGTCCCGCTTCAGTGTCAACACCTCTGAGACTTCTCCATCAGAAAGTACCACTTTTGCTTTAGATTCGATAGACCTTGCCACCTCTAACGAATCAATAACGCCTTTAAACGCCAAACCGTTAGTTAAATTTATCTCGGCAAATTTACCCTCTTGTATCTGCCCTTCAACGGTAAGTCTATCGGGTTTTAACGTATGGGGCTCTACAACCGTACACCCCATCAGCAAAAACACAAAAAAGATTCTGTTCATAAACACATCACTTTAAAAAGAAAACAACCAATTAACTGTTGGCAAAAAAGGAAAGAGATAATCTCTGTTTTCTTTAATTTCAATATACGAATCGTCTACATTTCCTTCTGTTGAAAATGAAGTCTGAAACAAGTTTTTGTTGTTATAGGCATTGTACAGGGTTAAGTTCAATTTTGAGTTCCATCGCCCTTTCGGTTTAAACGAATAAGTACACGACAGATCCAAACGGTGGTAATTAGGAAATCTCGAAGCATTTTTAGCTTCAAAATTTATTATTGGCCTTTCGTTTACAATCCTAATATCCTGTGGTCTTGTATAATTTTGCCCACTTGTAAAAATAAACAATGCCCCCAGCTCTATCCTATCGCTTAAGGCATAGTGCGCTATAGCACTAATATTTACAGGCCTATCGAACGTCGCTGAAAAATAATTGCCTTGATTTATTTCATCAAATTTCGCAATGGTTTTAGACAATGTGACCGAAGCCTGTGCCGTTAACTTATTTATCTTTTTGTTTAAACTGGCTTCAAAACCATAAGAATTAAAATGCCCTGTTAAAATATCGTCATAAAGATTGTTTGAAAGCAGATTATTCAAAGAGCCATTTTCAAATTCCGTGTAATTGGAAACCCGTTTAAAATACAATGCCCCATTTAATTGCAAACTGTTTTTTTCGTAAGAGTGCCCCAAACTAAACTGGTTTACAAATTGCGGTTTTACGGCTTCTGTACTCACCACGAAAAAATCTGCTGGTAAACTAAATGCACCAACCGATGCCTGGTGTACAAACTGTGCTAACCTATGGTAACTAACCTTAAGCACTTGGTTGTTTAACAAACTATACTTAAAGCTAACCCTAGGTTCGAAGCTAAAAAACTCCTCCTCCCCTACCAGCGCATTTTCTTTTGTTATATAAGAGGTTAGTCTCAAGCCCATTTTAGCCTCTAATTTATCACAAACGGCAAACTCTACATCACCAAATACACTTGCATCATCATAATTGTAAGTTTCTTGGTTTAAAATTTCAAAAGGAGAGCCTTGAATATTGGCTGCTACTTTTTTTGGAAGCACTTCATTTTTATTATACTCTGCGCCTATTTTTAGAACATAATTTTCCTTATCCCATAAAAAATGATGTTTTACACCAAAAACATTAAAAGAACTATGTGCATTATAGTTATACGGAAAATCATTATCTGAAAAAGATATTTTATAGTTACTGAGCGACATTGTTGTCTGGGAGCTAAGACCGTCCCCAACCCAGTACTTAAAAGTGGTTCCCAACAACAAATTACCCCAACTAAGCCTTCTGTTACGACCTTTTGTTAGATCTTTAAAGTCATCTGAAGTCAAATATAAAGTAGTTTGAAGGGTACTCTTTTCCGAAAGTTCTGAATCATGCTTGGCCAAAAAGTCGTATAAAAAATAATTCTTTTTCTTTCCCAAAATCGAATTTTCATCATCGAAAAAAGGCTTGAAAATTTCAAGATAGGTCCTTCTTCCCGAAAGCAATAAACTATTTTTTTTGTTAAGCTTTATATTTCCCGTTAATTTTGCAGACAATAAACCTATACTTCCCTGAAAATGCGTTGTATCGGGCTGCTTTAAAGTTTTTAAATCGGTCACTGAAGACAAGCGCCCTCCGTATGCTGCATCAAAACCTGCTTTGGAAAACTCCAAGGAATTTAAAAAATCTGAATTTACAGCTGAAAAAAGCCCTCCCAAATGAGCGGTGTTGTGCAAGTATATATTATCCAACAAGGTTAAATTCATACTGGCATTGCCGCCTCTAACCAAAAGCCCAGACTGGCCCTCGGAAGCCTGTTGCACCCCAGGAGTATATTGTATTAATTTGATAACGTCTTTTTCACCCAATACAAAAGGCAACTTTTCTATATCGTTTTGCGACAAATAAATTTGATCCGGCACTACCCTTTTTAATTGGCTACTCGAAAAACTCCTCAGCACGACCTCCTTTAAAGCACTGACTTCTCGAAATAAATAAACATCGTTTTTTAAATCTCCAGCACGAACCTGCTGTGTTGTATAGCCTATTTTAGAAAAGACGAGCACATCATCGTCAGCAACGCCATCTAGCGTGAAGAAACCATCTTGATTGGAATAAGTTCCCTTATCGGTATTTTGTATTCGTACGGAAACATCTTCAACCACATCATTTTTTTCAAAATCAAGTATTCGCGAAGTTATTGATTTCTGTGCCCTTGCAACATTTCCAAAAAAAAGAAGGATAAATATTGTGCAAAATATTTTAGCGGTATCCACCTGCGGAACTATCATTGATTGGGACTGATTTTGCATGCGAAAATAAACACAATTAAATCTCTCCCAAACAAATTCTTTGATTATTTACTTTTCTTAAAAGAAATCAGAAACAAGTTAAAAATCTACGGCAAAACCAACGCCCAAAAACTGTTTCCACTGCACTTTGGCGCCAGCTTCATCAAACTCACCTTCTTCGGTTTGCGATGGCACTTGGGTTTTAATATCGTCGTCATATCTAATGTGGGAACCAAAAGTAGCCCTAACAAATTGGTTCACTTTAAAATCGAAATCCAAGCGCCAATCGATATCCACATTTCCGAAGTTATTAACGTAATCGGAATACAAACTCATTTGGTTTTTTAAAACAATATTTTCCACCACTTCCATTTCGTAGCTATTGGTAAGCAAAATACCAACCTCTTTTCTAACGCGCTCTCCCGGAACAATCACATTGCCGTTAACATCCAGAACGGCAGGCGTAACCCCAAATGCACCTGAATTGGCTAAATCTTCATCCAAAACAAAAGTAGCCTTTAAGGTTAATGGCGAAAAATATAACGATACTTTATCCAAATCTTTGCCATACTCCATTCCTCCACCAAAAAACAGGTAACCCGGAGCCATCAATCTGGAAATAGGCTCATCTTTGTTGGGGTATTTATATCCATTGGCTAACTGGGTTCTAAAATTCAATCGGGCTGAATAAAACCAGTGCGAGCCCGTATTTGGGTTATAGCCAAGATTGGAATTAAGTTCAAACAAATCATCGGTTTTTCTCAATTCTTGAGACTCCTGTTTATTGATTCCATAGCGAACAACCACGTTATTTCTCCAAGAAAAAAACAGATCGGAATAATTGGCAGAAGACTCCAACCCTAAAAGTCCGGAAATGGAATTGGTTCCCCCGGAATTCCAATTAACAAAAGCTACCTCACTTAAATCGACCGTAGCTTTATTTTTTTGAACCCATTGCGGGCCAGTATATTTTTCTTCAACTTTTTTAATGAATAGAGAATCGGGTTGCGCATAGACAGAATGAAAAACGAAGCACAGCAATGCTAAAAACGTATATTTCATAATTTGTTGGTTTGTTTTAAAAATTTACATTCTAATCAACAACCATTCCATTTTAGCTAAAATTTGGAATAATTAATAATTAAACTCACCAAACTCCGATTTTATTGTGAGCTTTTTTTCTTTTGAAGCTTCCACCCTACCAATAATTTTTGCGTTAACATTAAAGGATTTTGATATTTCAATAATTTCCTCGGCAATTTCTGGCGTTACGTACAATTCCATTCTGTGCCCGCAATTAAACACTTGGTACATTTCCTTCCAATCGGTTTTTGATTGTTGCTGGATTAATTTGAACAACGGTGGAATAGGAAACATATTATCTTTTACAATATGGAACTGATCTACAAAATGAAGAATCTTGGTTTGCGCACCACCCGAACAGTGCACCATTCCATGAACAGTATCACTATTAAATTTTGAAAGGATTTTTTTGATGATGGGCGCATAAGTACGTGTTGGCGACAGCACCAATTTTCCGGCATCAATCGGAGCGTCTTCTACCGCATCGGTCAATTTCACATTTCCAGAATACACTAAATCTTCAGGCACAGCGGCATCATAACTTTCTGGATATTTCTCGGCCAAATATTTACTGAATACATCGTGGCGCGCAGAGGTTAACCCATTACTGCCCATACCGCCATTGTATTCTTTTTCGTAAGTGGCTTGTCCAAAGCTTTCCAAACCAACAATAACGTCGCCAGCTTTAATGTTGGCATTGTCAATAACATCGCTACGTTTCATTCGGGCGGTAACGGTAGAATCGACAATAATAGTACGCACCAAATCGCCTACATCGGCCGTTTCTCCACCTGTGGAATGAATGGTTACGCCAAAGCTTTTCAATTCTGAAATAAGCTCTTCAGTACCGTTGATGATTGCCGAAATGACTTCACCGGGAATTAAATTTTTGTTCCGCCCAATGGTTGAAGACAGCATAATATTATCGGTAGCCCCCACACAAAGCAAATCGTCGATATTCATAATCAAGGCATCTTGGGCGATACCTTTCCAAACAGAAACATCGCCCGTTTCCTTCCAATACATATAGGCCAAAGATGACTTGGTGCCAGCTCCGTCGGCATGCATAATCAAGCAATAATCGTCATCATTCGATAAATAATCCGGAACGATTTTACAGAATGCTTTAGGAAACAATCCTTTATCAATATTTTTAATTGCACTGTGAACATCTTCTTTTGATGCCGACACGCCGCGTTGGGCGTAACGTTTTGATACCTCTTGACCCATAATGTTGAATTGTGGTGCAAAGGTAGTTTTTTGAATGAAAAAATCCTGCTTTTTTAAGGCAGGATTTTTTAACTATCTAGTAAATAACAGTTCTCTGTATTTAGTGAGCGGCCAAAGCTCATCGTCCACCAAAAGCTCCAATTTATCGCAATGGTAACGAATCTTTTCAAACAAGGCTTTCACCTGATTACAGTACGCCATGGCTCTTTCTTCAATATTTTCAATGGCGTTTGCTTCACGGCGTTCGTCAATCATTTTGGTAACATTGGCATTAATACCTTCAATATGACTTGAAATTTCCTCGATTAACTTTATTTGTTCCTTTGAAACCGAAGTAAAGTTTTTATCGAATATTTCTTTTAAGCCCTTTACGTTCTCTATCAATACATTCTGATACTTCACAGCGGTGGGCACAATATGGTTTCGAGCAATATCGCCCAACACCCTACTTTCAATTTGAACGTGTTTTATGTACGACTCAATCTCGATTTCGTAGCGGGCTTCGGTTTCTATTTTACTCATTACGCCCATTTCTTCAAATAAGGCGATGGTTTGCTTCGATACTTTTGCCTTTAAAGCCTCTGGAGTGGTTTTGTTGTTGCTGAGCCCTCGTTTTTTTGCTTCATCTTCCCATTCTTTTCCGTAACCGTTTCCTTCAAACAAAATGGCTTTTGTCGACTTTATATACTCACGCAACACATTAAAAACAGCTTCGTCCTTTTTCAAGCCTTTTTTATCGATCAGCACATCTACTTCTTCTTTAAAATCCTTTAACTGTTTGGCCACGATGGTGTTTAAAACCGTCATCGGGTCGCCACAATTTGCCGACGAACCTACCGCCCTAAACTCAAATTTATTACCCGTGAATGCAAATGGCGAGGTGCGGTTGCGGTCGGTATTATCCAACAACACATCTGGGATTTTCCCAACTACATTAAGCTTAAGTTCTGTTTTCTCCTTTGGTGACAATTTGCCTTTGGTAACGCCTTCCAATTCTTCCAATACCTTAGTTAATTGGTCGCCAATAAACACCGAAATGATTGCAGGAGGCGCTTCGTTGGCCCCCAATCGATGATCGTTACTAGCCGACGCTACAGCTGCACGCAAAAGTGCTTCGTGCTGGTGCACCGCCTTAATAGTGTTGATAAAAAAGGTTAAAAACTGAAGGTTGCTCATAGGAGTTTTTCCGGGTGCCAATAAATTGATTCCCGTATCGGTAGTCAACGACCAGTTATTGTGCTTCCCCGATCCATTGATGCCCGCAAAGGGCTTTTCGTGCAACAGCACTTTAAAATTATGTCGGGAGGCCACACGCCCCATAATGTCCATTAATAATGAATTATGATCGACGGCCAAATTGGCTTCTTCATAAATAGGCGCCAATTCGAACTGATTGGGTGCCACTTCGTTATGTCTAGTTTTGGCGGGAATGCCCAACAACATGCATTCGTTTTCCAAATCGCGCATAAAATTGAGTGCCCTGCTCGGGATAGACCCAAAATAATGGTCGTCGAGCTGCTGCCCTTTTGCCGACGAGTGCCCCAACAGCGTACGGCCTGTTAAATTAATATCTGGCCGACTGGTAGCCAACATTTTATCGACCAAAAAATACTCCTGCTCCCACCCTAAAGAGGAGGTTACCTTCTTTACGTTTTTATCGAAATATTTGCAAACATCGGTGGCTGCGGCATCAACAGCATGCAAAGCCCTTAAAAGTGGTGTTTTATAATCTAAAGCCTCGCCTGTATAAGCCACAAAAATAGTGGGAATACAAAGGGTTGTTCCGTAAATAAATGCCGGTGAAGTAGGATCCCAAGCCGTATAACCGCGCGCCTCGAACGTGTTACGGATGCCTCCACTAGGGAAGCTTGACGCATCGGGTTCTTGTTGTACTAATTGTCCGCCACCAAACATTTCAATCGCCATTCCATCCCCAGAGGTTTCAAAAAAGGCATCATGCTTTTCGGCCGTTGCTCCGGTTAAAGGCTGAAACCAGTGCGTATAGTGCGTTACCCCTTTTGAAAGCGCCCAGTCTTTCATGGACGAGGCCACTTGATCGGCAATGCCACGATCTATTTTCTTCCCAAAATAGACGGCATCGGTTACCCTTTCAAACGCATCTTTGGTTAAATATTGGCGCATGGTCTGTTCGTTAAACACATTATTCCCGAACAGTTGCGACCTACGTTCTTTCTCTTCAACAACTTGCGGTTTATAGGCGTAAGTCTCTTTTATGGCATGAAATCTTAATGTAGACATTCCTTATTTTTTCTATTAAAAGTTTTGAAAATGAATTGTTAAGCAAAAATAAAACAGCCGAGGGAATTAAACCACAAACACTTCAAATTTATGTTAACAATTTTTCAGTAATCAAACAAAATAATCATCTTTTTTTAAAATAATCCTTAAAAAAATAGGGTATAAATAAAAATAACTCACGCTATTGTTAAAACACCCCCTCAAAATTCATAGTACATTAGAGAAACCATATATTTGTTTCTCGAAAATTATTATTTCATCTAAAAATAAATATTTATTATGGCAAAAATTAAGCTTGAATACATTTGGTTAGACGGATATTTCCCTACCCAAAACATGAGAAGCAAAACAAAAGTAGAAGACCACGAGGATTTTAAGGGTACCCTTGAAGAAATTGGAAACTGGTCTTTTGACGGGTCTTCAACAAGACAGGCTGAGGGAGGTTCTTCTGACTGTATTTTAAAACCTGTTGCTATTTACCCTGATCCAGAGCGTATCAACGGATACTTAGTAATGACAGAAGTTTTAAATCCTGACGGAACACCACACGTTTCTAACGGAAGAGCTACAATTGATGATGAAGATGATGATTTCTGGTTTGGTTTTGAGCAAGAGTATTTCATCATGGATACCAAAACTCAATTGCCTTTAGGTTTCCCTGTTGGTGGCTACCCTGCTCCACAAGGAATGTACTACTGTTCTGTAGGTGGAAAAAACACTCACGGACGTGATTTAGTTGAAGAGCATGCTGATTTATGTATTCAAGCCGGTTTGAACTTCGAAGGTATTAACCAAGAGGTTGCTTGCGGACAATGGGAATTCCAATTATTCGCTAAAGGCGCTCAAAAAGCTGGTGACGAAATTTGGATCGCAAGATATTTACTAGACCGTTTAACTGAAAAGTACGGATACTATATTGAATACCACCCAAAACCACTTGGTAAAGATATGGACTGGAACGGTTCTGGTATGCATGCTAATTTCTCTAACACATTGTTGAGAACTGCAGGAAGCAAAGAAGTTTACGACAAAGTTTGTGAAGCTTTCCGTCCAGTAGTAAAAGAGCACATTGCCGTTTACGGTGAGTTTAACGACCAACGCTTAACTGGTTTACACGAAACAGCTTCAATCAACGATTTCTCTTATGGAGTATCTGACCGTGGCGCTTCAATCCGTATTCCAATTATAACGGTTGAAAAAGGTTATAAAGGATGGTTAGAAGATAGACGTCCAGCTTCAAACGGTGACCCATACAAAATCGCCGCCAGAATTATTAAAACGGTTAAATCTGCAAAAATTTAATTAAAACATTAAAGTTTTGTTCATAAGAAAAGGCTATCTCTTTTGGGTGATAGCCTTTTTTATTTAGCAGTTAATTTGTTTTATAAAAACAAATTACTCAACATGCTTTTCAATTTTCTTGATTACTTTCTTAGTTTGATTAGCGTCATTTAATTTGAGTGCTTCAATTTTAGTCTTCACCTCTTCCTCAGTACCTTCAAATGTTTCGTACTCAACAGACGCTTCTCCATTTTTAGTGGTTGTAGTTGTTACAACGGCCTTAACCGTTCCATCTTCATTCTTATTGATTTTTACTTTTACGTCTTTTACAACTTCAATCTTATCGATTTGTGGATTTTCTGAAGCGTAAGCCGTTAAGGCTCCATCTTCAACCAAGCTCGGCGCAATTACCAAAGCCACCACCGACATTAGTTTCAACAATATATTCAAAGAAGGCCCTGAAGTGTCTTTAAATGGATCACCTACAGTATCGCCTACAACGGCAGCTTTGTGCGCCTCTGTCCCTTTTCTGCCTTGCTCTTCGATGGTTTTTTTAGCATTGTCCCAAGCGCCACCGGCATTCGATTGAAATATCGCCATCAATACCCCACAAGTAGTCACTCCGGCCAATAAACCGCCCAACATTTCTGCTCCACCAATAAAACCAACGGCAACAGGAACGGCAATAGCCAATAACCCTGGCAATACCATTTCCTTAATCGATGCTTGGGTTGAAATGGCCACACATTTATCGTATTCGGCAACACCGTCGGCAGCATCAAATATTTTTCTATCGGCTTCAGAGGCCTTACTCATATCTGAATCGTATTTACGCATTACATCCAAAGCAGCTTTTAACTGCGGAATATCCCTAAATTGACGACGAACCTCTTCAATCATGGCCATCGCCGCACGACCTACCGCATTCATCGATAATGCAGAGAATACAAATGGCAACATACCCCCCACTAACAATCCGGCCATAATATCTGGCTGAGACACATCAATAGATGTTACACCAGCCGTCTCCATAAAGGCCGCAAATAAAGCCAACGCCGTTAAGGCTGCAGAAGCAATAGCAAATCCCTTTCCAATAGCAGCAGTAGTGTTTCCTACAGCATCCAATTTATCGGTACGCTCGCGAACTTCGCTTGGCAACTCAGCCATTTCGGCAATACCACCAGCGTTATCAGAAATAGGTCCATAAGCATCAACCGCCAATTGAATCCCAGTATTCGCCAACATCCCAACTGCTGCGATTGCAATTCCGTACAATCCGGCAAAGTGGTGAGACACCAAAATAGCCGCAGCGATTAAAATGATAGGAATCATGGTTGACATCATTCCAGTTCCTAATCCAGCAATGATATTGGTTGCAGATCCTGTTTCAGACTGTTTTACTATAGAATTTACGGGTTTTGTTCCGGTTCCTGTGTAATATTCAGTTACTTTTCCCACCAAAAGGCCAGCTACCAAACCTGCAATAGTTGCCCAAAACACGCCCATAGCACCGTATTCAACACCTTTAAACGTATAGGTTTCTGGAATAAAAGCGTTAATTACAAAATAAGAAGCCACGACCATTAATCCAGCTGAGCCAAACTCACCAATATTTAAAGCTTTATGTGGTGAACCACCATCTTTTACTTTAACAAAAAAGGTTCCTATAATAGACATAATGATACCAATGGCGGCCAGCACCAATGGCAAATACACTGCTCCAAGTCCGTTAAAACCATCAGTAGCTATGAGCGCTCCCAATACCATAGTACCAATAATAGAACCTACATACGATTCAAATAAATCGGCGCCCATACCGGCCACATCTCCTACGTTATCACCCACGTTATCGGCAATGGTTGCAGGATTTAAAGGATGATCTTCCGGTATTCCAGCTTCAACTTTCCCCACTAAATCGGCCCCCACATCGGCAGCTTTGGTATAAATACCGCCACCAACACGGGCAAACAATGCGATAGACGATGCCCCCAGTGAAAAACCGGAAAGCACATTAAGCACTTCGCTAATGCCCCAGCCCATTTCGCTATAAATCATAAAGAGTCCGCTTAAACCTAGTACGCCCAAACCTACCACGCCCAGCCCCATTACGGCCCCACCTGCAAAAGCAACTTCCAAAGCTTTTCCTAAAGAATTTCTGGCGGCACTGGTCGTTCTCACGTTAGCCTTGGTGGCTACTTTCATGCCTATAAATCCAGCCAAAGCAGAACAAATGGCGCCTACCACAAAGGATACAGCTACCATACCATTCGACCCCACTTCCGAACTTCCTTTAAAAAACAACAAAACGGCCACCGCTATAACAAAAATCGACAATATTTTATACTCTGCCTTTAAAAAAGACATAGCGCCATCGGCAATGTTTTTGGCTATTTTTTTCATTTTTTCGTCCCCCTGGTCTTGTTTAGAAACCCAAGAGCTTTTAATAAATACAAACGCTAGTGCCAATACACCAAACAGCGGTAAAAACTTTACTATTAATTCCATATTCGTTTTGTTGGTTTTAAATTATTTTTTTAATAATGGAGCTAAAAATAGAAAAATATAAGTGATAAAAAAAGCCATCTTAAATTTAAGATGGCTTAATAAAATTCTAATATTTTGAGAATATAATAATCTAGATGGTAAAGGTTCGTTTTTTCTTGTGTTCACTTTCATCGTAACGTTGTACACATTCGTGGTAAATCTTTCTAGCTTCCTCAGCATTTCCCCAGCCACCAACATCAACTTTCTTTTCTTCCAAATCTTTGTAAACTTGGAAAAAATGCTCGATTTCCTTTAAACGGTGGGGGTTCAAATCAGATATATCACTACGGTGGCTCCAAACCGGATCGGAAACGGGCACACAGATTATTTTTTCATCCGGCCCTTTTTCATCTGTCATATGGAACACACCTATTGGGCGCACTTCCATAACCACCATAGGATAAGATGGCTCGGTTGACAATACCAAAACATCCAATGGATCTTGATCTAAAGCCAAAGTTTCAGGAATAAATCCGTAATCGCCAGGGTACATCATCGATGAAAACAAGGTTCTATCGAAACGGATTTTGTGCAATGTAAAATCGTATTCGTACTTATTTCTACTTCCTTTAGGGATTTCAATCAAGACATCAAATGTCAGTTTATCTTTCTTTGCCATATTTTGTTTCTGTTTTGGGTTGCAAATGTAAAGAACGCACAATCTTAAAACAACAAAAAGCAATGCGTTTTGTCCGTTTTTTCAATAATATAACATGGATTTAACCAAAAGGAACATTTTTCCCTTGCGTGAACGAATATTTTATATCTTGTGAGGGACTAATTCAAATAATTATATGATGATACGATTACTATTCTCGGTACTTGTAACAGTTTACTTTACCTCTATTTTAAATGCACAGAACCAAACTTGGCAGGGTAAATTTGAACCTATAGACCGCCTAATTGCCCCACCAAACACCTACAGAACCGCTAGTGGAGCACCTGGAAAAGCCTATTGGCAGCAACGCGCCGATTACCATATTAAGGTAACACTCAATGAAACAAACAACACCATTTCGGGCGAGGAAACCATTACTTACTACAACAATTCGCCTGACGATTTAAGTTATGTCTGGGTTCAGTTGGAGCAAAACGTCAATAAAAAAGGGAACGAAGATTTTGGCACCATAAACAACAACATCGAGGACGGTATGAGCACTCGAAAAATGCAGTTTCTTACCCGAGCCATTGATTTTCCTGCAGGCTACTCCATTAAACATGTAAAAGATGGAGATGGAAAACCGCTAAAGACCTTGGTAAATAATACCATGATGAAGGTAAAACTGAACAAAACACTCAAATCGGGTGTATCAACGCAACTTTCCATTTCTTGGTCTTACCACATCACCGACCGCAGTTTGTTTTTATTGTCTCGCGAGGGTTACGAATATTTTCCGGGAGACGACAACACCGCTTATCTTATAGCTCACTGGTTCCCAAGAATGGCGGTTTATAACGATACCGAAGGCTGGCAAAACCAACAATTCCAGAAATTGGGCGAATTTGCTCTGGAATTTGGCAATTACGAAGTTGAAATCACCGTGCCCGAAGACCATATTGTAGCCTCAACGGGCAAACTTATAAATAGCGAAGATGTACTTACGAAAACGCAACTTAAACGCTTAAAATCTGCAGAAAAGTCGTTTGATAAACCCATAATGATTATAACCGAAGAAGAGGCCATCACAAATGAAAAGCAAAAATCGACCAAACAGAAAACGTGGAAATTTAAGGCCGAAAACGTTCGCGATTTTGCGTTTGCCTCATCCCGAAAATTCCTGTGGGATGCCCAAGCTATAAAACTGCCCACCAACACGGCAATGGCGATGTCGTTTTACCCCAAGGAAGGCTTGCCCGTTTGGCAGGAAGAATCGACCAAAGCCATAGCCCACGCTTTGGAAGTGTACTCTGAAGCCACTTTCGATTACCCTTACCCCGTTTGTATTTCGGTGAACACCTCAAACGTTGGAATCGAATTCCCGATGATTAGTTTTAACGGCGGAAGGCCCGTTAATGGAAAAATTAGCCATACGGCAAAACAGCGTATGGTTAGCACCATTATCCACGAAGTAGGCCATAATTGGTTCCCGATGATCGTGAGTTCAGACGAGCGTAAATGGATGTGGATGGACGAAGGCCTCAACACCTTTTTGCACCACCGAACACTCGCCGAGCGCTACCCCAGCTTCAACAGTTTTACCCCAAAAACCATCATCCCCTTTATGAGCGGCGACAAAAGTATTTTACGCCCCGTTATGACCACTTCAGACAATGAGTTGTTCAATCAATTCGGCATGAACTTTTATGTAAAGCCCACCGTTGGGCTGCAAATGCTCCGAAATTCCATTATTGGAAAAGAACTATTTGATGAAGCTTTTAAAGAATACGCCAACCGTTGGAAATACAAACATCCCAATCCGGCCGATTTGTTCAGAACCTTGGAAGACGCCACCGCCACCGATTTAGACTGGTTTTTTAGAGGATGGTTTTTTACCACCGACCACGTTGATTTGGAATTAAGCAACGTAAAATGGTTTAAGGTTTTTGAAGAAGACTCAAATATTGAAGACCAAAAAGGCACTTCGAAAAGCAAAATTGCAACTACCGAAAAAAGCAGTGAAACCATTACCGATGATTTTTCAAATGGCCCGGAAATGATTACCATTAACGACACCCCGGACAAAGATTACGGTCAGTTTTTATCAAGATTGGACGATGATGCCGTAAGAAAGGAACTTTTAGGCAAAAATATTTATGAGCTCACCATTAAAAATATTGGCGGTTTGGTTATGCCCGTAACCATTGAATGGGTTTTCACCGATGGTACTACCGAAATAGAAACCCTACCAGCACAGGTTTGGCGCAGAAATGAATATGAAATCACACCAACCTTTGTAAAAACCAAAGCAGTCGCTAAAATTAATTTAGACCCGAATTTTGAATTTGCAGATACCAATACTGCTAATAACAGCTTTCCAAAAACGGAAACAAAATCAGATTTCGATACTTTTAAAAACAAGAAAAAAGAATAATTCTTAAAAGAAGCAGCATAAAAAAAAGGATAGATTAATTAATCTATCCTTTCTATTTTGGCACCAATGGCACGCAGACGTTCGTCTATGTTTTCGTAACCACGGTCTATCTGTTCTATATTTTGAATGGTTGATGTACCTTTTGCTGAAAGCGCGGCAATCAATAACGATACCCCTGCTCGAATATCGGGAGAGGTCATGGTAGTCGCTTTTAACGTTGATTTGAAATCGTGACCAATCACTGTAGCTCGATGCGGGTCGCAAAGAATAATTTTTGCCCCCATGTCGATTAATTTATCCACAAAGAACAATCGGCTTTCAAACATTTTTTGGTGTACCAACACACTGCCTCGTGCCTGTGTGGCCACCACCAAAATAATACTCAACAAGTCTGGTGTAAATCCGGGCCAAGGTGCATCGGCAATGGTTAAAATAGACCCGTCGATAAAGCTTTGTATTTCGTAACCGTCGGTATGTGCTGGAATATAAATATCGTCGCCTTTTCGTTCAACGGTAATCCCTAATTTTCTGAACGTTTCAGGAATAATCCCTAAATCTTTCCACGATACATTGGTGATGGTCAGTTCGCTTTTTGTCATTGCCGCCAAACCAATCCAACTTCCAATTTCAATCATATCGGGCAACATAGTGTGCTCGGTACCTCCCAAACTCTCCACACCGTCAATAATCAACATATTTGACCCTACCCCACTAATCTTCGCCCCCATTCTATTAAGCATTTTACACAATTGCTGTAAATAAGGTTCGCAGGCGGCATTGTAAATGGTGGTTTGCCCTTCGGCCAAAACAGCGGCCATTAAAATATTGGCCGTTCCGGTAACCGAAGCTTCCTCAAGGAGCATGTAAGTCCCTTTTAATTTCTTGGCTTCAACACCGTAGAATTGTTCTTCACGACTGTAACCAAATTTGGCTCCTAATTTTATCAACCCTTCAAAGTGGGTATCCAATCGGCGGCGACCAATTTTATCGCCTCCAGGTTTTGGAATATAGCCTTTTCCGAATCGTGCCAATAAAGGCCCCACAATCATAATGGAACCTCGCAAACCACGACCATCAATTTTAAACTGATCGGATTCTAAATATTTTAGGTTCACTTCATCGGCTTGAAAAGAGTATGAGCCTTTTTGAAGTTTTTCAATTTTCACCCCCAGTTTGCGCAACAAATCGATGAGCTTGTTAACATCAACAATATCGGGAATGTTATTTATGGTAATTTTTTCTGGACTAAGCAGTACAGCACATAATATTTGGAGGGCTTCGTTTTTGGCACCTTGTGGCTGAATGCTTCCTTTTAATTGATGCCCGCCTTCAATTTTAAATACTCCCATATCGATTAGTAGCGCTTACGTTGACGATTGCTTCCTTTTTTGTGATGGCCCTTTTTTCCGCCCGAGTATTTGCTCTTGGAACGCATTAAACTCGAAGCATCGGATAAGTCTTCTTCTGAATTTTTCAGATTGATTTTTCCTCCGGAAAGCTCAAATAAATGATCGTAAATTACATCGTCTTCAACCGTGTCTTTGTTCCAATTTAAGAAACACTTTTTCATGTGGTTGGCAATGGTATAGATCAACGCTTCTTTTAAATCGCCATCGTCCCAAGTATTGGCCACATCAATCATGATTTTGATATTGTTTCCGTAAAAACGGTATTTAGGATGGTTTTGTGGATATTTTAAGGGCTCTGGGCGCTCTTCAAAAAGTTCTTTCGTCGGCTTTTCGTATGGTGAATCGACATCCAACTCGAAATTGGACATGATAAACAACTGGTCCCAAAGTTTATGCTGAAAATCGGGCACGTCCCTTAAATGGGGCTGCATATTGCCCATAACCGAAATAATGGCTTTAGCCACTTTATTCCGCTCTTCTTTGCTTTCAACGTTTTTGGCGAAGTTGATCATTTTCTGCATGTGGCGTCCGTACTCGGGAATGATCAAATGCTCGCGCTCTGTATTGTATTCTAAATTATCGATCAAAATTAAAATGTGTAGAAATTAATGGTTTGCATGTAGTTATTGTGCCTGTGCAAAATACAAAAAAATATTAAGAGCCTGTTTAGGAATTTATCAATTATTCTTTTACGTTTCTTTTTGTGCGTTATTTCGTTAAAATTTTGAACAGTAGCGATGCTATGCTTAAAAATTTTGACTCATACCGCACCAAAAATAATCTATAAAATATTTAATCATAAATTCCTAAACAGACTCTAAAGGCTAATGACACCTTCCACTTTTTCTGCAACCTCTTTGTACTTTTCAATTACGGCATCGGGGTTTTTCATCCTAACGTTTACTGAAACGCTGGTGTACTTGCCGTTTTTAGATTCGGTGGTATTAATCACGGCCCCCAAATTATCGAAAAGATCTTCAATTTTTTTTATTTTTGCCTTATCGGAAATCACTATAAATTTATAAAGATATTCCGAGGGCCACAGTGCGGTATCCTGCAACTGGGTTTTTAATTTTTTATAAAATTCTTCTGGATTTGGAGCTGTTCCCATGGCTTTGTTTTAGACGGCAAATATACGTTTTCCTTTCTATTTTTTTTATAATTGTTAAATTCCGATTTTTACAGCAAATAAAGCCACATTGAACACAAAAAAAATTGTTATTACCGGCGGGCCGGGAACGGGCAAATCGACCTTAATCAATAATTTGATAAGTAAAGGGCATAAGTGTATGGAAGAAATTTCGAGACAGATTACGCTCGACGCCAAAAAAAAGGGCATTGACCAGTTGTTTTTAACCGAGCCCCTGCTGTTTAGCGAATTGCTTTTAAAAGGACGGCAAAAACAATTCATAGATTCTGAAATATATGAAAACGAAACCGTTTTTTTTGATCGGGGCATCCCAGATGTGCTCGCGTATATGGATTATATTGGCGACACTTACCCCAAAACTTTTGTTGAAGCATGCGAAAATGCCAAATACCACCAAATTTTTATTTTGAAACCTTGGCGGGAAATTTACACCAGCGACAACGAGCGCTATGAAAGTTTTGAGCAAGCATTGGAAATACACAACCATTTGATGAACGCATACAATAGGTTTGGCTACCGCTTGATTGATGTGCCTTTCGACACGGTAGACAACCGAACCCAATTTATTTTAAACGCTGTACAAAAATAATATGGAGCACCCCATTAACATATTGGAACGTTATTGGAACTTCACGTCGTTTAGGCCACAACAGGAAGACATCATCAACGCCGT
Source organism: Tamlana crocina (assembly GCA_040429635.1). Taxonomy (NCBI): domain Bacteria; kingdom Pseudomonadati; phylum Bacteroidota; class Flavobacteriia; order Flavobacteriales; family Flavobacteriaceae; genus Tamlana; species Tamlana crocina. The sequence goes on along the minus strand of CP158972.1, from coordinate 1,389,090 downwards.
ATTACAAGGAGAAGACACCTTTGTATTGATGCCAACGGGCGGCGGAAAATCGTTGTGTTTTCAAATTCCGGCATTAGCAAAACCCGGTATCTGTATTGTTATCTCGCCTCTGATTGCATTAATGAAAGACCAAGTGCAAGCGCTAAAAGATAAAGGCATAAAGGCCATGGCAATAACTAGCGGCATATCGTACACCCAGCTCGATACACTTTTGGATAATTGCATTTACGGCAAGTATAAATTCCTTTACTTGTCGCCCGAGCGTTTGCAACAAGAATTGGTGCAGGACAGAATTAGGCAAATGAATGTGAATTTAATCGCGGTTGATGAAGCCCACTGCATTTCGCAATGGGGCAGCGATTTCAGGCCAGCTTATAAAAATATTGCCTTATTGCGGCAATTATGCCCAAGCGCCAATGTGGTTGCGCTTACTGCTTCGGCACGTCCTGAAGTAGTAGAAGATATTGTTAAAGAGCTCGATTTTATCAATCCTAAAATATTCAAAACATCTTTTGCAAGACCCAATTTAGGATATATGGTGCTTAATGAAAACGACAAACATTACAGACTGGAATCTATTTTAAAAAAATACAAAGCTCCTTCAATTGTTTATGTAAGAAACCGAAAACTCACCATTGAGCTAAGCGACTTTTTAAAATCGAAAAACATTACAGCTACTAGTTACCATGGCGGACTTTCGAATATTGAAAAAGAAACCAACATGAATTCTTGGCTGCATGAACAAAACCAAGTAATGGTGGCTACCAATGCATTCGGTATGGGGATTGATAAACCCAATGTAAAAACGGTTATCCATTTTAATTTGCCCGAAAGTTTAGAGAGTTATTTTCAGGAAGCGGGGCGCGCCGGTCGAAAAGGAGAAAAAGCCTTTGCTGTTATCTTAAAAAACGAAAGCGACAAAAGTTTGGTAAAAAACCAATTTCTGAACGTGCTGCCCAACGTCGATTTTGTAAAGCAAGTGTACCGAAAACTGTGCTCCTATTTTCAAATTTCGTATGGTGAAGGCGAATACCAAACTTTCGACTTCGATTTCAACACTTTTTGCAAAACCTATAATTTCAATACGCTTTTATGCTATAATGCGCTGCTTGTTTTAGACCGAAACAGTATTATTTCACTAACTAGGCAATTTCAAAATAAAACAACGGTTCAGTTTATCACTTCCAACCAATCCCTGTTCAGGTATTTGGAAACGCACCAAAATCTGGACATCGTTGTAAAATCTATTTTACGCCTTTACGGCGGAATTTTCGATCATCCTACAAAAATAGATTTAAGCAAAGTTTCAGAAAAAGCTTCAGCAAGCCAAGCTTCAATAATAAAAGTTTTAACGCAGTTGGAGCGCGACGAAATCATCATGCTGAACCTTGCCAAAACCGATGCGCAAATTACGTTTATCGAACCTCGCGAAGACGACAAAACCATTAATCGCATTGCCAAGATTATCAAACAGCAAAACCAACTGAAACAGAATCAAGTTGAAGCGATGATTGATTATATTGAAAACAATTCGGTTTGCAAAAGCGAACAACTCTTGGCTTATTTCGGAGAAACCGACACAAAACCCTGCGGTATTTGTTCGGTCTGCACTAAGCCCAGCAAAGCTAAAAAACCGCAAGATCTAAATGCTTTGAAGAAAAAACTTGTCGGCATCCTTGAAAACGGCGAACAATCATCAAGAACTCTTGCCGAAAAATTAGACTGTACAGAAACTGAATTAAAAACTGTTTTAAAACTATTATTAGAACATCAAATTATTAACATAACACCAACTAACACCTATAAATTAAGTCATTTATAAAAGAACCCACTTAACCGAAACATACAAAGAAGGAAAAAAAACAGATGAAAGATTTAAGAATCGTATTTATGGGCACTCCAGATTTTGCGGTGGCCACTCTAAAAACACTCGTTGAAAACCATTATAACATTGTGGGCGTAATTACCGCACCCGATAAACCAGCAGGCCGCGGCCGAAAACTCAACGAAAGTGCCGTAAAAAAATATGCCGTTTCCAAAAATTTAAAAGCTCTTCAGCCAACCAATTTAAAAAGTGAAGATTTTTTAAGCGAATTGAAAGCCTTAAACGCCAACCTTCAAATTGTGGTAGCCTTTAGGATGTTGCCTAAAGTGGTTTGGCAAATGCCGGAATACGGCACCTTTAACTTGCATGCCTCGTTATTACCCAACTACCGAGGGGCTGCTCCCATTAACTGGGCCATCATCAACGGAGAAACCCAAACTGGCGTTTCCACATTTTTTATTGATGAAAAAATCGATACCGGTGATATGATTCTTCAGGAAAAAATTAATATCCAACCGAACGAAAATGCCGGTAGCCTGCATGACAAACTGATGGATGTTGGAAGCCAACTAGTACTAAAAACAGTTTCACTGATTGAAAAGGGTGATGTTGAAACGATTCCCCAAAAAGAATCTGAAGATATTAAAACCGCATACAAACTCAATAAAGACAATTGTAAAATAGATTGGCAGCAATCTGTTGATGCCATTCACAACCATATTCGCGGATTGAGCCCCTACCCTGCGGCTTGGTGCGTTATGCAAAATGGAAACGAGGATTACGACATAAAAATTTACAGTGCCGAAAAAGAAATTGCTAGCCACAATTTAGAAATTGGTACTATTATTCACAGTAAAAAAGAATTAAAAGTATCTGTTTCAAAAGGTTATATTATTATAAAGGATTTGAAACTTCCTGGAAAGCGAAACATGGACGTGAGATCCTTCCTAAACGGCTTTACTTTTGAGGAAAATGCCAAAATGCTGTAAACCCTTATTATTACTGACATTTTAAAAAAACCGATGAAATACCTTTCATTTATCAACAAATGCTTCAAGTTATCAACAAAACAGTGTTTTTCCCTTGCTATTACTTGCATGGTTGCATAATCCGTATAAATTTGTAGAGGATTTAACTAGAAGTTTAACCAATTTATTAATAATTAAATTTTACATTATGAACAAAACAGATTTAATCGATGCAATGGCAGAACACGCAGGAATCACTAAAGCTGCTGCAAAAAAAGCTTTAGAGTGTGCGCTAATTGAAATTGAAGGAGCTTTACAAAAAGGTAACAGAGTTTCTTTAGTTGGATTTGGATCTTGGTCAGTTTCTAAAAGAGCTGCAAGAGAAGGAAGAAACCCTCAAACAGGAGATACTATCAAAATCAAAGCTAAAAACGTAGTAAAGTTTAAAGCTGGTTCAGATTTATCAAATGCGGTAAACTAATTATTTGCCCTTTATAAAAAACAGAAAGCCCCCACAAATTGTGGGGGCTTTTTTTATATGTGCCCAAAACAGTTGCTTTTTTAATAAATAAATATTAGATTTAGTTACTAATTCCTGATATTATGGTTACAACAAAACCCAAAAAAGGAAATTTATTGATTGCCGAACCTGCAATTATTGGAGATGTATCTTTTAATCGCTCCATAGTTTTATTGGCCGACCATTCGCATGAAGGCTCTATTGGCTTTATATTGAACAAACCACTTGAATACAATATTAATGATCTAATTCCTGAAGTTGAAGCCACTTACAAGGTTTACAACGGTGGCCCCGTAGAGCAAGACAATCTTTATTTTATCCATAAAATACCGCATCTTATACCCAACAGTATTGAAATTTCATTGGGCATTTATTGGGGTGGCGATTTCACTAAAGTGGCCGAATTGATAAAAGACCACACCATCAAAGAAACCGACATTAAGTTTTTTCTGGGCTATTCGGGTTGGGAAGCCAATCAATTGGAAAACGAACTCAAGGCGAACTCGTGGGTAGTTACCGAAAATGTTTACGAAAAGAACATTATTGAAAAAGACTACGAATCGTTTTGGAAAGAAAAAATGTTGGAGTTTGGTGGCGAATACAGTATTTGGAGCAACGCCCCAGAAAACCCCAGTTTCAACTAACCCAACCTAATCTTTACATTTAGTTTTTGAAGCAGTTGCTTGACCGTTTCATTACCAAACACTTTTTTTCGGTATTTACTTACCGGTTGTATTCCAGTAATGACATTAGTGATGAAAATCTCATCAGCTTTTTGAAGCTCGAATGGTGACACTGATTCTTCAACCAATTCATAATCTGGCAAACTTTTAATTAAGTTTATCAATTGGGTACGCATCACCCCTTTTAAACAACCATCACTCAACGGTGGCGTTTTGATTGTATTTCCTTTTACCAAAAACACATTTCCGTTTAAAGCTTCCACCACTTTTTTATCGGTATTCAACAACAGGCAATTGTTCAGGCTGTTTTCTTTTGCAAAAACACTGCCCACCACATTTAGCACCTTATTATTGGTTTTTAAAGTGGAAAGCAAGGAAGGCGATACGTAATAGTCTTTAAACAAATCGATTTCGTAAAAACCCTCATTTAACAAATAGAAATCTTCGGCCAAAGTTTTTGCCGAAACTAAATACTCCACCTCATTCGTTTCGGGGGTGTAGAGTCCGCCCTCATTTCTATGAACACTCAACTTAACCCGCGCAGATTCATTTGAAAATCCATTAGCCTCGATGGTTTTAGTAATTTCTTCTTCTAGAAATTCCATCGTGAATGCCATGGGAATTTCCATACGCAAAATTCGCATTGAGGCCATGAGCCGAAAGTAGTGGTCTTCCCAAAATAAAATTTTTCCGTGGCTTACTTTTATGGTTTCAAAAAGTGCATCACCATAGGCATAGCCTCTATTTTGGGTTGATAAAATATTACTTTCTGACGCCAATGTTCCGTTAAAATTTATCATAAAAAATCCCGCTAAATTAGTGTTTCAGCGGGACAAATATAATTCAATTTATACGATTGCGGCTATGCAGAACCCAATACTTGTTTTAAGCTGGATATTTGGTTTTCCCACAGCATTTTGGCTTCTTCAATTTCATCTTCCTCTGCGTAATCCGTTATCATTAACGATACATCTTTTGTGATTTCATCGACTTGAATCCTGATTTCAAAATAATAGGATTGTTCGTCCTCAACATCTTCCATCCATCTAAACTTTACGCGCTCACCACTTTTTTTGTTTAGCAATTTTGCTTTTTCTTCGCTACCATCCCAAATAAAAGTGAACATTTCGCCTCGAGAGTTTACGTTATCTGAAAACCATTCAGATAAGCCCGATGGCGTTGAAATATACTGATATAGCAATTGAGGAGAAGCGTGTATTGGGAATTCTATGTCAAATTTAATTTTATCGTCCATGAGTCAGTGTGAAATTTATACTGCCCAATATATACATTAATTGATAAGAATAGCAATAATTTTTAAGAATATTTTATGTGGGTTTGGTTTGGTAACATGGATTTTGTTTTTATATTTGCAGCCACAAAATTAGGCGAGGTAGCTCAGTTGGTTAGAGCGTCGGATTCATAACCCGGAGGTCTCGAGTTCAAATCTCGATCTCGCTACTAGATAAACAAAGAAAAACCCAAGATTTAATGTCTTGGGTTTTTCGCTTATATTCAACATACGGCCGATACCATAAACCTAGTTAGTACGAAGTTTGCTTTCCCAAATGACTTCGACCCTTCTATTCAATTTTTCTAATTTTTTATTTGTAGAATTTTATTTTGGACTATCATCTATTCTCAGAGCAAAAGTACATATGAAGATAGTAATGACACTCTTGCACATATATCTTTAAGGATGAAACATTAGTGAAAATTGAAGCCACTTCTTATACGCTGTTATTAGCATACTCAAAATTATTTTGGATACTATCATCTGGAAACTTTGATGAACTCATATATGCAATAACTGTAATTGAGTTCAAACCACATGAATTTAGTATAGATTCGACACCAATAAGTCTATTTGCTCAAAGCCCTACCTGAATCATCAAAAAGATGCTTTACTAAAATTCTATATTATCTTTTTACAGTTGGGTTATATATCTAACTTCGGATAATACTATTGGTAAAACTCCACGGTTAAAACAAAACTTAAACGACAACAGATAACATCTGTATGCCATATTAAGTCTTGTTCATTACATTTAAACTCCACTAAACCAAAAATTTATACTTAACAACAAATGTAACATCTAAGACATTCTTTAGGAATTAATGATCTTTACTTTTTATTTTATCTGATTGATTCATATTCATTTCGTGGTCGTATTGGCAGCATTCAGGTAAATTGTTGTAAGCCATATTATTAGCTGCCACTTTTTCGGTATCATAACCAGATGCGGCTATTGCCTTATGAATTGCCACAGCATCTGTTTTATCACCATTAAAGGATACATCTATTTTCTTTTTGTCTTTATTCCAGCTTGCAGCAATAACACCTTCTACACTATTGGCTGCTTTTTCAATGGTACTTTTACACATACCACAGTTACCTCTTACGCCAAAAGATAAATTTGTCATTGTGATTTCTTTTGATACTTCCGTTGTTGTCGCTTCTTCAACTTTTTTAGTTTCGTTTTTACAACTTGTTAATCCGATAGCTGCTATAACAGCTACACTTAAAATTACTTTCTTCATTTTTTTAAAATTTAATTATTGTCTGTGTTTATTTATTCTATTGTTTGTTTAACCCCACCACATTTAAGCATTGCGTCACCAAAATATGGATTGATTACTTTTTCTACTTTGCTTAACCAATAGGCTCCGTTATTGTTATCTGCCATAGGGCAAAATTCTACATATACCTTTTCATTTACACCAAATATTTGAACCGCTTTTATTAAATGAGAAGACAAATGTTTAAAGTGATTCCTTTGTGTTTTAATGTCTTGTGAAACGACTATTGAAGTTGTAGAAGATTTTATTTCATCTACTAATGACATCCAATGATTATGCGTTTCATTTTCAAGAAGTTTCACATCTATCTTACTTAAATTAAATAGTAAAGAAGTTGCATTTTGTGAACTACCTCTTGAGTCTTCTTTTACTAAAGCATCTTTTAAATTGATGTAATTATTGTATACCCCTTTTAATTGCTCTTGAAATTTCTCTGACACTTCTAAGCGTTCATTCATATTAGTAAGGTCACTTTCATTTTTTGAATTATTATCCATACCTAAATGATCTTCGTGACCTGTCATTGCTCTACCACCTTGCTTGCTCATCATTGATTTTTTGCCTTGTAGTTGTGCAGCAGCATCTACAGTAAATGTTCCGTTGGTAACAATTTCATTTCCTACATATAAGCCCTCCAGTACCTGATAATTATCTCCTATTTTATTTCCCAATACCACTTCTTTCAATTCAAAAATAGGTTCATTAGGATTTGTTTTGATATAGACTACAGAGCGCTCACCTGTCCAAAGCACTGCTGACGATGGTATCGTTATTACTTCTTTTGTATTGGTTTTAGTTCTTTCAATTTCTGCGGTTACAAACATTCCTGGTTTAAAAATGGCTTCTTTATTATTTAAAACCACGCGCAAATCTACAGTACGTGTGTTGGTATTTAAAACAGGATCTATAAAATCTATTTTTCCTTTAAATTTTTTATTAGGATACGCATTGGTAATTATTTTAACTTTTTGACCTTTTTTGAATTGTTCAATTTGATTTTCATACACATCAAAATTTGCCCAAACCGTATTTAGATTTGCAATTTTAAGCAGCGATTGACCTTGTTTGATATAATCGCCTTGTTCTACTAATTTTTCGGTAACAGTACCTGAAACAGTAGCATAGACAGGGAAATTTCCAATGATTTTACCATATGATTCAATTTGATTGATTTGGTTTTCAGAAAGTTTCCACAATTTCAATTTATTACGAACAGCCTTATATAATTCGGTTTGCGATTCCTTTAAAGATGATGCTGTAATTAACTCTTGCTGTGCTGCATATAATTCTGGAGAATAAATGGTTGCTAAAAGTTGCCCTTTACGCACTTCCTCACCTGTAAAACCGATATTTAAACGCTCAATCCTTCCAGAAAAATAACTCACTTGCACAGCATTAGTCTCTTCATTTTCGGCTATTTTACCCGATAATTTTATGCTCCCATTTTCTATTGCATCATTACCAACCACCGTAGTTTGAATATTGGCCAAAGCCATAGCATTAGCGGTTAATTTAAACTGGTCTGCCGTTAAACCATCTGCTCCAGCTTCGGCAGGAATTAAGTCCATACCACAAATGGGACAATCACCTGGTTGTGGTTGCATAATTTGTGGGTGCATAGAACACGTCCACATCTGATTAGCTTCTGTAACTTCATTGTGATTATGGTCTGCCTCTTCTTTTGATGAACCACCAAATAGCAACCACCCCAATAATACACCCACTACGAGTAACCCAATATATATGACTATTTTATTATTTTTCATTTTTTACTGTATTAAATAATTAATTATTGTGCTTTGCACATAGTAGCTCTTTATAGACTCTATTTGGTTTATTTGGAACTTTAACTGCAGTTCTAGTACATCCAAAACATCGTTAAAATCTACCGATCCTGTTTCATAGCTTTTAATTATGATGTCTTCTGCATCTTTGGCTTGTTTTAAATTTTTGGTTTGTGTAGCATAACTTATTCGTGCAGAAATACGTTCGTTAATTGTCTTATCTAATAACGTTTTTAAACTGTTTAAACGCTCTTGTTTTTGATAATTGATTTCCTGTTGTTCCAGTTCGTTTTGCTTGGTAACCGATTTGTACTTTTTTTTAAATATGGGAATGGACACCGATACCATTGGCATTAGAATATCTTTACCATTATCTGAAAAACTCATATCTGGCCGTTCTTTTACATTGATATAATCCAACCCAAAACCAATCATTGGACCGCTTTCTTTTTGATTTAGTAATTCTGACTTTTCTACAGACTGATAGAGTTTGTCAAACTTTACCAATTCAGGATGTACCGATAGATTTTCAGTATTAACTTCAAAATCTTCCATAGGAATAGTTAAGCTATCTAGAACTGAAACTTTAATCGTACTATTCCTATTCAAAAGGTTATTAAAATTGGTTTGTTCTGCTAAAAACTGTCGTTGCAACACATCTTTAAGCTGCTGCAAATCGTTTTGCCGCATTTGTAAACGCAATACATCTACTGCGGATGCTTTACCTACCTCAACAGAAGTCAAAGCCATAGTTTCGTAGGTTTTCAACAATTTGATGTTATCATTCAACACTTGCTGTTTTGCATGGTTTCCATATAGATTGTAGTAGAATTGAGATACCGAAGTCATAAGTTTGCGTTTCGCAATAACGACATCTTGATATTTAACATCAGCAAGTGACGTGATATAATCTTCACGAGAGGCAATTGTACCAAACCAAGGTACCATTTGTTTTGCTGACACCTTAAACCGTTGTGCCCCTGTTCGTGTTTCTGGTTCACTTACAAAATAACCCACACCAAATTCGGTGTTTGGGATAGTGTTAACTTCGTTTATTTTTTCTGAAACTCTTTTGTATTGCAACTCGAATTTTTGAATCTCGGGATTGTTTTCTAACGCTTCATTAATTAATGTTTCTAACTGTTGAGCACTCCCATTGAGACAAAAGAGAATAGAAAAAAGAAAAAAGATTGTTTTTATATATTTCATTTTGATGCTCTTTTAAGTTGAACTTCGGCTTTCCAGCCATATAAAACTGGCACAACAAATAAGGTGATTAAAGCGATTAACATTCCACCGAAACTCGGTATTGCCATAGGAATCATAATATCGCTACCACGTCCTGTGGATGTAAGTACTGGCAAGAGTGCTAAAATGGTTGTTGCTGTAGTCATTAAACACGGCCTAATGCGTTTTTCACCTGCTTCTACAATAGATGCTCTAACTTCCTTTTTTGTTTCTGGTGAATTTCTATCGAATGTTTGCGTTAAGTAGGTTGCCATTACAACACCATCATCGGTGGCAATACCAAAGAGTGCAATAAAGCCTACCCAGACTGCGACACTTAAATTAATGGTGTGCATATGGAATAAATCGCGCAGGTTTTCACCAAAGACATTGAAGTTTAAAAACCACGATTGCCCGTACAGCCATATCATTAAAAAGCCACCTGCAAACGCCACTGCAATACCTGTAAAAACCATTAACGATGTACCCACCGAACGGAATTGGAAGTACAGAATTAAAAAGATGATTGCTAATGCCAATGGTACAACGATTGACAATGTTTTTTCGGCACGTAATTGGTTTTCGTAAGTTCCTGTAAATTGATAGTTAATGCCTTTTGGTACTATTAATTCACCTGTATCAATCTTGCTTTGAATCATTGCCTGTGCATTTTCAACTACATTTACTTCAGCATAGCCATCCATTTTATCAAACAACACATAGCCTACTAAAAAGGTATCTTCACTTTTTATGACTTGTGGACCTTGCTCGTAACGAATGGTTGCCAATTCGCTTAAAGGTACAGGGCTGCCTTTTTCAACAGGTACATAAATTTGCTGTAAATCGGTTGGGTTAGCTCTTAATTCTCTTGGGTAGCGCACACGAACGCCATAACGCTCACGACCTTCAACGGTTTGGGTTAATACCATTCCGCCAACAGCTACTTTTAATATATTTTGTACGTCATCAATACTTACACCATAACGTGCAATTTTTTCTCTGTCAATATCAATAAGTAAATACGGTTTACCTACAATACGGTCTGCAAAAACGGCTTCATTCTTTACACCTTCAGCTTCTTTTAAAATGGTTTCTAATTGCATACCAAATGCTTCAATTTCTTTTAAATCTTGACCTTTAATTTTAATTCCCATTGGCGCACGCATACCTGTTTGTAGCATTACCAATCGGGTTTCGATAGGTTGTAATTTTGGTGCTGATGTGACTCCTGGTAATTTGGTGGCTTTTACAATTTCGTTCCAAATATCGTCTGGCGATTGTATTTCTGGTCGCCAGTTTCTGTAAAACTCGCCATTATCGTCTGGGATTAATTGTTCTTTTACATTGAGAGATTGCCACGCTCTACGTTGTTCCGCTCGCAATGACATTCCGTTTTTTAATACATACTCACCATCATCGTTCACTTTGAAACGCTGACGTGCCCCTTTATCATTCAGCATATATTCAGGTTTGTATTGAATGATATTTTCATACATTGATAATGGCGCAGGATCTAAAGCCGATTCAGTTCTTCCTGCTTTACCTACAACGGTTTTTATCTCTGGAATACTAGCTACAGCCATATCCAATTGCTGTAAAACGCGCTTATTTTCTTCTACTCCAGAATGTGGCATTGAGGTAGGCATTAACAGAAATGAACCTTCGTTTAATGATGGCATAAACTCTTTACCTGTGTTTTTCATTATGATAAATCCTGCTATGACAATTGCTGTAGGTATTGAAAGAAATAATAATTTATGGTCTAAACACCATCTTAAAATACGTTTATAGTATTTAATGAATAATGCAAATACACCTAACAAGCCAAAACAAATAATCGCTACAAAAATGAGGTTTATGAAGATGCTTTTATTTACGCCTAACGGCCGCCAATATTCTGCTAATAGAAATACTATTGCCGAAGCCGAAATGATAATGTTGGCAAAGTTTGTCTGTTTGTCTGAAATCGTATTTTGAAGATTTAGCAAAGTAGCCACACCAAAAGCGATTAGTATGATTCCCAACCAATACCCATAAATTATTGCTGCTGTTCCCAATACTATTAAAATTCCGTTTAAAACATATTTAAAATGGGGTTGAATACTCTTTTTTCGGAATAAAAAGGCAGCAAAAGGCGGTATTAAAAATAAGGCTACAATTATGGACGATGTTAATGCAAAGGTTTTTGTGAATGCTAATGGTCTAAATAGTTTTCCTTCAGCACCAATCATTGTAAATACAGGAATAAAACTGATAATGGTTGTCATTACTGCTGTTACGATTGCTCCTGAAACTTCTGCTGTTGCGTTGTAAACGACTGTGTTTATTGGTAATTTGTTTTCGTTTTCGTCTAAATGCCTTATGATGTTTTCTGAAAGTATGACACCAACATCGACCATCGTACCAATAGCAATAGCAATACCTGATAGTGCTACAATATTGGCATCGATACCAAAGATCTTCATTGCTATAAATACCATTAAAACTGCAACAGGTAATAAACCAGAGATTAATACGGAAGCACGAAGATTAAATACCATAATGATAATGACCAAAATGGTGACTAGAATTTCTAAAGTTAAGGCTTCGTTTAATGTGCCTAACGTTTCTTGAATCAATTCTGTACGGTCGTAAAATGGTACTATAGTCACTTGTGATGTTCTTCCATCAGACAATACTTTTGAAGGTAGTCCTGCGCTTAATTCGTTTATTTTGGCTTTTACATTGTTAATGACTTTCATTGGGTTAGCACCATAACGTGCTACTACTACACCACCAACCACTTCCGCACCTTCTTTGTCTAATATTCCACGTCTTGTTGCAGGACTTAAAGAGACTTTCGCCACATCTTTAATTTTGATAGCTGTGTAATCTTCCGAAGTTACTACTGCATTTTCGATATCTTCTATAGATTTGACATAACCCAAACCACGTACCAAATATTCTGCTTGATTGATTTCAAGGGTTTGTGCCCCAATATCTCTATTACTTTCTTTAACTGCTTTTACAATATGTTGCAAACCTATATTGTATTGACGCATCAATTCAGGATTCACATCAACTTGATATTCTTGAACATATCCACCAATGGATGCGACCTCTGAAACACCACTTGCTGAAGACAACGCATATTTTACATAGTAATCTTGAATACTACGCAATTCGTGTAAATCCCATCCTCCGGTTACGTTTCCGTTTTCGTCTCGACCTTCAAGGGTGTACCAAAATATTTGTCCGAGTCCCGTAGCATCTGGACCCAATGCTGGATTAACACCATCTGGTAATAAACCACTTGGTAAGGAATTTAATTTTTCGAGAATACGACTTCTGCTCCAGTAAAATTCTATATCTTCTTCGAAAATGATATAGATACTTGAAAATCCAAACATAGACGAGCTACGAATGGTTTTTACTCCTGGAACACCCAATAATGAAGTGGTTAATGGATAGGTAATTTGGTCTTCAATATCTTGTGGCGAACGACCTTCCCATTTGGCAAATACGATTTGTTGGTTTTCACCAATATCTGGAATAGCATCTACTGCTACAGGATTGCTTGGTAAAAAACTTGTATCCCAATTAAAAGGTGCATTTATAGTACCCCAACCTATAAAAAGAACAAGTAATAAAACTGCTACGAGTTTATTTTCAATTAAGAATTTGATGCTTTTGTTTAGCATTGGCTCTGATAATTAAACAATTAGACAATGGTGTTAGTACAACACCGAATACAGCAAACTATCCTCATGACAAAAAGTCATAGGATTACACAGTCTATTGTTTAAAAAATCAAATTAGGTAAGTCTCATCAAGCTTGTATAAATGCCTGACGACCAAAGGTGGTTTATACTCTATAAAAGAGTTTATATCTAAATTATACTTTTCAAAAAGGTTTATGTAAGTATATACGAAAGTTGCAATGAATACTTGTTGCTTAAAAGAAATTTTATCAACGGTTAATTGTAACTCATCTTGACCTTCAATTGATAATTGCTTATCGTCACAACAATTTTTTTTGGTAATAGAACAGCCTTCATCAGCAGATGGTTTTTCCATTTCCATGCCACAGTCTTTGGCTTTTTTAAAAAGAGCCATTTTTACTAAAGTATCCCCACAATAATGCATATCGATAGTAAACGACGTTGTAGTAATTAATACTAATACCGCCATTAACAAAGCCATTATTTTATAAGATAATTTTTCCATTAGCAATACAAATTTACGAAATTTAATTAATTGTAGAGGTTATGGGCATATTTTAAAGAAACGTTCTACAAATAACCTCTATCGTAATATCTTTCTTAGTTTTAGAATATAAAAATAGCAGTAAAGGATTTGCGCATCTTGCTAAAACTAATCATAAACGTGTCTTAAAAGTATGCTTATAAGCTAACTCAAAAAAAAGACCGACGACCACAATGACGCCGGTCAAAAAGACTAATTCAGTATTAATAAATTACTAGACACTCATTACACTAAACTATTACATACTTGCTTTAACTTCTCCGCAAGACAACATATTTTTAGGGTAGTATGGATTTTTAATTTCTTTACTATCGCTTACCCAGGTAACACCTGTCATTGGACATATTTGCTGATGTAATTCAACATTATCTGCTTTCAGCTTATCTGCAATTTTCCAAAACTTTACAGAAAGACTTTCAAAAAACACACGTTGATGATTTATGTTTGAGGTTTCGGTTAACTGAGACGCTACTTCTATAAGTTCTGTTCGTATTTTTGTAGCCTCGCTCATTTGATCTAAAGTTAACTTTTTGAATTTAAAGAGGTTTAGGGAATTTTTAAACTCTATAGAATGAGATATCGCTCCTTCACTATCAGATTGTAATAGGTGTTCCTTTATTTTCAAATAATTATCTGTGATTTTCCGTTTAAGTACTTCTCTTTTTTCAACCAAATCTTCGGAAACTTCTTGGCTAGATGATAATTGAGCTTGTGAATAACTGCATATACCTAAAGCTAATGCTATTAATAATTTTTTCATGTTGTTTTATTGATTTTTTTATTGATTTTTTCAATCTCTAATAAAATAAACTCTAAATGAGATTTATTGATCCCCTTCTCTCCTTTTATTAATCTATTAACTGTTTTTTTTAGCTCTAAAAGGTGTTGCTTTGCATATAAAACAACATCACTTCGCTGAGCTGTGGTTAATAATTTTTCTGATGACGTTACGAGCAGCTTTTCTATTTTTTCAACATAGCTGCGCTGAAGGCTTCGTCTATAAAAATCAAATTTTTCATCACCTTTAAATTTTATCCAAACTGTTTTCTTTAAATCATTTAAAAATTCTGGAACCGTGTAGGCATCCTCGTATTGAATCGATTTCTGACTTAAATTATAAAGCATACCCGAGCTCAATAACATTAATAAAACCCGATTTTGTTCCTCTGAGATTTCTTCACTTGTTTTTAAAGAAATTAATTGATCAATTTGCTTTGGGTACATCCATAAAGGCGCCTCAAACAATTGTCTTCCCACATAATCAATGGCTCTTTTAACCTTTTCTTTTGGTACTTGCCGATATACTGCTCCACTTTGCTCTACTGTTTTCTTTACTTCATAATCGTTTCCAATGTATTTTAAAACGTGATATAAATATCTTAGGTACTGCCTTACAACTACTTTATGCATATCAGATAGATTATTATATGCATCGTTTGGTTCATAAGTCCAACTTATTAAATTATCAACAACGCGCTTTAAGTTTTTAATTCCATAGTCACTTGCTAATACAACATCGTCGCCAAGGTCTTCTCTTTGGCTTTGCGGATTTCTATCTTTTCCTTCACCTCCAAACCATAATTTAGGATTGGTAGTTAAAGCTTCCGTGGTCATTTTTAACAACATGTCTTCTTCTTGGTACTCATCTTGAGCATTTGGAAAAAATCTATACCCCCAGTTAACAGCCCACTTATCGTAAATTCCTATTCTAGGATATATTCCTTTTGGGCTAATATTATCTTCTGGTTGAGCCACGTAATTAAAACGTGCATAATCCATTATTGAAACAGTATGCCCATTAGCTTCAACCCATTCCTTGTCTCTAAGCTTTTCCACTGGTGTTGCTATACTAGCCCCCATGTTATGGCGCAAACCTATAGTATGACCTATTTCATGCGAAGACACAAATCTAATTAGTTGCCCCATAACCTCATCATCTAAATGCATTTTTCTTGCTCTTGGATCGATAGGTCCAGCCTGAACCATATACCACTGCTGAACCAGTTTCATTACGTTATGATACCAGCCTACATGACTTTCAATAATTTCTCCACTTCGGGGGTCGCTTATTCTTGGTCCGTAAGCATTAGGGGTTTCAGAGGCATAATATCTAACTACCGAATAGCGCGCATCTTCTAGACTCATTGTAGGGTCGTCTTCTGGCCATTCTTTTCCTATAATGGCATTTTTAAACCCAGCAGCTTCAAAAGCTACCTGCCAATCATTAATCCCCGCTATTAAATAAGGTCTCCATTTTTTTGGTGTAGCTGGATCTATATAATATACTATTTGTTTCTTTGGCTCTACTAGCTCGCCTCTAAGATACTTTTCTATATCCTCTTCCTTTGGCTCTAAGCGGTAACGCTGAACAATATGTTTTGATTCAACTCGCTGTTGTTCATCGGAAAACAGCACATATTTATTAGCAAAATATCCAACGCGCTCATCAAAAAACCGTTTGCGCATTGGAACTTTTGGCAACAAAACGATGGATGTGTTAAATCTAAGCGTAATACTTCCTACAGAAGACAACGATTTTTTAAAAGTTTTAATGGTTTTAACCTCAACGTTAATAGCATAAACATTTATATCTTCAATAAAAGATCTATCGTTTGCCTGTGATGATAATTTATGATCTGTCTTCTCTTTATCTGATAAAGAAAATACAGGGTTATCCTTTTTAAAAGCATCAGTTACCTCGATAACAATGTTACCTGTTACCGGATTGATTGACTTTATGGGAAAGGATTCTATAATGGGGTTCTCATTACTCCCAGCCAACGCTTTAGCTAACATAGCATCTTCAGAACGTACATCTTGTTTGTATTCTAAAGATCTTAAAAACACGTTATTGTTATTCCCCTTCTGGAAATAAATAGTTTGTTCATTGGCCTTCTCTCCTCCAAAACGCCCCATCCCTTCTGGTGTTGACAGATATCTTGTTACCACTAACATATACCGGTTAAACAAACTATCTGGTATTTGAAAGTATAATTTCTCATCAACTTTACTAACAGAAAACAAACCCTTCTTGGTCAAAGAATCGTTACTTATTAGTTTACTATAAGCTTCGATACCTTTTTGTTGCGTGCTATCGGTCTGTTTGTCTAGGTCTGTTTGTGCAGTTAAACACTGTTGTCCTGAAATAACCAGGATTAGCATTGCATATACTAATTTGTTAATCATAATTTAAAATGGTACTTTTTCGTTTGTATTTAAGGTAAGACTAGGATTCTTCTTTAGCGCAGACAAAGGGAATGGAATAATATATAATTTAGAATCTGGTTTTAAAACGTAGGTTTCCTGCGGAACGGTTTGATTCACAATAGGAAATACACGGGTTATGGTTTTGGCATACTCGGGTTCGTTATTAAATCGCTTAAGATCGAAAAAACGATGAAACCCAAAAAGCAACTCTTTTCTACGTTCGCTTATAATAAGTTCCATGGTTCCCTTTCTTGTTGAGGGCACTTGCAAATCTGTTGTTTCTGAAAGTATTCGTTTGGCTCTCAAAGTGTTTAAGATTTCAACAGCCTCATTCAACTTATTCTCTCTAGCGTAACATTCTGCTAGCATTAAATATACTTCGGTAGTTTTCATGCCTACCGTTGGGTTGAAGTATTTTTTGTAACGCACGTTCCAATATGCGGTATTGGATCCTGGATCTAAAAATGAAGTTGATGTTGAATTAAAAAACAAATTAAAACGTGCATCGTCATCTCCAAAAAGGTTAACCAATTCTGGACTAATGATAGAAATGAATGCAAAATTCATCTCGGTATATCCTGACATGTACATGTAACTTAATACTTCTACGTTATCTTCTGCAGGTACGGATACCGCATTTGGGCCTCCCTGTTCATTATAAGCTACTAAATCAAAAATTTGATTGTTATAGCTAAGAGACTTTTCTGCTGCCTGTTTTGCTTCAGCCACCTCTCTTTTGAACAAATGTACCTTAGCTTTTAAGGCATAAGCAAAAGCTAAAGACGGATGGTATACATCTAGCGGAACTTCTTCTATGTATGGTAGAGCTGCTTCAATATCCCTTTGTATAAAATCATAAACCTCTGCTACAGTTGATTTTTTAGGTTGTGCTTCCAAATCAAATTTATCCATAATGCAAATTCCCCCATCTGTTGCAGCCGTATTTGGGTCATAGGCTTTAGCATAGGTGTTTACCAATAGAAAATGGTCGAAGGCTCGGTAAATTTTAGCTTCAGCTTTTGCTAATTGCTTGGTATATTCATCACCTTCACTATCATCAACCAGAGAAATAATTGTATTCCATCTATTGATATATGAGTATGCTTGATTGTAAAAAGTTGAACTTTCAAGTAAAGCAACTCTATCTGTAGTTTCATCAAAAGTAAAATTGATGATATCAATATTTGGTGTTTGCCCTATTACATTAGACTCTTTCATCCATTGATCATCTGATAGATATTGAAAGTTATTTACTGGATATGCTCTATTAGGCAGAGACACCATTTTATGGAAATCTGAAGCGGCATTGATAACCAGCGCTCCTTTTGGCGTAATATCAGTATAATCTTCGCAAGAAGATATTACTATTAACAGTATCGGAAAAATAAATTTGAATATATGTTTCATAGTTTTTTAAATGTTAAGGTTAAGTCCGACTAAAAAGGTTTTGGGTAATGGAGTACTTCGCGTACCAGAATTGGGCGAATATACCTCTGGGTCAATCCCATTTCCTGCGGCACTCCAATACCAAAGATTATTCACTTGAAATGTCATTTTCGCCGATGACAACTTAATCTTTTTTGCAACGTATTCTGGAAGGTTGTACGCTAATGAAATGTTTCTTAGTTTTACATAATCGCCATCGACTACATTTACATCAGAATTTATCCATTGGGTACTAATAGTACTAGCATTATTTCTTACGCTTTCATCAAAGTCTACAAATAAGCGTGTATTGTTGTTTCTTTGAGAATCAGTATAGCGATCCGTAATTCTCATATCGGTTAGGTCATCGGAATTTAGAGACAACACATCCTTCCTCATGACGTTTCCACCTGAGAAAACAAGCAAGAAGTTTAATTCAAATTGCTTATATGAAAATCTTTGAGAAAAGGAACCCGTATATTTTGGGAGTAAACTACCCATGTTTACGAGAGCATCAGGACTTGTTATAGTTCTTACGCTATTAGACAAAGGATTTCCATCATCATCAAAAGTTATTGACGGTTCTCCATTTTCATCTAGTACATAAGGGTATCCATTAGTAATGCCTCCATGCTTATAAGCATATAAACTGTTATAAGTTTCTCCTTCGATGAAGTAATCTAATGGAGAACTAACATACACAAATGCATCTGATGGTTCTCGAGTAACTTTATCTACAGTAGTTTTATTAAAACTAAATATTAGGTTGGATCCCATTTGAAATTCTCCTCTGTTGTACCAATCAGAACCAATACTTAACTCTACACCTTTATTAAGCAGTGCACCTGCATTAATTCTCCTTGTTAGAGCTCCAACTGTAGGATCTAAATCGGTGGTTGTTAGTAAGTCTGTACTATACTTGCGGTAAACATCTATGCTTCCTCGCAATTTACTTTGTAGAACACTAAAATCCAGCCCTAAATTTGTAGTTTCAGTTTTCTCCCATCTTAACTTTGGGTTTGGCTGAGTAGTAATGTCAATATATTCTAATGACCGATATAGCCTGTCATTCCTCCATCTTGCAATAACGTATGGAGTTGTTGACTGATCAACGTTCCCAGTATAACCATGGGTCGCTCTTAATTTTAATGAGTTAATCCAATTTGTTCCTTCCATAAAATTCTCGTTAGTTATATTCCAACCTAGACCAACGGACCACAATGGACGATTTTTATTTTTTGAATCAACACCAAAAAGATCAGCTCTATCAACACGGTAACTTCCTGTTAAATTGTACCTTGATAACAAGGTATAATTAACCGCACTGTAAAGGGAAAAATATCGATGTAATATTTCTTGTTGAACGCTTGACGGAGCAGATAAAGTCTTATTACGCCCATATATGTAACTTGGAACACCTGTTTCACTAAGATCTTGCGTGTTTAACGTGGTAAAATTCAATGTTACAGGATTATATCCATAATTTAAACTTTCAACACTTCTTGGAACAAAAGTTTCACGCATTTCAAAACCAGCTATTGCGCTAAGAAAATGCTCGCCTTCACCAAATTCCTTTCTATAATCTAATTGATTTCTAAAGGAATGGTTTCTCGCTTGGCTTGTAGATTGTCTATAACGGCCGCCTTCAGAAAAACCGTCCAAATAACTGTATGTATCGCTATCAGAATCATACCCTGTTAAAGTATTTATAGCATAGCGCATTTTATAGGAATCTTGCTCATAATATTGATCGGTATCTGTTCTCACAGCTTCATGTTGAAATTGGGAGCTAAGGCTAAGTCCTCTCCATAATTTCAATCTTAGTTTAGCAAAGGCTCTCAAGTTTAAAGATTTCCTTTGCGTTACGCCCTCTTGAAGTGCTTGTAAAACATTAAATGTTACTGGATTAAAACCATTTAAACCAGTTATTTGAGAGGCAACAATTGGGTTTATTTCACCGCTCGAAGTAAAACCATCACTAATACCTACAAATGGAGATAGAACAAGATTGCCTTTTTCATCTGTAATTCGTTCATATCGCTTTTGAATATTGAAATCTCCAAAACTTGAATCTGTAATATCAGCATTTCTAAGAGTTCCGTTAACCCCAACAGTTACATCTAAATTATTGTTTATTTTATAATTGCTTTTTGCATAAAGGTTAAATGATTCATCCTTATTATACTTTATACGATTGTCATTATGGTCATAATTAAACGAAACAAAAGTATTTTGTCTACTAGTTCCTCCTGAAAAAGAAATGTTATAACGTTTCCTGAATTCATCTTGCCAAACGTTATCTCTATAATCTTTTATGTAATCATTATTTCTCCATTGGGAGATAGTATTATCATAAGCAGATTGAGATATATTACCTTCTTCTAAATCTCTATTTAACTGATACAAAGGACTGTAATATAATATCCTACTGCTACCTATTTCACCATAATTATCGAACATAGTGGCAATATCGCCAAACCTATTTCGCTCTCTATTGTAAACTGCTTGTTCAAAATCGATTATATCAGTTGTAGGTGCATAATTTAAATCTTTAAGATTAGGTTTTGTTGAGATAAAATAATCTGCATTAATGCTAACTTTTAAATTCCCATGCCCCTTTTTGGTTGTTAATACAATGACACCGTTGGCTGCTCTTGAGCCATAAATAGATGCCGCTGCAGCATCTTTAAGAACATTTACGCTTTCTATGTCATAAGGATTAACTTGATCTAGCGTTAGCTCTGTGGGCAAACCATCAATCACAATTAGCGGACTATACCCAACCTCCACTGAAGAAAAGGTTCCGATACCACGCAGAATAGGCCTATCGGCTGATGCTCCAAATGGGTTTTTTTGATATAACAATCCTGCAACGCGGCCTTCAATGGCTGTTAACAAATCTGAATTAACATTTTGATTTAGAGTTTTTTGATCTACTTTAGATACAGCACCAGTTAAATGCTTTCTGCTTATTGTTTTATAACCTGTTACTACAACTTCATCCATCTCTGTTATTTTCTCCTCAACAATAAGTGTTAGTTGAGCTTCTCCTTTTATTGGAAAAGATTTTTTGGCTACGGTCAAACCTGAACATTCAATTATGCCATTGGAAGGCACATTTTCCATTGAAAAATTTCCATCAAAATCGCTTATAGTAAACTCATTGGTCTCTAATACATGGACAGTAACCCCAGGGAAGGGTTCATTATTTTTGTTTAAAATTTTACCTGTTACATTAATTAATTGAGTAGATAAATTTTCAGTTTCAGATGAAGTAACAACAATTGTTGCATTGGCAAGTGTATATTTTAAATTTTGGTTTTTAAAAACTCCATCTAAAGCTTTTTTTAGGTTGACATTTTTAAGGCTAATGGTAACCGCTTTTGAGTCTTTAAGCAATTTTTGAGTATAAAAAACTTCATAATCAGCTTGTCTTGCTATTTCTTTTAAAGCTTTTTCTAGAGAAACCTCGTTAAAATTGACTGTTACATTTTGGGCATGACCTAAAACGCCCAAAAGCAGCATAAAATAAAATACAAAACCTCTTAAGTTTCGAGATTCAATTACCCTTGAATTATTTTTCTCAGGATTTAATTTTGGCGTTTTACATTCTGAATTAAATTTCATACATTTACTTGTGTTTTTAGTTAGACATTTGTGAAAATATATACTAGCTACACATCTTTAACAACCAGAGGCAACGCAACTGCTTCTGGTTTTTTTTGTAAGCTGGTATAATACTGACAAACTTCAGATTTTACGGGTATACAATAATAGTTTTCCCTTCAACCTCAAATTTTATATTGCTGAGCTCAAGTACTTTTAATACTTCAGATAAATTTTTATTCATAAAAGTTCCTCCGTTAAATTTCAAATCAGGTATATCTCCTCTATACTCCACTTGAATATCGTACCATCGTTCTAACTGTTTCATTACCATTTTTAAGTCGGCATTATCAAACTTAAACCTTCCGTTTTTCCAGGCCACAGCAGTTGCAGTATCGACGCTGCCAACCACAATAGAACTTGTTTCTTCGTTTACTTTAGCCTGTTGGCCTGGCCTTATAATGTTTTTTTTATCTTTATATGAGAGCGCAATACTTCCCTCTATCAAGGTGGTTTTAGTAAAAGATTCATTGTTATAAGCCTGAACATTAAAATGTGTTCCTAAAACTTCAATGGTTTGATTTTTAAATTTCACAAAAAATGGCTTACTCTTATCTTTCGCGACTTCAAAATATGCTTCCCCTTCTAGTTCAACCTCTCTTTTATCTCCCTTAAAATGTGTTGGGTATTTTAATAAAGAAGTTGCATTTAAATAGACTTTGGTATCATCTGAAAGAATAATACTATATTGCCCACCTATTGGGGTTGATAAGGTGTTAAAAGTATCTGGACCACCATTATTACCTGTACTAGGACCAACTTGATACGAAACAAGTCCGTTAGGATTCATTTTAATGGTTACCTCATCTTTCTCGCCTTCGCTTACAACGGTATCATTATTTGCCAAGTTGTCTAAAATAATTTGTTTACCATTAGATAGTGTCAGCACTCCTTTGTTTCCTCCTGGGGCTATTTCTTTTACCTCTTCCGTTAATTGAACTTGAGAGACTGATGTTCTTGTAAAATAATATAATCCGGTAGCCATTACTAAAACAACCGAAGCTGCTACAGCCATACGTTTCCATAGACCAATAACCTTTGGATTTCGTTTAACAGGCAGTTTAGATTTAATATATTTAAAGCTGCTTTCTAGCTGGTTTTCGTTTAAACCCTTTTTACTACTTGAAGATTCATATAAATACCATGCCTCTAACTTATCCTTTTCTATATCAGATAAAGTTCCGTTTCTGTAATTTTTTAGTAAGTTTAAAATCTCTTCTTCTGTCATAATTAAAGCATAGTTTTATTGCCGTGTATATTATTAAGACAGACAAAACCATGATTTGTCATAGATAAAATCAAAAAAAAAATAAAAAATCATTATTTCTTTGTTAAATCTATTTTCTTTACTGAAGGTTTATAAGCTAAAAGGAAGTAACAATGTTTTTTCAAACAGCTTTTAATCAAAAAAATATAGTTTAAAAATTAAAACAATTAAAAACGGATTTATTTTAGCTCTTATTTTTTTTAATGCGTTATAAACTTGTTGTTTGGCTGTTTTATCAGAGATATTTAATTGATCGGCAATTTCATCATAAGATAAATGATTAACTTTTCTCAAAACGAAAACTTCACGCATTTTATCAGGAAGACATTCAATTTCTTTGGCAATAATAAGACGTAACTCTTCTTCTCTTTGATTAGCATCTGCAAAGGTGTAATTATTTTCTATAAAGCCTAATATTGACTCTGCATAACGAGATACAACTTTTTCATGTGCTATATGATTTAATATTCTATTTTTAGTTGCCTTAAACAAATATGAGGCTAGAGAACCTTTAATATTTAATTCATATCGTTTATTCCATATAGCCACAAATACTTCCTGAACAATATCGTTTGCATCGTCCTGACTTTGTAAAATTTTATAGGCATGGTTTGTTAAAAGCTTACAATACCTGTTAAAGATTACAGTATAAGCCTGATGATTGTCCTCTTTAAGAAAATCTAAAAGTAACTCATCAGAATATTTATTATAAACAGACAACAAAGGAAAGAATTTAATCAGCCAAATTAATAAATGTTGTTAATCAAAACAAAAATTATCATTTTTTTAAAGCTAATATGTTAACACAAGCCTATTGAACTAGTAAACACAGCCCTGCAACTTTATATCTAATTAAAGTTGCAATTTCATAACAGTTTCTGCAAGTCTTTTATTGGATAAGACAAGTTTAGAACCGATTAGCGAAATTAATTTAAAAAAGAACAACCATTTTAACGGAAAACCGTTCTCGTTTTGAACACTAAATAGTAATTAAAAAACTAATTTTGAGTATTCTTATCTCGCTACATCATGAATAGAGAAAAGCCCAAAATTAAATCGCGGGCTTTTTTATTTGTAAGTAACATAAAAAATCTATTCTTTAAACAGAATATCTGGAACTATTCAATAATCTCACCTCTTTCTTCTGCCACTAAGGTGCCCCAATTAGCAATAGCAAGCAATACAGGCCTTAAGGTTTCACCAAGAGGTGTTAATTGATATTCAACTTTTAAAGGTGGTTTTTGGGTATATACTTTTCTGGCTATCAAACCATCCTTTTCTAGCTGCTTTAATTGCAGGCTTAAGGTTCGCTCGGTAATAGTCGATATTAACTTGTACAACTCGTTATACCGTTTCTTTCCGTTTAAAAGATAAATAAGAATAACACTTTTCCATTTTCCGCCAATCAACTCCATAGCAATGCTTGTTGAACACGAAAATTCCTTATCGTTATACTTTATCACCCGTTTTTTATACTCAATTTCCATAGCAAATCATCACTTTCAAAAACAAAGATACCAAACTATCATTTATTATACAACTATACTTTTTATAGTTATTTTAACATTCGCCTTAACACATTGATTTTACTGCTTAAATCAACAATTTAACCTTTAAAAAAACATACTATCAAATATGACCGTTATTGCACAAAACACAAACTACCAATACTTTTGTCACTATACTTTTGATAGTTAAAATTAAAAACATAAAAAATCAATTAAAATGAATACACCCAACATTGCACAAGAAGATGTTCTAAACGCATTCAATTACCGTCATGCAACTAAAGAGTTTGATGCATCTCAACCTTTAACAGACGACCAAATCAATTTCATTTTGAAAACAGCCAATTTATCGCCGAGTTCCTTTGGTTTCGAACCTTGGCATTTTGTGGTTGTACAAGACAAAGAGCTTCGCGAAATTTTAAAACCAGTAGCTTGGGGAGCGCCATTAAAATTAGATACTGCAAGCCATTTTATTTTGGGCCTCGCCATGAAGGCACCCATGGTAAAGCATGACGCCGACTACATAGAATATATGATGAAAGAGGTTAAACAACTTCCAGAAGATGTCATAGAAATGTATTCAAAATTTTATAGAGAATTTCAAGAGCGCGATTTCAATTTAAACACAGACAAGAAATTGTTCGATTGGTCGTCAAAACAAACCTACATTGCTTTAGGAAATATGATGACAGCTGCTGCTTTAACGGGCATAGACTCTTGCCCAATTGAAGGCTTCCATCAAGAAAAGGCCGAAGCTCTATTGCGTGAAAAATTTGGTGTCGACACCGAAAAATATGGTTTAGCATTTATGGTTGCTTTCGGATACAGGAAAGCTGAACCACCGCATGCCAAAACCAGAAGAGACTTAGAGGACATTGTAACTTGGAAGTAACTTACAGCATGAAATCCACTAGAATATTTATAGCTGCCGTTCTGTTTAGCGTTTCTGTTTTTGCACAAACGCCAACAACAGACCACCGACAATATAAAAACGAAGTCGTTACAATAGACCAAGTAGAGTGGAGCTGGCTAAACCCATTACGCGGTGATAAAAGTCCGGCTGCCGGAAAACTTTGGGGCGATCGTACAAAAAATGAACCCGCTGGTTTTTTAGTGAAATTTAAAAAAGGATTTTCTTCGCCTGCCCATATCCACAACATTACGTATCGTGGGGTGGTTATAAAAGGTTTATTGCACAATGATGATGAAAAGGCCGAAAAGCAATGGTTGCCATCGGGTTCTTATTGGCAACAGCCTGCTGGCGAAGCTCATATCACCGCTGCTAACGGTGATGATAATTTAGCATTACTGGATTTTCAGGAAGGTCCATATTTAGTTAAACCAACATCTGAAGCTTTTGATTATGGCGAACAACCTGTTAATGTAGATAAAACCAATTTAGTTTGGTTAAGCGCTAACGATATCGAATGGGTTTCTGGAAAAAGTAAGGTTGAAACCGCATTTTTATGGGGGAGCCACGAAAAAAATCAATTACGTGCTACCTTAGTAAAATTACCTGCTGGATTTAAAGGAAAAATCAAAAATTTAAGTCCAAATTTTAGAGCCGTCGTTATCTCCGGTAAAGTAACTCATCAATTTTCAAAAAAAGCCACCATAAACGTATTAGAACCGGGCTCATATTTTGCCGCCAAAAAAATGTTTCACCCTGCTTAAGTACTGATACTGAAACGGTAATTTACCTCCGTACCAACGGTGGGTTTAAGGTGAAATAGAAATTCAAAAAATTGATTGAAGATTAGTTTAATAATTGGTTAATAGCAGAAAAGCCACCAAATGTAAAATACATTCTGTGTGGCTTTTTTATTTTATAAACTTTATATATGAAAATAAGTAAAGCCCAAAATACCTGTTTTGAACAAAAGCTATCAAGTACGTATTTTGACAACGACAGAGGAAGCTATAATAACGCACACCCCGATGCGTATAATGAAGATAAAATTAAATTATTACTAACTTTAACTGAAGAAATTACAAGTCAGTAACCTAATAAAATCAACCAAATACAGCCAATGAAAAAGGTACTCATACTCTTTGCACACCCAAAATTTGAAAAATCCAGGGTCAATGCAACGCTTATCGAGCGGTTAAAAAACAAAACTCACGTCACTTTTCACGATTTGTACGAGCATTATCCCAGCTTTCACATTAATGTGCAACACGAACAAGAATTATTACTACAGCACGACATCATCATTTGGCACCACCCATTGTATTGGTACAGCAGCCCAGCTATTTTAAAGCAATGGAAAGATTTGGTTTTAGAATTTAATTGGGCCTATGGCCCCAAAGGAAAAGTACTTCATAACAAAACAATCTTCAACGTGATTACCACAGGCGGGTCACGTGAGGTGTATTGTTCTGAAGGCTATAACACTTACACCATAAATGAATTTCTGCGACCTTACGAGCAAACCGCTAATTTATGCGGCATGAATTATTTACCTCCTTTTGCCGTTATGGGAACACATCATTTATCGGATGACGATTTATTTGATTACGCGAACCAATATGAACAGTTAATAGACTTGTTGCAAGGCGATTTTAACGCCACGCAATTATCAAATTGCTATTTCCTTAACGATTTAGAAATTTTAACTGCTTAACGTATGTCTGGAAGTTTATTATTTGAAGCGATTGTTTTTCTAGCCGGTGCCATTATTTGTGTATCCATAGCAAAACGATTAGGATTAAGTTCGGTGATTGGTTATTTGTTGGCTGGTGTACTTATTGGCCCTTATGTATTAGGCTTTATTGGTGAAGAAGGTGAAGATATTTTGCATTTTGCGGAGTTTGGTGTTGTGGTAATGCTGTTTTTAATCGGGTTAGAAATTGAACCCAAAAACTTCTGGAACATGCGAAAATCCATCCTCGGTATGGGCGGCATTCAAGTTGCATTAACCGTTGGCTTAACTTATGTATTGTTCGCTGTTTTGGGATACGAATGGCAAGTAGCATTAGCCATTGGTATGGCTGTGGCGTTATCATCAACCGCAATTGCATTGCAAACCATCAAAGAAAAAGGATTAATGAATACCACCTTTGGTTCTAGTTCATTTTCTATACTATTATTTCAAGATATTGTCGTGATATTTATGATTGGTGCCTTACCATTGTTGAGTAATTCATCGGAACACGCTAGTGATGACACTTCACATTCTGCATCAAGTTTAATTCAAAATTTACCCATTGGGCTACAAACCTTAGCGATTATATTATCGGTAGCCCTTATTATTTTGGCAGGTCGTTTTGTAGTGGTGCCCATGCTACGTAAAGTGGCAAAAACAGGTGTTAGAGAATTGTTGATTGCGGCTGCGTTTTTAATTGTTTTCGGAATTTCATATTTAATGGAATTTGTCGGTTTAAGTCCAGCGTTAGGAGCCTTTTTAGGTGGTGTTGTATTGTCAACAAGTGAATTTAAACACGAGTTAGAAAGTACGTTAGAACCGTTTAAAAACCTATTACTCGGACTCTTTTTTATGGCGGTTGGTGCATCCATAAACTTTGTAGTGATAGCTAATAGTCCGTTAACCATTGGTGGAATTTTACTCGCCATTATTGCTATTAAAGCATTGGTGTTGTTCATAACAGGTCGCATTTTCAAACTAAAACTCGATCAAAATGTGTTGTTGACTTTCAGTTTGGCGCAGGTTGGTGAATTTGCTTTTGTCTTGCTATCGTTTGCCTTTCAGCTTAATATTTTAGAACAAGAACAAATGGATATGATGCTGGTTGTTACCGCAGTATCCATGTCTTTAACACCAATTTTAGCTGTGGTAAACGAACGTTTAATTCTTCCGAAGGTGGGTACTAAAGAATCTATAAAACGACCAATGGATCATATTGCCAAATCGCAAAAAGTCATTTTGGTTGGGTTTGGTCATTTTGGTAGCACGGTTGGCCGATTTTTACGTTCTCACGGTGTGGAAGCTACGATTTTAGATTTCGATTCGAACCGTGTTGATTTCCTTCGCAAAATGGGGTTTGAAGTGTATTATGGTGATGCCACACGTGAAGATTTGTTAGAATCTGCAGGAATTGCCGAAGCTAAATTGCTCATTTGTGCCACTAATAAAGTATCTGTTGCTAAAGCCATAAGTAAAATTGTTAAGGAAAAGCATCCTCATGTAGAGCTTCTTGTTCGTACCAAAAACAGATACGATGCTTATGAATTGTTAAACCTTAATGTTACCAATATTTACCGCGAAACTTTAGACACCTCCTTGGCTTTGGCGAGTGACGCACTTAATAAATTAGGCTTTAGAAAATATACCTTAAACCGTCAAGTTCAAAATTTTATAAAGTACGATGACGCCAGTTTAAAACGATTAGCATCAGAACCCAAGCGAGATGAAGACTATGTATTTATGGCGCGAAAAGAAATAGAACAACAGGAAAAACTCCTGAACGAAGATTTTAAACGGGGCATTGTAACCTTTGATCACCATTGGGACGGCGAGCACATTAGAAATTTATTGAGCAAAGAAGCTAATTAATAAGCCTCAGTTTATTGATTTTGTTAAGTTTTCTCATAATTATTATCTAAAAATAATAATTTTGCCAAATGCAGGACCAACACCAACTCTTGAGGCAACATTTTGAAGAAATTGTA
This sequence comes from Tamlana crocina, assembly GCA_040429635.1. Classification (NCBI taxonomy): domain Bacteria; kingdom Pseudomonadati; phylum Bacteroidota; class Flavobacteriia; order Flavobacteriales; family Flavobacteriaceae; genus Tamlana; species Tamlana crocina. The sequence goes on along the minus strand of CP158972.1, from coordinate 1,359,555 downwards.
ACGCTTACAGACGAAGAGTGGGAATTTATTGCGCCTCATTTTGAATATAAAAAACTAAAAAAGCATCAGTTTTTAATTCAAACCGGGCAGCCCGTAGATTGCGAATTTTGGATTATTAACGGGCTGGTAAAATCGTATGCTGTAGACGACAAGGGAGACGAACACATACTGCAGTTCGCTATGGAAGAATATTGGGTAAGCGACTATTATGCATTTCAAAATAAAGTACCGGCCACAACAGTGGTAGACTGCATTGAAGATTCCGAGTTCTTTTGTGTGTCATTCGAATCTAGAGAGCTCATTTGCCAAAACGTACCGGCCATAGCCAATTTTTTCAGAATAAAAGCCAATTACGGTTTTATTAATTTACAGCAACGCATCCTTTCCTTATTAACGCAAACAGCAGAAGAACGCTACGATAATTTGCTATTTAAACTACCTAAATTAGTGCAACGCATCCCCAAAAAATTAATAGCTGCCTATTTGGGTGTGTCCAGAGAAACCTTAAGCCGATTTAAGGGTTAAAAAAGTGATATAAATCACACTTTTATGTTGCGCTATATCACTTTAAAATCGTGATGTACATCCTCGCTCTCCCCCTTGTTTTTGCTGAAATTTGCATCAGAATTTTAAAGCAAAAATTAGAACAATGAAAACAAGGTTATACACATTTGCATTCGCTTTACTGTTAAGTACTTCAGTTTTAGCACAAACGAAAAACAACGCTCCAAAAGTGTTATTGGTTTTATCCAGTCACCAAGAATTAGGTAAAACGGGTAAAGAAACAGGCTATTATTTAAGCGAAGTAACTCACGCTTACGAAGTGTTTCAAACAAACAACTACCAGATTACCTTAGTAAGCCCCAAAGGAGGAAATCCACCGGTAGATGGTTTTGATCTTACAGATAAAGTGAACAACAAATACTGGAATGATGCTACATTTCAAAATAAACTTCAAAATACTTTAAAACCTTCAAAAGTAAGAGCTAAAGATTACGATGTTATTTATTATGCTGGTGGACATGGAACCATGTGGGACTTTCCAAACAATAAAAAATTAGCCAAAATAGCCGCTAAAATTTACGAAAACGACGGTATTGTAGCGGCCGTTTGCCATGGTCCTTCTGCTTTAGTAAATATTAAATTATCTAATGGCGATTATCTGGTAGATGGTAAAACGGTTAGCGTTTTTACCAACGAAGAAGAAACTAATGTAAATTTGGAAAATGTTGTGCCATTTTTATTAGAAGACAAACTTAAAGAGCGTGGAGCCACCGTAAATAAAGCGGCAATGTGGCAAGAAAAAGTAAGTGTTGATGAGCGTTTGGTAACGGGTCAAAATCCTGCTTCCGCAAAACTAGCTGCTGAAAAAATTGTAGAACTCATAGAGGCAAAACACTAAAAATGATATATTCTTAACTTACAAAAAAAATAATGACATGAAAGATTCAAAATACCCAAAAGCCTTTTCACACATAGGCATAACTGTACCAGACATCCAAAAAGCAGTTGAATTTTACCAGAACGTAATGGGCTGGTACGTAATCATGCCGCCTTCAACGGTAAAAAAAGAAACCGACACCGCTATTGGGCAAATGTGTATGGATGTATTTGGTAACGATTGGGAGTCCTTTGAAATTGCACATTTATCAACGTCTGACGGCATTGGAATTGAGCTCTTCTCTTTTCCTCACGGCAAAAAAGAAGCTCCAGCATTTAATCCTTTCAACACGGGGCTGTTCCACTTTTGCGTTCAAGACCCAGACATTGAAACACTCACAGAAAAAATAGTTGAAGCCGGCGGAAAACAGCGAATGCCAATACGCGAGTATTACCCCAACGACAAGCCCTATAAAATGGTTTATGTTGAAGACCCTTTTGGGGTTGTTTTCGAAATTTACACGCATAGCTATGAGTTAACCTATTCGTCTGGTGCATATGCCCACAATCAATAGTATTTAGTCCATTATCTGCATACAAAACCAATCCATAAAACTGGGTAAAAACACTAAAGTTGCAAAACAAAAAAAGGTTTAGCTTTCACTAAACCTTTTTTTATGCCTCTCAATTTTATACCATTAAATATATTGATTCATGATATTTTCAAATAATTCTTGCTTACCGCTCTTTAAAGGTAATTCTCCATTTTCTTGAGCAATTTGGTAAAGATCTTGCAAGTTCAATTTCCCTGCCTCAAAATCCTTTCCTTTTCCAGAGTCGAAAGAGGCATAACGCTCTTTACGTAATTTTTCGTACGGTGAAGATGAAATGATTTTATCGGCAATCAACAAAGCTCTAGCGAACGTATCGGCACCACCGATATGGGCATGGAACACATCCTCCAAATCAGTAGAATTTCTTCTAATTTTAGCATCAAAATTAACACCTCCGCCTTGTAGGCCTCCTGCTTTTAAGAATACCAACATCGCCTCTGTTGTTTCCTGAATGTTATTCGGGAATTGATCGGTATCCCAACCATTTTGGTAATCACCACGGTTGGCATCAACGCTACCCAACATACCGGCCTTAGCAGCCACCTCTAGTTCGTGTTGGAAAGTGTGCTGTGCTAAAGTGGCGTGGTTTACTTCAATATTAATTTTGAAATCCTTATCTAAACCATATTCTTTAAGGAAACCAATAGCTGTAGCGGAATCAAAATCATATTGATGCTTGGTAGGTTCCATAGGTTTTGGCTCTATAAAGAAGTTTCCTTTAAAACCTTGTGCTCGGGCATAGTCTCTCGCCATGGTCAAAAATTGCCCCATGTGATCTAACTCACGCCCCATATCGGTATTAAGCAAACTCATGTAACCTTCGCGGCCACCCCAAAACACGTAGTTTTCACCTTTAAGGGCAATAGTAGCATCTAAGGCCAGTTTTACTTGACCACCAGCTCGAGCAACCACATTAAATTCTGGATTGGTTGCCGCTCCGTTCATGTAACGAGGGTTAGAAAAGCAGTTGGCGGTTCCCCAAAGTAGTTTTACGCCAGAATCGGCTTGTTTTTGTTTTAAGTATTCTGTAATGGTTTTCAATCGGTCTTCAGATTCTGAAAACGTTGGAGCTTCTCGCACCAAATCAAAATCGTGGAAACAGTAATAACCAAATCCCATTTTTGTGATAAATTCGAATGCCGCATCGGCTTTATCTTTTGCAGCTTGAATAGGATCTGATGATTTATCCCATTCAAAACTTTGCGTGCCCGGTCCGAAAGGATCACTACCTTGCCCGCAGAACGTATGCCAATACGCTACAGAAAATTTAAACCATTCGCGCATGGTTCTTCCTGCAACCACCTGATCGGGGTTGTAGTATTTAAACGCTAACGGATTGTCTGATTCTTTACCTTCAAACTTAATCTCACCGATACCTTTATAGTACTCTTTGTTTCCTATTAATGCCATAATATTGTTGTTTTTAATGTTTATTTATGCTTTTGTATTTAAAATAATTTCTAATTCATTTTTCCAGCTGTTGTAAGCCTTTAAGTAAGCCGATCGGTCATTTAAAGGCTTATATGTCATCACATAATCATTGTCTATTATGTTCTTGCCAAAGCTCTCAAAATCCCCCTCATGCAAACCGGCTGCACGGGCCGCGCCAATAGCTCCAGTGGTGTTATAGATTTCAATTTCTTGCTCAATTAGTGTTGCCACCGTATTGGCAAAAATTTCCGAACGGAACAAATTATCATTGCCGGCACGGATGACACTTGGTTTTATTCCATCGGATTTTAATATCTCCATACCGTAAACGAACGAAAAGGCTATGCCCTCTAAAGCGGCACGGCAAAGGTGGCCTTTATGGTGGTTATTTAGGTTGATATTGACCACGCGCGTGCCAATTTCTTTATTGTTAAGCATGCGTTCTGCGCCATTTCCGAAAGAAATCAATACGACGCCATCAGAACCCACCGGAATATTTTCGGCCAGACGGTTCATTTCGTCATACGACTCTACGTCCAAATTATTCAACAACCACCGATATTGAATTCCAGCTCCATTAATATTTAAAAGCTTTCCTATGTTTTTACTTTGTAAGGTGTAATTGACGTGGGCAAAATTATTTACACGGGTACTTTCCTTTCCCGACAAATTATCGGTAACGGCATAAAACACGCCTGAAGTACCTCCGGTTGCTGCGACTTCACCTGGATTGAACACATTAAGCGACAAGGCATTGTTGGGCTGGTCTCCCGCACGATAAAAAATAGGAGTACCTTCGGCCAAGCCACTATCGGCTGCCCCCTCTCTACTGACAACAGATTGTTCTCCAAACGTATCAACAATATCTGGCATCAAATTTTTATCGATACCGTAATGCTGTAAAAGGAAATCGGCCACGGTGTTATTTTTAAAGTCCCAAAAAATACCTTCTGAAAGTCCAGAAATGGTGGTATTAATTGTGTTTGAAAATTTAAAAGCTATATAGTCGCCAGGCAACATGAACTTGTGTATTTTTTCAAAAACCTCTGGCTCATTGTCCTTAACCCACTTTAATTTTGAGGCAGTAAAGTTTGCCGGAGAGTTTAGCAAGCTTGTTGAGCATTTTTCTGCTCCTATTTCAGCAAATGCTTTATTACCGGTTTCCACTGCACGGCTATCGCACCAAATAATGCTTTTTCGTAGCGGCTGTCCAGCCTTATCGACCACAACCAAACCGTGCATTTGGTACGAAATACCAATGCCTTGTATTTGATCTGCTGAAATATCATAGGTCTGTTTTAGTTTTTTTATGGCATTGCAAACGTGCTGCCACCAATCGTTAGGGTCTTGCTCTGCCCATCCATTTTTAGGGGCGTGCATACTCATTTCTTTTTCTGGCTCTTGGGTTACGCCCACACTTTTACCTGTAGCCATTTCCACTATTGCTGCTTTAATTGACGAACTCCCTATGTCTAATCCTAAATAATACATGGTTTTATAATGATTCTCTTAAAGTTAATGTTGTTGGTATATATTTTTGTAACGGTTCATTTTTTGTAACAAAGGATGCGGCCTGTGCACCCATGGCTTTAAAATTGGTTGAAACTACCGATATGCCTTTATAAATAAAGGGCTTCATTGGTGTTTCGTTGTAAGACAGAAAACCAACATCTTTACCCGGCTCGAAATTTTTATTTCTACACTGTTCTAAAAACGTTCCAAGAATTCTATCGCTAACACTTATGTAGGCTTTTCCCTTGGAAACAACAAATGCCTCAGGATCGGTAACCACGCTTGATTTAAATTGATGGGCTTCACAAAATTTTTTAAAATAAAAAAGTGATTCGGTGGGGTGCTTTGTAAACGTAGGATACACAAATACTAATTTTTTATACTTTCGAAAAGGGGCGATAGCATCTTCCAAAGCCTCAAAAAACGACTTTCCGAAATCTTGAAAAACGAAATTGTTATTTGCTTTTGAGTGCACTCCCCAATCTATCAATAACAAATTGTTATTTTCAATTTCAGACAAAATGGATGGTACTTCTTTGTGATTGAAAGTCATCACCACATACTTAAAGTATTTCCCTTTACTGTTGTTTAAAATGGTTTTGAAATTGGTAATATTATAATGATGGAACTGTACATCGACAATAATATTTTTGGGCAAATTATTGACGAAGGCATGGTAAAGTACTTCTTTATAAGCCTTAAAAGTATCTAAAACCAAAATTACTTTTCGTGTGGTGTGCGCCACAAAATAGCCTTTATTGGGTACAGACTCCACTACCCCGTTATCCTTTAGAATAGTATAAGCCTTGAAAACGGTATCGCGCGATAAATTATAATCCTTACAGATGGCATTTACCGAAGGTAACGGATCGCCACTGGAAATGGTATTATTGGCCAAAGCATCATTAACAGCATTAACCAATTGCTGGTATTTTGGAATTTCACTATTAAAATCGAAGTCGAAAACCATCAATCCGTTCTGTTCTGTTCTGGTATGCAAATATATAATTTTTTTAATAAAAAAGGGAAGCTTAAAACAGCTTCCCTTTAAATATCCTTTTATAATTTTTTATGGTTAAGACAGGTAAATATATAATCCTATAACGGCTGCCACCACAGCATAACCAACTGGTTTCAAGAATTTCCAAGGAGTAATATCCACTTGCTTGGAATACTCTTGTAAATAATCTGTTTCCCTAGGGTAAAACTTGCTTACCACAAACATGATAATTACAACAAGTACAAACAGAGCGCCCATTAAGTGAAGGAAGTGCGGAAAATAGGCTCCAGACTCAATGCACATTGGACGTACTACGTACAACAGCAACAAGTAAACAATGGCACTGAATAAAATCGCAATATTGGCTGCCTTACTAGATACGCGTTTTGTAAATATCCCCACAACCACAATCGCTAAAATAGGAACACTGTGCGTACCGTTAAGTTCCTGTAAATACGTAAACACACCGCCTTGTACGCCATATAAGAGTGGTGCAATGGCCATAGAGAACAACGCCAAAACAATACCAAATGTTTTACCGGCTTTTACCACTTGCTTTTCAGTAGCATCTTTATTGATGTATTCTTTGTAAAAATCCAGACCGAATAATGTTACCGAACTGTTCAGGGCACTGTTGAAAGAACTCAAAATAGCACCGAACAATACAGCAGCAAAAAAGCCAATAAATGCCATTGGCAATACGGCTTTAACCACCATGGGATAGGCTTCATCGGCATTTGCCAAATCGCCATTAAAAAGATAAAATGCAATGATACCAGGAAGCACAACAATAAATGGTCCCAAAATTTTAATGAAAGCGGCTAAAAGTAATCCTTTTTGGCCTTCCTTTAAATTTTTGGCTCCAAGTGCTCTTTGGATAATCGCTTGGTTGGTTCCCCAATAATAAAAGTTAACGATCATCATTCCAGTAAACAACGTTAGAAACGGCACATCGGAATCTGGCCCTCCAATAATGTCGAACTTTTCGGGCAATGCAGTTGTCAAGGCTTTTAGACCTTTAAACACGTTTCCGTCTCCTATTTTCATCAAACCGAAAATTGGAATCAGTGAACCTCCCACAATCAAACCTACAGCATTAATGGAATCGGAAACGGCAACGGCCTTCAATCCTCCAAAAATCGCATAGATACTACCAATAATTCCAATGGACCAAACGGTTATCCAAAGTGTTGCTTTTGGCCCTGTGCCCAACATTTCTGGAATATCGAACATGGTATTAATGGCCAATGCTCCAGAGTACAAAACAGTCGGTAACATGGAGATGGCATACCCCAATAAGAACAATAGCGATACTATGGTTTTGGTTGATTTGCCGTATCTGTCTTCCAAAAACTGAGGAACGGTAGCAATACCACTCTTTAGGTATTTTGGCAACAGTACAAAGGCAGTAAACACCATAGCTATTGCGGCCAAAACCTCGTAGGCCATAATAGGTATTCCGTCCCTAAACGATACACCGTTCATCCCTACAATTTGTTCGGTTGATAGGTTGGTAAGCAACAAAGAACCTGCGATAACGGGACCTGTTAAGCTTCTTCCTCCTAAAAAATAGCCATCGGAAGATGTTTCATCTGTCTTTTTTGTGGACCACCATGCTATTACGGCAACCAAAAGTGTAAAGGCTGTAAAAGATATCAATCCCATAATTTAATTCAGTTTAGTTAGTAATTTTTTAAAATCGGCTCACAAGATACATTTATTCTTCTTTTTTCACAGAAAATTTGAATGAAGTTTTTGATGTATAGGTTTCTCCAGGTTTTAAAACCACTGAAGGAAAGTCTTTTTGGTTTGGCGAATCTGGGAAATGTTGGGTTTCAAAACAAAACCCTGAACGCTTGGCATATACTCCTCCGCTTGGAGTGGACAAAGTTCCGTCCAAGAAATTCCCCGTGTAAAACTGCATACCCGGTTCGGTTGAAAAAACCTCCATAAAACGGCCACTTTCTTTATCGAAAGCTGACGCCGACAAACGCAAATTTCCTTTTTCTCCATTTAAAACCCAACAATGGTCGTACCCATTGCCAAGTTCCAATTGCTCGTTTTCGGCATTTATTTCTTTTCCAACGGTTTTTGCTGAATTAAAATCGAACGGCGTACCCGCTACTTTTCTAATTTCTCCAGTAGGAATCAAAGTGCCATCAACCGGCAAAAACGCACCGGCATTAATAGCTACCTCATGGTTTAAAATATCTTTACTGAAATCTCCAGTAAGGTTGAAATAAGCATGCTGCGTTAAGTTGATTACCGTAGCTTTATCGGTTGTTGCACTGTAATCCACTTCCAAAGTATTATCGTTGGTTAAGGTGTAAACTACGGTAACGTTCAGGTTTCCGGGGTAGCCTTCCTCCACATCTGCACTTAAATAAGTTAATTTTAACGCTGGTCTTTCACCTCCTTCAATAGGTTCAGCCGACCAAACTACACGGTCGAATCCCTTTAATCCTCCATGTAAATGATTCGGTCCATTATTCGTTGCCAAACTGTATACTTCTCCATTTAATGAGAATTTACCTTTTGCGATACGGTTTCCAAAACGGCCGATAAGCGCACCGAAATACGGATTATCTCCTAAATAACCATCTAAATTATTAAAGCCCAAGACCACGTTTTCGGATTCGCCATCTTTATTAGGCACTTTTAAGGAGGTTATTCTTCCGCCATAGGTAATCACTTCCATTTCAACGCCATTGGCATTTTTTAGCACATATTGTTCTACGATGGTGCCATCTGGCATTTTTCCGTATTCGGATTTGGTAATTGCTGATGTCTTTTCTGCTGGAACGTCCATAGTTTCGCTCTGATTTTCTTTTTTTAATGTTTTACAATAGGTAATTAGACCTATAAATGCGAGGAGCAAAATACTAAAAAAAGAACGTTTTAAAACTTTCATGACGGCTATTTGTTCTGTTTGATTTATTTAGGTTAAACTTATATCAAGTTGAGTCTTGTATCATTTATAACCATTCGCTTTTCTGACATAAGACCGAACTCATTGACGTACATCATTGAAACATATAATAAGCTGCATAAGTAAGCCATCTACAATGCTCGCTTTTAAAATTAATTCGGTAAGAACCTTTTATTGAATATTATTTTCCAATCTGGGCACCTGCCCTTTTAGTTCTGTCTAAGTTAATTTGGCTACTTCGTGGCTCTCAATTTTGATAAATGGGTACTATCTTGCTTTACCCCATCTTTATAATAGGAGTACTCACCATGGGTAAATGTAAGTGCAATTTTTTCGATTCTTCAGCACTATATCTGTAAGACATTGAAGCCCTTAAAAGACACATCATATTTTAATGTTACCAATATAACCTCCAATGAGTTACCGATATACATACTGCAAAATCCTAATTAAAGCGCTATATTCATGTAATCGATTACCAGAAATGTAACAGTTAAGTTTTATTCGCCATGCAAACCTTTTTTAAAAAAGCCTATTTTTGCAAAACGATTTGACTTCTTATGAGCAAAAAAACCACCATTTACGACATAGCAAAAAAACTAAATATTACTGCAGCAACCGTTTCCAGAGCATTAAACAACAACCCTAAAATAAGTGAAGCCACAAGAGCACTGGTGTTAAAAACAGCGGCCAAAATGAACTACGAGCAAAATAAATTAGCTCTAGCTTTAAAAAGCGGTAAAAGTTTTAATGTGGGCGTAATTGTTCCGCGTATCGACTCTAATTTCTTTGCCTCGGTTATCCGTGGTATTGAGGAAGAGTTGCATCCTGAAGGATATCATGTTATAATTTGCCAAACCCACGATCAGAAAAGTCTGGAATTAACAAATGTTAACTCCCTGTTAAATGCTCAAGTTGATGGTGTCCTTATGTCCATTTCTAACGCAAACGATCCTGATAAGCCAGAAAACAAAAAAGATCTTAATTCTGCTGAAAATGATATTTTTAATAATATACTTAAAAAGAACGTTCCACTGATATTTTTTGATAGAAAAAAGGATATAAAAGGAGTAAGTTCTGTGATTATTGATGACTTTAAAGGCGCTTATGATGCCACACAACATTTAATAGACCAAGGCAAGAAACGTATAGCTCACCTTTCCAACAACCGAGAAATTGGTATTTTCAACAACCGCTACTTAGGCTATAAACAAGCGCTTTTGGATAACGGAATTGAATTCGACGAAAATTTGGTGATTAAATGTTTTAGTAAAGTTGATGAAGGCCGAAAAGTAGCCAAAAAGCTTCTAGAAATGAAAGAACCGCCCGATGCCATTTTCTCTGTAAGTGATTTTTCAGCGTTGGGAGCCATTCAGGAAATTTTGGAGCAGGGCTATAAAATACCTGAAGATATAAGTGTGGTTGGTTTTAGTAATGAGCCATTTACCAAATTTATGGAACTTTCAATTTCTTCAGTAGATCAATCACCAACCGAAATGGGACGAATTGTCGCCAAAGTATTTTTGGAAGAAGTAAATAACGACAGTAAAATTAAATCTGAAAAGCATGTAGTACTGAGTCCAGAATTGATGATTAGGAAATCTTCCCTTTCACCGGCAGTAACAGCGTAAATCCCTATTCAATTACATAGAAGCAAAAAACCAAGATCATTACTAATCTTGGTTTTATATTTACATTAGTTTTTTCTTTTTAAAACTATTAAAGCGATACGCCTCTTTTCCAAGGAATAAAGTCGTCCTGGCTCAACAGTTTGGCTTTGGTTTTTATTCTTCCGCTAGCCACCTCGATAATGAAATCCAGCATTTCCTCAGCCATTTCATCAATCGTTTTTTCGCCACGGATAACCGCTCCGGTTTCAATATCTATAATATCAAACATTTTTTCCTTTAGTTCGGTATTAGATGACACCTTAATAATCGGTGCAATAGGATTTCCTGTTGGCGTTCCCAAACCCGTTGTAAACAACACTACGTTTGCGCCAGACCCCACTAAACCTGTTGTACTCTCTACATCGTTTCCAGGAGTACACAATAAGTTCAACCCAGGTTTGTGAATATATTCGGCGTAATCTAAAACACTAACAACGGGCGAAGTGCCTCCTTTTTTTGCTGCTCCGGCCGATTTCATGGCATCGGTAATCAATCCGTCCTTTATGTTTCCTGGCGACGGATTCATATCGAAACCTGAACCTGCAGCGACAACCGATTTTTCATAAGACTTCATCAGTTCTAAAAACTTCTCGCCATCTTTCTCATCAACACATCGGTTAACCAATTCTTGCTCCACCCCGCATAATTCTGGGAATTCGGCTAAAACAGCTGTTCCTTTTAAAGCCACCAATAAGTCTGAAACCGCTCCCAAAGTCGGGTTTGCAGAAATACCTGAAAAACCATCAGAACCTCCACATTCCAAACCTACCTTTAATTTTGATAATGGTGCTGGTTTACGTTGTATGTTGTTGGCTTCTTTCATCGCTAGGAACGAATCTTTAACGATTATTGATAGCATTTCATCTACCGTCCCCATTTGTTGCTGTTCGTATATTAAAACAGGCTTATTCAGATTAGGGTTAATGGCATCTAAAGCATCTTTAAAAATACTTATTTGTAAATTTTGGCATCCTAAACTTAGTACTGTCGCACCCGCTACGTTAGGGTTGTTAACATAACCGGCCAAAAGTTTGGCCAACACTTCTGAATCTTGACGGATACCACCGCATCCTCCGGGGTGGGTAATAAATTTTACGTCCAGGTTTTCAAAAACGTCTTTCGGTTCTTCAACAACCTCAACATCATCTCCGCCGCTTACCAATGAACGTAACAACATTTGATGCGGATTCACTTTTTTCTTTAAAAGCTCTCTTTCAAATATTTCCTTTAGTTTTTCAATATTCTTGTTTTCGCAGAATACCAATGGGAAAAACAACCAAACGTTCTCGGTTCCTACTTGTCCGTCTTCCCTATGGTAGCCCATAAAGGTACGGTCTTTCCACTTATCAACATTTGGTGGCGTCCAGCTAAAGGATTCGGTTTTCTCGAAAACCTTTTCAATTTGGTGCTTTACGTTTTCGGTAGTCAACACGTCGCCTTTTTCAATAACACCGTTTGCCGAACCAACCAACACACCGTACATGATAATACGGGCGCCCGATTCAAATTTTTCCAAAGCTATTTTGTGCTTCGATTTAACATCGGAAAGAATCTTTATATCCTCGCCCTCAAAGGGTATTACTTCACCAGCCTTCAAATTCACCAAAGCAACGGCAACGTTATCGGATGAATTTACTTTTATAAGTTTCTTTTGCATCCTGTAAATGGATTAAATTTATTTTTTTAGTATGTTTTACTGTAGTTAGCAAAACCTTCCTCTACTCCATTAGCTTCAATTTCTTTTAAAGCCAAGGCTACTGCGCTGGTTAATTTTTCAACTTTTGTTAAATCTCCACCCCAGTATTCTTCTATACTCAAGGCTTCTTTGGCTACTTTTTCGTAGTCGTTAGATTCCCAAATTTTTGCAAAATTGGCTACAATATCGTCGCCATCCTGTACTGGAAGGCTCCCTCCTTTCCAAGTCCCTTTATAAAATCTAATCAAGCAGGCAAACGCAAAGGTTAAGTTTGTTGGTAATTTACCGTGCACATCAATATAGCCCAATAAACTTGGCAACACTCTAACTTTGAATTTTGAAATGGAGTTTAAGGCAATACTTGATAAGTTATGAATAATAAATGGGTTTCTAAAACGGTCGAAAATTTCATCTGCGAAGCTGTTCAACTCCTCACGGTCCATTTCCAATGTATCGATAATTTCGTTAAAAACGGCTTCGTTGATAAACTTCCCTGTAAACTCATTATCAACAGATTGTTTCACCGTTTTGTTTCCGTAAAGCAACGAAAAAGGCACCATAGCGGTATGCGCACCGTTAAGAATACGCACCTTTCTAGTACGGTACGGCTGCATATCATCAACAATTTTAACGTCCAAATCGGTTTTATGGAATGGTAATTTGGCTTTCAGGTCGTCACCACCTTCAATAACCCATAAAAGGAATGCTTCGGCTGCTACTATTAAACTATCTTGATAATCTAGCTGAGCATTATAAGATTCTATCTCATCTTTTGGGTAGCCCGGTACAATTCTATCGACCAAAGTGCTGTGGAAACTGTTGTGATTTAACAACCATGCTTTAAAGCCATTACTTAAATTGTAATCGATTACATGTTTTAATAAAATTTCTTTTAAAGTTTCCGAATTATAGTTAATCAATTCACACGGAATGATAGTTAATCCTTTGTTTGGATCGCCATTAAAATGTTTGAACCTTTCGTGCAAAAACAAAGTTAATTTTGCAGGAAAGGAACTTGGCGGTTGCATATCTAGCGTATCGGAAGCCACGTAAGCAATACCAGCTTCAGTAGTGTTCGAAATAACAAACTCCAAAGACTCTTCTTTTGCTAAACTTAAATAATCGTTAAAGTTGGCATAAGGATCTACTCCCTTCACAATATTGTCAATCAATTCAACTTCTTGTATTTCCTCCCCTTTTTTCACACCTTTCATAAAAAGGGTGTAAAGCCCGTCCTGATCGTTAAGCATTTTAACCAAACCCTTGCCTATGGGCTGTACTACGGCTATGCCGGCATTAAAATCGGCCTTGTTATTTAATTCGTGAAAGGCGTAACCTATAAACGCCCTTAAGAAATTACCCTCACCAAACTGCACTATTTTTATTGGACGTTTTTCTTCCAGTCCAACATTTGCTCTATTTAACTTTTTCATTTTAATTTATGTTGAAACACTTTTTTAGTCTATTAAACCAAATACTCTAGGTAACCATAAACTTAATTCTGGGAAATACGTTACCAAGAACAACGCCAGTACCATGGCCAAAAACAATGGTAAAAGCGGCTTTACTACTTTTTCTATCGTGGTATTGGCCACACCAACTCCAACAAATAATACCGAGCCTACCGGTGGTGTACAGAGGCCGATACATAGGTTGAGTACCATAATGATTCCGAAGTGGATGGGATCCATACCCAACTCGGTTACCACAGGTAGAAATATGGGGGTAAAAATTAATACGGCCGGCGTCATATCCATAAATATACCAACGAATAGCAATAATAAGTTGATAATCAACAAAATCACTATTTCGTTTTCACTGATACCCAATAATACTGTACTGATACTTTGTGGAATACTTTCATAAGACATTACCCATGACATACTCATCGAGGCTCCAATCAACAGCATTACAATAGCCGTTGTAGCAGACGATTCCAGTAAAATTTCCGGCAATGTTTTAAAGGAAATTTCTTTGTAAACAAAACCGAGAACCAAAGTGTAAAGTACAGCGATGGCTGAAGCTTCGGTTGCGGTAAAAATTCCTGATACAATTCCTCCTATTACTACTACTAATAAAAATAAACTTGGTAAGGCATCGATAAAGGTTTTTACAACATCTTTAAATTTGCTGCGTTCGCCCAACTTATATTTTTTCTTTTTAGCCCAAAACATGGCCACAAGCATCAAAAACAATCCAGTTAAAATACCCGGAATGTAACCTGCCAAGAACAATGCTGCAATAGACACACCGCCACTAGCCAATGAATAAACAATCAATACGTTACTCGGCGGAATAATCAAACCTGTCGTTGCCGATGTAATATTTACGGCAGCTCCAAATTCCTTTGAATATCCTTCTTTTTCCATTTCTGGACCTAAAATACTTCCCATGGCCGATGCCGATGCCATAGCCGATCCTGCAATCGCACCCATTAACATGGCACCAATCACGTTGATTAGAGCCAAGCCTCCCGGTAATGAGCCAACCAATGTTTTAGCAAATGCAATGAGCCGGTGTGCAATCCCCCCCTTATTCATGAGCTGTCCAGAGAGGACGAAAAAGGGTATGGCGAGAAGCGCAAAACTGTCGAGCCCCGTTCCCATTCGCTGCGATACGGTTGTAAATGCTGCCAACGGCGATATACTCACCAACATGGTCAATACTGCAGAAATGGCGATACTCCATGCTACGGGTGTTCCTATAGCCAATAGGAATAAAAAACTAATTACTAATACAAGTACTGGTATATATTCCATAATTTATTTTTTTATAAGATCTAAAGTTTTGTAAAAAATGATTAACAGTCCACTAATGGGAATGGCTAAATACACCAATGCCATAGGGATTTGTAAAGCTGCTGAAGTTTGCCCCAGTAAATAACTGATATAAACCAGTCTGAATCCGCCAACAACCAATGCTAAAAATGAGAAGATGATAATAATGACATATACCAATTTTAAAATCTTCTTTTGCATAGGGCCACTTGCTTTTGATGGCAATACATCAATAGCCACGTGCATATTGCGGCCCGATACATAAGCGGCCCCCAATACACCAATCCAAATCATTAAATACCTTGCCAATTCATCTGTAAATGAACTTGGCGTTCCCATTACAAACCTTGTAAATACTTGCCACAGTACATTAATAACCATAATGGCCATTATGACTACAAGTACTTTTCCCAAAATCTTGTCTACTTTTTCTCGAAGTTTCATTTATATTAATTTAATCTTGTAAAAGAAATGCTTACGGTCTTTCTTTATTTTAGTTGTTGGATGTCTTGAATTAATTTATTTATCACAGGGTTGTCCTTATACCCGTCATAAACACTCTGTACTCTTTCCTTAAATAAGGTTTTATCAGGTCTAATAATTTCAACACCTGCCTTTTCTACCTCTGCTAAAGCTTCGGCTTCCGCCTCGGCCCAAAGTTTCCTTTGGAAAGTAACCGATTTATCTACCGATGCCTGCAACCACTCCCGCTCTTGTTTAGAAAGCTTGTTCCAGGTACTGGTACCTATTACCAAAACGTCAGGTAAAACGGTATGTTCATTAAGGGTATAAAATTTACAAACTTCGTAGTGTCTCGATAAATAAAAACTTGGTGGGTTATTTTCTGCACCATCAACCACACCTTGTTGTAAAGACGTGTACAATTCGCCCCAAGAAATAGGCGTTGGCGACCCACCTAAACTTTTAACCATATCAATAGCCGTTACACTTTCCATCACCCTAAGTTTTAGTCCTTTTAGGTCTTCGGGAGTATGTACCGCTCTATCCTTTGTATAAAAACTTCTACTGCCCGCATCATAATAGGCCATTCCCTTAAGCCAGTATTTTTCACCGTCGTCCAAAATTTCCTTTCCTATGTAACTGTCTAAAACATCAAACGAATGTTGCCTATCCCTAAACAAAAAGGGCACCCCAAATACTTTCATCTTAGGGGCGAAATTTTCCATTACCCCAACAGAAACCTTGGTCATATCCAAACTTCCTATTTGGAGCAATTCCAGGCATTCTCGTTCTGTTCCTAATTGCTGACTGGGGTAAATTTGAAGGTTCATTTTTCCGCCAGAGCGTTTTTCTAAATCCTTACCCATTTCAACCATCGCTTGATGTACCGAGTGCTTGGTATCTAAACCGTGGGCAATTTTTATCACTCTGGTATTACTCATTTCGCCACAGCTGGACAACAATACGACGAGCAAAAGCGAAAAGACTTTTAGGTTTTTAATCATCTTATTTTAAAGTTTTTTAGGTTTAGTGGTCTGTCTTTATTAAAGAATCAAACCTGCTATTGGACAAAAATAACAGGTTTACTGATAAAATTTAAAAATCGAAATAATTCTTGGCATTAAAATAACTGATATCCGAAACCATTTTTCCAATCCACTGCATTTCTTCTTTCGGCAGTTCCCCTCTTTGGATTTCATCGCCTAAAAGGTTACAAAGAATTCTTCGGAAATACTCATGCCTTGGGAACGACAGGAAACTTCTGGAATCGGTTAACATACCAACAAAACAACTGATAAGCCCCATGTTTGATAGGGCATTCATTTGTTTGGTCATTCCATCTTTTTGATCTAAAAACCACCATCCGGAACCCCACTGAACTTTTCCTTTAATGCTACCATCGTTAAAGTTTCCAATCATGGTGGCCATAACTTCGTTATCTGCTGGATTAAGGTTGTATATTATCGTTTTGCAAAGCTTATCGTTACTATCAAGAACATTTAAAAAGGCTGAAAGCTTTTGTGCTTGCGGGTAGTCTCCAATAGAATCCCAACCTGTATCTGGCCCTAAAATGCGGTGCATACGGGCATTGTTATTTCTTAAAGCTCCAAGGTGGAATTGTTGCACCCAACCAAACTCATGGTAAGTTTCACATAAGAAAACCAATACGGCACTTTGGAATTTCTGGACTTCTTCATCAGAAACTTCTTTTCCTGAAAGCTTCTTTTTAATTATGGCATTCAATTCACTTTCGGTGTAGTCTTCAAAAAAGATATGCGATAATCCATGATCACACAAACGGCATCCGTTATCGTGGAAATGCTGTATACGATTTCTCAAAGCATCGCACAGGGTTGAAAACGAGCTCACTTCAATACCCGATACTTTTCCCAATGAAGCTAGATAATCGGTATAATCTTCAGCCGAAATCAAAATGGCCTTATCTGGTCTAAAAGCGGTACTCACTTTAACACCAAAATCTTCCTTGGCCAATTGTTGATGATATTCCAAAGTATCCAAAGGATCTTCAGTGGTACACACCAATTCGGCATTTACTTTTTTAAGCAAGCCCCTACAGCTATAGCCATCTGAATTCAATTTTTCTTGTGTAATATCCCAAATTTTTTCAGCCGATTTTTCATTCAACAAATCGGTGATTCCAAAATATCGGGTAAGCTCCATGTGAGTCCAATGATACAAAGGGTTACGCATAGTGTAAGGTACCGTTTTGGCCCAATTTAAAAACTTTTCCTTATCTGAAGCATTGCCTGTTATGAACCTTTCATTTACCCCTAAGGTTCGCATGGCTCGCCACTTGTAATGGTCGCCGTTGATCCAAACATCTGTAATATTGTTAAAAGCCTTGTCCTCTGCAATTTGCTGGGGCGGCAAATGGTTGTGGTAATCTATTATCGGTTGATTTTTAGAATAGTCGTGGTATAATTCTTCAGCGTATTTGCTTTCTAGCAAAAAATTATCGTGGATAAACGGCTTGCTCATTTTTTATATTAGTGTAATTAATTTGATTCTTTTATTTCGTATGTTCCATAGAAGCATTTGCCCCTAAGTGTTTCATTGTGCAACACTTAATTCGTAAACAACATTTTCTTTTCTAAACCTCCCTCATCAAATAGCCTGTTGATAATTTAAAAAAATTAATCGATTACGAAGAAAGTAAGTGATTCATATTTAAATATCTCAAATTTTTATATTTATCTTAGTTTGAACTATAGACAAATTAAAACCTCTTTATTTAAACGTTTAACCAGTTTTAAATAATCTCATTTCCGCAAAGATAAAAGCCTAAGTAATAATAGCAAAAACCTAACTGCCAATTACATTTTAAAAACTTCGAATATAAAGCATATTTTCCGATTTTAAACAGGAAAAGATAACCTTTTTCAATGAATGTGCCTGAAACTTTATCTAAATGGATAACCACTCATCTCACGCTTATAAATCCATCCTTGTTAAAAGACAAAAATACCGATTAATAATTTTCCCTAATTTAAAAAATTAACCCAACAATTATTTCACAAACTAAAAATTCGCCCCTTAAGCCCGATTTAAAGCATCTAAATTAACCTCTTCATTAGTCACAACATAAGCCACAAAACTCTTGTTACATTCCAAAAACATTGAAGCTACATTATTTTCATAATTCTTCCCTCAGTTTTTTTTAGAATAATTGTAATCCTTAAAACTAAGCTATTTTAACAGTAGTGTAAAATTACTTTTAATGCATTTTGTCGATTATTTTTGCGTTTCATAGAGTTTTAACATACATTTGACCATGAATATTTTAGCCCCAAACTAAAATTGATCAACCTAATTATGAAAGTGCCCAACTACCATTTGAAGGCAGCTGTATCTTTTTTGCTGTATTTATCTTTAGCATTTACACCGCTTAAAGGCTTTACTAGCTCTATATACAGGAATATTGCAATGGCCTTATCAAGCGCTCCCGAGATAAATATTACGGGAAACACTAACACTATTATTGGCAACGGCAGCAACACCCCCATTTTAACGGACAATACCGATTTCGGAAAAGTTCAAATTGTATCTGAAACCGTTACGAAAACGTTCGTTATTGAAAATACCGGAGCGGCCAATCTAACTCTTGGCGATATATTACTTTCCGGCACTACAGATTTCTCAATAATCAGCAAACCGGCAAACGGTACTGTAATTTCGGCTGGCAACTCCGAAAGCATCACCATTTCCTTTGCTACATCAACCGAAGGCACACAAACCACGGTACTAAGTATCGCTTCCGATGATTCAGACGAGGCCACTTACCAAATAAATCTCACCGCGGAAGGCGATAAAGTATTTTTTGACAGTGATAATGACGGGGTTTATGACGACGTTGATATTGACGATGACAACGACGGCATCATGGATTCGGACGAAGAAAACGCCTGTAGATTATCCAACGGCGCATGGCAAGCAGACTATAAATTTCTGAACGAAACTTTCGGCACAGGCACTGGACGAGGTACCGGAATAAGCTCGCTTTATACCGTGTCTACTTCCTATTGTTTAGAAGATGGCTCACCAGGGTCAAGCTGTTCTGGCTCAAATGCCGGTGTAGGCGATGGCGAATACACCGTTACAAGCTTTATCACTTCTGGTGTTTCCGGCGAAACCGTTGGTCCTAACGATGCCATTGCTTCATGGGCATGGTATGCTTGGGCGCCCATTGAGGATCATACCCCTGGAGATACCGATGGCAGAATGGCTGTTTTTAACGCCGATTACGATCCCGGTATTTTTTATGAAACCCAAATTACAGGCACATTAGCCAATGTACCCGTAACTTATAGTTTCTGGGTAATCAATATTGATAACGACGATTCTCGGTTTTCAGCCGGCGAGCTACCTAGAGGTAATCCCAATGTAACCGTAAACTTCCTAACTTTAGACCGAAGCACTGTAATTTCCACGTTTGACACTGGCGATATCACACGTTGCCCAGGAGCCATTAACGACCCTAACAACCCAGCTTACAACCCTTCCGACCCGTCGTTCAACACTTGTACGACCTCAGAATGGAAACAATTCACGGAAACCTTTTCCACTTCCGAAACCGCTTTTATTGTTCAGTTCGTTAACAACGCACCTGGTGGCGCTGGAAACGATTTGGCTATTGATGATATTGAAGTAAGACAAACCCTTTGCGACATGGACAGCGACGGGGTTGCCGATGTTTTCGATTTGGATTCTGACAACGATGGCATTCCCGATGTGGTTGAAGGCAACCCAACAAGCGCCAGTTTAAGCGAAGGCAAAGCCAGCCTTACCGGTGTGTCCTCGTGGGTGGATACCAATGGCAACGGTATGCATGATTTGGCAGAAGGCATTTCTCCCATAAATTCCGATACCGATTTAATTCCTGATTATTTGGATTTGGATTCTGATAACGACGGGCTATTCGATGTGGATGAATATGGTGCTGTGAGTTCCAGCGCCCCACCCCTTTTTCAAAATGGCGACGGAGACGTAACTGGTAATGGTGTTGGAGATGGAGCAGAAACCGAAGCCTTTAGGGAGAAAGATTCCGAAGGCGATGGTTCAATAGAATATTACGGTGACGGTATTTTAGACATTTTTGATTACCACAGCGACGCAGCCACCTATGCAGATGCTTATGGAAATATTGGGCAAGGCACCGGACCTTTGTATGCTTTGGATTCCGACGGAGATGGCACGCCAGACTACCGCGACCCCACAAATGGCACCACAAATGACATAGATACTGTTGAAATTTATGCGCACCTTCCCAACACGGCAGGGGTTTTAGATAACACCACCGATGCAGATGGTGATGGTATTGTAGCCTCGCGCGATGGCAACGATACTGTTTTTGGCTCACCTCGTAATTTAGATAACAGCTACAGCCTATATTTTGACGGTCGGAATGATTATGTTGAAGACACCAATGTCATTTCCTCAGGAAGCGCAACCATTATGGCTTTTATAAAATCTGACGGCACAAACACCGATGCTGACAACAGAGTTATTGCAGGGCAAAATGATTTTTACATCAGAATAAACGAGGCCGATAACTCGGTTACAGCAATTTCTGAAAGCGTTAGTTTATCCTCTACTACAAACATAACCGATGGTATTTGGACCCATGTGGCGGTGACTACCGAAACTGATGGCGATGTAGTACTTTTTATCAATGGTATTGAAGAAGCCCGAGACACCTCAAGCTTAGGCGGAATTACAGATGCCTCCAATTTTATGATTGGAAGAGCCACCACAGACAGCAATTATTTTAAGGGAGGAATTGACGAAGTTAGGGTTTTCAACAAAGCGCTGACCACTGAAGAACTTCAACGTATGGTTTACCAAGAACTTGACGATTCCAATAATTTCAACAGCGGAAAAATAATTCCAATCACTATTTGTGCTTCATTGGGCAGCAATCTTGTTAAATACTACAAAATGGATGGCTACCAAGATGACATTCTTGACGATAAAAAAACAGGGAGTATTGATGTTTCCGGAGCAAAAATGTACAATTTCAAAGACATTTATTTCCAAAAAGCTCCGCTGCCTTACGAAACGGTTGCCGACGGAAATTGGACGGACAGCTCCAATTGGTTATACGGTAGCGAATGGGATATTTCTACCAAATCCGATAACCCCGATGGCGCATCAATCGTTCATATAAAAAACAATATTATCCTTAACGGCACTTACGATGAGCAAGGCATGGTAGGATTGATCGTAGATTCGGGAAAGGAGTTTTCCATTGAAGCCGATAAAGGACTGTATAACGGTTGGTATTTGAAATTAGACGGCCTGATTGATTTAGAGGGCGAATCGCAACTTATCCAAACCGAAGGCAGTATTTTAGACGCTACCAGCGCAGGAAAAATTGAACGCGACCAACAAGGTACAAAAGATTACTTCACCTATAATTATTGGTCATCTCCGGTTGGGGTTAGCAATGCCTCCAGCAACAACAACAGCTATAAAATGACCGACAATATTTTTAAAAACGGCACACTGCCCACATCGCCAAGTAACATCACCTTTACCAGCTTTGGTTACAATGGCTGTGTTACTGGAAATGATATTACCATTGCAGATTATTGGATTTGGAAATACTCAAACTCCACCTACAACAACTATTACGCATGGCAACACGTTAGGCGAAATGGCACTATTTTACCCGGTGAAGGCTTTACCATGAAAGGCGTGGACAATACCAGCGGCAATATATCGCTGACCCAAAATTATGTTTTCGACGGAAAACCAAATAACGACGAGATTACCCTTCCACTAACAGTTAACAACGAATATTTAGTGGGCAACCCATACCCTTCAGCATTAGATGCCGATGAGTTTATTAGAGACAACATTAAAGACGGCGGCAACAACACCAATAATGTTATAAACGGCGCACTTTACTTTTGGGAGCACTTTGCCAGCAACACGCATTACCTGAAAGAATACCAAGGCGGCTATGGCATTTACACCCTAATGGGCAGCACCCCCGCCATAAACAGTGATACCAGAATAAATCACACTGGTGGGTTGACTAGTACGAAAGGGGCTCCCGAGCGCTACATCCCGGTTGGGCAAGGCTTTTTTGTTAGGGCTATTTTAGATCCCGAGCTTACCGGCGAAAGTAACGACCCGAACTTAACAAGCTCCATCGACGGCGGAAATATTGTATTTAAAAATAGCCAGCGAGTGTTTCAAACCGAAGCTTCAGGTTCGTCCATATTTTTAAAATCGAATGAAGCAAAAAGCAAAAAGAAAATAAACAACACTAATTTAGACACGAGACCTAAACTGAGATTGATGTTCGATTCCCCGAAAGGGTATCACCGCCAACTTTTAACCGGAGTTGATGAAAGTGCCACAAACCATTTCGATTTGGGCTACGATGCGCCATTAACCGAAGACAATGTTGAGGACATGTTTTGGCTAATCCACAATAAGGAATTTGTAATCCAAGCGGTAAATCATTTCGAAACCGACCAAAAATTACCGCTGGGTATAAAAATCAAAAAAGCGGGAATGGCCACTATCAGGATTGAAGCTTTAGAAAATATTACCAACAGCTTGATAATTTATCTACACGATAAAACCCTCGATGTATACCACAACCTTAAAATAAACGATTACAGCATCCATTTGGACCCAGGCACTTATTTAGACCGTTTTGAAATCACCTTTGGAAAAGAAGAAAGCTTGAATACGGAATACAACATTAGCGAAAACATCGGTGCTTATTTTTCCAACGAAAAGAACTGCATTATTGTAAACAACCCCGCTTCCATGTATATTGAATCTGTTGAACTACTCAACATCATTGGGCAGTCGGTATTTAAAACGTTGCCAAAAACTAACCAAAACAGCTTAGAATATTATAACCATTTAAAGCCTGGAAACTATATTTTAAGAGTAAGAACCAAGCATCGTAGCATGTCCAAAAAAGTGCGCGTAAAATAAACAGGGCACATTAAGATTATTTGGAGTTAGTCACCTAAAAAACTTCTTTTTACCCTTGTTTCAAGTCCTGAATTGACGTTCAGGACTTTTTTATGGTTGCTACTAAAGCCTCCAATGATACTTTTTCCTGCTCGCCAGACACCATGTTTTTAAGTGTATAGGTACTCGAATTGATTTCCTCTTCGCCCACCAAAACCACAAACGGAATGTTTCGCTTGTTGGCGTGATTCATCTGCTTTTTCATTTTGGCCGGATCAGGGTACAATTCGGCATTAATGCCCTGTTGGCGCAATTGCTTAATCGCTTTTAAACTGAACAACGCCTCCTTGTCACCAAAATTGATGAACAGGACCTCAACGTTTTTATTAACGGTTTCTGGAAAAAGCCCCAGTTCTTCAAGCACCAAATAAATGCGGTCCAAACCAAAACTAATACCCACACCGCTTACGTTTTTCATTCCGAAAATACCTGTTAAATCGTCGTAACGACCTCCTCCACCAATCGAGCCCATTTTTACGGACTTCGGCGCGGCTACCTCAAAAATGGCTCCGGTGTAATAATTCAGTCCGCGGGCCAAAGTGACATCCAGTTGCAAAGCTGCGGTTTTTAAACCCAATTCGGAAATGGCGTTATTGATGAAGTCGAGTTCGTCAATACCTTTTTTCCCTTCTTCGGAAGTGTTTAAAATATCTTTTAAACTTTCTATTTGCGATTCAAAAGAACCCGACAACGTGAATAGTGGCTGCAATTTAGAAATCCCTTCTTCTGAAATCCCTTTGGAAAGCATTTCTTCTTTTACCTTTTCCTCGCCAATTTTATCGAGCTTATCCAAAGCCACGGTAAAATCGATGAGTTTATCGGAAGCACCAATCACTTCAGCAATGCCCGACAATATTTTTCGGTTGTTGATTTTTATGGTAACGCCTTCCAATTTTAAGGCTGAAAAAACGGTGTCGTAAAGTTGGATGAATTCTACTTCCTGCCACAACGAATCGCTGCCCACCACATCGGCATCGCATTGGTAAAACTCCCTAAAACGTCCCTTTTGAGGCCTATCGGCACGCCAAACCGGTTGGATTTGGTAACGTTTAAACGGAAATTCAATCTCGTTTTGGTGTTGTACCACGTAACGCGCAAAAGGCACTGTGAGGTCGTAACGAAGGGCTTTTTCAGATAAATAAGTGTCCTTTATGTATTCTTTCACCAAGCTTTTGAAGTCCTCGATTTCACCATCAATATTATAAGTCCCGTCCTGCAAAGGATCAACTCCGCCTATTTTATTCTCTATAATTTCCTTTGTCAACTCCGGATAATCAATAGTTTTCAAAAAATCTCCTGAATTCAAAATCTTAAAAATCAAGCGATCCCCTTCGTCACCATATTTTCCCATTAGGGTTTCGGAGTTTTCAAAACTCGGCGTTTCAATGGGTTGAAATCCGAAGGTTTCAAACGCCCCACGAATAGTGTTGAAAATATAGTTACGTTTGGCAACCTGTTCTGGGTTAAAATCTCTCGTGCCTTTTGGGATGCTTGGTTTTTGGGCCATAATAATGCCTGCGCACGCAGGTATCTTTTTGTAATTAGAAAAATTTAAAGTGGATTCCTGCCTACGCAGGAATGACAGCATTCATGCAAAAATAATTAATGGATTTAAAAGTAATACAATATATTACTTTTTATCCCCAAATTTGAGTTGAAAAAAAACCACCTCGTCACTTCGTGACACTCCTCCTTCAAAAGGAGGAGAACTCCTTCCCTTTTAAGGGAAGGTGGATTTCGGTTTCAAAAAAAAAACGAAATCCGGAAGGGTTAAATCTCTAGTTTATCAACTCATTAAAATAATGGTACAGTTCACCTTTGGTAATCACGGAGCCTTGCTCAATCATTTTGAATTTATCGGCGTTCTTATCGTCGGTGTACTCTTTATCGGCTTGTAAAAACTCTACGCTTTCATCCAAAAGGTTTTCACGCAACCAATCGTAGCCTTCTTGGGTGGTGATATCGATGCCGTCTTTTGTAACGTTTACCACAATAGCGTGCATTTTATCTTCCCCCAAGCGGAACAAATACATGTGCTGCGGCGCAAAATTTTCTAAATATTCGGTTTGGTTTAAAACGCCCTCCCAAATTAAATCGCTGAACACATCCAGTTCGGTTTCGGCCAATTCGGGTTTATTGGCTTTTAGATTGGTCCACTCATCATGCGTAATGGACTGTGTGGCCAAAAAATTGATGAACTCTTGGTGCAGTTCTTCAAATTGTTCTTTTGTAAGTCTTCTGTATTTCATTTTTAATATGTCATAAAAAAAGCCCCAACGATGTTGAGGCTCCTTATTTTATTTCAAAATGGATTAAGCTTGCGCTATAACCTCAAAAGGAAAATCGAAAACTACTTCTCTGTGTAAACGCACTACAGCAGTGTACTGCCCTAAACGCTTAATGTTTCCTCCTGTAATTGTAACAAATTTTTTGTCAACTGAATGTCCAGCTTTTTCAAAAGCTTCAACTAAATCGGCCTTAGTCACAGAACCGAATAATTTATCACCGGCACTAGCACCTTCGGTAGCCTTTGCAGTAATTTTAATATCCAATCCTTTTATAGCTTCAGCAGTTTTCTTAGCCTCCTCTATCACTTTCTTTTCTTTAAAAGCTCTTTGCTTCAAGTTTTCTGCCAACACTTTTTTAGCAGAAGGCGTAGCTAAAATAGCTTGCCCTTGGGGAATTAAAAAGTTTCTACCATAACCGCTCTTAACTGTTACAACATCGTCTTTAAATCCTAAATTTTCAACGTCTTGTTTTAATATAAGTTCCATCGTTATGTGTATTTTATTTTAATAAATCTGCTACGTATGGCATTAAAGCTAAGTGACGTGCTCTTTTTACGGCAACAGACACTTTTCTTTGGTACTTTAATGACGTTCCTGTTAAACGACGAGGTAAAATTTTACCTTGCTCGTTTACAAACTTCAATAAGAAATCTGGATCTTTGTAATCAATGTACTTGATACCAGATTTTTTGAAACGACAGTATTTTTTTTGCTTATTAGTTTCAATGTTAAGCGGAGTTAAATACCTGATTTCTCCGTCTTTTTTACCTTTTGATTGTTGTTCTATTGATGACATAATTAAGCTTTTACTTTAAGTTTTTCTCTTCTTCTTTCTGCCCAAGCTACAGCGTGCTTATCTAACTTTACAGTTAGGTAACGCATAAAACGCTCATCACGTCTAAATTCTAGCTCTAATCCATTAATTACTTCACCATCTACGGTGTACTCAAATAAATGGTAAAAACCACTCTTTTTGTTCTGGATTGGGTAAGCTAATTTTTTAAGCCCCCAGTCTTCTTTTGATACCATCTTTGCACCGTTAGAAACAAGAAAATCTTCGTATTTCTTTACTGTTTCCTTTATCTGCTCTTCAGATAAAACGGGATTCAAGATGAAAACAGTTTCATAATGATTCATAAAAATCGTTTTTTATTGTTAAAAATTGGCTGCAAAAATAAATAAATTCTATATATTACACAACTATAACTTATTCTATTTTACACACAGAAATCTGCCCTGAAATAGTGTTAAAAAAAAGTTAAAACATGTATTTTAACGATGTTTTTTGGTTTTTAACCGAATTATTCGTACTATTGTCGATATCTTAACCGAAATAATATAAAATGTTATGACTTTAAACTGTGTAGTAGTAGACGATTCAGCAATACAACGTCTCTCCATCGTTAAGTTGGTAGAAAATCATCCTTCACTTAACCTAATTGCAGAGTACAGTAGTGCCCTTGAAACAAAAAATGGTTTAAACACGCACCAAGTAGACCTAATCTTCTTAGACATTGAAATGCCAGTGTTAAACGGATTTGAACTTTTGGACGTATTAAACAACAAGCCCCAAATTATTTTTGTAACCGGTAAAACCGAATATGCTTTTAAAGCGTTTAATTACGATGCCACCGATTATTTACACAAACCCATCACCAGAGAACGTTTTAATACTTCTGTTGAAAAAGCTTTGGAACAACATAGATTGACCCAAGACTTTAACGAAGAAGATGGCGAACATATTTTTGTCAAAAGTAATCTAAAAAAACGTAAAGTTTACATTAAGGACATTAAATGGATCGAGGCCCTTGGTGATTACGTAAAATTGGTTACCGAAGAAAACAGCTTGGTAGTACTTTCTACAATGAAAGCTTTTGAAGCCGAATTGCCAGAAGGTAAATTTTTAAGAATCCACAAAAGTTACATTGTAAACCTTGATAAGATTGACCGATTTAACAGTAAAAATGTTGAAGTAGGCGCTTATGAAATTCCATTAAGTCGAAACAAGAAAACCCAGTTGGTTGACGCGTTGAATAATATTTAGAAGCGTAACCCCTGTAGGCTACCCCCATAGCTAACCGTTTGTTTTTCAGCTTCCATATAATAATACAACAAAGACAAGAATGAGATCCTGACTTACGTCTGGACTAATTCAATCACGAAATTTGTTTTCAAATTTCTATTTCATTAGAAGTTATCGACATTTAGAATAACCCTAACCGACCGAAAATCTTTTATACTCTGGAAGCTATTATTAACCTTAATAATGGCTTCTTTTGTTTTTGGTAACGATTGTTTTTTTGGAATCTTTACCAAAATATTTTTATGGAATTGATTCCGAATTCTGGCAATGGGTGGCGACTCGGGGCCTAAAACATGGTCGCCAAACAACTGCCTCAACGATTTGGCATACCAAATGGAAGCCGTTTCTACCCTGTTATAATCTTTGTGCTTTAGCGTAATTTTTATTTGTTTGTAAACCGGCGGGTACTTAAAATTATACCGGTCGTTCATTTGCTCGTTGAACATATCGATATAATTATTCGTGGATACCTGCTGCAAAATATTATGGTGCGGATTGTAGGTTTGAATCAACACCTTACCGCGCTCTTGCGTGCGTCCCGCCCTACCCGACACCTGAAGCATCAATTGGAAACTCCGCTCGTGGGCTCTAAAATCGGGGAAGTTCAGCATGTTATCAGCGTTCATAATCCCCACCAATCGTACATTTCTAAAATCCAATCCTTTGGTAAGCATTTGGGTACCCACTAAAATATCAATTTCCAGCTGCTCCAGAGCTGTTATGATTTTTTCATAGCCGTATTTACCGCGGGTAGTATCCAAATCCATTCGAGCCACTTTATGGTTTGGAAACAACACTTTAACCTCTTCCTCAATTTGCTCGGTGCCAAAACCTTTACTATCCAATTCTGGGCTTCCACAGGCTTTGCAATCCTTAATCATAGCCATAACATAGCCGCAATAATGGCAACGCAACTGACTACGATATTGATGATAGGTCAAGCTCACATCACAATTAGGGCACTGAGGTGAATGCCCACAAGTATTGCACTCTACAATGGGCGAAAATCCACGGCGGTTTTGAAAGAGAATCACCTGCTGGCCAACCTCCAATGTTTCGGTCATTTCTTCCAACAACCGGTCACTGAAATGCCCCTTCATCCGTTTCTTTTTCCGCTTTTCTTTAATATCCACCAACTCGATATCGGGCATCAACACATCGTTATGCCTGTATTTCAGCTCCACAAAACCATATTTGTTCTGCTTGGCGTTAAAATAACTCTCTAAACTGGGTGTAGCCGAACCCATAAGCACTTTTGCCTGGTGCATGTAGCCTAAGACCACAGCCGTGTCTCGCGCTTGATAACGTGGTGCGGGGTCGAACTGCTTAAACGACTGCTCGTGCTCCTCGTCCACAACAATCAAACCCAAATCATTAAACGGCAAAAAGATGGAAGAACGCGCCCCAAGAATAATTTGCGCTTTCGCGGAATTTTGCAAGACGTTGTTCCAAACCTCTACCCGCTCATGTGATGAATATTTGCTATGGAACACCGATACTTTTTCTCCAAAATAATCCTGAAGCCTGTTAATCAACTGGGCAGTCAAGGCAATTTCGGGAAGCAAATACAATACCTGTTTTCCTTTGGCGATGACCGCTTCGATCAACTTCACATAAATTTCGGTTTTACCGGAAGAAGTGACACCGTGCAACAGCGTGACCTGATGTTTTTCAAAGGTCGATTTTATTTCGGCTAATGCGGTTTCTTGATGGTCATTCAGATTTTTGGAAGTTTCAGTGTCTTCTCCTTCATATTGCACCCTATCTACTTGAATATGATATTCCTCAAGAATACCTTTATCTATCAAGGTTTTAATGATTGCTGATGAACCACCACTTTGCTCAGCTAAATCGGAAACTTTTACCGGTTTTTTTGTCTTTGCCGAAATGGAAAACAAGGTCAGCACCACCTCACTTTGTTTGGGCGCTCGGCTTAATTCTTCCAACAGGTTTTGCAGCGCACTTTCTGAAGCATAATTATTGTGCAACTTTACAAAACGCACCAGTTTGGGCTTGTACTTTTCGTAAACCTCCTCTTCAACCGAAATGGCATCCTTTTCAATAAGCCGTTTTATAACCGGCAGCACATTTTTTTTATCGAGGATATTAGAAATATCATGAATTTTCAACGAGGATTGATGCTGAAGTGCTTCATAAACCAAAAATTCATCATCCTTTAAAATGGATTCATCGATGGTTTTCAACTTGCTTTTGGTCACCACGGTTTCACTTTCCAAAATAAAGGCATTGGGCAGTGCAGCCCGCATCACATCGCCCAAAGTACACATGTAGTAACTGGCTATCCATTCCCACAACTTCAACTGCAGCGGGTTAACAATAGGTGCTTCGTCTAAAATCTGCTGAATATCTTTGGCTTCATACGCCGTTGGGGCGTTGTTGTGCACTTTAAATACAATACCCGTATATATTTTTGATTTTCCGAAGGGCACGGCTACTCGCATACCGGGTTTTAAAAACTGGGATTCGGCCTCGGTAACGCTATACGTGAATAGCTTTTGCAGTGGAACGGGTATAATGACATCTATAAAATGTGGCATAAATTAATCGGAAATTTTTAGAGTCATTGGTCGTCTTCTATTTTTGGATATTTTTTCAAAAACTGAATGGAAGCATTAAGTTCGTAACCCAAAAGTAAAATATTCGCATTGAGCCAGAGGTAAAACAGCAGTATCAACAATGCGCCAATGGAGCCATAAAGTTTATTGTACTGACTGAAATTTTCAATGTAAAGTCCGAATAAAAACGAGGTCAACATAATTAACAATGTAGTAAAAATAGCCCCGATCGAAAAGAACCGCGATTGACGCCCTTCACGCGTTCCAAAATAATACAATGTGGCCGTTGCTAAATAAACCATGAGAACGAAAAACAAGTATTTCACCACACTAGTCCAAAACACGCCGCTCGACTCCACTTGGTAACCTCGGTTTTCGAGCGCTTGCAGCAGCCCCTGAACCACATAAATTTGAATATACCCCAAAACGGCAATGGTTACAATAAGCAAAAAAGCCAAAATGAGCGCAATACCTAAAGCAAACAAATATTGTCTTACCACATTACGGGAAAGCTGTTCATGATATGAGTTTTCAAAACCCGAAAACACCGCATTAACCCCATTTGCCATCAAAAGCAACGATAGTACAAATACCGAAGATAACAACCCACCGCGTTGCGATTGGTCTATATTTTCAAAAATATTCTCGAAGAAAAAATCGGATGTTGTTGGCGGTAAAAAGGATTCGAGAAACTTTAAAAACTCAATTTTAAAATCGTCGATGGGCACATACGGAATGATAATAAGGACGAACAACAAAAAAGGAAAAATAGCCGTAAAAAAGCTAAATGCAATGGCACTGGCTCTAGTAGTTAGAGCTCCACGAACAATGCCCGTTAAATAGAGTTCCAACAAATCGTAAAACGACAAACCTTCAAGACCGGGCAGTTTCAATTGCTTAAAAAACCGCACCACAACATTAACTACAGGAATTTTATCGAGTTTTTCTTCCAGGGGTTTTGCCATTAATTATTTGCTTTTACCAGTATAAGCAAAGTTATTAAAATTAACCTTGCTTTATAAAGCTTTGTAAAGCAAATTTTTGGATTGCTGCTTCCTTAAAGAAAACTACTTTACAGCCTTTAAGCTTAAATCCATGTTATGTACCGAGTGGGTTAAAGCTCCGCAAGAAATAAAGTTAACCCCACATTCTGCGTAGTGACGAATAGTGGCTTCGTTAATATTTCCAGAAGATTCCGTTAGGCATTTATCCCCTATTATTTTTACGGCTTTTCGGGTGTCTTCATAATCAAAATTATCCAAAAGAATTCTGTAAACGCCGTCGTTCTGCAGGATTTCTTCAACTTCAGAAAGGTTTCGAGCTTCAACCATAATCAATAGCTTTTTGCCCGTTTCATCCAAATACTGTTTGGTCATTTCAATGGCTTTGGTAATTCCTCCGGCAAAATCAATATGGTTGTCTTTTAGCATAATCATGTCGTACAATGCGAACCTGTGGTTTTCACCACCGCCTATTTTAACCGCCCATTTTTCCAACACACGAATACCGGGAGTGGTTTTTCGAGTATCTAAAATTTTGGTTTTGGTGCCTTCAACCAAGTTTACAAACATTCTGGTTTTGGTGGCTATGGCACTCATGCGCTGCATGGCGTTCAAAACGGTACGCTCTGCTTTTAAAATAGACTGAGACGCCCCTTCAATGTACATGACGACATCGCCGTAAGTTACTTCAGTGCCATCCTCAATTCGAACATCGAGTTTCAAGTTCTTATCAACATAGGCAAACACTTTTTTTGCAAAATTAACACCGCCAATAACCCCTTTATCCTTCACTAAAATTTTTGCTTTTCCTCTGGCATTTTCAGGTATACAGGCCAGTGAACTGTGGTCGCCATCACCAACATCTTCCCTGATGGCATTGGCTATTATACCTTTAACTTCGCTATCAAACTGTTCTTGTGTAATCATTATTTGTTGATTAGTTTTGAGCAAAAATAAGAAATTGATTCACTTAATTAAACTTAAATTTTATCAAATCTGTATTTTTTTCGTTATTTAGATGCGTTTTTCATAAACAGAAAGCAATAATATTGTTTTTATGACCATTAAACTTTTAGCCATTGGCAAAACAGACAGTAAGTCACTTAACTTACTGATAGACGAATACATAAAACGACTGGGGTTTTACGTTAAGTTTGATTTGGAAATTATTCCGGATATAAAAAACGTAAAAAGCCTTAGTGAACCCCAGCAAAAACAAAAAGAGGGCGAACTGATTTTAAGCAAGACCAAACCAACCGATGTATTGATTCTTTTAGATGAAAACGGCAAACAATTTGGCTCGGTGGGGTTTTCAAACTATTTACAAAAACACATGAACTCGGGCATAAAACAGTTGGTGTTTGTTATTGGTGGCCCCTATGGTTTTTCGGATGAAGTGTACCAAAAAGCAAATGGGAAAATATCATTATCTAAAATGACATTTTCCCATCAAATGATTCGTTTATTTTTTATCGAGCAGCTGTACCGCGGGTTCACCATTTTACGCAACGAACCCTACCACCACAGCTAGTATGTTTTGTAAACTTCCTTACGTTTTTTAAGCTGTCGCTCTAAGTCGCTTATGGTTTCGCGAACGGCGACTTCATAATTATGTTCTTCGGAAGTGGCGAAAATGCGCGGGCCGGGCAAGCTCAACTCTATATTGCATATTTTACCGGCATCGTGGTGGTTTTCATCTTTTTTAAAATGCACCGTTGCTCCTATTAAAAATTCATATCTGTTAAACAGTTTTTCCAACTTTTCTTTTGTAAACTCCGAAAGGGTTTCACTAATATCTACATCTACATACTGAATGTTTACTGCCATAATTATTTGGTTTTTGTTAATTGATTTCATGTGAAAGATACGAGTTTTTTACTCAACTAAGGCTGAGCAAAATCATAAAATTATCCAAAAACAATACAGTTTAAAGGTTTATAAAAAACCACTTTTAAAGCTTACTTTTGAAACTCGAAAATATAGAAAAATGAAAATTGTATTCGCCACCGGAAACCAAAATAAAGTTAAAGAGGTACAAACATTAATGCCCAGCCATATTACCTTATTGAGCTTAAAAGACATTGATTGCAACGAAGAAGTTCCTGAAACCCAAAACACTATTGAAGGCAACGCGATACAAAAAGCCGAATATATAAAAACTCATTATGGTTTTGATTGCTTTGCCGACGATACCGGCCTGGAGGTTGAAGCCTTGAACGGGGCGCCCGGAGTGTACTCTGCCAGATATGCCGGAGAGCAAAAAAATGCCGAAGACAATATGCAAAAAGTACTTTCGGAACTAAAAGACGAAAACAACCGAACCGCACAATTCAAAACCGTAATCGCATTACACCTAAACGGAAAACTACAAACGTTTACAGGTATTTGTAAAGGAGAAATAACAACCCAGAAAGCCGGCGGAAAAGGTTTTGGTTATGATCCTATTTTTAAGCCCGAGGGCCACCAACAAACTTTCGCCCAAATGGAGCTTAGTTTAAAAAACAGAATTGGCCACCGCGGAAAAGCCGTAGAACAACTTGTTAAGTTTTTAAACCAACTATAAATAGCAATAAAAACAAGAACGCCTATTGCCTGTTAATTATCTTTATGTTATTTTTAATTTATGATGACGAATATTGACATTGAAAAAGAAAATGCCGCAATTACCAAAGCGTACAAAGAGCTTTTAAAAGTTAGCTACACCACATTGACCGATGACGACAAAAAGCTAATTAGAAAAGCCTTTGAAGTAGCTATGGACGGCCATAAAGACCAACGCCGAAAATCGGGCGAAGCCTATATATTTCACCCGTTGGCAGTAGCCAAAATTGTAGCTCAGGAAATTGGGCTAGACGGCACCTCTATCGCCGCTGCCCTGCTCCATGATGTGGTTGAAGACAGCCCCGACTATACCATAAAAGACATTAAAGACCTGTTTGGGCAAACCGTGGCCACTATTGTTCACGGGCTTACTAAAATTTCGTCGTTGAGTAAGGAAAAAGACATGGACGTGTCTTTACAGGCAGAAAATTTCCGAAAAATGCTACTCACCCTAAATGATGACGTTAGGGTAATCATTATTAAAATAGCCGACCGTTTGCACAACATGCAAACCATGGACTCCATGCGCACCGACAAGCAGGAAAAAATAGCTTCGGAAACACTTTACATCTATGCACCGCTGGCCCACCGAATAGGTCTTTACAACATTAAAACAGAACTGGAAGATCTGGGCTTGAAATACACCGAACCCGAGGTGTACAACGATATTCTTAGTAAAATAAAGGAAAGCAAAGCCGAGCAGGATGCCTATATTGAAAAGTTTAGTGCAGTAATCAAAAATTCCCTCGACAGGGAAAACCTTAGCTATACTATTAAAGGGCGACCGAAATCCATCTTTTCCATTAGAAGGAAAATGATAAACCAAGGCGTATCGTTCGATGAAGTTTACGATAAGTTTGCCATTAGAATCATCTACAAATGTGATGCCGACCCACAAAACGAAAAGTTTTTGGCTTGGAAAATCTATTCGATTGTTACCGATCATTTTAGGCCCAACCCCATCCGTTTGCGCGATTGGATATCCTCACCAAAATCAACAGGTTACGAAGCCCTACACATTACCGTTATGGGGCCCAAAGGCCGATGGGTAGAAGTGCAGATTCGAAGCGAACGCATGAACGAAATCGCCGAAAAAGGCTATGCTGCCCATTACAAATACAAACAAGGTAATGAAAAAGAGGATAATCTAGAAAGTTGGATCAACAGATTACAGGAGGCCTTGGAAAACCCTGAAACCAACGCCGTAGATTTTGTAGAACAGTTCAAACTCAATTTATATTCAAAAGAGATTTTCGTCTTCACCCCAGCGGGCGATTTAAAATCCTTACCCAAAGGTGCTACAGCGCTTGATTTTGCATTCCACATCCATACCGAAATCGGCATGAAAACCCGTGGAGCAAAAGTAAACAGCAAATTGGTCCCGCTTAGCCATGAGCTAAAAAGCGGTGACCAAGTGGAAATTTTAACTGCAGATAACGCCAAACCCAACCCCAACTGGTTAGATTATGCAACTACGGCTCGGTCGCGAAGCAAGATAAAATCGGCGTTACGCGAAAACAAAAAACTAATTGGTGAAGACGGCAAAGAACTCTTACGCCGAAAACTCAAGCAGTTAAAAATCACTTTAGATGAAGAGTCCGTTAACGACATGGTGCGGTTCTTCAAACTGAAAACCAGCCTCGATTTATTCTATCGGGTTGGCGTGGGCACCATAGATAACAACATGCTTAAAAGCTATGCTTCATCGAGAAGCAATGCTTTTATGAGTTTCATTAAAAACCGAATTTCTAAAAAAACGCCGATTAAAAAAGAGGAGTTGGAAAAAGAGGAAATCACCTTAAAATACGATTCACTCGTTTTCGGCAGAGAAGAAGAAAAACTGGACTACAAATTGGCCAATTGCTGCAATCCCATTCCTGGTGACCCGGTTTTTGGGTTTCTAACGGTAAATGAAGGCATAAAAGTTCACAAAAAAAATTGTCCTAATGCCGTGAGTTTACAATCCAATTATGCTTACCGTATCATGCAAGCCAAGTGGATCGATTCTACCCAACAGGAATTTTTGGTAAAAATCGTCCTTGCCGGTATCGACCACATCGGTCTGGTCAACGACATTACTAAGGTTGTTTCTGAAAATATGCATGTTAACATGAAAAGCATTAGTTTTGAAAGCCACGGCGGCATGTTTTCCGGAAAAATCAACGTGGTTGTAAAAAACAATACCATAATTAGAAAGCTTTTAGAAAAACTTAAAAAAATTAATGGTATAGAGAAGGTTACTAGAGTGTAAAAAAAGTGTAAATTTGCCACGAAAATTATGGATGCTAAACCAGAAAACAAAAACCAAGAGATTGTAAAAAACGTTTTTACAACGTTTCTAGAAGCTAACGGACACCGCAAGACGCCCGAACGCTACGCCATACTTCAAGAAATTTACAACAACAACGAACATTTCGATATAGAGTCGCTGTACCTCAACATGAAAAATAAGAAGTACAGGGTATCGCGTGCCACGCTTTACAACACTATTGAATTGCTCTTAGAATGCGGTTTAGTAAGAAAACATCAGTTTGGACAAAACCAAGCCCATTACGAAAAATCGTATTTTGATAGACAGCACGACCACGTTATCCTTACCGATACCGGCGAAGTTATCGAGTTTTGCGACCCAAGAATTCAATCCATAAAAAAAACTATCGAAGAAGTTTTCGACATCAAGATTAACAACCATTCACTCTATTTCTACGGAAACAGAAAATCAACAAACAAATAACTATTTTTTTACAATGGCAGTAGATTTACTACTAGGACTACAATGGGGAGACGAAGGCAAAGGAAAAATTGTTGACGTACTAACATCAAACTACAACATTATAGCCCGTTTTCAAGGTGGCCCAAATGCCGGGCATACTTTGGTTTTCAACGGAAAAAAACATGTATTGCACACCATCCCGTCTGGAATTTTTCACGACGATGCTACCAATTTAGTAGGCAACGGTGTAGTAATAGACCCTGTAATCTTTAAAGGCGAACTCGACAAATTGGAAGAGCAAAATGTAGATTACAGAAAATCGTTGCTCATTTCGCGCAAAGCACACATTATTTTGCCAACGCACCGTTTGTTGGATGCTGCCAGTGAAGCCTCAAAAGGCAAAGCAAAAATTGGATCGACACTTAAAGGTATTGGCCCGACTTATATGGACAAAACCGGAAGAAACGGTATTCGCGTTGGTGATTTGGAACTTAGCGATTGGAAAGAGCGCTACAGAAATCTGGCCGACAAGCACGAAAAAATGATTGCCTTTTATGACGTTGATATTGAATACGACTTAAAGGAATTGGAAACCGAATTTTTCAAAGCCATTGAAACGTTAAAATCTTTGACTTTTATTGATTCGGAAGAATACATCTATAAAGCACAAAAATCGAACAAAACCATTTTAGCCGAAGGCGCTCAAGGTTCTTTGTTGGATATCGACTTCGGAACTTATCCGTTTGTAACCTCAAGTAACACGACTGCTGCCGGTGCTTGTACCGGGTTGGGCGTTGCTCCAAACCAAATAAAAGAAGTATTCGGTATTTTTAAAGCCTATACTACCCGGGTGGGTTCTGGCCCGTTCCCAACCGAATTGTTCGACGAAGATGGTGCTACCATGGCTAAAGTAGGCCATGAATTTGGTGCCACTACTGGTCGTCCACGCCGTTGCGGATGGTTGGATTTGGTGGCTTTAAAATATGCTTGCCAAGTTAATGGAGTTACCCAACTCATGATGATGAAAGCCGATGTGCTTTCTGGTTTTAAAACTTTAAAAGTTTGTACCAAGTACAAATATAAAGGTGAAACCATTTCGCATTTACCATACAATATTGAGCCCGAAAACGTAGAACCGGTTTACACAGAATTTAGCGGTTGGGCTGAAGATTTAACGGGCATGTCTGAAGCTTCAGAATTACCAAAAACACTTAACGATTACATTGCTTTTTTAGAAAAAGAATTGGAAACGCCAATCACTATCGTTTCGGTGGGCCCAGACAGAAAGCAAACTATTTTCAGAAAATAGAATCTTATTCAGATTTTGAGTCGTCCTAAAATAGGTTGATGGCTTATAAATGGCATAAAAACCCTGTGAAGCTAGTTTCACAGGGTTTTTGTTGCACATAAAATTTAGGCTAAATAGTAATATTTGATTCACTTCCAATCTAAGGTATTATCATTTTCTTAACCATACCAAAACGGTATTTCAACCTTGGATACTATAGACCTTTTGAATCTGCTTATAGGAATAATTGGCTTTTCGAAACTCTGACTCGACAGCTAATCTAAAGCCTAAATTGTAATCGCGCTGAGTACGTTTAACTTTTATCTCTTAGTCTTTCCTAATAAGTCGATTTTTGCCAACTTATTTCAGGACGGAGCACACGGTAAAACAAAAAGCCTTTCACTGTACAGTGAAAGGCTTTTTTGTTAATGCATATAAAATATAACGACTATCTAGAATAATTAGGCGACTCATTTGTAATGGCGACATCGTGCGGGTGGCTTTCGTTAATACCACTCGATGTGATTTTAACAAACTGTCCTGTTTCCTTTAAGGTTTCAATGTCTTTGGCACCACAGTAGCCCATTCCGGCACGTAAACCGCCAATAAACTGGTGGATGCTTTCAAACAACTCGCCCTTGTATGGCACTCGGCCCACAATACCTTCGGGTACTAATTTTTTAATATCGTCCTCTACATCTTGGAAATAACGGTCTTTACTACCTTCTTTCATCGCTTCAACAGACCCCATACCTCGATATGACTTGAATTTTCTTCCTTCGTAAATAATGGTTTCACCTGGCGATTCTTTGGTTCCTGCCAATAGCGATCCTAACATGACCGTATCGGCCCCTGCTGCAATGGCTTTGGGGATATCGCCCGTATAACGGATACCACCATCAGCAATTACAGGAACTCCCGAACCTTTTATGGCTGCCGACACTTCCAACACCGCAGAAAACTGAGGAAAACCAACACCGGCCACCACACGAGTGGTACAAATTGACCCAGGACCAATACCTACTTTAACGGCATCGGCACCCGCTTCAACCAAATATTTGGCTGCCGCGGCAGTAGCAATATTCCCTACAATCACATCCAATTCTGGGAATTTAGCTTTTACTTCTTTTAACACTTTAACCACACCTTGAGTATGTCCGTGCGCAGTATCGATCACCACGGCATCAACACCAGCATTTACCAAAGCTTCAGCCCTTTCAATAGCATCTGCCGTAACACCCAATGCCGCAGCCACTCTTAGGCGTCCGAATTCATCTTTGTTGGCGTTTGGCTTTTGACTTACTTTAGTGATGTCCCTAAACGTAATTAATCCCGATAATTTATAGCTGTCGTCTACAATAAGTAGCTTTTCTATTTTATGCTCCTGAAGAATAATCTCTGCATCCCTTAGCGATGTCCCGATAGGAGCAGTCACTAAGTTTTCACCAGTCATCACTTCTGCGATCGGCTTTTTATTTTGGTGCTCAAAACGTAAATCACGATTGGTAACAATACCTTTCAGTTTTCCGTTTTCATCCACAATAGGAATTCCACCAATACTGTGCTCGGCCATAGAGTGTTTAGCATCGCGTACTGTGGCAGTAAGCGGTAAAGTAACCGGATCGATAATCATACCACTTTCGGCACGTTTTACTTTACGCACCTTTAGCGCTTGTTGCTCGATGGTCATGTTTTTGTGCAACACACCAATACCACCTTCTTGCGCCATGGCAATGGCCATTTTACTCTCGGTAACGGTATCCATAGCAGCCGAAATAATAGGCACATTGATGGTAATGTTACGCGTAAGTTTGGATTTAATACTCACTTCTCTAGGAAGTACTTCGGAATAAGCTGGAACTAAAAGGACGTCATCGTAGGTTAAACCTTCTCCTACTATTTTGTTTTGATGTGCAGTCATGATGCAATTACGATTATAATTGCGTGCAAATATACAACTAAAATCTAAGATAAAGTGTTAACTTTTATATCTGTTTTCACAATACGGTTTTAGGGTTTTAATAGCATAATCGAATCTATTTTCTGCATTCACCAATTCTCCTTTGTACCTTATGGGTTTAGGCACCATTATGCTGTAAAAACATTTTCCTTTTGCTATTCTTCTTAAGGTTTTCAAACTTTTGGCATCCATAGTTTTATAAATGGGTTCTATCCATTTAAATTGTTCTTGCTTTAGAATAGTTGAATCCCAAGTATCTGCTTCCTTTCCTTTTAATATTTTCTTTGAAAAATACAGCGCATTAAGTTCTGCAAAAGCATTATTAAAAACAGTTGTGTTTCCAGTGTGCGCATAGGCTTTTATTTTTTTCCCGATAAACAGCGTAAACGGAAACTGTTCCATTATATGGATTTTTTTGGAAATAAAATGTGCCATTTTAACCCAAACAACCTCGTGCCCTCTCCTCTCTAGGGTTTTGCAAAGCCATTTATAAAAATCTCGACGCTCAACAATTTTATGATATTGACCATAAAAATTGTTTTTTAGATTGTAGGCATTAGCCCTTTGCCAAACCGCCGTGTTTTTTTGTCTATCTGAAGTGAGCCAATCTGACTGTTGGAGTATATCGCTTCCTGTTACCGTTTTATAGATTTTTAGGGTTTTCCATTCCTTTGCGAAAGAAAAATTAACCCATACAGAAAAATACAGAAGTAACAGACATCTTTGCATTTTATAAATGTAATCTAAAAAATCATTATAGAGGTCGGTAGTTAGTTACTTATAATTTCAGACTGGTAAACTTTATCACCATCAACCATTTTAGTTATTAAGTTATTGAAAATCGTTTTTTTACTTTGTGAACGATTAATTCTAAAACAAAACCCATTATAATATCGATTGGCATTAAAATCACTTACCCAAGAATAAGTTGTTCTTATCCATGATTTTATTTGGTGTATCATGGTATGTATAGCTTTAAAATTAAGTCCTTTGTTACTTTCTATTTGTTTAATGTTATAAGCTTTAGCAATTGGCCTGTAACCCCTCCATAAGCCTGTCGTTACTTGTGCTTGTCCACTAATGTAGTTTACAAAAATATATTGTAGTGATTTAGCCGAAAAGTCATCAATACGCATAGTACACATTCGTTTTACCTTGCCATCATCGGTAAGTTGTACTGCTGTGACAGCTTTCTTTTTCTTGGCACCATAACTGCGACCTATTTTTCATTGTTCGTAACCGCCCAAAACAAATTCATCTACATGCACATTGCCGCCCATAGGATCATTTCCTCTGGAGGACATTGCCTCACGCACCTTGTGCATAAAAAGACCTGCAGTTTTTTCCGTAACCCCATAACGAACACCCATGTAACTTGCCGAGAGGCTTTTAGTGGTAGTTGCCATCTCAAAACAAATGAAAAATGCTTTGCGAACCCCAAATTTAGCCTTGTGAAATAAGGTATTTGCCGTAGCGGATTCTATATGGTGACAAATATTGCATTGTCGTGAAAAATCTTTACGTTTTTGACAGGCATTATGACCACATTTTAAACATTGAAACGGTGTTTTTTACTTCAAAAAAGCAAGATATTCTTTGCAATCTTCGTCCGTTTTGAACCGATTAGAGAACTCTAGAAGATTTTGACCCTTAAATATTTCCATGAAACCTTTATTCTTACTGAAATCAAAGTTACGTATTTATCTACTGACCTCTAAATCATTATTTAGAAATACTTTAAAAAATCATTTTTTAAAGTATTGGCAGCTCATGCTTCTATAACCTTCTTGGTTTTCCCATACGTACTTTTCCTCTACCTCCTCTACCATCACTCATATTCTGACCTGCAAACTTTCCAAACTTATACACAAAGGTGAGCATAAAGTACTGTTCCAATATTTGGTTTTCCACGTCACGAATGGCCGTTTCTGTTACCGATCGGCTAAACCCGTTATTCATCCCCAACATATCGTAGCCCACCAAAGTAAGCGTGCCTTTTTGTTTGAAGAACTGTACGCCCAAACCGGCATTCCAAAACACGGCATCTCCATCAAAATCGTCGCCCACCCTACTGTTATATCGGTAAGACAGTTTGTTGTTGAAAAAGACATTTTTCAAGAAAAATAAGGTAGACTCGAACCGCACATTTTGAACAAAATAGTCGTTATCATTAAATGCATCGGTATTATATTCTGTACTGGTAGTACTGTAACTGTACGAAGTATTGATTTCTATTTTTTTATCGTAGGAATAGCTCAACGAAACCGACGGGCTTAACGTATTGGTTTTGGCCGTGAATTTTACCCCGTTTTGAATGGATCTGATATTATCATAATTTCCCGATAGCCGAACGCCTAAATTGTAATTTGTCTTTTGGTTTAAAAACGACTTGTTCACTCCTAAATTTCCAGATAATCTATAATCGCCATCAATATTTTCGTAGGTGGTGTAACGGATTAAATCTTCATCAGTAATGGTTGAATTTATAATCTTATCGTTTACAAAATCGGCATTTGCACTTCCATTAAAACTAAGCTTATTGGCCGCCAAATTATTTTGGTACCTAAAACGGAAGTTGTGGCTAACGCCTGGTTCCAAATCGGGGTTACCGGTAACAATATGCGTAATATTGCTCACATTGGGTACGGGTTGCAACTGACTGATAGACGGCAAATCGACATTCTGCCTATAATCCAACGAAATATTTTTATACCCATTTTCGTCGCGGTAGCGAATTCTACCCGAATAGGTTAAATATTTAAAATCATTTTTAAAATTTCTGTCCTCAATAATGTCGTCAACATATTTTCTGAACGTATTGGTGTAAGCCCCCTCCAGCTCAAAACGGATATCTTTGTACTGATAACGCAAACGTAGCGACGGGCGTACCGTAGTAGAAATATAACGGCTATCTGTACTTATTTGGGTATTGAAATTATCGTATTCTTCGGTGTCTTCATTATAATCATAAATGCTTTTTT
Source organism: Tamlana crocina (assembly GCA_040429635.1). Taxonomy (NCBI): domain Bacteria; kingdom Pseudomonadati; phylum Bacteroidota; class Flavobacteriia; order Flavobacteriales; family Flavobacteriaceae; genus Tamlana; species Tamlana crocina. The sequence goes on along the minus strand of CP158972.1, from coordinate 1,316,577 downwards.
CATTGATATCGGTATTTACCGTGGCACTGTAGCCCGGCATAATCCTGAAATCTTCAAAAATCTCCTTGCTGAACCTTCCGAAGAGATTAATCCTGGAAGAATTGTTTCGAGTGCTCGAAATTTGATCCTGCACCACCACATCGCCACTGTTTGCCAGCTCGTTTCTGGAATAATTGGCACTCTCGCCGTCCTCTTTATCAAAAGAGGTATTGACGCCCATAAACAAAAAGTCTCTTCGGCCACCAAGCCGTGCTGCAACATGGAATTCATTGTCAAAAGAATAATTTGAATTTGAAGATTCGTTGGTTGAAAAATATTGACTCACCAAATCGCCATTGTTAAGTTCTGAAATACGATCTGAGGTTGAGTAGGCATCGTTGTGCCTCGAATCAAAATCCATTTCATTGGAGATTCTTACTTGCCTATTGGAAGTTTTGTTTTTGGGATCGGTTAAAAACTTCACTTCGGCCCCAGCATCGTGGCGTTCAGAATTGTTAAAGCTGCTACTGTTGGAATTGGTGATATAATTTCTATCTGGCAGAAAATTTTCGGCATAACTTTTTTGGCCCCTTTCGGTGTCTTGAACACTGTATCGGTAATCGGCCTTAATTTGCGTTTCGTCCCATTTTCCTTTTGAAAAATTAGTACCCACAAAATTAGATTCAATCAATCCATTACTCGATGTGGCATCCGGCAAGGCATTAAACCCACGCCCCATATTAATGTTGTTGCTTCCCATAATAACGCCAAGCTGCTTCCCTTCTATGATTTGGAACAGATTGGCATTGGCCTGATACCGCTCGTCGGTACCGTAGCCCACATTTACATCGCCGAAGTAAGCCTTATTTCTACCTTTTTTAATTTTCAGGTTGATTTCTTTGGTACCCGAATCAGATTCCTCGCCCGTAAATTTTTGGTTTTCGGTTTTAAAGTCGGTTACCTGCACTTTGCTCACCGCGCTACTGGGGATGTTTTTTAAAGCCACTTCCCCTTTTTGGTCGCCAAAAAACTCCATACCATCCACATTAATCGCCTCAACCTCAACGCCGTTTACGGTAATACCCCCATCAACATCAATTTCAATACCCGGAATTTTCCGCAGTAAATCTTCCACCATATCGTTGGGCATGGTTTTAAAACTATCGGCATTATATTCAATGGTGTCCTTTTTAATCACCACCGGTGGTGCTTTTCCAACGATTGAGACTGCATTCAAGGATTCCATTTGGTCTTCCAAAAAAATGGTGCCCAGATTTAATAATTTACCCTCGGGAACGGCAACATCCTTTTTAAAAGGTTTATACCCCAAATAGGCAATGTTAAAAATAGCCTGCTTATCGTCCTCTGCATTCACTTGCAATGAAAATTCGCCGTTTTTATTGGTAATGCCGTAAGACATCGGAACGCTGTCGGCAACGCTTTGCAGGTACACCGTTGCGCCTTCCAATACCAACGAATCTTTATCTTTTACAATGCCTTCTAATGAAAAACGCTGAGCGAACAACGCCGTACTAAACAAAACTAAAATTAATGTTGAAATGCCTCTTAAACTATTCAAAACTATCGGTGGTTAAATGATTAGTTTGTTAGACCACTAAATTTTGATAAGGTTTAATTTAAAACGAAGAAAAAACACACTTTTTTTTCTGAACGCCATTATATTTTAATTTGAAGCGTGGCGTACCAATTTCGAGGTGCCGATGGAATGATGCCCGGCCCGGGATATCCCGTTGCCCGACGTGTAAAATAGGCATTATCCAAAAGGTTATTGATGCCCGTTTCCAGCTTGAAGTTTTTGTAACTGTAGGATAGCGACACATCCAAAATATCGTATGCCGGAATTTCGCCTATAACGCCTTCTCTAAGTTCGCCCGTGGTTGCCTTTTCCGATTCAAAGGCATCGGTGTATTGTTCGGACAAATATGAATATTGAATGCTTCCCAATAGGTTTTTATACCCAAATCTCAGCATGGTTTTTAAGTTCACTTTAGGAATGAACTCTACTTGGTTTCCTTCCACGCCGTTCCTTAAGGAATTTGTGTATTCAGATTCAATATAGGCAAAATTGACTCCTAATTTCAATTTATATCTTGTAGAAATGTTATCAAATACATCCAAGATGTTCCAATCAAAAAAACCTTCAAAACCATAAATAAAGGCATCACCAACATTAGTTCTTACCCGATTGGCCCTATTGTCTAAAATATCACCTATTCTTTCTTTGTAACTAACTCCAAAAAGTCCCATATCATAAGAAACAGATTTTTTGAACTTTCCCCGTGCTCCAAAATCTACAGTAAAACCTTTTTCATCGGTGATATTTTCGTCAATTATAAAAGTTGGACTAACCGACCGAATATCATTGAAAGTAACAGATCTATAATTTTGCGAAATATTCCCATATAGCTCAACAACCTCTGTAGGTTTATAGCTAGTCCCTATACCCAACAAAACAAAATTCCTGTCAAAAGTTCTATTATCTGTATTCTCAATTGAAGATATTAAGTTATTGGCGTTGTCATAATTCTTTTGGTAATATACGCCTTCGCTTTGTGTTTTTATATATTCGAAACGAAAACCGGGCGTTACCGAAAATCTATCTGTAAACCTGAAAATGTTCTCACCGAAAACAGATAGGTTTCTATTTGGGTAACTGAAATCTGAAACATTAGGATAATCTGCATTTTCCTCATTCAAAATAGAGAATTCTGGAGAAACACCTTTACTTCCCGCACCTTGTTGACTTGAGTTATTTGCATTGTAATATTTACTTCCTATCAAGAAAACCGATTCTTTATCAAAAAGGTTATACTTTGTCAACAACCTTGCTTCAGCTCCCCAATTTTGAAAATTGCCAACTAAAACATCTCTATTATAAAAGTATTCACCGTTTGAATCTACAAAATCTTCTTCTAAAATTGGATTTTTATTCAAACCAGATGGATAAGGATCCCCCCTAAAACCAACAGCTTTTCTGTAAGCATCAAGTCCAAAAAAACTAAAAGTAAAATTGGTATTTTTAGAAAACTCATGGGCAAATTTAAGGTTATAAAGTAGCCAGTTCACTTTAAACCAGTTGCGCGCCCGATTGCTTTGGTATGGGTCGTTGTAAAACATATTATCGGTTAACCCACCAGCTTGTTGTGCCAAATAGTGCAAGTGGGTAAAATTGCCCGTCAACGACGTTTTTTCACTAAACTGATACCCCAAATGCGCAAACACATTTTTGGATTCGAACTCCGAATTGGGGCGAAAACCATCTCCTTTTTTATAGTTGAAATAGCCATAATAGCTAAATTTATCCTTCGTTCCGCTTAAACTGGTAAAATTGGTATAAAGCCCATAACTGCCCAAAGTATTTCTTGTGATAACTTCTAAAGATTTGTTCGGGTTGGGCTGTTTCATTTTAAAATTTATCAATCCGCCAAACTGCGTACCGTACTGCAACGAAGCCGCCCCACGAATCACTTGAATTTCAGAAATTCCTTCGGAAGCCGGAGTATAATAGCTTTCGGGGTAACCCAACACATCGGCACTGATGTCGTAATCGTTTTGGCGGGTATTGAAATTGGCTGTTCGGTTGGGGTCCAAGCCTCGGCCACCGATATTCAACTGCAAACCAGCATCGTCGTTTTGGTAAATATTCAAACCCGCTACCTGACTGTAGATTTGCCGAGCGTTGTTGGTAGCTAAATTTGCCATCGATTCGTCCAGCAGTACCACTTCGGTTTTCTTTCCCGCGTAAATGGCCGTGCCTTCTACATCGTTCAATCGGCGTAATTCAAAAACGCGACGTTTTCTAGCTGTGATTTCAACCTCACTCAATGTGGTGGTTAAATCCTTTAAAGTGATATTTAAATTTTGGGATTCTTCTGTGTTTATCGCAACTTCTTCAACTTCGTATTCAAAGGAAAAGAATACCAAGGTGAGGTGCTTTTTTATGGTTTCGAACTGAAACTCGCCCAAACTATTGGTAGTGGCCACCAAACCGGATGTTTTGTCGTACACCTCAACCCCTGCTATGGGTTTGTTGTTTTTCAGAAGATAAACCGAACCATTTACGCTATTTTGTGCATAAAACGACAAGCTAAAAAGTAGTGCGGCAATAAGTTTAAAGGCCTTTAATGTCATCAGTAAAAGGTAATATCCAGGTTTTGAGTTTAAACGATTCTTTTTCGGCGTACAAATCTACGGTTTTATCAATAAACGGCGCACTCAATCGGCCATTTAATGCCACGTAACTTTCTACAAAAACCTGAACATTTTTATGGCCTTGCGATGTAAAGTGGTCGCCCAGATAATGGGCATATTCCAAAATGAAATCGGGCTGAAAACTCATTTGTTTCTCCTGAAAGGATGTTAAAAAATCGGCATTGTTCACATAAAAGAAATCACCTGTTTCGGCATTGACAATCTTAAACGTTGAAATTCCCATTTTTTCCATCAGCATCACGCGCCACGAAAAACGGTAACCTTCTTCGGTCCAAAACAATTCGCCGGGATATAGCAAATAACGAAACGGAAATAATAATTGGATAACAAAAAATACGCCAACGATTGGCAACACTAGCTTTTTTCGTTTGATGTTGAAATTTTCTTTGATTGTGATCGATTTGAGATTTCTCGACTCCGCTCGAAGTGACCATTTTTTCAGAAATCTTCTTAAAAAATCGATAATTTTTTCATGGAAGCCAGCATCAAAAAATATCAATGCGGAAACGATCATAATGAACGGAAACATGCCGATGGGGAACAACACTCGAGTAAACACATGAAAAAACACTACTAAAACAAAGGCCAATATACGGGTGCGTTTGTAAAGCAGTAAAAACGGAATGGACAAATCGTACAACATACCGCTCCAACTCATGGCGTAGTGAAACCAGTTTTGGTTCATCAAGGTCTCGCCAAGTAACGGCAGATCATATTTTGAGGGCAGCCATATTTTTAGGGGTTGGGCACGGCAGAGCCAATCGGAATTTATTTTGGCCAAACCGGCGTAAAAATACACGATGCCCAAAAGCAGTTTTATGCTATCGATACTCCATTTTGGAACGTTTCTATAGCTTTGTTTTTTGATTAAATTATCAACGGAAAAATAAGCGTTTGCAGGTAAAAAAATCATCAAAAAACTGAGCAGACTGATGAAGTAATAGTGGTTCAGGTAAGTGGTTTTATCCATCAGTTCAATGTAAGTAAAACTTAAAAAAAAGGTGATGATGGCAAAACGATATTTGAGCCCCACGGCAACCAATAGCGCAGATATTCCGCAGATAACAAAAAGTAAATAGGTATAACTGCCCAAAGGTTTTACCCACTCGAAACCGTAATACGAAAAATGGAATTTGGGCTGAAGGTATAAAGTTTCAATCCACCCACGGTACCAAAACCGAACAATACTCAAACACATCATAACCCCAAAAGCCATCCTAAAAACAGCCAAAGGTGCAGCATGCGTATTTTGGTTTGGGTATGTTTTGATGTTAAAACTCATTTTTGAATTTTCATCTGCTTATAGTAAAAATACCGATTTTAACAATCCGCTGTGCATTTGGAAAAAATTCGTCAATTCGAGTGTATTTTTCGATTGAAACAAAAAAAATCTGCACTTCGGCTGCGCTCAGCAGAGCTATCGAGAATTATAATTTTAGTAACCAAAAAGTTCTCGATACGATTTTTTAAGCTTCGCTTAGGTATCTTCAATCAAAATATATTTTGATTTCGATAATCTCAAAATCACTCGAACTAGTGACTAACTAAATTTTATGTTCAAAATATACAACGGTCTTTTATGTTACTCATGTGATTGTCTTAACATCTACGAACAAAAATGGCAGCCAATGGCTGCCGTTTTTTTTATTAATCGTTGCTGTTCCTTATTTTAATGGTATCGTCAAGATAATCCCATTTATCATCACCATTAGAATCAACCAGTTTCTTTGTTTTTATGGTAATAATACCATTGGTTTCTGTTCTGCTTTGAACGAACTCTACCATACTACCATCAAAATCTGGTTCTACTTCACCAATATTAGTATTGATTGTGTAGGTTATGGACTCTAATTCATCTCGGGTTGGGATGCCATCGTTATCGTCATCTGCATCCACAAAATCATATAATGGCAAACGAGTAACAGACGATATATCTCCGTCGGTATTATCATCTAACTCTCCATTTTGGTCAATATCTTCAATAAATGAGGGAATACCATCGTTGTCATGATCATTAACAAATGTTTGGTACAACTCAAACTTAAAAACTAATGGCGCATATGTAGCTCCAGGCCTGGAATCTGAAAAATAAGCCAAGCCAGAGGGTAAAAACATAACCCCTACTCCAGGATTAATATAGTTCACTGTGCCATCCCCATTTATCTCAAAGTCTTGTGCCGCTGAAAATAAAGGAAACCCCTTCTTCCAACCAGAGATTAAATCTCCTGCCAGGTCAAAATCAACAGGAGAGAAAGTAACGTCAAATACAGTTCCGTCTAAAAGAGAACCTTCATAAATCACTCTTATATTATCAGCAAAACTTGGTGATTTACCTCCCCCAGCACTAAGATTCCATGCATAAAATTCATAGTCTATATCTGCATAGCGTGTAGTTTTTGGCGCTCCGACAACGTTGATAAGCAATGAGTCGGCTTCTGGCGAAATAACTTCATCTGTGATTTCAGTAATAATCAAATCGGCAATTCTTGGATCACTGTTTCCTGTAAAATGACTTTTATTATAATAATGACTTTTTAGATATTCATTAATAGAATCCATATCGTCATCTTGTTGCTGGGCGCGGTCTCTAATTTCAATTACCGGAACATCCACACCATCGTCATCTTTTTTACAGGCCGTAAAAACAAAAAGGGCAGCAACAACAAGTAGGCTAAATTTCTTTATATTCATTTTGAAACAATTATTTTTTTGATGGAATATGTGCAAAACCAGAAATTGAATTTTGAAACCTTCTTCGGCAAAAAGAGTCTTTTATATTCCTTATTTTTGAGGTCGCAAGATACAATTTTAATGGCATCTTGCGCAAAAACATTAACGTAGTTTTATTAATTATTGTATGCGTGTAGATAAGTATTTATGGTGTATTAGATATTACAAAACCCGAAGCATTGCCACTACGGCTTGTAAAAAAGGCCATGTAAAAGTGAATGGCGATACGGCAAAGCCCAGTAGGGAAGTTTACCCACAAGACCGTATTGAATTGCGAAAGGACCAAATAAACTACCAACTGAAAGTTAATGACATTCCCGAAAGCCGTGTAGGTGCCAAATTGGTTGATATTTTCCGCACCGATACCACGCCTAAGGAACAGTTTGAAGCTCGCGAGCTTTTAAAATATTCGAAAGATTACTACCGAAAAAAAGGCACCGGCCGCCCTACCAAAAAAGATAGGCGCGACATTGATGATTATACTAACGAAAATGAGTAATTTTATCCCTTAATTTTACAAAAAATATGGCCGTTAACAGCAACGTGATTTTAAACCACACCGAAATAACCAATAAGATTAGGCGTATTGCTTTTCAGATATACGAAAGTAACGTTAACGAAACCGAAATCGTTTTAGCGGGAATTGACAAGAACGGCTATGTTTTTGCAAAAAAAATAAAATCTGTACTACAGAATATTTCAGACATGAATGTGTTACTCTGCAAGGTTAGCATGGACAAAAAAAATCCGTGGAAAGCCATTAGCACTTCCATTCCTGAAAAGGATTACGAAAACAAATCGTTAGTGTTGGTTGATGATGTTTTAAATTCCGGAACCACATTAATTTATGGCGTTAAACACTTTTTGAATGTGCCATTAAAACAGTTTAAAACGGCTGTATTGGTAAACCGAAACCACAAAAAATACCCTATTAAAGCAGATTTTAAGGGTATTTCGTTATCTACGTCGTTGCACGAACATGTGCATGTGGTTTTGGAAGGTAAAACCTTTGAGGCTGTTTTAGAGTAATTTTTCTGCGACTTCTTTGGTCACTTCATCTTTATCTTTACCATCAATGGACACATGCGTTTCTGCCTGCTCGTAAAACGGCATGCGCTCAAACAGGTGTTTCCCGATAAATTCCGTCATGGCTTCCAGAGTTTCGATATGTGCAATTAATGGTCGCTTGGCTTTTTTCTCCATCAATTTATTGGCCAAATTTGGCAACGAAGCTTTTAAATAAACACTTTTCACCTCATCGGCTTCCAAAATAAGTGTCATGTTATCGCTGTAGCAAGGCGTACCTCCACCAACGGCCAATATCATGTTTTTGTCCTTTTTAAGCAGTTTCTTTAAATAATGGCTTTCCTGCTTCCTAAAATATACCTCTCCTTTTTTCTTGAATATTTTTGAAACGGACAAATTTTCTTTGTCTTCGATGTAATCATCCAAATCAACAAACTTATAATTCAGCTTTTTGGCCAATCTTTTGCCTATTGAAGACTTTCCTGAAGCCATATATCCAATTAATATTATAATCATTTTTTGTGTTATATATTGATTATTAAAACCCTAACTATTTGCAGGGCAAAAAAACGAAAATTTATTCGAAAAAAGGCTTGTTTAATTAAAAATAGGTTTTATATTTGCACCCGCAAACAGCAATACAATTGCTCTAGCAAAATCAAGACCGGGTAGCTCAGTTGGTAGAGCATCTCCCTTTTAAGGAGAGGGTCCTGGGTTCGAGCCCCAGCCCGGTCACAGAAAAAAAGTTAAGCATATTTGCTTAACTTTTTTTATTTTTAGTGGGATTTTTTAATTAAAGGCGCACGTGGCGGAATTGGTAGACGCGCTGGCTTGAGGGGCCAGTATCCGTTTAGGATGTGGAAGTTCGAATCTTCTCGTGCGCACTTTAAATCACTTCAAAAAAACACCTACCTCCCTATACCTCAACTCTTTTTATCCCTATTTACTATATTATTTTGATAATTATGCTTATTTTTGTTTAACGAAATTAAATTATCAATGAACAACATAAAAGTTAATTTCAGCATAAAGGACTTAGAAAACCTCAGTGGAATAAAAGCTCATACCATCCGAATTTGGGAAAAACGCTACCAACTTTTAAGTCCAAACCGAACGGACACGAATATTCGAAACTACAATTTGGCCAGCTTGCAAAAGTTGCTCAACATCTCCTATTTAAACAACAACGGGATAAAAATCTCTAAAATTGCAAAACTAGATGAAAACGAAATCCCGATAAAAGTTAGAGAAATTGCTTCGCGCTCCAAAGTTGAAGATCATGCCATCAACGCCCTAAAGCTAGCGATGATCAATTTCGATCAAACTTTATTTTACAACACTTATAACAACCTACTGGAAACTAAAAGTTTTAATGACATTTTTTACAGCGTGTTCCTTCCGCTACTAGAGGAAATTGGTCTTTTATGGCAAACCAATACCATAACACCCGCACACGAACATTTTTTGTCCATACACATAAAACAAAAGATTCTCCTTAATATTGAAAGGCTTCAGATTTTAGAGCCGCGACCAGATTCTAAAACTTTTGTACTGTTCTTGCCCGAAAATGAAATCCATGATATTGGTCTCCTTTTTATAAACTATCAATTGCGCAGTAAAGGTTACCATACCATATTTTTGGGAGAAAGCGTACCTATGGACAGCTTGCTGGGCGTATTGGAATTCTTCAGCATTGTCACTTTTATTTCCTACTTTACCATTTACCCCGAAACCCAAGATATTCAGGACTACCTTCTCCAGTTCAACGAATTATTACTCAAACAAGAAAACACCGATCTTCTTATACTTGGAAAAAAATTCAAAGAAACTAATATAAATAGCATTCCTGAAAAAATTACTATTTTTAATTCCATTGAAGATTTAGTTAAAACAGTTTAAAATTTCATTTTTGTTTAACTTTTATCTATATTTGTTGAACAATGAAATTAAAAGCAAACATTATCGGGTCTGGATTTTCGGCATTGGCAGCCTCCTGCTATTTGGCGCAATCGGGGTACGACGTTACCATTTTTGAAAAGAACCCCACTATTGGCGGACGAGCAAGACAATTAAAAAAAGATGGATTTACATTTGATATTGGCCCCACTTGGTATTGGATGCCTGATGTGTTTGAGCGCTTTTTTGCAGATTTCGACAAAAAACCTTCTGATTTTTATACTTTAGAAAAACTCAATCCGGCCTATAGTGTTTACTTCGGAAAGAACGATTATGTTACTATCGAGGACACCCTCGACAAAATAGCTATTGCGTTTGAAAAAGAAGAACCCGGAAGCTCAAAACAACTTTACAAATTCATTAGCGAAGCTAAAAGCAATTATAAGATAGCGATAAAAGACTTGGTTTACAATCCTGGCGTTTCACCTTTAGAATTAATAACACCAGCAACCATTAAAAAGCTGAACCAATTTTTCAGCACCATCAAAAAAGACGTTCGAAAAGAATTTAAAAACGAACGTTTGGTTAAAATATTGGAATTCCCTGTTTTATTCTTGGGCGCTAAACCCAGCGACACCCCTTCCTTTTACAATTTTATGAATTATGCCGATTTTGGACTCGGCACCTTTCACCCTAAAAAGGGGATGTACCAAGTTATTTTGGCACTTGAAAAGCTAGCATTGAAACTCGGTGTAAAAATTAAAACCCAAAACCCCATCGATAAAATTATCGTAGATAATGGCAAAGCTATTGGAGTGATGTCTAACGGAAAAACATATCTTTCGGATATTGTGGTGAGCGGTGCCGATTACCACCACAGCGAAACCCTTTTAGATAAAGCCTACAGACAGTATTCTGAATCCTATTGGAAAAAGAAAACCTTCGCCCCATCATCGTTGTTATTTTATGTTGGTTTCGATAAAAAACTCAAAAACGTAAACCACCACACTTTATTTTTTGATGTGGATTTCGACACGCACGCCGAAGCTATTTACGACCATCCAAAATGGCCTGAAAACCCATTGTTCTATGCCAGTTTCCCGAGTATTACCGACCAAAATGCTGCACCTGATGGCAAGGAAGCAGGAATTTTTTTAATTCCGCTCGCCCCAGGCTTAAAAGACACGCCGGAATTACGCGAAGAATATTTCAATAAAATCATTACACGATTTGAAAACCTCACTTCTCAAACCGTAGAAAACGATATTATTTTCAAGGAAAGCTTTTGCGTTAATGATTTTATAAAAGATTACAACTCATACAAAGGCAATGCCTATGGTATGGCCAACACCCTATTGCAAACCGCATTTTTAAGACCAAAACTGAAAAGCAAAAAAGTAAAGAACTTATTTTTTACCGGACAATTAACGGTTCCCGGCCCAGGAGTTCCGCCTTCTTTGATTTCAGGCAAATTAGTAGCCGATTTAATAACCAAACACCATCCCGTTTTATTATGAAAGCTTTATTCGACACCGTATCGTACCGCTCCAGTAAATTGGTAACGCAAACTTACAGCACCTCGTTTTCGTTGGCCACTAAAATGCTATACAAAACCATTAGAAACGATATTTACAATATTTACGGTTTTGTGAGATTTGCAGATGAAATTGTCGATTCGTTTCACGACTATCCGAAAGAGATGCTTTTCAACAGGTTTTCGGAAGATTTGGAATTGGCGTTAGACAACAAAATCAGTTTAAACCCTATCTTAAACGCCTTTCAGCATACGTACCATAAATACAACATCGACAAAAGTTTAGTGGACGCCTTTATGAAAAGCATGCGCCAAGATTTGCACAAATCCACTTACCTTTCTGAAGAAGAATTCAAAGCTTATATTTATGGATCGGCCGATGTGGTTGGGCTCATGTGCCTAAAAGTATTTGTAAAAGGAGACCAGCAAAAATATGACGAACTTAAAGAAACAGCTATGGCTTTGGGCTCGGCTTTTCAAAAAGTGAATTTTCTACGAGATTTAAAAGCCGATTTTGAGGGGCTGGACCGCACATACTTTCCCAATACCGATTTAAAAAACCTTGACGAAGCTAGTAAAAAAGAAATCATTGATGACATTGAGTCCGATTTCAGGAAAGGCTTGAGTGGCATAAAAAAACTGCCAATTGAAGCTAAGTTTGGGGTATTTATGGCGTATCGCTATTACAACCAATTGCTCAAAAAATTGAAACGTACACCCGCTCTTAAAATCAAAGATTCCCGAATACGCGTTTCAAATCCCAAAAAAATCGAACTGTTAATGCGTAGTTACGTAAAATATCAATTAAATTTATTGTAAATTATAGCTATGCAGGTCGTTTATTGGATATTGATTTTTTTAGGAACCTTTTGTTTTATGGAATTTATGGCGTGGTTTACCCATAAATACATCATGCACGGATTTTTATGGCATCTGCACAAAGACCACCATAAAAAAGACCACGATAGTTGGTTTGAGCGCAACGATGCTTTTTTTCTTTTCTATGCAGCTGTAAGTATTGTTTGCTTCTACCTTTGGGGCTACGAAAACGTTTGGTTTTGTCTGCCCATTGGTTTGGGCATTTTCGCCTATGGAGCCACCTACTTTTTGGTTCATGATATATTTATCCATCAACGCTTTAAATTATTTAGAAACGCCAACAACTGGTACGCCCGTGGTGTTAGGCGCGCGCATAAAATGCACCATAAACATTTAGGAAAAAAAGATGGCGAATGTTTCGGGATGCTTTTCGTGCCTTTTAAATATTTCAAAAAATAATTCCTAGAATGGAGCAGCACGCCCATTTCGATTATATTATTATTGGCTGCGGATTGGCCGGACTCCAACTGGCATTAAAAATGAGCGAAGATGCTTTTTTTTCTAAAAAACGGATCGCACTGGTTGAACCTTCTGAAAAAAACAACAACGACAAAACTTGGAGTTTCTGGGAAACTGAACCCTCAAATTGGAATAATATCGTTTCTAAATCTTGGGGAAAAGCTTCGGTAGTCACTTCAACAGAAAACATTTCTTTTTCGTTAAAACCCTATAAATACAAATCTGTTCGAGCTATTGATTTTTACAATGAAGCTAAAAAGCAACTCGCCAAGCATCCCCATTTTCAATTTATAACTGAAACCGTAACATCAGTCCAAGCCATAACAAAACCAACCGTTACAACAGAAAACAACACCTATTCGGCTAATCATATTTTCGATAGCCGAATTCCTGAATCGTTTTATAAAAATTCAAAAAAACACATTTCGTTAACCCAGCATTTTAAAGGGTGGGTAATCAAAACTGAAAAAGATTGTTTTGATGAAGAAACATTTACCATGATGGATTTTAGGCTGAAAGACGACGAGCAAACTACCTTCACTTACGTTTTGCCATTTTCTAAAAATGAAGCCTTAATAGAGTTCACTTATTTTACCGAGCACCTAGTTTCTGAAGACACTTACGATGGTTTTATTGAAAATTATATACGCAACTATTTGAAAGTTGACCACTACTCCATTACCGAAACCGAAACAGGGCAAATCCCCATGACCACTTTTCCGTTTTACAAATTCAACACCAACCATGTTACAAAAATTGGCACTGGTGGTGGTTGGGTAAAACCCTCAACCGGTTATTCTTTTAAACATACCGAAAAGAAAGTTTCCATCATTATTGAAAATTTAAAGTTGAACAGCACGCCCTCAAAAGGGCTTTTTAAAAGGCGTTTTCGGTTTTACGATAAAGTATTTTTAAAAGTACTGAAAGACGATAACCACAGAGGCGAATGGCTGTTCGGCCAATTTTATAAAAAAAATCATCCAAAAATCATTTTTAAATTTTTGGATGAAGAATCTAACTTTTGGGAAGAACTCAAAATTATGCAATCGCTTTTTTCGTGGCGATTCATAAAAGCTTTTTTAAAAACGCTTTAAAAAACAAAACAAGAGAAATTTTAACAAATCTCCCTTGTTTTTTTACTAATTATCAACACTACTTACCGGCTAACCATTCCTTCAAGATACATCACAGGCCCAGCTCCCATATCAATGGTAAAATGGTGGTCTGCACTGGCAGGTACCATATGCGCCAAAGGTTTGAGAGTAAATGGGGCAGGGCTATTATCTGGGTAAGGCTCAACCGAAATCACTACTGTAGCTCCACGCAAATCGGTTGGAAAAGTCAGCCCCGACGGTGCATTTTGCAAATAATCTTCTCCCGGATATGGCGGTCCATCATTTAAATCACCCTTAAACGGTGTAGTCATCGCATTATCATCAAAATCAGCAACATCAGTAAAAGTTCCAGAACTTACGGGCACACCATCGATTACCGCCCAGCCTTCGTACTTCCAACCATCAGACAATGTAGGTAAATCCAATCCAACTGCTGGAGAACCGCTGGTTAAATCCAAAAACCAAACACCACTAAATTCATTGTTATCTTCTCCATCGGTTGGCGTGGCCAAAATATATTTTCCGGAAGCGTCTCCAAAATCAGCGACTATTCCAGCTGAACTCACATTAGCTTGATTTCCTGAAAAATCTCCAGCCAATATTTTAGTATCTGCTGGAGCTGGATCTGGGTCAATGGCTGGCTCAATAGACAATACAAAGGTTGTGGCTTTTTCCAGTTGATCTGCATCAACATTAAAAGATTGCGGAAACACTGCCGAAGAAAATGTTCCCGTTGAAACGGGGCTACCGTCAACAATTATCCATCCTTCGTAAACAAAATCATCACCTAATTCTTCAAGTCCGTTCAAATTCAAAGTTAAACGTGCAGTAGTTTGCCCATCGTCACTTTTACTACAGGACGTTACAAACACCAACAATGCCGTAAAGGCAAAAATCATTTTTTTAATCATAGCTTTTGGTTTTAATGTTTAATATACTCCAAAACTAAAGCATGATTTTATCTCAAAATGTTAGCTAGCTAACATTAAGCATTATTTTTTATAAATCTTTATCTGTTTTCTTGAAAATTCCAACTTGTTTTCTTCTTGAAGTTCTTTAAGTAAAATATTAAGTGTTGGCCTTGAGGTACCTATTAGCGAAGCGATATCTTTTTGGGTATAGGGGTGTTGAATAACTTTATCTCCTGTTTTTTCGCAATCATAGCCATAATCCAGACAAAGTTCTTCAAGGAATTCTAAAAGTCTTGTTTTGGCATCTTTAAAAAGTAAAATCTGCAATCGTCTTTCGAGCCTTTTTAGCTTGACCCCGATAAACTTGTAAATCTTAAAACTAAAGGTTTGGTTTTCTCGCATTAAATTGTACATGGTATCGACGCCTACCGGACAAATGCTTGTGTTGTTATCTATGGATTGTGCAAACTCCTCGCGTTTGGATTCGCCCAAAATGGCCGTTTCGCCAAACAACTCTCCACGGGTTAAAATGGCTTTTATCACTTCATTACCATCTTCACTATAGTAGCCCAACTTCACTTTTCCTTTTTCAATGAGATATACCTTGTTAGCCGAGTCTTCCTGAAAATAAATGTAGTCCTTCTTTTTGTAGGAATCTAAAGTATGAACGGATTTGTAGGTTTTGAATTTATGGGGGCACAGTATTTTAAAAAGATTTACATCATCAAAAAACCACAACGATTTCATAAGGCTTGATTCTTAATTAAAACTTGTGGTCGTAATTTATAAGTAAAACTTACACCTAAAAAAACAAAACCTCCTTTTTCAAGGAGGTTTTCAGTCTATCATGTTCTATTCTTCTTCGTCTGCCGACTCACTTACTGTTTCTTTTTCGCTTAAATCGTTAAGCATATCGTGCTTGTGCAACAAGTTGTACCATTGCAGCACTTTTTTAATATCGCTGGCATAAACACGGTCTTCGTCGTATTCTGGCAACACTTCAAAAAAGTATTCTTCCAACTTATCTTTACTGTCTTTTGGCTTCACACTTGTTGGCTGGCCATTTTCCTTTTCTTTTATTTTTTCAAAAACTTCCCTTAGTGGCACTTCTTCATTTAAAGTATAAATGGCTATCTCGCTTAACACGCTAACGTTGTTTTGTACGCTTACCGAAATGCGTTTATTATCCAATAGAGATTCGGCCACAAAACCAGCACGGGTTTGGGTTATTAATTTGTATAATCCAGGTTTTCCTGAAATTGAAATGACTTTTTCTAAACTCATATTTTATTTTTTGAAAGGCACAAATATCAACTGTTTATTGATGTTTTGCAAATGTTATCTTTTCTTTTTCATGGCCGGAAAACGCATGCGGTAGTCCACCTTAATTTTACCTTTTGAAATGTTGCTCAATCGCCCTTTTATCAAACGTTTTTTTAGCGTTGAAAGCTTATCGGTAAACAAAATACCTTCAATATGATCGTACTCGTGTTGGATCACACGAGCAATCAACCCATCAAAAGTTTCCTTTTTTTGCTCAAAATTTTCATCGAGATACTCGATAGTGATTTTTGGTTTTCTGAAAACATCTTCCCGAACATCCGGAATACTTAAACAGCCTTCATTGAACGCCCACTCCTCACCTTCTTCTTCAACAATTTCGGCATTGATAAATACACGTTTAAAACCATCGAGCGCTTTTTGATCTTCTTCCGATAAATCTTCGTCTTCAGAAAATGGCGTAGTATCAACCAAAAACAACCTAATGGGCAAGCCTATTTGCGGTGCTGCCAAGCCAACGCCATAGGCATTGTACATGGTTTCGAACATGTTATCTATTAACTCGTTAAGCTTTGGGTAATTAGCATCTATTTCGGTCGCTACCTTTTTTAAAACGGGGTCGCCGTAAGCAACTATGGGTAAAATCATTCTTTTTTTATTAGAATTGCAAAAATACAACTCTTATTATTTTCGCATCCTATTTAACGGAATTTTATTCTTAGGGTTTATTTGGAGTACAGGTAGCTTTGCAAAATGAGTGTGGCACTAATCTCATCAACCAAAGCTTTGTTTTGCCGCTGCTTTTTCTTTAGTCCGCTATCAATCATAGTCTGCACCGCCATTTTTGAAGTAAAGCGCTCGTCTTCCCTTTTTATTGGAATTTTAGGGAATTCCTTTTGAAGTTTTACAATAAAAGCCTTGATGTGTTTCTCACTTTCAGATTCGGTATTGTCCATTTGCTTGGGTTCGCCAATTAAAAATAATTCAACCTGTTCTTTTGAAAGATAATCTTTTAAAAAAGGAATAAGTTCTTTAGTGTTTACCGTGGTTAATCCGGAGGCGATAATTTGCAGTTCGTCGGTTACCGCGATACCCGTTCGTTTGGTACCAAAATCTAGTGCTAAAATGCGTGCCATAGTTTCTTTTTGCAAAGGTAACATTATATAGTGCAACAAAAAAGACCGTCTTTACAGACAGCCTTTCCCTCACAAAATTTAACCTTAAATATTAATTTGAATTTGAATTCCTTTTATTAAGCCTTTACCGCTTTATTGATTTTAGGGAAAACCAAAGTAATGTTACTTACCTTTCTTTCTTTGTTCAAATAGATTCTGATATCGCTAGATGAACGCGCTACAGTTTCTTTAAGCTCGGCAGCATCAATCAACAAAGTATCGTTGTTTACATTGTCGTTGGCTTCAACAGTAACAGTCTTATTTGTTTCTACAGTGGCAATCTTCTCACCATCTTGAGCGTTTCCTAAAGTAACTGTCAGTAAAAAAACGATTAGTATGTAAAGATTGGTTTTCATTGTTCCTTGTTGTTTGATGATTCAAATATATATCCACAACAACCCCTGAGCATAAAAAATTAGTTGTACAAACCCGTATTTTCGTTTATAAGAACAATGACTTTTTTCACCGATAAACCGTTTAAAAACATGGTTTTGACGATTAAAAACAACAATTTATGTATTTCATCCAGAACGTCCACGGACGAAAAGATAAAATGCATATTTCGCCCTTTAAAAAACACCTCAAAAATTCGAGTTTTTGCATTTAATCGAACAGACGAACACCTACAGTTTTAGCCATTGAAAGGCTGCCTTTACAGACAGCCTTAACCTCACAAAATTTAACCTTAAATATTAATATTGAATTTGAATTCGTTTTTATTAAGCCTTAACCGCTTTATTGATTTTAGGAAAAACCAAAGCAATATTACTTACCTTTCTTTTTCTGTTCAAATAGATTCTGATATCGCTAGATGAACGCGCTACAGTTTCTTTAAGCTCGGCAGCATCAATCAACAAAGTATCGTTGTTTACAGTTTCGTTAGCTTCAACAGTAACAGCCTTAGCCGTTTCTACAGTGGCAACCTTCTCAGTATCTTGAGCGTTTCCTAAAGTAACTGTCAGTAAAAAAACGATTAGAATGTAAAGATTGGTTTTCATTGTTCCTTGTTGTTTGATGATTCAAATATATATCCACAACAAGCCCTGAGCACAAAAAATTAGTTGTACAAACCCGTATTTTCGTTTATAAGAACAATGACTTTTTTCACCGATAAACCGTTTAAAAACATGGTTTTGACGATTAAAAACAACAATTTATGTATTTCATCCAGAACGTCCACGGACGAAAAGATAAAATGCATATTTCGCCCTTTAAAAAACACCTCAAAAAATTCGAGTTTTTGCATTTAATCGGGTTATTGTTTACGGTTATTTTCCCTTTTTAAATGATACCCCTTATATTTGCTGAAAATTTATTTTAGATGACAGAGTTAAAGCAAATCATAGAAAAAGCGTGGGACAATAGAGACCTACTGAAAGAAGAAAGCACCGTTGCGGCCATTAGAAAAGTGGTAGACCTTTTAGACAAAGGTGAATTGCGCGTTGCAGAGCCAACCAACGACGGCTGGCAGGTTAACGAATGGGTAAAAAAGGGCGTGGTGCTTTATTTCCCTATTCAAAAAATGGAAACCATTGAGTGCGGCCCGTTGGAATTTCATGATAAAATTCCATTAAAAACAGGTTACCAAGAAAAAGGCATCCGTGTGGTACCACATGCCGTTGCTCGACATGGCGCTTACATTTCGGCCGGAACCATTTTAATGCCTAGCTACGTAAACATTGGAGCTTATGTTGGTGAAGGCACTATGGTTGATACTTGGGCCACAGTTGGTAGTTGCGCGCAAATTGGTAAAAACGTACACCTTTCTGGTGGTGTTGGTATCGGTGGTGTGTTAGAGCCACTACAAGCCGCTCCTGTAATTATTGAAGACAACGTATTTGTTGGTAGCCGTTGTATTGTGGTGGAAGGCGTTCACGTTGAAAAAGAAGCCGTTTTAGGTGCTAACGTGGTATTGACCATGAGCACTAAAATTATTGACGTTACTGGTGATGAGCCAATCGAAATGAAAGGTCGCGTACCAGCCCGTTCGGTTGTTATTCCTGGTAGCTACACTAAAAAATTCCCAGCTGGCGAATACCAAGTACCTTGTGCTTTGATTATCGGAAAGCGCAAAGAGAGTACCGATAAAAAAACCTCATTGAACGATGCGCTTCGTGATAACGATGTGGCTGTTTAATTGAACTAATAACAACGCATAAAATTCCAAATTCCAGAAATTTTAAATTGGAATTTGGAATTTTTTATTTTTAGCCAGAAGCTGTTTTTATGAAAGTATTGGTAATACAACAAAAAATGATTGGCGATGTGCTTACCAGCAGTATTCTGTTTGAGGCACTTCGGCATAGATATCCTGATGCCCAGTTACATTATTTAATTAACGAGCACACCTTCCCTGTTGTACAAAACCATCCTTTTATTGACCAATTTATCTTTTTCACTAAAGCGGCCGAAAACAGCAAAAAAGAACTCCTTAAACTAGCACAATCGGTAAAAGCATCAAAATACAACGTGGTTATTGATGTCTACAGTAAACTATCCAGTAATATCATTACGTTGTTTTCAGGCGCTAAAATCAAAATTTCTTATCACAAAAGCTACACCACTTTCGTTTACACCCATAATGAAAAACGCAAAAAGGTTTCCGAAAGCAAAAGCTTAGCCATTGAAAACAGGCTGCAACTTTTAGAACCTTTGGGAATTGAAACACAGTTGACAAAACCGAAGATTTATCTAACTGAGTCTGAAATTGAACGCGGCGAGGCTTTTTTAAAAGCTCATGGCATCAACATCGAAAAACCGATTGTTATGATTGGCGTTTTGGGCAGTGGCGCTAACAAAACCTATCCGCATGAATACATGGCCGAGGTTATCAATACCGTTTACACGGAAACCAAAGCACAAATACTGTTCAATTATATTCCGAAGCAAAAAGAATTGGCCGAGGACATTTATAACAATTGCAACAAGGAAACCCAAAACGCTATATTCTTTAATGTTTTTGGCAATAGTCTCCGTGAGTTTTTATCCATCACCCACCATTGCAATGCTTTAATTGGTAATGAAGGCGGCGCTGTAAATATGGCTAAAGCTTTAAGCGTACCAACGTTCAGCATTTTTTCTCCATGGATCGATAGAGCTACGTGGAGTTTGTTTGAAGATGAAAAAAATATCAGTGTTCACTTAAAGGACTTCAAACCTGAAATTTATACCAAACCCGAAAAAACTTTTAAAAACGACGCCGATAAACTTTACGAAAAATTCACGCCCAACTTGTTTAAAGAAAAATTGGTGGGTTTCTTAAAAAGCATCAAAAACTAACCCGATTTTACGATGCCATAAGGCGTATAAACCGATTTATTTTTTTTCGTTTCCTCTCTTATTTTTTTGTTTTTCGCTAAAGCCGCTTCATTTTTATAAGGGCGCTCGTGGTACAAATGCAAGCAAATGGCACTGTATCGTACCTGTATAAATTTAACGCCACTGTTCATCAAGCGTTCGCCCAACTCGCGGTCTTCACCACCGTACTGCATCCGTTCGTCAAATCCGTTAACAGTAATTATATCACTTTTCCAGCCCGAAACGTTCATGCCATCAAACGTTGCTTTTGTAGGCGTAAACGTGTTTAAAAACCAAGCCCTCAATCCAAATGCCGTCAGTTTATTGGTTTTAAATGTTTTTTTCAATCCGTGTTTCAAGAGCCAATCCAACTTAAAACACTGCTGACTTTTAATCGTTTCTTTTGTAATGATATTCGAAATATCTTCGGGAAGTTTAAAATAGCCTCCGGAAAGGAAACAATTTTTCCGACTCAACTTTAAATGCGTGGCCACAAAATCATTCCTTGGAATGCAATCGCCATCTGTAAAAATTAAATATTCCGATGAGGATGCTTCAATGGCTTTATTTAAAATTTTTGTTTTTTGGAATCCGTCATCCTCGTGCCAAACATGAACAATTTCTAATTCTGAATCCTTTTTAAAACGCTCAACCACTTGTTTGGTGTCTTCTCCCGAGCCATCATCGGCAATAATTATTTCAAAACTCTTTTCGGTTTGGGCCGCATAACCCCATAGCACATTCTCCAACCATTTGGGCTGATTGTAAGTACTGATAATTACCGAGGTCTTTAATGTTTCCATTGTAACAAAAATAGCTATTTTTGCCTTACGAAAACAGCAATATGATTAAACTATCGGGCGTTATCATTACCTTTAACGAAGAACGGAACATTGAAAAATGTTTACAGTCTTTAACGCCTGTAGTTGATGAAATTGTGGTGGTCGATTCGTTTTCAACCGACAACACCAAGGCCATTTGTGAAAAATACAATGTCACTTTTATTGAACAAAAATTTTTAGGCTACATCGAGCAGAAAAACTTTGCCCTAAATCAAGCCAAACACGATTATGTGGTATCTCTCGATGGTGACGAAGCGCTTTCTGAACGTTTACAACAATCCATCATAAAACTAAAAAGCAATTGGAAATTTGATGGCTATTACGCCAACCGGTTCAATAATTTTTGCGGACAGTGGATAAAACATTCCGATTGGTACCCCAACAAAAAATTGCGTGTTTTCGATAGGCGAAAAGCGCAGTGGAAAGGCAATAAAGTTCACGAAACCGTACAAATGAATAGTCCATCAGACTCAGTTGGTCAGCTTAAAGGTGATATTCTGCATTACACCTACCAAAGCTATTCTGAGTTCAATTTAAAAACCGAACATTTTTCAACGCTCTCTGCACAGGCCTATTTTGAATTGGGCAAAAAAGCGCCCATTTGGAAAATCATTTTCAACCCCACCTGGGCATTTTTTAAATCGTACGTTTTAAGATTGGGGTTTTTGGATGGGCTAAACGGCTTTATTATTTGCGTGCAAACTGCCAATATCACGTTTTTAAAATACACCAAACTACGCGAGTTGCAGCAGAAAAAATAACTGCTTAAGCTCTGTTTACTGCTTTTTGTTTTTTGCTGATTACCAAAAAAGTTATAAATTCGATCGATGTATTATAAACACACAAACTGTTTCAATTCTTAACCCTTCAACGGCCATGCAGGATTCTTTAAATTTTCAAACGTATTTAATTAATCTTGACCGGTCCAAAGACCGATTGGAACGAATGGAAAAAGAATTTGAAAAGAGTGGTATTCACAAGTTTGAACGCATTCGGGCAGTTGATGCACGAAACTTAAAAGACACAGATTACACTTTAAAAAACCGTTACGACAGAAACTTGGTTCCCGGAGAAATTGGGTGTTTTTTGAGTCATATCAAAACAATGCAGACTTTTTTAAAATCGAGTTTCAGATTTGCTATTATTATTGAGGACGATGCTAAACTAGAAATCAATTACAAACGTACTGTTGAAAAGTCCATCGAAATCTATGACTCTTTACCTGAAAAGCATCAGTGGGACGTACTAAAGCTCAAAAATGGAAAAAGGAGGAGTATTAATGTTCAACAACTGGATGAAACGTATTTTATTGGGGCATGTGGAACAAGTATCCCAATATCTACACTTGGAGCAATTTGGACTCGCAAAGGAGCTGAAAAATTTTTAAAGAAAACACTGAAAAACGGAATCCCGATAATAAAACGCCCTATTGACTGCGAACTCCAACATGCGTGGAACTTCAATTTAAGGATTTACAACCTACTGCCTTCCGTAGTAGATGCAAACCCAATGAATTCCGTTTCGGAGATACACCACGACGTTTCTCTTCGCAAAGCAAAACTCTTAAAACAAATTTTTT
Source organism: Tamlana crocina (assembly GCA_040429635.1). Classification (NCBI taxonomy): domain Bacteria; kingdom Pseudomonadati; phylum Bacteroidota; class Flavobacteriia; order Flavobacteriales; family Flavobacteriaceae; genus Tamlana; species Tamlana crocina. The sequence continues at coordinate 1,293,641 of CP158972.1, read as the reverse complement.
ATGAACTCAATAGGCTTTTCCCAAAATACTACTACTACTTATCGCACCACAGTCTAAAAAAGTTTGTGGACTCCTTTATCTCAAAAAGAACAAAACTTGTAAAATAGTCAATTTTTTTGATATGATTTTATAAATCTAACTGTTCAAAAACGTTGAATTGGATGTCGGCTCGACATTGACCGGTATTTTTCCTTCCAAAAGAATATGTGTTTTTTCAATCGTACTTTTCTGTAGAACCGGTCTTGGAAATCGACAGTTGCCCGCCACATCAAATTAAATACGCGCTGTTCATCTTCACCTAAACATTTTGCATATTCGTTGCTCATCACCTGTATCATCGGCTTATGGATGGTGAGCTTGGCAAAGTTTTTAATACGGGTTTCAAAATCCATCTTACCAAATTCCATTCGGTTTAAATCGACCAAATAAAATTCGTAACCGTCGCCTGTTCTTTTAATGAGAGTATTTCCGGGCGAGTGATCTAAAAAATTCACTCCGTTTTCGTGTAGTTTAAAGGTAAATCTCGTAAAAGCTCGTAAAATCAATTCATGATTAGGATAATTTAAATCTAAAGTAAGCTCCCTAAAAGTTAAATCGCAATCTAAATGTTCACTTACATAGAAACTACTTTTGAACAAAAACAATGAGCCAAACTCAAAATACGCTATGGGTTGTGGTGTACCAATTCCTAATTGAATTAGTTTATTCGCATACTCAAAAGAACGTTGAGCCTTGCTTTTTCGGAAAAACCTATAAACGATTTGGTTTATTATATTAGGAATTTTAAATGATTTAACATTTATTGTTTTATCTTTTAGCCGAAATAGCTTCAAGGAGTTTCTATCTTGATTTCCAAAAGGAATCCCCTCTGAATTAAAATTAGTTATAAAGTGTTTAAACTCTAGGGTATTAGCTGCAAATATATCTTGAACTACTACATTTTTCATTCAGCAATATTACAAATTTTTATGTTTTCCTAATTTAAAAAAATGATATCTTATCTTTGTTTTCAATTATTAAAAAGACATGAGATTACTTCAAATTACTGCATCCAATGTTTGGCGTGGACACGAACAACAAATCGTTTATTATTATGAGGCATTTAACCCTAGAATAGAACACCAAGTTTTAATATGCCCATCTCAAACTAAGTTATCTGAAATAGCTGAAGAGAAAAACTTTAATGTTCATTCTATCCCCTTAAAATCTGAATATAGTTTTAGTTGGATAAAAAAAATCAAACAAATTGTTAGAGAGGAAAAGATTGACCTTATATTAATACATAGCAGTAGGGCACATACCTTATGTGTTATTTCATCAATATTATCATCTAAAAAAATACCCCTTGTATTTTTCAGGACATTAATCAAAGATATTTCTAAAAGAAAACTAAGTAAACTCAAATATAATTATAAATATTTAGTAAAACTAATCTGTGTTTCGCAAGCCGTTGTTGATGCTTTAAAACCTTCTATTAAGAACCATTCCCGCTTTTCTATTGTTGGAAGCGCAACGGATTTAGCTGAGTTTCCTAAAAAAGAAGCCACAGGGGTTTTGCATAAAGAATTTAACTTAAAACACGATACAATACTAATTGGAAACATTTCTGCTTTTGTCCCTTTTAAAGACCATTACACATTTGTTGATGCAGCTAAACTAATAAAGTCAGAATTATCCAATGTTAAATTTTTCCTTATCGGTACTGGTAAATTGGAAAATGAGATTAAAGATTATGTTGAAAAGCAAGGTTTAAAAAGTGACTTTGTTTTCACAGGATTTAGACAAGATATCCCAGAAATATTTCCTGAGCTTGATCTTTTCATGTTTACCTCCAAATTAGAACCAACCGGCGGGGTTTTACTTGAAGCTTATAATTGCCATGTTCCAATAATAGCAACTAATGCTGGGGGTATTCCTGAAGTAATAGTTAATGGTAAAACAGGAATACTTTGTGAGAAAGAAAATGCTAAAGATTTTGCAAAAAAAGCTCTAGAAGTTTTGAATAATAAAGACCTAAAAATTGAACTGATAGAAAACGGCTTCAAACATTTAAAAGAGAATTTCACAAAAGAAATAATTACTGACAAAATGTATGTTGAACTAGAGAAGGCATACAAACAAAACTTATACAACTAATTTGATGAAACTTTATAACTATTTAATTGTAGGATCAGGTCTTTTTGGATCCGTATTTGCTCATGAAGCCACAAAAAAAGGAAGAAAGTGTTTGGTAATAGATAAACGAAGTCATATAGGCGGAAATGTATATTGCGAAAACAAAAATGGGATTAATGTACACAAATATGGAGCTCATATTTTTCACACAAACGATAAAGCTATTTGGGATTATGTAAACCAGTTTGCTGAATTTAACAACTACATCAACTCTCCCGTATCCATCTCGAAAGAGAAACTATTCAATCTTCCTTTTAACATGAACACCTTTTATCAGCTTTGGGGAGTAAAAACACCTCATGAAGCCAAAAACATCATAGAAGGACAAATAAAAGAGTATGGAGTAAAGCACCCTAAGAATCTTGAAGAGCAAGCGCTTTCTCTTGTTGGCAAAGACATTTACGAAACACTCATTAAAGAATATACAGAAAAACAATGGGGTAAAAAAGCAACAGAATTACCCGCTTTTATAATTAAAAGACTCCCTGTACGCTATACATTTAATAACAACTATTTTAATGACAAGTACCAAGGAATCCCAATTGGTGGCTATAATAAAATTATTGAGGGCTTACTAAATAACATTGAGACTAAAACCAACTGCGATTTTTTCAACAACAAAGAACAGTTTGAACAAATGGCAGACAAGGTTATTTTTACAGGTAAAATAGATGAATATTTTAACTATGAATTTGGTCAGTTAGAATACCGGTCATTACGTTTTGAAGATGAAATTTTGAATACAACAAACTATCAAGGCAATGCTGTGGTTAATTATAACGACGCTAATATTCCTTTTACTAGAATTATAGAGCACAAACATTTTGAGTTCAACAACCAAGAACATACTATAATAACAAAAGAATATCCTGAAGATTGGACTCCTAATAAAGAAGCTTACTACCCAATTAACAATCCTATGAATCAAAATATCTACAATAAGTATAAAGAAAAATCTAAGGCTTATAAAAATGTTATTTTTGGTGGTCGTTTAGCAGAATACAAATATTATGATATGCACCAAATAATTGCCTCAGCCCTTGTTAAAGCAAAAACGGAATTAGAACAATAAAAACTTATGGTTAAAATATTTACAGTTTCACATGGTCCCCAGCCTTATCTAACTAACAAACTATATCAAACTATATATGTAAATTCTAAAGCACACTCAAATATTGGCTCTTCCATTACTGATGCTACTGGAAATAATATCTCTAACAAAAATGAAAATTTTTGTGAACTTACTGCTAGTTACTGGATAACCCAAAATTGTACAGACCAAGAATATGTTGGACTTTGCCATTACAGACGTTATTTTAACCTATTTTATAATAAACTTAGTATATCCCCTTCAACTCAAAAACGCATCACTGCGCAAAATTTTAAAAAAACTAAACTTTATACCGTACCCTCTGAGACACAACAAGAACATATTGTAAACATATTAAAAAATTACGATGTTATATTACCCAGGCATTCTGTTAGCAAACACAATAAGCGCCCTATATCATTATCTGAAAATTATAAAATATTTCATAGGGAAAGAGACTTTAATATAACCAAATCTGTTATTGCTGAAAAATACCCCTCATACAAAACCAGTATTGTTGAATATTTAGATAATGGCAACTCTTTTCATGCCGCCAATATGCTCATTGCTCCAAAAAAAATTTGGGACGATTACCACAACTGGTTATTTAGCATTCTTTTTGAAGTAGAAAAGCGTATCGAAATTCCTATAGATGATTATCAAAAACGTGTATTTGGTTTTATTTCTGAACGCTTGTTAGGCCTATACTTTTACAACAACAAACTAAATATTAAAGAAATACCTCTTTACAAAATAGAATAACCTAATGAAAATTTTTATTGCCACACATAAAGACAAACCCTATGTTTCTAATGCTATTTTAAAACCCATTCAAGTAGGAAGAAACTTAAACAACTTCACGATAGATGAAGGTTATTACATGGACAACACTGGGGTTGACAATATTTCTCATAAAAACATAAACTTTAATGAACTTAGTGCTTTATATTGGATATGGAAAAACATGAAAAATGAAAATATAGTTGGGCTTATGCATTATAGAAGATATTTTCTTTTTTTTACTAACCCACTAAGCAGAAAACCAAGAACAATAAAAAGAGTTAAAAGTGACAATAAGCTCATAATAAAAACTCATGATAAAGAAAATAAAATAAAAAAAAACGTATCTAAATGGTTAAATAAATACGATATAATTCTTCCATATCCAAGAACATACATGGTCAATGAACTGCCTGCCACTATTGCTGAAGATTATTGTTTTCACCACCGGGCTTCAGACTGGAATACTGCAATGGAAATAATAAAAGAAAAGTATCCGGAATACGAACCAAGTATAAAAACCTATTTGTATGAAAGCTATGAATGTTTTTATATGGCAAATATGTTTATAGCTACTTACACTTGGTTAAATGAATATTGCTCATGGTTATTTAATATTTTATTCGAATTAGAATCAAGGATAACCATAAGTAAATCTCCTTACCAAAGAAGAGTATTTGGCTTCATATCTGAACGTCTTTTGTCTCTGTATGTACATCACAACAAATTCAAAGTAAAACATCTTCCCTTAATCCTTGTAAATGATTTTTTTGAAGACAACCCAGAAGTACTTGCACCAAAAGAATGTATTGAATAATAAAAGCTGTACTATGCAATCCGAAATAAAAAACGCTCTTGAAGTTTTAAAAAACGGAGGCCTCATCCTTTACCCAACCGATACCGTTTGGGGCATTGGCTGCGATGCCAGCAACCCGGAGGCTGTAAAAAAAGTGTACAATCTAAAACAGCGAGAGGACAGCAAAGCTCTAATTTGTTTGGTGGCCGACGATAGGATGTTGAAAAAATACGTAAAACAAGTTCCGGCAGCAGCACAAAACATCATTGATGTAACCGACAAACCCACCACCATCATTTACGATGAAGCCCAAAATTTAGCCGAAAATTTAATCGCCGACGATGGCAGCATCGCCATTCGCATCCCCGATGATGACTTCTGTTTTTGGCTATCCAGAAAATTTAATGGTGCCATTGTTTCCACTTCAGCCAACATCAGTGGGCAACCCACGCCCAAATCATTCAAAGAAATAGCACCCGAGGTTTTAAAAGGTGTGGACTATGTTGTAAATTTGCAGCGCGAAAAAATTTGCGACAAACCATCCTCAATTATCAAGTTGAGTAATAATGGTGTTGTAAAGATTATTCGAGAGTAAAAATCGCCACGAATACACGAATATCTTTCCATTATGTTTCACTATTAAGAAAAACATTTAAAATATTCGTGCATTCGTAGCATAACGCTTTAAAAATAGAAACACCGCAATTGAATGTCTAGAATTGTATATAAAGAAGAAAGCTATGAAATTGTTGGTGTACTATTTGAAGTTTACAACAACTTGGGAAGTGGTTTTTCTGAAATTGTGTACAAAGATGCTATTGAACATGAATTTAAATTAAGAAATATTCCGTTTCAAAGAGAAAAAGAATACCACGTAAACTATAAAAACATTGTTTTAAAACACAAGTTTTATGCAGATTTCGTAGTGTTCGATAAAATAATTTTAGAAATAAAATCTGTAGAAAGTTTGCACGACAAACATATTTCACAATGCATTAACTACTTAAAAGTATCACAGAACAAACTTGCAATTTTGGTGAATTTTCACAAAGATTTCTTAGACCATAAACGTATCGTATTATAAAAACATTCGTGTATTAGTGGCAAATAAAATGAATTACAAAGAAGCATTAACTCACAACATTTTTAAAGTTATATCTAAATCTGCTTCAGAGTTAAATCTGGAAAGCTACGTAATAGGCGGTTATGTTCGTGATTATTTTTTAAAGCGTGGCAAGGCGAAAGATATTGATGTTGTTGCGGTTGGCGACGGCATTAAACTTGCCAAACAAGTCGCCAAAAATTTACCCAACACGCCCAAAGTTCAGGTGTTTAAAACCTACGGCACGGCCATGCTCCGCCATGATGATATTGAAATTGAATTTGTGGGCGCACGAAAGGAATCCTATACCGAAGACAGTCGCAACCCTGCCGTTGAAAATGGCACGCTACAAGACGACCAAAACCGACGCGATTTCACTATAAATGCGTTGGCTCTAAGTTTAAATGAAAATACGTTTGGGGATTTACTAGATCCGTTTGAAGGAATGGCCGATTTAGATAAAAAAATAATCCGCACGCCATTAAACCCAGACATCACTTACAGTGACGACCCATTGCGCATGCTCCGAGCTATTCGATTTGCAACACAACTCAATTTTAAAATTGAAAATGAATCGCTTAAGGCTATCACAAAAAATGCTGAGCGCATAAAAATCATCACCAACGAACGTATTGTTACTGAACTGAACAAAATTCTGGAAAGCAAAACACCATCCATCGGGTTTTTATTGTTGGAAAAAACAGGTCTGTTAAAATACATTTTACCGGAACTCACCGCTTTAAAAGGCATTGATGAAATTGAAGGCCAACGCCATAAAGACAACTTTTACCACACCTTGGAGGTGGTGGATAACATCTCTGAAAACACCGATAATTTATGGCTACGTTGGGCTGCTTTGTTACACGATATTGGGAAAGCACCCACAAAAAAATTCAGTAAAAAAGTGGGTTGGACCTTCCATGGTCACGAATTTGAAGGTTCAAAAATGGTGTACCGATTGTTCAAACGGTTAAAAATGCCTTTGAATGACAAAATGAAGTTCGTTCAAAAAATGGTACTGATGAGCTCACGTCCCATTGTTTTGGCACAGGATATTGTTACCGATTCGGCCGTTCGCCGTTTGGTTTTTGATGCCGGCGATTATGTGGAAGATTTAATGATACTTTGCGAAGCCGACATCACCACCAAAAATCCGAAACGCTTCAAAAAATACCATAACAACTTCAAAATTGTTCGTGAAAAAATTGTGGAGGTAGAAGAGCGCGACCATGTTAGGAACTTCCAACCGCCCATTTCGGGCGAAGAAATCATGGAAACCTTCAATTTGCAGCCTTCTAAGGAAATCGGCATCATCAAAGAAGCAATAAAGGAAGCTATTTTAGAGGGCGATATTCCCAATGAATATGAAGCGGCCTATGAATTGATGTTAGAAAAAGGTAAGAAATTAGGGCTTAAAATGGCTAGTAAAAAATAAATTCGTGCGTTCATGGCAAATTCAAAAAAAGACAACAAAAAGGTTATATATTGGCTATTAACAGGCTGTCTGTTGATTTTTATAATGGTTTTTGTCGGTGGTATTACCCGTTTAACCGATTCTGGGCTATCCATTTCCAATTACAAATTGATAACTGGCACCATCCCGCCACTTAATGAGGCCGAATGGCAAGAAGCCTTTAACCTTTACAAACAATATCCAGAATACCAAAAACTAAACTACCACTTTGAGCTCGACGATTTCAAGGAAATTTATTTCTGGGAGTGGCTGCACAGAGTTATTGGTCGGTTAATTGGCATGGTGTTTTTCATTCCGTTTTTGTATTTCTTAATAACTAAACAACTTACCAAAAGCACCATTAAAAAAAGTTTCATTTTAATGGCCTTAGGAGCGTTTCAAGGCTTTTTAGGGTGGTACATGGTTAAAAGCGGTTTGGTAGACCAGCCCGATGTTAGCCACTTTAGGCTCGCAGCTCACTTAGTTACTGCCTTTTTAACTTTTGCTGCGACACTGTGGGTGGCTCTAGATTTAATTTACCCAGACAGAAAACCTATTGCGTTTCCTAAATTTAGAAAGTGGATTATTTTTAGTTTTTTCATTCTAATCTTACAAATTATTTACGGGGCTTTTGTGGCCGGTTTAAAAGCTGGATTGCTACACAACCATTGGCCTTTAATGAACGAGCAGAAGTTTATTCACCATACGGTTTATGTACTACAACCGTTTTATAAGAATTTATTTGAAAACCCAAGCGGTATTCAATTTGTTCATAGAACTTTGGCATATTTAGTTGTTGCGGCATTAATATGGCTCTGGATAAAATCGAAAAAACTACCACTCTCAAGTATTCAGCAAAAAAGTGTTCTCAGCTTAGTAGTTATCGTGTTTGTTCAGTTTATTTTGGGGGTTTTCACTATTTTATTGAGCGTGCCTCTATGGTTGGGTTTAGCTCATCAAATTGGTGCATTTTTATTGTTGAGCGCCATGACATTTACCCTACACCGTTTTTCGAAATAACATAAATAACCTACCTTTGCAGTTCAACTTTTTTATCCCATGATTTACAGATTTAGAGTTATTTTAGACAACGACACCACAGATGAGGATGTTTTTCGCGATTTGGAGATTCGTGAAACCGACACCTTAGAAGACTTGCACAACATTATTACGCAATCGTTTGGATTTGATGGTACTGAAATGGCTTCGTTTTACATAAGCAATGATCAATGGGATCAAGGTGAAGAAATTTCACTATTCGATTTGAGCGACAATAATTCGGCGCGTTTAATGAACGAAACAGCTTTGGAAAGCGTGGTACACGAAGCCCAGACCAAGTTGATTTACGTGTACGATTTTTTAAGCATGTGGACTTTTTACGTTGAATTGGCCGAGATTGTTGAAGAGGCTGAAGGCCAAGATTACCCCAACCTCATGTTTGTACAAGGGCAAGTGCCAGACACCGCTCCAGACCGTGTTTTTGAAGCCGATGAAGGTGATGATTTCAATGAATTTGAAGATGGCCTAGACCTCGACGATTACGACAACCTCGACTTTGAAGAAAACTGGAATTAATCCTTTTAGGCACCCCAACTGTTTCTGCCAATTCAAAAGATAACAATTGGGCGAACGGAGTCGAGCAGCCTTTAAGACGAATCCTATTCAACCTTACTTCTGCTTCAACTTATCCAAACTTACGTTTTCGTAATTATGGGTTAAAAACTCCAAAGAACGCTTAAGGATTTCCCCCATATTTTTGCACCTCTTGAACTTCACATCTTGAGTGTATTCAAAAATCTTCATTTTTAAAAGATGGATGTGTTCATCGGTAGAAATCACATCATTTTGCATGCAATCCAACAACATATCAATACGGTCGTGAAAACTTTTCAAACGTTTTACCAAAATGGAACGCTCTTCGGTTTTGTACTGGTTAATGGATAGTTTTTGCATACCTTCGGAAACCAATTCCACCATTTTCAAATTCTCTTTAAAAAACTGCGGACGGTAAATATTGAATTTCCCCTCGTAGGACTGCTGATCGAAATCGATGGCACGAATTTTATACACCACATGATCAAAATCGTGGGTGGGCACAATAACGTAATTGTACGAACGCATGTCGCCCAAAAGCCGAATCATACAGCGTTCGTTAAATTTTACAAACTCTTTGGCAATTTGCGATTTTTCAGATTTATCGCATTTTGGCAGAAAGTTTTTGATAAACTCATCGCCCGGAATACCAGCAATGTGCTCCTCAATTAAAGTATCTTTGTAAACCAAAAAGTTCAAATTATACGGCGAAAGCATGTGCTCCAATTCCAAACCATAAACCCGCGAAGCATCAGCCGTTTTTACGTAAAAGTATGTATAGTTGTCATTTAAAATATTCCGAACTTTAATCCGAAAAGGCTTAGAGTTTCCGAAGGTGCAATAGTCAATAGCATCAACGCTTAAAAAAGGCAATACGCTTTCATTTCCGTCGGAATGCAAAATGGTGTACACTTTTTTTAATGATAGCTCGATTTCCTCCCGTTCAAAATCGTTGTAATACACCCTGATCCAAAGCGTATCGTTATCATCTTTATCGTACACCACAATAGAGCCTTGAAACCGTAATAAATCATCATAAAAAATAGGGATTTTCATGTCGCGATTATACTCCGAAAGGTAATCGTGCAGTTTGGGTGTTATGGGAAACGAAGGTTTTTTCTTCGATATTTTTAAATCTTGCATATTGTAATGGTATTCAAAAAGGTTGCCGCAATGTGCTTTCAAACTTCAAAATAATAAAACTTTACGACATTATGTTGATGTGCTGTAAAAAGCTAGAAGAAATTGCTGTAACAAAAACAGCGAAGCATCGTCGAACATAAAAGTCCATAAAAACAATACAGCTTGGAACCGATACTTACCATTAACAATCTCACCAAAAAATTCGGCTATTTAACCGCCGTAAAAGACTTATCGTTTACGATTAACAAAGGCAATGTTTACGGTATTTTAGGGCCGAACGGCAGCGGAAAATCCACCACATTGGGTATCGTTTTAAATGTAGTAAACAAAACACACGGTAGTTTCCATTGGTTTAACGGCAATACCACCACGCACGATGCCTTGAAGAAAGTGGGAGCCATTATTGAACGCCCCAACTTTTACCCGTACATGACCGCTTTACAAAATCTAAAATTGGTCTGCAAAATAAAAGGTGTGCCATACCATAAAATAGACGAAAAACTAGAAATTGTTGGGCTTTCGGAACGCAAGGATAGTAAATTCAGCACATATTCTTTGGGAATGAAACAACGCTTGGCCATTGCTTCTGCTCTGCTTAACGACCCTGAAATTTTAATTCTTGACGAACCCACTAATGGATTGGATCCACAGGGCATACACCAAATACGCGAAATCATTAAACAAATTGCCGCCAATGGCACCACTATTTTACTGGCCTCGCATTTATTGGACGAAGTTGAAAAAGTATGTTCACACGTAGTGGTACTGCGTAAAGGCGAAAAACTGTACTCGGGTCGTGTGGACGAAATGATTTCAAGTCACGGTTTTTTCGAACTAAAATGCAACCATCAAAACGAACTGATTCAGCTTTTGGAAAACCATCCCACATTTGGAAAAATAAAAATCAACAACGACTTAGTCACCGCCTTTTTAAACGAACCCCTAGAGGCCGAAAATTTCAATAAGTTCCTTTTTGAAAATAATATTGTACTCACCCATTTGGTAAAACGCAAGGAAAGCTTGGAAGAGCAATTTTTACAATTGACCAATAACCACCAAAACGCCTAATAATGCTTCGACTTTTAAACTTAGAGCTGCAAAAACTGCTCTTAAACCGCACCAGCAAAGTGCTTATTTTTATTTCGTTTGTATTACCATTTTTCATCATTTTATTATCATCGTTAAAAATTAACGTTTTTGGCTTTTTCACCCTCGAACTTGGCGAATTAGGCGTATTCAACTTCCCGATTATTTGGCACCTAACCACGTTCTTTTCGGCGCAGTTTAAATTTTTCTTCGCCATTGTTGTGGTGAGCATGATCGGTAACGAATACAGCAACAAAACCTTAAAACAGAATTTAATTGATGGATTGAGCAAAAAGGAATTCATCCTTTCAAAATTCTATACCATTATTTTCTTTTCGTTGATTTCAACCTTACTCACTGCTCTTATCTCACTTTGCATCGGGCTATATTATTCCAGCTACACCGAAATGAGTATTATTTTAATGGAAACTGAGTTTTTATTGGCCTATTTTATAAAACTTATCGGTTTTTTTAGTCTATGCCTGTTTTTGGGGATGCTTGTAAAACGCTCGGCATTTGCATTGGCATTTTTATTCATATTATTTATTTTGGAATGGATAGCTTACGGGCTCCTTGTTTGGCAATGGAATACCAAAATAGCCGAACAAGTGCAAAACCTATTTCCCCTAAAATCAATGTACAAATTGATAGACCAGCCGTTTCAACGTATCGCCATGACTAAATTTCCCGACAAAGCCGAATTAGCTTACGATTACGCCGTGCATTGGCACGAAATGGCCTTGGTTTTGGGTTGGACTGCCCTATTCATCTTTTTATCGTATAGATTATTAAAAAAGCGCGATTTGTAATATCTTTGATAGCATTGCTATTGCAAAAAGATGAAAAAAATCGCCCTCATTCTAATATACTTTGGCTTAGCCATTACCTGTGCTTTTGGTCAGGAGGAAGCTTCCAACTGGTATTTTGGCGAAAACGCGGGAATACGATTTAATCCAGACGGCACTGTTTCTCCACTCTCTAGCGGCAAACTTAACACTATAGAGGGCTGCGCAACAATATCAGATACCAACGGAAACCTGTTATTTTACACTGACGGTATTTCTGTTTGGAACAAAAACCACGACCGTATGCCTAACGGATTTGGTTTATACGGGGACCCCTCAAGTACCCAATCGGCAATAATTGTACCTCAACCAGAAGCCCCAAACATGTATTACATTTTCACAGTCGATACACAAATACATCAGAACGATCCAGATTTTGGCTTTAATTATTCAATTGTCGATATGAGTTTGGAAAACGGTTTGGGCGATGTAACCATTAAAAACCACAACTTGCTCCCCACAACATCAGAAAAAGTTACTGCCGTTGTAAAGGACTGCCAAACACAATCTATTTGGGTGATCACACTCGCACAAGGAGAGTCCGGTTTTTTCGACACCTTTTATGCTTATGAAGTAAACACTTCAGGTCTAAACACCGTACCCGTAACCAGTTCCTTTTCAAATAACATCACCAACCGAAGGGGTTACCTAAAATTATCGCCCAACGGTTCAAAACTGGTCTGTGCCAATACTACTTCGGGTTTGTTTATTTATGATTTTGATAAAACTACTGGTAATATTAGTAACGAACAGGAAATTACAATTACTTTTTCTCTAAACGGCCAAAAACCGCAAGTAGCCTATGGGGTGGAGTTTTCGCAAAACAACCAACTGCTTTACGTGTCATCCTTTTACCAAACCAATGAACAAGAAGGCAGTGCTCCCTCGGCACAATACGGCGCTTTACTGCAATACAACATAACGGCCACCAACATTAGTAACACCGAATATGTTATAGACAACAGACAAATGTACAGAGGTGCACTGCAATTGGGTCCAGACGGAAAAATTTATCAGTCGATGAACCTTAGCTACGACCAAGGGCAACCCTTTCTTTCTACTATAAACACCCCTAACATTTCTGGTCTGGGCTGCAACTATGCCTATAACAGTTTGCAATTGGGATCGAACGGCAGGCAAGGTTTGCCCCCCTTTATAACGTCTTTTTTCTCTGAGAAAATAGATATTATAGGCAACAACTCAAGCTCTTCTGAACTATTTTTATGCGAAAATGACACTTACACGCTAACATCGCCTGATATTCAAGGCGCCACGTACAACTGGTTTAAAAACGGAATTCCTATTACAAATACCACTTATTTTCTTGATGTCGATGAAGAAGGCTTGTACAAAGTATTTATCGACCCAAATACTGGAGACTGTAGCCAAACTTTAGAAGGCTTGGCAAAAGTCACTTATTTTGCATCGCCCGTAACCAACAATCATACCCTGACACAATGTGCTCCTAGTCCAAATCTTTCGGGAACAACAACCTTTAATTTAACCGAAGCCTACGAAGCTATTTTACCGACCTACAATCAAGATTATAGCATTTCATTCCATAAAACCGAAAATGATGCACAGAATGGTGTTAATGCCATTACTAATCCTGAATCTTATGAAAACACAGTGCCCAACGAAATATTATACACCCGTACTGTACATAACTTCAGTGGGTGTTTTGATACAGCCACGCTAAAATTGCAAATAGCAACCACCGAAGTTCCTGTTTACCGCGCCCCTCAAAAATGCGATGAAGTAGGGTCTCCCGACGGCATTAACCTATTTAATCTCGAAGATTACAAGTCCGATATCGCAGCCCAACTAAACACCACGCTTAACGACGTTTCTATTACATTTTACGAAACCCAAGAAGACGCACTCATTGAAGCCAATAGTCTTTCTCAATACCGAAATAAAACACCTTACACCCAAAGCCTTTATTACAGGGTTGAAACATTAAACAATAATGCCTGCTTTGGAATTAACGAAATAATACTCAGTATTGCAGAATTACCTCAAATAGAGAAAAACGAAAACGTACTTTATTGTCTGAATCACTTCCCTGCACCCATAAAAATCAATGTCGGTTTTTTGGTAGGTTCGCGCAACAATTATTCCTATCTATGGAGCACAGGGGAAACCGCCTATGAAATTGATATTAACGAAATTGGCACCTATACTGTTGAAATTACAAATCAAGCAGGCTGCTCAGATCAACGTACAGTTGTTGTTGAGCCCTCTAACATCGCCACTATAGAAAACGTAGAAGTTACCGATGCATCTACAAACAACACCATAAACATAATGGTTTCAGGCGAAGGTATTTACGAATATGCATTATTGGATATCAACAACCAAATTATTAGGCCCTACCAAACAACTACGTTATTCGACAACCTCTTTCCCGGTTTGTACAGCATTCAAATTAGGGACACAAAAAATGACTGTGGTACAATTACCGAACCCGTTTCGGTAATTGGGTTTCCAAAATATTTCACCCCAAATAATGATGGCGTTAACGATACTTGGCAAGTGTACGGCGTATCCGAAATTTTTCAGCCAAATACTAAAATACAAATTTACAACCGCTATGGTAAACTTATAAAAGAATTAGACCCCTTAGGTGAGGGCTGGAATGGATCAATAAGAGGAGAGCCATTACCTAACGACGATTATTGGTTTGTGGTAAAACTACAAGACGGCCGTGTATTTAAAAATCATTTTACACTCAAACACTAAATTTTAAACAACCACGCAAAAACGCATTTAATCGATTTATTTTGCACTTCATCTAAAAAAAGTCTATTTTTCCACCTTTAATTGTCCTAAGCACAAAAACGGCCTATTAAGCCGTTAACACAAACAGAAACCACCTACTTAGTATGAGATTATTTTATTTCATTTTACTTTTTCTTATTGGCGGAAACCTGCTGTTGTTTTCACAACAAATCTCCGTAGATGATTCTGTTGATTTACAATCCTTAATTCAAAACAACCTCGTTGATGGCTGTGTGGACATTTCAAATATTAGCTCTTCAGTAAATGGAGCAGATACGGGCTTGGCCAGTTATGCCTATTTTGAACGGGTCAGTTCCAATTTTCCTTTCGAAAGGGGCATTATGTTATCTACCGGAGCGGCCCGATCTGGGGGAAATTCTGCCATATCCCCTACATTGAGCGAAGGTTCCAACGCTTGGGGCACCGACCCTGATTTGGAAACCGCTTTGGGCATCACCAACACGGTAAATGCCACTTCCATCGAATTTGATTTTGTATCTATATCCAACCAATTTCAATTTAATTATTTATTGGCTTCTGAGGAATACTTTGGCATCAACCCATGTCAATTTTCCGATGGTTTCGTTTTTCTAATTAGAGAAGCGGGAAGCACGGGGCCCTACCAAAATATTGCTGTGGTTCCGGGCACAACCACACCAGTTAACACCAATACCATACACGATGAAATTTTTGGTGTTTGCCCTGCACAAAACGAACAATATTTTGAAGGCTACAACGTGGGCGACACCAACTATAACGGACGAACTATCGTTTTAACGGCATCGGGCACCATTCAGCCTAATGTTACCTATCATATAAAACTCATTATTGCCGACCAAACCGATAATACATTCGATTCGGCTGTTTTTATTGAAGGCGACAGTTTTAGGGTATTGGAATTGGGCGACAATATAACAACCTGTGCCAGTTCGGCCGTTCTAGATGCCGATTTGGAGAATCCTTTAGCTTCGTATGCTTGGTACCTCAACGGTAATTTAATACCTGGCGCTACAGGTTCTAGCTACACCGCTGTAGCAAACGGCACTTACCGGGTTGAAGTGTCTGTTCCGGTTAACGGCTCGGCATGTGTGGAGGAAGACGATATTGAAATCGTACTAAATACCGAAGAACCCATTGACCCTATTACCGATTACGAACTTTGTGATGATGCCAGCGGCGACGAAACAGAAGTGTTCAACCTATCCACCAAAAATTCAGAACTGGAACCCAACATTCCGTTTACTAACTACGATTACAGTTACCACTATTCGGAAGCTGAAGCTAGGGCAAACCTGAACCCGATAACCGCCCCTATTTCAAACACCATTAATCCGCAACCTATTTTTGTAAGAATTCAGGATTTAGACAGTCCTTGTTTTTCATACACCAGTTTTAACCTTATTGTACACAGTCTACCAGATATTGTTGCTCCCACCCCATTGGAAACCTGTGATGGCGATGACAACCCAGATGGATATGCCATAATAGACCTTACCGAAAAAGATGATGAGATTACTCAAGGCAACGCTAATTTATTCGTCACTTATCACTACAACGCATTGGATGCCAGCACAGGCAACAACCCCATCCCCAGCCCTTATATTAACACCAACACGCCAACAGATAATGTTTTTGTTAGAGTCGTTAATACCACAACCGGTTGCGTAAACAATACCACTTTGCAAGTAAATATTGAAGTTAGCCCCATTGTAAATAGAGACACCCAATACCTGGATGCTTGTGATCGCGATTTGGACGGTTCAGCAAACTTCGATTTAACTGAAGTCATCGCCCCTATTTTGGACGGTTTAACCGATGTGTCCACTACTTTCCATGCCACTTTGGAAGACGCACAAACGAATACCAATATTATTGCAAACGAAACCAATTACGAATACAATAATGCCGTTACCGAACCTGGATCGGGAACCATATACTTAAGGATTGAAGATAACGACACGGGCTGTGCCACCATTGTTCCTTTTGAAGTACACACCAATCTATTGCTCACGGGCACCGACACTGGCGATTATGCGCTCTGCGACAACAATGCAGATGAAAACGACACCTTAGATTTTAATTTATTTACCGTTGAAAGCTATATTGCCAACGATTTACCCTACCCCATTACCGTTACCTTTTACGAAACAGAAGACGATAGAAACAACGGCACAAACGCACTACCCAAAACACAACCCTATGCGGCAGCGAGTCCGCAAGTATTGTACATAACTATTGAAAACACTGACAGTGGCTGTATTGAAGACTCTGAAATCACGCTGCTCATTAACCCGATATTGCTATTTGATAATGTTACCGTACCCTATTGCGATGATGATAACGATGGCTTTGCTAGCATAGACCTCGCTTCGCTTGATGATACCATCACGGGAGGAAACGATGATTTTACGGTACGCTATTACGCCACCCAAACCGATGCAGAAAACACTCAAAATCAACTACCTCCGTTTTACAATAACACCAATTCCGTTGAAACGCTTTATGCGCGTATTGAGGCCACTAACTCGGGGTGCTCTACCGTAAACCCTTTTCAAATAGAGGTACTGGTCGCTCCGGCAACCAATCAGCCCACCGATATTATTATTTGTGATGATGACCAAGATGGATTTTCCATAATCGACCTCAACGCTAAAATTTCAGAAGTTGTGCCTAGCACCACAGGTTTGGATATTGACTTTTTCACCTCTTTTGAAGATGCCGATGCCAAAACCAACGAAATACCCGAAACCAATCGCGATGCCTACAACACCAACACCCAAACCATTTTTGTTCGTGTGGAAGATGTGGCTAGCGGCACGGGCTGCTACGCGATAGAGTCGTTTGAAGCCATTGTTAATACATTGCCTGATTTTCCAACAATAAGCAACTATCAAATCTGTGAGGATGATAACGACCGTACCGCAGAATTTTTACTTTCTGAAAAAGATAACGAAATTTTAAACGGCCAAACCGGAAAAGAGGTCTTTTATTTTGAAGATGCAGCTTTTAGCATGCCTATCGACAAAAACGCGATTTATCAAAACACTAGCAGCCCCCAAACCATTTATGTACGTGTGGAGAATATTACAGACCCTAGTTGTTTTGGTACTTCGACCTTCACCCTTCAAGTATCGCCCGACCCCGTTTACAACCCTATTATTGATTATTTGATTTGTGATGACGATAGCAACGATGGCAGGCACGAATTCAACTTAGCCGAAAAAGCCAATGAAATTAGGCAAGGCACACCCGATGTACTAAATATTTCGTTCCACTTAACCCGAAACTTGGCAGAAGAAAACGTTAATCCGTTGCCTGCCACTTACACCAACGTGGTGAATCCGCAAAGTATTTATGTAAGGATTGAAAGCGACGATTCGCTCTGTTTCGTGGTTGAAGAATTAGGAATCAATATTATCGCTGCACCCGATGTTTTGGTAGGCACTCCGTCGTTGACCGAATGTGCTCCTGACTATAACGGACAAGCCAATTTCGATTTAACCTTTTACAATATTGATACCCAAACTCAAGATTTTGAAGTTTTGGATCGTGTAAAAAGCAACTTAAGAATAGACTATTTTGAAAACGAAACCGACATAAACCCCAATGACGGATTAGACAATACCAATGCCATTGTTGATCCTGAAAATTTTGTTTCAGAAGCTAAAACCATTTATATAAAAGTGGCCAACACCTTAACGGGCTGTTATACCGTTGTGCCGCTTCAACTTAATATAAATCCGCCGCCACCAACAAATACAGTGGGCACAGTTGAAATTTGCGACAACGAAACCAACACCTATGATCTATCTTTGGTTAACAACATTATTGTTGATGATCCCTCGGTGGTAAACATATCCTATCACGACACCCAAACCGATGCCGAAGACAATACTGCGATTTTAAGCAACACTTATAATTACACCAATAACAACCATACTATTTACGTCAGAACTTCAAACCCTACAACGGGCTGTTTTATTGTACAAGCATTCAACCTACAAATTAATGAGAATCCTATCGCGAATACTCCTCCTGATTTAATTGACTGTAATGATGATTTTGATGAATTTCTGATTTTCGACCTCACGCAAAACAATAGTGCTATTTTGGGTTCACAAAATGTTTCAAATTTCAATATTACTTTTTATAATACGGAAGAAAATGCCGAAAGCGGAACCAATAGAATAAACACTTCTTACCAAGCTACTAATGGCGAAACCATTTTCGTGCGCGTTCAAAATATAAGCACGGGGTGTTACAGCACTACTCAGTTCAATACGCGGATTAACCCGTTACCCGTTATCCCAATCAATGATATTGTGCCATTGTGCAATGACGACCCCTTGGTAGTCAGTGCGGAAACCGGCGTTGCTGGCGACACCTATCTGTGGTCAACCGGTGCGACTTCTGCTGAAATTCTTCTCGGCCCAAACGATATTGGGAATTACAGCGTTACCGTTACGCGCCCAAATACCATTGCTCCAGATTGTTCGTACACCCATAATTTTAGCGTCGTGGAATCGGATAGCGCCATAATCAATTTCACCCAAACGGTCGATTTTGCCGATCCCAACAGCATTACCGTTGATGTTTCCGGAATTGGCGATTATGTTTTTATTTTAGATGATGGTGAGCCGCAAACCTCAAATGTGTTTGACAATGTGTCTTTTGGTTCGCACTTGGTCACGGTTCGAGATTTAAACGGTTGTTTGGATGTAACACGCGAAGTATTTGTAATTGACATTCCAAAGTTCGTTACTCCAAATAACGATGGGGCTTACGATACTTGGCACATTGTGGGTGCTAGTCAACTGCCCGGTACCATTGTTTACATATACAATCGCTACGGAAAACTGTTAAAAACACTACCTCACACTTCCGTGGGCTGGGATGGTACCTTTAACGGACAAAACATGCCCTCTGATGATTATTGGTTTGTTGCCAAAATTGTGCAGGATGGCGAATCGTTCGATATAAAAGGACACTTTGCTTTAAAACGATAAATAATAAATTTACATTTCAACTTATTTTTTAAACCTTTGAAGGTTTATTGAGTCCAATGACATTGATTAATCTATTTTAGTATAAATCATATTAAAATAACTTTCATTTCATTCTATGCTTAAGGCTATACCTCGAATTTGTTCTCTAAACATTTTCACCATTCTAATAATGCTTTTCTTTGGATATAATGGTTATTCTCAACTTAGTAAAAAGCACTATATCCCGCCATTAACCAATGCCTCATTTGGCAATGCAAACCCTGAAGACCAGTACATTTACCTTTCTACGCCGAGCAATTCAAACGTACCTTATACTATAATTCCCATTGGGCAACCAGCTACAAATTTTATTACAGGAACGGTATCGAACACTACTCCTAGAGAAATCGCTATTGGCTCTGGTTATGGACAGCTATTTATACTTTCAACACAAACCAGTCTGGTTTCAAACAACAAAGGTTACATTATTGAAGCCGAAGCGCCTATTTACGCATCTGTAAGAATGAATGCTGGTGGTGGAGCGCAAGCCGGTGCCTTGGTGAGTAAAGGGCTTTCGGCTTTGGGAACCACATTTAGAGTAGGTAGCTACACCAACCAAAACCCGCAAGATAATTATCTAAATTTTGTTTCGGTAATGGCTACGGAAGACAATACCACCGTAAACTTCAGTAACCTTCCCGCAGGTTTAATCATTAAAAATTATTCGGGTGCTACACCAATCAATACTATTTTAAACGAAGGGGAAAGCTATACCATTGCCACAAATAGTTTCGATTCAACCGTAAACAGAGATGGCTTGATTGGTTGTTTAGTCAATTCCGACAAACCTATTGTTGTTAACTGCGGGTCTGCTAACGGAAGTTTTGGTTCAGGTAACGGCAGGGATTATGGAATAGACCAAATTGTGGATTTAAGTAAAGTAGGCACTGAATATATTTTTGTACGAGGCGATGGCGATAATGCATGGGAAAACATTTTGATTGTTGCCCATACCGACAATACATCCATCAGCATTAATGGCAACTCCGCAATTGCAAATATAAACTCAGGTGAATATTACGTTATTGAAGGCAACCAATACAGTTCCAATGGCAATATGTATGTTGAAACCTCTCAACCTGTTTTTGCCTACCAAGGTGTAGGAGGACTTGGTAACAACGGCTCACCAAACGAGGCCAACCAAGGTATGTTTTTTGTACCGCCATTAAGCTGTGAAACCCGCGGAAACCTAAATAATATTGCCAATATTAACGATATAGGGAGCACAAATTATTCAGGTGGCATATCTATTGTTACCAAAGTAGGTGCTACTGTAACCATAAACAACAATCCTATTACGGTGAGTCCAAGCCCCGTAACCGGCAAGCCCGATTACATTACTTATAAGGTTAAGGGGTTAAACGGAAATATTTCAGTGGAAAGTGACGACGAGTTATATTGTGCCTATTTTAACTACAACGGTGCAGCAACTTCGGGCAGTTTTTACTCGGGATTTCCTTCGGCTCCCGAAATCAATTTTGATGCCCAGTTCACCACACTCGGAAACTGTATTCCCAACATAACATTACAAGCTGCCAACACCCAAAATTTTGATAGCTTTAAATGGATGTATGACGACGGATCGGGTAGCGGTTTTGTGGATTTAATGGTTTCAAACCCGGAAATCACTCCGGCACAACCCGGAAAATACAAGCTTATTGGTGTTATTACCTGCACGGGTGAAGAATTGGAATCGGTAGAAATCCCGATTAGTATCTGTCCTGACGATGTGGACAATGACGGTATTATTGACAATTTGGATATCGACAACGACAACGATGGTATTTTAAACTGTACCGAATCCAAAGGGAATGCCGCCATTAACTTAAGCAATTTAAACACCCCCGAGTTAATTTTTGAAGATGGCTCTCGCAATAACACCATAGCCAGTGGTAACTTTACCCAAACAAACAACTCAGGAAATACGAATACCTTCAGCGGAAACAGTTCTGGAGGGTTTACCAGCACACTGGGCAATGCCACAAGTGCTGAAAACAACTTTGAAATCACATTTTCGGAATCTGTAAACATTAAACTGGAAGAAACCATTTCGCTTCCAAGTACCGATATTGAAGATGAATACTATATTGTTAGTATTCAACCCATAAATAAAAACATCACCTTGGTCGACCCCAGCGACCATTTACTAATCGACACCAATTTCGATGGAATTTTTGAATCTGGTATTACTCAAATTTCTGGCTCCGAAATCCATTTCAAAATCAACCCAAACCCAAACGGAGCCGAACCTCATCAGTTCTTAGCCAATCAAATTGACGGCTTCACTTTCATTCACAAACTAGAAAACGGAACGGTTTCTTCCATTTTTAACGGCGGGCTTTCAATAACTTGTTTCAATAACGACCACGATTTTGATGGTATTCCAGACAGTTTGGACCTCGATAGCGACAACGATGGCATTCCTGATATTGTAGAAAACCAAGGTACTTTAGTAACTCTATCTGGAACGGATGCCGACAACAATGGTTTAGACGATATCTTCGATGCTACGATAATGCCCCTTGATACTGATAATGATACTATTTTTGATTTTTACGACCTCGATAGTGATAACGATGGCTTAACCGATTTGTATGAAACTGGGCAATTAGGCCTTTTATCAGATACCGATCTAAACGGGATTATTGACAGCGGCGGAAACTTTGGCACCAACGGCTGGTTTGACGATGCAGAGACTTCTCCAGACAGCAACATTATTGGATACACGCTCGACGATACCGATAACGATGGCATCTTCAATTATATAGATTTCGATAGCGACGGCGACGGCTGTAGCGACGTCATTGAAGCCGGGTTTTCAGATGGCAATGGCGACAGCTATTTAGGTGATGGTAATGTAGTCGTTGATATTACGCCAGACTCTGCAACAGGCACAGGGTTGGTCATTAATGCTTCGGATGGTTACACACTGCCAAACAGCGACTATTTAAATAATGCCCCACTTTCCATAGCGTCCCAAACGGCTGTATTGGCCATTTGCGAAGAAACCGATACCACGCTATCGATATCCTCTCCCGAAGCCGAAACCATACAATGGGAAGTCTCGAGCGACAATGGCGCTAACTGGAGTTTGGTAACCGATGACGCTATTTACAACGGATCCAACTCATTCAATCTGAACATATCGAACGCACCGCTTTCTTTTGATGGCTATTTGTTCCGTGCCTTTATAAACAGGACTGGAAATGGATGCGGGCTATATTCCCAAGATATCAACTTTACGGTGGCACCAAAACCAACAGTGTCCGCTTCTGTAACCCTTGTTCAGTGCGATGACGAAGACTCCACAACTTTAGGTTACAGTGCCTTCAATTTAACTGAAGCCAACAACGAAATTTCCGCTAATGTCTCCAACGAAACCTTTAGTTACTATTTAACGAATGCTGCCGCAGCGTTGGGTGATGAAAACAGTAGTGATTTTATTTCAACCCCCACCACTTTTGAAAACAGAACCGTAAACAGTGATGTAGTTTGGGCCCGCGTTGTAGGGCAGAATGGTTGTGCTTCAGTATCCGAAATTCAATTAAGCGTCTCTACCACATCGGTACCTTCAAGTTTTGTGGCTACGTTCAACCAGTGTGATGACTTTTTAGATACCACCGGAAACAACAGCGCCAATAACGATAACCGCGATGGTATTGCAACCTTCGATTTTAGTAGCGCAACAGCTTCCATCATGAGTTTTATTCCGGCAGGTCAAAACCCCATGCCACCACGCTATTACCGAAATGAAGCTGATGCTTTGGCAGAAGTTAACGAGATTACAGATATTTCAAATTACAGGAACATAGGCTACCCAAATTCACAATATATTTATGTCCGTATAGACAGTTCCATTTCAAATGATTGTTTGGGCCTAGGGCCACATGTTTTACTAACCGTTGAACCGCTACCTATTGCAAATCCTGTAACCATTGCACCAGAATGTGATGATGATTTTGATGGCGCTTTTCCTTTCGATACCTCACAAATTGAAAGTGAAATTTTAGGTGCACAAAACCCTGCGGATTTTACGGTGTTGTATTTTGACGAAACGGGCCCTGCTTTGCCCAGTCCGCTTCCAAATCCTTTTTTAACCCAAAGCCAAACCATTACCGTTCGGGTAGAAAACAATACTACTTCGGCACCCGATGGCCCTTGTTACGATGAAACCACCATTACTTTTACGGTTAACGAGCAACCCATAGCTAACCCTGTTGTAGACCAAGTTTTTTGCGACGGTAGCGCTGGCGATATAGATAACGACGGCTACTTCCCTTTCGACACCTCAACTTTTACAAGCTCCATTTTAGGCTCACAAACCAACATGGAAGTGTATTATGATTATGTTGACGAAAACGGTAACTTAATAACCGATGCCACAAGCTTACCTAATCCGCTTATTTCAGAAAACCAAACTATTACGGCCAGGGTAGTCAATCCCAATAACACCAATTGTACCGCGACAACCCTTATCAATTTAATAGTAAACCCATTGCCTGTTTTTACTGTGGATACCCCGAGAATCGTTTGTTCTTCAGATCCGACATTCTCCATCCAACTAGAACCTTTTGAACAAAACACTTCTGAAAGTTTCACCTACGAATGGCTATGGAGCAGTTTAGATGGTAGCCAAACCAACCAATTCGTTTCTAACAACAGAACTATTACGGTTTCTACCCCAGGCACCTACACCATTACGCTAACCAAAACCGATGGCACGGGCTGTTCAAAATCCGAAAACATTTATGTTGATGCCTCAGAGCTAGCCACCATCACTCAAGATGATGTTACAGTCATTGATATTTCCGAGAATAATTCGGTTACCATAGACACCACAAACCTAGGTCAAGGCAATTATCAATTTGCACTGCAAAGGGAAGATTCCAATATCATCGAATATCAAGACGAGCCCCATTTTAAAAATGTCGAAGCTGGTTTTTATACCATCCATGTAAAAGATGAAATTTGTGGCGTGGCGACATTAAACATTTCGGTAATTGGCTATCCCAAATATTTCACGCCCAATGGCGACGGTATTAACGACCTTTGGCATATTAAAGGAATTGATGCAAATGTACAGGCCAACAGCACAGTTTACATTTACGACCGCTATGGCAAACTAATTAAACAGCTCGCAGTACAACAAGAAGGTTGGGATGGCACATTTCGCGGAAAAATATTGCCCACCAACGATTATTGGTTTAAAGTATTTTTAGAAGACGGACGCGTTTTTTCTGGGCATTTCACATTAAAACAATAGCCATTTATTTTGCGTAATTTTGTTAACCAAACCACTATGGACTGAAAGTCCATAGGTTTAATTGCGGACTGAAAGTCCATTTATTCGTGTAATATTTAGCCACAAATTCACGAATATTTATCTAAAAATACTTCAAAATATTTGTGCATTCGTGGCTTAAATAATTTTTAGAAACTGAAAGTCTAGCACTGAAAGTGCATAATTTCAACTAACGATTGAGACCAATGAAATTTAAAGTAAATTCCGAATTTAAACCCACTGGTGATCAGCCACAAGCCATAAAAAAGTTGGCCGAGGGCATCGACACAGACGAAAAGTACCAAACCCTACTGGGCGTTACTGGTTCGGGCAAAACCTTTACCGTAGCAAACGTTATTGAGGAGGTACAACGCCCAACCTTGGTATTGGCGCACAACAAAACTTTGGCGGCCCAGCTGTATTCTGAATTCAAACAGTTTTTTCCAGATAACGCGGTTGAATATTTTGTATCGTACTACGATTACTATCAGCCCGAGGCCTACATTCCTGTTTCTGGCGTTTATATTGAAAAGGATTTATCCATTAACGAAGAAATAGAAAAAATGCGATTGAGCACCACCTCATCGCTGCTTAGTGGCCGTCGGGATGTTTTGGTAGTGGCCTCCGTTTCTTGTTTGTACGGTATCGGAAACCCTGTCGAGTTTCAAAAGAACGTGATTACCTTAAAACGCGATCAAGTAATTTCTCGAACCAAGTTGCTCCATCAGTTGGTGCAAAGTTTATATTCCAGAACCGAAAGTGATTTCCGCCACGGAAATTTCAGAATAAAAGGGGATACTGTGGATATTTTACCTAGTTATGCCGATGATGCCTTCAGAATTCATTTTTTTGGTGATGAGATTGAAGACATTGAATCGTTCAATATCCAAACCAACGAAATCGTTGAAAAATACGACCGACTGAATATCTATCCCGCCAATATGTTCGTGACTTCGCCCGAAGTGCTTCAAAACGCCATAAAAGATATTCAAGACGATTTGGTAAAACAGCACGATTATTTCAAAGACATCGGCAAACATTTGGAAGCCAAAAGATTAAAGGAACGCACCGAGTTTGATTTGGAAATGATTCGTGAATTGGGCTATTGCTCAGGTATTGAAAACTATTCGAGATACTTGGACGGTCGACAACCCGGCACTCGTCCGTTCTGTCTTTTGGATTATTTCCCGGATGATTATTTAATGGTGGTTGACGAAAGCCACGTAACCATTTCGCAAGTGCATGCCATGTACGGTGGCGACCGCAGCCGAAAGGAAAATTTGGTGGAATACGGATTTAGGCTGCCCGCAGCGATGGACAACCGCCCCTTAAAATTTGAAGAGTTTGAAGCACTGCAAAACCAAGTGATTTATGTGAGCGCCACCCCTGCCGATTACGAACTGCAAAAAACAGATGGGATTTATGTGGAGCAGATTATCCGGCCCACGGGACTATTAGATCCCATAATTGAAGTCCGCCCCAGCTTAAATCAAATCGATGATTTAATCGAGGAAATCCAGCAACGGGTTGAAAAAGACGAACGCACCTTGGTAACCACGCTTACCAAACGCATGGCAGAAGAGCTGACCAAATATTTAGATCGCATTCAAATTCGCTGTCGATATATCCACAGCGACGTCGATACGTTGGAGCGTGTTGAAATTATGCAGGATTTACGAAAAGGCCTCTTTGATGTTTTGGTGGGCGTAAATTTATTGCGTGAGGGCTTGGATTTACCCGAAGTATCGTTGGTAGCCATTTTGGATGCCGATAAAGAAGGCTTTTTACGCTCCACAAGATCTTTAACCCAAACCGTGGGGCGTGCCGCCAGAAACCTCAACGGAAAGGCCATAATGTATGCTGATAAGATTACCAACAGCATGCAAAAAACCATTGATGAAACCAACTACCGTCGTGAAAAACAAATGGCCTACAATACGGCCAACAACATCACTCCAAAAGCATTGAAAAAAAGTCTAGACAATGCTTTATCTAAAAACTCTGTGAGCACCTATAGCTATGAACTACAAGCGGCCAAAGCTGCCGAACCGGAAAGCGAATACTTAAGCAAACCTGAACTGGAGAAAAAAATACGCGAAAAACGCAAAACTATAGAGGAAGCCGCAAAAGCATTAGACTTTATTGTGGCTGCTAAATTGCGCGATGAAATTAAAGCATATCAAGAAAAACTAGAAAAGCTAAAAGTTTAACCTTTTAGCTTTCATTTTCACAACTATTGTTGCGCTATCAACACTATTAATTAGTACTTAGATAACATCCTAGTACAAGAGGGATTAATTATACTGTGTTTTAAAAATGTCTATTAAGACATCTGGTGGAACTATTTTATTCGGGAAGCTGTCCATCAAGTACAAAACCTTAGTAATGGACTCATGGCTCAACCCCATTCTCAATCCAAAATTATACAGTTTGGTTACTCCCGCTTTTTCGTTTTCGTCTTGGTATTCCTGTTCAATATTCATTAACAGCACCAATCTATGGAACTGAACAATGCGCTCACTGTGCGATTTTAAATGGGTATATGAAACAGGATTTTCCAATAAATAGTCGAAATCCTCGCGGGCTATATCAAGTTGTTTTGCTACACCCAGCAAAAAATTATACTCTATTCTGCGTATGTCTTTATCATATTTTGCAAAAGCAATCATCTCAGATAAAAGACTTAATTTTTCTACTCTATTAATCATGTTGTTGATGGATAAATCAATTTATTATAAAGTTACGTACTAGAGGCTCTTTTATAATCGTAGATATAATGTAGCTTATCGAAAAACAATACGTATTTAATCGTATATTTTATTTATTTCGTCAATAGTAAATTTTATTCAACTAATAAAATTGCATTTGGTCAATTCTAAAAAAATAACAAAAATGCAACATCTAATTGTAAATTACTGATTCACAGTTTGTTGTTGTTTTTTGAGTTGATTTTCAACACAAAACGTGGCAATACTAATTTTAAGGTATCTTTGCTACTGTTGAAAACGTCAATTCTTAGTGCCCTTCAGGTAAAAATCGATGAAATGCACTATCCACTTAGCATAAACTAAAGCATATGACAAATAATGATATTTTGAAAAAACTACGCGTGGCACTGAAGCTGCGAGACGACGATATAGTAAAAATTTTGGCATTGGTTGATTTTAGGATTTCGAAAAGTGAACTCGGTGCATTTTTTAGGCGGGAAGACCACCCCAAATACATGGAATGCGGCGACCAAATTTTACGGAACTTTTTAAATGGGCTGGTGATCCACTTGCGTGGCCCCATGCCGAAAAAAGGTGAAAACAAAGCACAAAAAAAGAGCAACTAAAATAGTTGCTCTTTTGAATATATTATTACCTAAAAGCTTAAGACAATACTTCCTGTACTTTATCTGCCGCCTCTTGGAATTCGGTGGCACTTAAAACGTCCAACCCAGAGTTGTCGATCAATTCTTTAGCTACATCGGCATTGGTACCCTGTAAACGTACAATAATTGGCACGTTGATGTTACCCATGTTTTTGTAAGCATCAATTACACCTTGCGCTACTCTATCACAACGTACAATACCTCCAAAAATGTTGATTAAAATCGCTTTTACAGCGGGGTCTTTTAAAATGATTTTGAAAGCCGCTTCAACACGAGCTGCATCGGCAGTACCCCCAACATCTAAAAAGTTTGCAGGCTCTCCACCGGCTTGCTTAATTAAATCCATGGTAGCCATAGCCAAGCCAGCACCGTTTACCATACACCCTACGTTTCCGTCAAGGTCAACATAGTTAAGTCCTTTTTCACCAGCTTCAACTTCAATGGCACTTTCTTCACGAATGTCTCTAAGGTTTACATAATCTTTATGTCTGTAAAGTGCATTGTCATCAATAGTTACTTTGGCATCAACAGCCATAATTTTATCATCGCTGGTTTTTAAAACCGGGTTGATTTCAAATAATGAAGAATCAGACTTTACATAAGCCGTATATAATGCGGTAACGAATTTAGTCATTTCCTTAAATGCTGTGCCAGACAAACCTAAATTAAAGGCCACGCGTCTTGCTTGGAAAGGCATAATGCCAACAGCAGGATCAATTTCTTCAGTAAAAATTAAATGAGGTGTTTCTTCCGCTACCGTTTCAATATCCATTCCGCCTTCGGTTGAATACATGATCATGTTGCGTCCTGTACTTCTGTTCAACAAAACCGACATATAAAATTCGCTGGTTTCGCTTTCACCAGGGTAGTAAACATCTTCTGCCACTAAAACTTGGTGCACACGCTTACCCGCTGCCGAAGTTTGTGGGGTTACCAAGTCCATACCAATAATTTGGCCTGCCAATTCTTCAACTTCCTTTAGGTTTTTGGCCAGCTTTACGCCACCGCCTTTTCCACGACCACCTGCATGAACTTGAGCTTTTATAACATGCCAGCTGGTTCCGGTTTCACTAGTTAATTGTTTGGCTGCAGCCACAGCTTCATTGGCATTTTGAGCCACAATACCACGCTGGATGCGTACACCAAAACTGCTTAATATTTCTTTACCTTGATATTCGTGTAAATTCATAATGTACTTGATAATTTTATAAGATTCACAAATGTATATAATAGCGTTTACTTACCCTAATAAATAATCGCGAAAACTTGAAGTAATGTCAAATTCACATTTTCGTTGTTAAATAATTAACTTTTTGTTTAATTATATAAATTTTTTAGATGAATTCTTTTTTATAAGGTTTAATGAAATATCTTTGGCGAAAATTTGAAAATCATGACAGAAAATCAATTGCTGAAAATTGCACAGGAGTTTGGCAGTCCCGTTTACGTTTACGACGCCAACAAAATTGAAGCGCAATACAAAAGACTTACTGGCGCTTTTAAAAACATAAAGCACCTAAAAATAAACTATGCGGTTAAGGCATTGTCCAATATTTCTGTTTTAAAACTTTTAAAATCTTTAGGTTCTGGTATTGATACCGTTTCCATCCAAGAGGTAAAATTGGGCTTAGCTGCTGGGTTTTCGCCTGATCAAATTATTTTTACTCCAAATGGAGTCTCTTTAAATGAGATAGAAGAAGCCGCCAAATTGGGTGTAAAAATCAATATCGACAACCTTTCTATTTTAGAACAATTTGGCACCAAGCACCCTAAAACTCCGGTCTGTATCCGTATCAATCCACACGTTATGGCCGGCGGAAATGCCAATATTTCTGTGGGGCATATCGATTCTAAATTCGGAATTTCCATTCACCAAATCCCACATATTTTACGTATTGTTGAAAATACCAAAATGACCATTAATGGTATACACATGCATACGGGTAGTGATATTTTAGATATTGAAGTATTCCTGTACGCCAGTGAAATATTGTTTGAAACCGCAAAGCAATTCAAAAACCTCGATTTTATCGATTTCGGTTCTGGGTTTAAAGTACCTTATAAAGAAGGCGATATTGAAACGAACATTGAAGAATTGGGTCAAAAATTGAGTGAACGATTCAATGAATTCTGTAAAAACTACGGAAAAGATTTAACCTTAGCATTCGAGCCCGGAAAATTCTTGGTAAGCGAATCGGGTTATTTTTTAACGCAAGTCAATGCCGTTAAGCAAACTACCTCAACAGTATTTGCGCAGGTAGACTCTGGCTTTAACCATTTAATCCGTCCTATGTTTTACGGGTCGCACCATGACATCAGCAATATTTCCAACCCTAATGGCCGTGAACGTTTTTATACCGTAGTAGGCTATATTTGTGAAACCGATACTTTTGGCAGCAACCGAAGAATCAAAGAAATTACTGAAGGCGACGTACTTTGCTTTAAAAATGCGGGCGCTTATTGCTTTTCTATGGCCAGCAATTATAACTCGCGGTTCCGCCCTGCCGAAGTACTCTGGTATAAGGACAAAGCTCATTTAATCAGAAAGCGCGAAACGTTTGAAGACATTATGAAAAATCAAATTGAAGTAGATTTTTCAAATAAAAAAGAAAAAGCCGTTTCGACTAAATAAACCCAAAAGAGCTTCAAAATATTGAAGCTCTTTTTTTTATTTCTTAGTTTACTCTTTCAATTTCCCTGAAAACAAACTCACTTTTGAAGTGAACGGATTTCCTGAAGCCCGTCTCAACATCACCACTTGCCCGCAATGCCAAACAGCATCTTCAATGGGACCATTAATGAGGTTCCAAAACGGAAAACTGTCGTTATCAAATTTTGAAAGGTCGTCTGTAGTTTTTAAAATATCGGATGCCACTTTTAGGTTCTGTAAGGTTAATTCTCGCTTTTCCTCAAATGATAAATTGTCACTTACTGTTTTTCTTTTTTCTTCTGATAAACTATTCAAAACAAAAGTTGATAGCCCCAAAATATGGTCAATCGTTTCCCCACAGGTTCGTCCCGATTCGCTCGGCTTGTAGTTTAAGTCGGTTTCCCTCAAACCTTCTGTTGCCCAATAATACCGAAAGCCCAAACCATCAACCATTCTGGCCGCTACCGTACCGGCCGAATAACTTTCAGGAGTGTTCGGTATTTCATAATAAGGCAATGAGTTTTCATTTTGTGCCATGCCCATTGTAGAAATTATAAAAAATAGAATGGAAGCGAAGTTTTTCATATTATCTGATTTAAAAGCCAAAGATAACTTTTATGAAAAACCTAAAAACCGTTCCAATTATAAAGTTATGTTAATTACTCGACCGCTAAATTGGCTTTCCGTCGATAAAGACGCGTTCCACTTGATGCTCACCAAACGAATACGGTATAAAATGATAGGAATTTATGGGTTTGGTTAAAATTAAATTGGCTCTTTTGCCGATGGTGATACTTCCCACTTCGTTTTGTAAATCCATGGCATAAGCGCCGTTAATCGTAGCGGCGTTGATGGCTTCTTCGGGGGTAAGTTTCATTTTGATACAGGCCGCCGAAACCACAAAATTCATATTCCCCGATGGGGATGACCCGGGATTATAATCAGTGGCCAGTGCCAAGGGCAATCCGGCATCAATCATTTTTCGTCCTGGCGCGTACGGAATGCCCAAAAAGAACGAGCAACCCGGTAAAGCTACGGGCATGGTTTTGGTGTTTTTTAAAGCTTCGATGTCTTCATTTGTCGTTTCTTCCAAGTGGTCTACGGAAAGCGCATTGTGCTCCACCCCTGCTTTTACCCCGCCCAACGAGGTAAATTGGTTCACGTGGATTTTTGGCCTCAGCCCAAATGGTTTGGTTGCTTTTAAAATACGTTGGGTATCGTCCACCGAAAAATAGCCTTCCTCACAAAATACATCTACAAAATCGGCTAAATGTTCTTTAGAAATTTTTGGAATCATCTCTTCAATAATGAGCTTTAAATAGCCTTCTCTGTTGTCTTTATATTCCGACGGAAAGGCATGCGCTCCCAAAAATGAGGCTTTTATGGGGAGATTATTATTTTCCTTTAATCGTTTGATAACGCGAAGCATTTTCAACTCAGCTTCCACCGTTAAACCGTAACCCGATTTTATTTCGATGGCGCCCGTACCCAAGGCCATGACTTCTTCCAAACGTGTTTTCGATTGATTGTACAAATCATCTTCCGGAGTCTCTTGAAGCGTTTTTGCTGAATTTAAAATACCGCCACCTTTTTCAGCAATTTCCTGATATGACAGCCCTTTTATTTTCTCGACAAATTCGTTTTCCCGATTTCCGGCATACACCAAATGGGTGTGCGAGTCGCACCAAGTGGGCAACACCATTTTTCCTGTGGCATCAATCACCTCATCGGCTTTTATTTTGAGGTAATTTTCCATCCTTCCAAAATCAGTAATCAACCCGTTTTCAACCAGTAAATAGGCATTTTTAATAGTGGGCAAGTGCGCCATGGCTTTTCCGGCAACAAAATCGATAGGCTCGTCCCGAACTTGCAATAGTTCTTTTATATTTTTAAATAATGTACGCATTAAAATAAGTTTTCCAGTAATTCATCCTCAACCAAATTAGGCAGGGTGACTTTTAAATTTGGTGTACGTTGCATTTCACGTTTTATGGCGAAAAGAGCTTCGTCATTCCGTGCCCAACTTCTTCGGGCTATGCCGTTATTCACATCAAAAAAGAGCATACTTTTCAATCGCTCTTCGGCTTCTTTAGTTCCATCCAATAACATTCCGAATCCACCATTAATCACTTCGCCCCAGCCAACACCGCCACCGTTGTGTATGGACACCCAAGTGGCGCCCCGAAAGCTATCACCGATAACATTGTGCATGGCCATATCGGCGGTAAATTTACTACCATCATAAATGTTCGAGGTTTCCCGATACGGCGAATCGGTACCGCCCACATCGTGGTGATCTCGACCCAAAACTACGGGGCCGATGTCGCCTTTTGAAACCGCATCATTAAACGCTTTAGCTATTTTGGCGCGCCCCTCCGCATCGGCGTATAAAATGCGAGCCTGCGAACCGACCACCAAATTATTTTCCTTGGCGTTTTTTATCCAAGTGATATTGTCTTGCATTTGAAGCTGAATCTCTTCTGGCGAACCTTTCATAATATCCTGCAAAACTTCAGCGGCTATTTTATCCGTTTTCTCCAA
Source organism: Tamlana crocina (assembly GCA_040429635.1). Classification (NCBI taxonomy): domain Bacteria; kingdom Pseudomonadati; phylum Bacteroidota; class Flavobacteriia; order Flavobacteriales; family Flavobacteriaceae; genus Tamlana; species Tamlana crocina. Next base: position 1,259,907 of record CP158972.1, on the reverse strand, counting down.
ATCTTCAGGTTTTCCCGAAGTGCATACCCACCGAAACGGCCCAAAACCATAGTCGAAACACATGGGACCTAAAATATCTTGTACATAAGAAGGATAAGCCCATCTCCCAGCCTCTTCTCCAAGGGAAGAGGAGCTTACTTTCTCATTTTTATTATTGAGAAACACTTTGGCATCGGCACGGGAGGCTTCCAGTAAAAATGCATTTCCGTAATCGAAAAAATATGTGCCACGTTCAGCGTGTTTGTTTATGGCTTCCGCATGTCGGCACAACGATTCTTGAACTTTTTCTTTGAATTGTTCCGGAGCTTCACGAATCATTCGGTTTGATTCTTCATAGGAAACACCAACAGGATAATAGCCCCCAGTCCATGGAATATGCAACGAAGTTTGATCGGAGCCTACATCAATAAAAATATTTTTTTCATAAAAACCTTCCCAAACCTCAACCACATTCCCGATATAAGCTATGGAAACAACCTCTTTTTTCGTTTGGGCTTTTTTAACACGGACCACCAAATCTTCCAAATTATCAATCAGCACATCCACCCAACCTTGTTCATGCCGTTTGGTGGCCGCATTGGGGTTTACCTCTGCACAAACGGTAATACAGCCCGCAATATTTCCGGCTTTTGGTTGGGCACCGCTCATGCCGCCCAAACCTGAAGTTACAAAAAGCCTCCCCTTAGTCCCCTCCGAAGGAGGGGAAACAGCGTTCTTTTTATTTTTTGAATTTTGGAGAGAGCTCTCTATTTTCCTCAACGCATTCATCACCGTTATCGTGGTGCCGTGAACAATACCTTGCGGGCCAATGTACATAAACGAACCGGCCGTCATTTGTCCATATTGGGTAACCCCGAGCGCATTGAATTTTTCCCAATCATCGGGTTTGGAATAGTTAGGAATCATCATACCATTAGTGACCACTACCCGTGGCGCCTCCTTTGACGAGGGAAACAGCCCCATGGGATGCCCCGAATACATGTGCAGGGTTTGTTCGTCGGTCATATTTGCCAGGTATTGCATGGTGAGCAGATATTGCGCCCAGTTTTGAAATACTGCACCGTTACCCCCATAAGTAATCAACTCTTCGGGATGTTGTGCCACAGCCGGATTCAAGTTATTTTGAATCATCAGCATAATGGCAGCTGCTTGTGACGATTTAACTGGATATTCTAATATGGAGCGGGCAAACATCTCATATTTTGGCTTGAAACGGTACATGTAAATCCGTCCGAAATCCTTCAATTCCTGGGCAAATTCTACTACCAATTCACCATACCACTTTTTAGGGAAATACCTCAGTGCATTTTTTACCGCCAATTGTTTCTCGGCTTTAGAAAGTACATCTTTGCGTTTTGGCGCTCTGTTTACTTCTATTGAGTAATTGTATTTTGGCGGCAACTCATTCGGAATCCCCTGTAAAATCTGTTCTTTGAATGTCATTCGCTCATTTATTTTACTACAAATTTTCGGTTTTCAACCAACCCAACCAGTGCGTTTATATCGTCTTTTAAAATTCTATCGTCCTCCAATTTGGCCACTTTGCTTCTTACAATTTTAAAATTCTGTTCCAAAATCAACGAAAACGTATTGGGACGCCTAAATTCCATGGACTGAGCGGCGTACATCAATTCTATCGCCAATATTTTTTCAATATTTCCTAAAACTTGATTGAATTTTCTACAGGAAATACTCCCCATAGACACGTGGTCTTCCTGCCCTAATGACGTTGGAATGCTATCAGCGGAAGCGGGAAAACACAAAGACTTATTTTCTGAAACCAAAGCTGCAGTCGTGTACTGCGGAATCATAAATCCTGAATTCAACCCGCCACTGGAAGTGAGTAATCGTGGCAATCCGTATTTGCCCTCGAGGAGCAAATAGCAACGTCTGTCTGAAATATTTCCCAATTCGGAAGCTGCCAGAGTTGTATAATCGAGCGCCATGGCCAACGGTTGCCCGTGGAAATTGCCGCCCGAAATAGCTTCGGTGTCGCTCAACACAATGGGGTTATCGGTTACCGAATTCATTTCAACGGTTGTCAACTCCTTTAAATGATAATAAGCATTTCTGGATGCCCCATGTACTTGCGGTATGCAACGCATGGAATAAGGGTCTTGCACCCGTTCACAATTTTCGTGCGACTTTATATTTTTGGAGTCCTTGAACAACATGCGCATACGCTCGGCGACCTCTAAGCTACCCTTAAACGGACGGAGACTATGCAACAATTCCTTAAACGGCGACTCACTACCTTGGTAGCCTTCCAAACTCATGGCCCCAGCAACATCGGCCAAATCGAGCAAATATTTCATTTTGCACAATCCGGTTATGGCATGCGTCAAAATAAACTGGGTGCCATTTATAAGGGCCAATCCCTCTTTGGCGGCCAATTGAAGTGGCTCTAAATCAAAGGTTTTTAAAACCCGACGAGCAGGCACTATTTCACTACCTACCCAAAATTCGCCTTCGCCAATTAAAGGCAAAAATAAATGTGCTAATGGCGCTAAATCGCCCGAAGCACCAACCGAACCTTGCTCGGGCACCACGGGCAACAAATCGTTTTCTACAAAATAAATAATGCGCTCGACCACCTCCAAACGAATGCCTGAAAACCCACGACACAAGGCATGTACTTTGCAAATCATCATGATTTTGCTCAGTTCCTTTGAAATGGGTTTCCCTACGCCAACGGCATGTGTGAGCAATAAATTCTTTTGCAACAGCCCCGTTTCCTTGGGTGAAATCTTAACATCGCATAACGGCCCAAAGCCAGTATTTATGCCATAAATCGCCTTGGGCGAATTGGTCATTTTTTCAACCTTCGCGCGGCTATCGTTTATTTTTGAAATGGCATAATCGCTTAGCTTGGCCTGCATTTTTCCATTGGCTATAGCCATAACTTTACCAACCGTCAACTGGTCAACGCCGTAAACAAACGCCTGATTTTTAATTCTTTCGCTCATATTACAAAATTATCAATAAATTTGATAACCAATAATACTATTTTTATTCAGAATTAATAACTATGGATTATCAATTAGAATTAAGGCATATTACCTATTTTTTGGCCGTTGCCAACGAATTGCATTTTAGAAAAGCGGCCGATAAACTGTTTATCTCACAACCAGGGCTAAGCCGACAGATTAAAGACATGGAAAGCCACTTGGGCATTACCCTTTTTAATAGACACAATAGACAAGTAAAATTGACGCCTGCCGGAGCTTACCTTAAAACCGAGCTTACCAAAAATCTAAACAACCTAAATACCATTTTAAACCACGCCAAACTGCTCGACACTGGAAAAGACGGCAAGTTGAATTTTGGTTACGTAGGTTCAGCCATGCAAAGAATCATTCCCGATTTACTGTTGAAATTCACCCAAAACCATCCCAATATTTTGTTCAGCTTAAAGGAAATGGAAAACAACAAACAGGTCGAAGGCTTGCTTTCGCAGGATATCGACATTGGTTTTGTGCGTTTGGAACGCGTGCCGAGAGGCCTCAAAACAAAAGCCGTTTTAAAAGAGCCTTTTTGTTTGGTGTTGCCCGAAAAGCATCCTATTGATCATTCCAATTTTAAAAATCTATCGCAATTCAAAACCGAACATTTCATCTTGTTTGATGCCGAATACAGCTCATCTTACTACGAAAAAGTCATGGAAATTTTTGACGATAGTGGTTTCACGCCATTGATTAGCCACAATACTATTCATGCGGGTTCCATCTATAAATTGGTGGAAAATAATTTTGGGGTGTCCATCGTACCGAAATCGCTTCAAATAGAAAACCACCCAAACATAAAGTTTATTGAACTCCACAAAATCAGGCAACGTACCGTGCTTTCAGCCGTTTGGAACAAAGACAACCAAAACCCCATTTTAAACGAAGTACTTGCCTTGATTCACAAGAAAATCATAAAATAGTGCTATTGCCAAATAAAAGACTATCTTTGCCGACTGAAACTCAAAAGATTGGGTTTATATTCCTCAGGGTGAGGATGTGTTACTGGAAGTTTAGGTTTAAGTATGTCGATTCACTTCTTATGTAACACTACATAACATAATCGAATACTTACTTAAAAATGAGCACATTTCAAGATTTAGGTCTTAGTGACAACCTATTGCAAGCCATAACCGATTTAGGCTTTGAAACCCCCAGCGAAGTACAAGAAAAAGCCATTCCGCTTTTATTGGATTCAGAAGAAGATTTAGTAGCCTTGGCACAAACTGGCACCGGAAAAACCGCTGCATTTGGTTTCCCGATGCTGCAAAAAATAGATATAAATAGCCGCACTACACAAGGGCTGATTTTATCACCAACCCGCGAGCTATGTTTACAAATCGCCAACGAAATGAAACTTTACGGTAAATACTGTAAAGGATTGAACGTTGTGGCCGTTTACGGTGGTGCCAGCATTACCGAACAAGCCAGGGAAGTGAAACGTGGCGCACAAATAATTGTGGCAACTCCAGGCCGAATGAAAGATATGATCAATCGTCGATTGGTCGATATTTCTAAAATCGAATATTCTGTTTTAGATGAAGCCGATGAGATGCTGAACATGGGCTTTAAGGAGGATATTACCGATATTTTATCACACACTCCAGCAGAAAAAAGCACCTGGTTGTTTTCGGCTACCATGCCAAAAGAAGTGGCGGCCATTGCCAAAAACTTTATGCACAACCCCAACGAAATTACCGTTGGAAGAAAAAACGAAAGTACCACAAACGTATCGCACGAATATTATTTGGTTAATGCGCGCGACCGCTACCAAGCCCTAAAACGATTGGCCGATGCAAACCCCGATATTTTTTCGGTAGTGTTCTGTAGAACAAAACGCGACACCCAAAAGGTAGCCGAAAAACTGATTGAAGATGGTTACAACGCAGGAGCTTTACACGGTGATTTAAGCCAAAACCAACGCGATTTGGTGATGAACGCTTTCCGTAAAAACCAAATACAAATGTTGGTAGCTACCGATGTAGCCGCCCGTGGTATTGATGTGGACGACGTTACCCACGTAATAAACTACCAATTACCAGACGAGATTGAAACCTACACCCACCGTTCTGGGCGTACCGGTCGTGCCGGAAAAACAGGTGTTTCGATGGTGATTGTATCAAAAAGTGAGGTGCGCAAAATAAAGAGTATCGAGCGCATCATTAAACGTCAGTTCGAGAAAAAGGACATCCCGAATGGTATGGAAATTTGCGAAGTGCAATTGATGTCGCTTGCCAATAAAATCCACAACACCGAAATCAACCACGAAATAGATAAGTATTTGTCGAGCATCAACCAATTGTTTGAAGACACTTCAAAAGATGAATTGATTAAAAAACTGTTTTCGGTTGAATTTACACGCTTCTTCAACTATTATAACAAAGCCCAGGATTTAAATGTTTCGGGCGGTACCAACGATGGTGAACGCCAAGGAAGCTCAAACGGTTCTACCCGTTATTTCATTAACGTGGGCGGAAAAGACGGCTACGATTGGATGAGCTTAAAAGATTTCTTAAGGGAGCAATTGGATTTGGGTCGCGACGATGTCTTTAAAGTAGAAACCAAAGACAGCTTTTCATTTTTTAACACCGAAAACGAATTGCGCGAAAAAGTGTTGGCGCATTTCACCGACTTTAAGCACGACGGCCGTTTTGTAAACGTTGAAGTTTCAGAAAACCGTGGCGGCGGTGGCGGCAGGAGACGCGATGGCAAAAAGGGCGGCAAACGCCGAAATGGAGAAAAATCATTCGGTAGCAAAAATGGAAAGCGCCGTTCAGAAGGCAAAGCCAAACCAAGACGCTCCGGCAACAGTGAATTCGCGAGCTCAAGGCCAAGACGTTCCAGACGTTAATTTTAAACCCATTTGTTAATTTTTAGTCAAAATAAAAGCATAAAAGTACGGCTAAAATTTTCTTTAGTACTTTTATGCTTAAATTAGCATTTTATCAAATCATGAAGAACTACCTAATACTTTTTGCATTTTTAATGGTTTGCTCGGTGGGTATGGCCCAAGAGCAAGCAGAAAAAGTATTGGGTGTTGTTATCAATGCTTCGGACGACAAACCTTTGGAAAACGTTCATATTGTTAACCTCAATCAAGTTATCGGAACCACAACCAACAGCAAGGGTGAGTTTCAAATTTCCGCGAAAGCGAACGATACGCTACACTTTTCCTTTTTAGGTTTTAAATCGATAAAAGTGCGTGTTACCAACGACTGGCTGAAGTTTGGAAGCTCAAAAATTGAATTGACCGAACTCGCTTTGGCTTTGGAAGAAGTGGTTGTTAACCAATTGAAACTTACGGGCTATTTGGAAGTGGACATCAAACAAGTGCCAGACATCAACAACAATTACCGTTACAGTATTTCCGGTTTGGAAGGTACGGGTTACGAAGCCAGCAAAAAGTCAGGGTTGACCAAAGTGATCGGTTCTATTTTCAACCCGGCCGATTTTCTGCACCGCATGTTCGGAAAAAAACCCAACGAACTGCGTAAGCTGAAAAAAATGAAGGAAGACGACGAAATCCGGAATTTATTGGCGTCGCGTTTTGACAGGGAAATGCTTATGGTATTGCTGAATGTTGACCGTGTTGATTTGGATGAAATTGTGAGCCAGTGCAACTACTCGAAAGGCTTTATACAAACCGCCAACGATTTGCAAATACTTGATGCCATTAGTGGTTGCTACGAAGAATACAAGTTATTGAGCCGTAGCCGTAGATTATAGATAAATTAAACGGTATTTAATATTGAAAAGGAATCCTATTGAGGATTGCTTTTTTATTTTTTAGAATGCAATGCCACCCTATTCCCTTCGGTATCTATAAACACGGCCATAAAACCGTACTCGGGTGAAATTTCTGTTTTTGGTTGATAAATTTTTCCGCCAGCAGCTTCAATACGGTCCAATTCAATTTGCACATCGTCACTCATAAAATACACCAAAGTTCCCTCTTGGCTTGGAATGTAAGTTTCCTGTTTTATCAAAGTTCCGGCGGCACCTTCCTTGCCTTCACTAAACGGAAACCACCCCATAAGCATCCCAGCAAAATCGTGAATTTCTATTTTCACTTTAAAAACCGCTTCGTAAAATGCTTTGGCTCGCCCCATATCACTAACCGGAATTTCGAACCACCCTACCATGTTTTTTTTTCATTTTTAAATATTTTTTAAAAACACCTTTAAAATACGAAATTAACGCCAGCTGCTCTTAAACTTTTTTAAATGAAACGTTAAACTATTATAAAACAAAATTACGGTGTACAAGAAAACCATAAATTAAAGTCGGAATTCAGAATTTTCAATCTCGTTAAATGCCGAAATCAATACTTTTTTTACTTTTCATTTTACCGCTTATAGCCATTTCGCAAAATGTAACGGGGAAAATATATGATGCCGAAACCACCGTAAAGGGCGCAAAAATTTATAATAAAAATATAAATGAAACTACTAATAGCAACGAGTCAGGAGATTTTTCTATAAAAGCTAGCGTAAACGATTCGTTAGTATTTTCATCACTTTTTCATGAAGAAAAGCTCGTTGTAGTTACCCAAAACCATTTTAACCACATTGTAGTTTTTGAATTAAAAAAAATAGTAAATAACCTTGACGAAGTCCTTCTTTCGGAAAGAATCAAGGAAAAAGCATTCCAATCGGGTCAATATTCGGCCGATCTTGGTTTGCAAATTGCCAACGACATTAAAAACAATCCGCATTTATACAGCCCACAAAGTGGCAACTTAGATTTCATTGAAATAGCTGGTCTAATAAAAAATTTACTGTTTAAAGGCAAAAAGAATAAAGCTCCCAAAAGCAAACCTATAAATTACAAATCGTTGGATTCGTTATTTTCAAATAGTGATTTCTTTACCGAAAACCTTTTGGTAAACGATTTAAAAGTACCCAAACAATACAGGTTCTTATTTTTTTATTATTGCGACAACAAACAGATTGACAACACGCTTCTTTTGGAAACGAACAGTGTAATTTTACTTGATACGCTTATAAAATGCAGCAGTGAATTTGCGAAGATTATTTCGGAATACGAAAAATAAAAAGATTAGCTTTTAAGATACCGCTCCACAATCTCATCATAACTTTTAATTGTTTTTTTGCTCCAATCCAATCGTTTTTCAAGCAATTCAGTTTCCGAAAGCTGCCAATTGATATCGGTTTGTTTGAGTTTCGTGGTAACATGTTGCAAAATAATAGCGGCCGAAACCGAGATATTCAAACTTTCGGTAAATCCAGACATGGGGATTTTTAAATAGCAATCGGCGGCATCCAATACTTCCTGCGAAAGTCCTTCGGTTTCCCTTCCGAAGAAAAAACAAGATTTTTGGGTTACATCGAATTCATGCAACACGCAATCATTGGTATGAGGTGTGGTAGCCACTATTTGATAGCCTTTTTGTTTTAAATCTGCAATGCAACTTTTCACTGAATGGTAACGATTTAAATCTACCCATTTTTGTGCTCCCATGGCTATTTCGCGGTCAATCCGTTTGGTGTTTTGTTCTTCAACAATATTCACCTCCTGGATACCAAACACGTCGCAGCTACGGATAACAGCACTGGTGTTGTGCAGTTGATAAACATCTTCGGTAGCGACCGTAAAATGTTTTGTGCGCTGTGCCAGCACTTTCTTGAAACGTTCGCGCCGGTTTTCGGTTAAATAGGATTCTAAATGCTCAATAAGGTTTATGTCTATCATGGCTCAAATATAAAAGAAAACGGTGACTGCCTGCTAGTTCTAATAAAAATGCGATTCGCAATGGTGAAAAGTTTTATATTTGATGAGTTTCCCGCCAAAGTTTATCTTGAGCGATAGCCGAAAGGTGGTAATGACAAAAACAAAATAATGAAACACCTAGTTGTACTTACCGGAGCCGGCATGAGTGCCGAAAGCGGTATAAAAACCTTTAGAGATGCGGATGGGTTATGGGAAGGCCATGACGTTATGGAAGTGGCCACGCCCGAAGGTTTTGCCGCCAACCCCGAGCTGGTTTTAGATTTTTACAACCAACGCCGAAGACAGCTTTTTGAAGTAGCCCCCAACCAAGCCCATTTCGATTTGGCTGCACTTGAAAAGCGTTTTAAAGTGAGTATTATCACCCAAAATGTGGACGACTTGCACGAACGCGCCGGAAGCACAAACGTGACGCACTTGCACGGCGAACTTTTAAAAGCACGCAGTACGTTTAACACCGAAAACATTCTAGAATGGAAAACGGATATCGTTTTGGGCGACCTATGTGAAAAAGGCCATCAGTTACGTCCGCACATTGTTTGGTTTGGGGAAGAAGTCCCCATGATAGAAAAGGCCATGCAGATTTGTGAAACCGCCGATATTTTAATGATTATTGGCACCTCGATGCAAGTATATCCCGCGGCAGGATTGATGCATTATGTCCCTCAAAACACCCCAACATATTTTATTGACCCCAAACCCAATATAGCTAGCAACAAAAATTTAACTGTTATTGCCGAAACGGCTACAGCAGGAGTAAAAAAGGCTATAGAATCACTATAGACTTATTATGATTTTTTGTTTTTCTCTTCAATCCATTTCCCCATAAACTTAGTGCTTTGCAACGAGTGGTGTTGCAACATTTGCCCAATGAAGTTGTTTTGGCGTTTTTCGGGTAGCACTTTTATTGTTTCAGAAATGACTTCTAAAAGCTTCTTTTGATGCTCTGTTTTATCAAAACGGGTGTTAATAACCTCAAATCCGTTTTGCTGTTTGGACTTCCAAAGCGATTCATTTTGGTAAAGCCGAATGGCCTTTTCGGCAAATGTTGTGGGGCCGTCTTCAACAAAACCATTCTCCGGAAGATTCCCGAACATACCTTCAGAAGCTATCGTACTCATTATACAAGGCGTTCCATTTTGCATGGCATCAATCAATTTTCCTTTTAATCCGGCACCAAACCTTAGCGGAGCAAAACATATTTTTGCGTTTTGCATCACTTTATTCACTTCTTCAGCAAAACCTTTTATCAAAAAACCTTCTTTTTCATTATGCAATTGGTTGATTTTTTGTGAAGCATAAGCACCGTAAATATGCAATTCGGATTTTGCAAGTTTCTTTCTAATCATTGGCCAAATCGTCTGCTTTAAATATAAAACCGCATTATAATTGGGTTCGTGCAGGAAATTACCAATAGTTATGAAATGTTGGCGTTCTTCAAATTTTGGCAAGGTTTTAATTTTTTCTCCTGAAATGCCTTCCAACATAAAAGGCAAATACACCAACAATTCACTATCAACTTTAAAATCGGCTTTCAGAATTTCCATTTCAGCCTCTGAAATAATCAAACTCAAATCGCACCTGTAAATACTAGCTATTTCACGTTTTGCGGTATCGTTAAACAGATACGTTTTACTGAAAGGCTTCTCATCTTTGCAAGCCTGTTGTCGTCCTTTTCGTAAGCTGTGCAGATCTTCGGTATCTAAAACTTTCAAGGCATTGGGGCATTGTTCGGTAACGCGCCAACCGTACTGTTCCTCGACCATGAAACGGTCAAAAAGTACCATATCGGGGTTCAATGTTTTTACAAAATCATCAAAGCTGGAATGGTTCAATTCTATTGCAACAGCATCCACGCCTATGGTTTCCAACGGAAAAGCCCACTCGGTTTTGGCACAGGCAGAGGCAAAAGTGATTTGATAATTTTCAGATTTAAAAAAATGAATAAGCTGCATCATCCGGCTTCCAGCTGCAGAACTTTTGGGTTCTGGCCAAACAAAGCCGATAATAAGAAGTTTTTTAGCCACTAATTCACGAATATTTTATCAACCAGCAATTGTAAACTATATTTTTTCTTCATGTTTTCCTTCCCTTTAGGAAAGTCCCGATAGTTATCGGAAAGGATGGGGCTTGACTATTGTGGTTCTTCAACCATGCTGTATTTAAAGCGAACCATTTTTGCCCAATTAACCACCGATTCGATTTGCGCATCGGTTAAGTTGGCTTCACCATGCGTCCAAGTGTATGATTTTAGCGGCATCTCTTTATCTTCAACCATTTCAATCAGTTCTTCAAATTTATGGTCTTTTCGTTTTAATGAATTTCCTTCCCAATTTGAAACATTAAAATGTTTTTTACCATCTTCAACATGGTGGTTTAACCAATAATTTAGGGGGGTGATATTGTTGTACCAAGGGTATCTGGTATAATCGCTATGGCAATCATAACAGGTTTCCTTTAAAATTAATTTAACATCTTCGGGCGGATTGGTTTCGGCCAAAAAAGGCTCGATGGAACTTAAATCGCCTTGGTTTTTCTCTGGTCCGAAAAACTGTGCCACCACAAATAAAATCAGTAACGCTAATACTATTTTTTTTATAATTTTCATTTTAATATTTTTAAGAACTGGATAAAAATAATAAATCGTTTTGACTACCGCACAACTTTACGACGAATTAAATTATGTAAACCATTCGCGTGAAAAAAGGTTGCATTATGCCAACTTAATTCTTGCCAACACAGATTTGTTTCCAAAACTTATGGACATTCTTTTTAGGGTAGATGATAAAATTTCCGTGCGTGCGGCTTGGGTTTTCGAATACATGTGTAACCAAAACATTGAGGTGATTATTCCGTATTTGGGCACCTTTACGTCAAATATGAAGCAAGTCCATTTAGACCCGGCCGTGCGCCCCGTTGCCAAAATTTGTGAATTGTTGGCCGTGGCTTATACTTCAAAAGATGATAATGAGATAAAACACGCCCTAACCGATAAACACAAAGAGCGTATTATCGAAACCTGTTTTGATTACATGATCAACGACGAAAAAATTGCACCAAAGGCCTACTCTATGAACACCTTATTCCTGCTGGGTAAAGATTACGACTGGGTACACCCCGAACTCGCCTTAATTTTAGAGCGCGATTTTCAAATGCAAAGCTCAGGCTTTAAAGCCAGAGCACGGCATATTTTGAAGAAGTTGAAAAAGGGTTAAAATCAAATGACCTGCGATTGACAAAACCTGTATTTTCATTCAAAATTCAGCATCAAACTTAACGCCTCTCGCTTCGTTCTTCCCACTTTCTTTCCTATCTTTGCATTCTTTAAAATTCAAACCAAATATGTCATTATCACCACTCAACGCCATCTCTCCTATCGATGGTCGATACAGAAGTAAAGTGAGCGAACTTGCTCCTTATTTTTCTGAAGAAGCTTTAATAAAATACCGTGTTTTAGTTGAAATAGAATATTTTATCGCACTTTGTGAAGTGCCATTACCACAACTAAAACAGGTTGACCATTCTATTTTTGACAGCTTAAGAGCCATTTACCAAAATTTCTCTGAAGAAGACGCATTGGCCATCAAAAAAATAGAAAGCGTTACCAACCACGATGTTAAAGCCGTTGAGTATTTCATAAAAGAAAAATTTGACAAGCTGGGCTTGAGCCAGTTCAAGGAATTCATCCATTTTGGGTTAACCTCACAGGACATCAATAATACAGCCATTCCGTTAAGTATCAAGGAAGCCATAAACAATGTTTACATTCCGGAATACCAAACAGTACTAAACAAGCTAAAAGAACTTACTGGCGAATGGAGTGCCGTTTCAATGTTGGCTAGAACCCATGGGCAACCCGCTTCACCAACCCGTTTGGGTAAAGAAATTGAGGTTTTTGTTGCCCGACTTAACGAACAGTTCAATTTATTGAACGACATCCCAAGCGCGGCTAAATTTGGTGGCGCCACAGGAAATTACAATGCCCATCACGTGGCTTATCCGAATATCGATTGGAAAGCCTTCGGAACCAAATTCGTTCAGGAGAAATTAGGATTGCAACATTCGTTCCCTACCACACAGATTGAGCACTACGACCACATGGCTGCATTGTTCGATACACTTAAACGCATCAACACGATTATCATTGATTTAGACCGTGATATTTGGACCTACGTGTCGATGGATTATTTCAAACAAAAAATAAAAAAAGGGGAAGTAGGAAGTTCGGCCATGCCACACAAAGTAAACCCTATTGATTTTGAAAACTCTGAAGGAAACTTAGGTATTGCCAACGCCGTTTTTGAGCACCTTTCTGCTAAATTACCTATTTCTAGATTGCAGCGCGATTTAACCGACAGTACCGTTTTAAGAAACGTGGGCGTTCCATTTGGACATACCATTATTGGTTTTAAAGCGACCTTGAAAGGGTTGAACAAATTATTGTTGAATGAAGCCAAATTTGCTGAAGATTTAGAAAATAATTGGGCTGTTGTGGCTGAGGCTATTCAAACTATTTTGAGAAGAGAAGGCTACCCGAACCCTTACGAAGCATTGAAAGGATTAACCAGAACCAATTCTAAAATCAATCAGGAATCAATTTCCAATTTTATTGATACTTTAGAAGTATCTAACACAATAAAAGAAGAATTAAAACGTATTACTCCTAGTAACTACACTGGAATTTAAAACTTTATGTTAAGCGACAAACAATCAATTATTTTAACAGGAATAATGGGCGTAGGCATTTTTGTTTTCGGCATATTAGACCTTTTGGATAATTTTGTCGTTCTTACCGTAATGACTATTTCATTTTTTGCCATTGTTATTAACCTACTTTATACCAAGGCAAAAGGAGAGGATATTACACCGCAGGAGCAAGAGGAATTAGGCGAATGATTGCTTAAAAGCATATTTTATAAAGCTTCTCTATTTTGGAGAAGCTTTTTTTTTTTGAAAAAAAAAAAAAAAAAAAAAAAAAAAATCCAGCCCTGCGGCTGGATTTAAAAATTAGATTTCTTTAGGATTATGCATTTTGCTTTTTAATCAAATTCAAAGCAGAACCTTCTTTGTACCATGCTATTTGCGCAGCATTATAAGTATGGTTCAGCTTAATAGTGTCCTTAGCTCCATCGCTATGCACTACTTCCACAGTCAACTGCTTATCTGGTGCAAACTGGTCTAGATCCAAAAAGTTGAAAGTATCGTCTTCCTGGATTAGGTCGTAATCATTCTCATTGTCGAAAGTCAATCCTAACATACCTTGTTTTTTAAGATTGGTTTCATGAATACGGGCAAACGACTTCACGATTACGGCTGCAACGCCCAAGTGTCTCGGCTGCATAGCGGCATGCTCACGAGACGACCCTTCACCATAGTTATGGTCACCTACAACTACCGATTTAATTCCGGCCTTTTTGTATTCGCGTTGCACATCTGGTACACCGCCGTACTCACCCGTTAACTGATTTTTTACAAAATTAGTTTTTTGATTGAAGGCATTTACGGCTCCAATTAAGGTGTTATTGGCAATATTATCCAAGTGTCCTCTAAAACGTAACCAAGGTCCAGCCATTGAAATATGGTCTGTTGTACATTTTCCGAAGGCTTTAATCAACAATTTCGCTCCAGTAATGGAATCTCCCAAAGGCTCAAATGGTGTTAGCAATTGTAAGCGTTCCGAATCTGGTTTCACTTCCACTTGAACATGACTTCCATCTTCTTCGGGTGCTAAATAACCGTTATCTTTAACTTCAAAACCTTTTGGAGGTAATTCCCATCCTGTTGGCTCATCCAACATCACTTCTTCGCCATCTTCATTTATTAATTTATCGGTAAGTGGATTAAAATCCAAACGCCCAGCAATGGCTATAGCGGCCGTCAATTCTGGTGAAGCCACGAAGGCGTGGGTATTAGGGTTACCATCGGCGCGTTTAGCAAAGTTCCTGTTAAACGAGTGAACGATACTATTCTTTGGTGCGTTCTTCGGATCCTTATATCTAGCCCACTGCCCAATACATGGCCCACAGGCATTGGTAAATATTTTGGCATCCAATTTTTCGAACACCTCCAGAATACCATCACGCTCGGCAGTGTAACGCACTTGCTCTGAACCTGGATTAATACCGAATTCCGCCTTTGTTTTTAGTTTTTTATCCAATGCCTGTTGTGCAATTGACGACGCCCTTGACAAATCTTCGTAGGACGAATTGGTACACGAACCTATCAAACCCCACTCTACTTTTATTGGCCAATCATTTTCTTGAGCTTTTTTGGTCATATCTTTACCAACCTGTGTGGATAAGTCGGGAGTAAATGGACCGTTTAATAAAGGGCCTAATTCCGTAAGGTTAATTTCAATAACCTGATCGAAATACTGCTCTGGATTGGCATATACTTCTGGATCTGCTGTTAAATGTTCTTTAACCTTATTTGCGGCATCGGCCACATCGGCACGGTCTGTAGAACGTAAATAACGTTCCATAGATTCATCATATCCAAACGTTGATGTTGTAGCGCCAATTTCGGCACCCATATTACAAATGGTACCTTTTCCTGTACACGACATTGACGTTGCTCCAGGGCCAAAATATTCAACAATAGCACCTGTTCCCCCTTTTACGGTAAGAATTTCGGCTACTTTTAAAATCACATCTTTTGGTGCGGTCCAACCCGAAAGTTTCCCTGTTAATTTCACACCAATCAATTTCGGGAATTTAAGTTCCCAAGCCATTCCAGCCATTACGTCAACGGCATCGGCTCCACCAACACCAACAGCTACCATACCTAATCCGCCTGCATTTACGGTATGCGAATCGGTACCAATCATCATGCCGCCAGGAAAAGCATAGTTTTCTAAAACCACTTGATGGATAATACCTGCTCCTGGTTTCCAAAAACCAATACCATATTTATTGGATACCGATTCCAAAAAGTTGAAAACCTCACTACTCACATCGTTGGCATGCCGCAAATCGGTTTCAGCCCCGTCTTTAGCCTGAATTAAGTGGTCGCAGTGCACTGTTGTAGGCACGGCTACTTTATCTTTACCAGCTTGCATAAACTGCAATAAAGCCATCTGAGCTGTTGCATCTTGGCACGCAATTCTGTCTGGTGCAAAATCAACATAATCTTTGGCTCTTGTATAAGCTTTAGTAGGTTCGCCGTCCCATAGGTGGGAATACAAAATCTTTTCGGACAACGTTAGTGGTTTTCCAACAATTTCGCGTGCTTTATCCACACGTTCTCCCATTTTGGCGTAAACACCTTTTATCATTTCAATATCAAATGCCATGTGTGCTTTTATTATTTTTTAAAATTAAACTTAACTTTTCATTCCTCACTAAAATACTAAAAATCTTAGTCATAAGAAACAGAAAAGCCCAAATCATCAGATTTGGGCTTTCAATTTATAATTGGTCAATATAATTAAGCGTTGATCAACTGTTTTTGGGATGGCTTAAACTTCGTTAAAACTATACCATCAACAGCTTTTTCGTATTCTGCCATTGTTGGGGTTCTTCCTAAAATGGTTGACAAAACAACTACTGGAGTTGACGACAATAACGACTCACCCTTTTTCTCACCAGAATCCTTAACCACACGGCCTTGGAACAAACGGGTTGAAGTGGCCATTACCGTATCGCCCGGTTCAGCCTTTTCTTGGTTACCCATACACAGGTTACACCCTGGGCGCTCTAAGTACAACATGTTTTCGTACTTGGTACGTGCTGCAGCTTTTGGTGCATTATCATCAAACTCGAAACCTGAGTATTTTTGAAGCACTTCCCAATCGCCTTCTGCTTTCAATTCGTCAACAATATTGTATGTTGGAGGCGCAACAACCAATGGTGCTTTAAACTCCACTTTACCTTGTTGGGATTCAATATTTTTCAGCATTTGAGCTAAAATTTTCATATCGCCTTTATGAACCATACACGACCCTACGAAACCTAAATCGACTTGCTTGGTACCGCCATAATAAGACAACGGACGAATGGTGTCGTGAGTATAACGTTTAGAAACATCTTCGTTATTTACATCTGGATCGGCAATCATAGGCTCAGCGATTTCATCTAAATCGATAACCACTTCAGCATAATACTTAGCATTGGCATCAGGACGTAACGATGGTTTAATTCCGGTTTTCAATTCCTGAATTCTGTTGTTGGCCTTGTCAACCAAACCTTGAAGCACTTGCTTCTCGTTATCCATGCCTTTATCAATCATGATTTGGATACGGCCTTTGGCGATTTCCAATGATTCAATTAAAGTATCATCTTCTGAAATACAGATAGACGCTTTAGCTTTCATTTCTGCCGTCCAATCAGTAAACGTAAACGCTTGATCGGAAGTTAAAGTACCGATATGCACCTCGATGATTCTTCCTTGGAATACGTTTTCTCCTCCAAATTGCTTCAACATTTGTTGTTGTGTCGCATGAACCACATCACGGAAATCCATGAAACTTCTCATTTGTCCTTTAAAGGTTACTTTAACCGATTCTGGAATTGGCATAGTAGCCTCGCCAGTGGCTAAAGCCAAGGCAACGGTTCCTGAATCGGCACCAAAAGCCACCCCTTTAGACATACGTGTATGCGAATCGCCACCAATGATGATATCCCAATCGCTTACCGTAATATCGTTAAGTACTTTGTGGATTACATCGGTCATGGCGTGGTATTCACCTTTTGGGTCACGACCAGTGATTAATCCGAAATCGTTCATAAATTTCATTAACTTCGGAATGTTAGCCTTCGATTTATCATCCCAAACCGAAGCGGTGTGGCATCCCGATTGGTAACCCGCATCAACAATTGGAGAAATAACAGTAGCCGCCATCGCTTCCAATTCCTGTGACGTCATCAATCCCGTAGTATCTTGAGATCCTACGATGTTTACTTCCACACGAACATCCGACCCGGCGTGTAATGTTTTGCCCGGCGTCGTGCCAACAGCGTTTTTATTGAATATTTTTTCAACGGCAGTCAAACCTTGTCCTTCAATAGAAATTTCTTTTGAAGGCGCATAAACTACAGGCGCCTCAATCCCTAAAACACCTGCGGCAAAAGTTTGTAATTTTTTACCGAAAACAACCGCATAAGATCCACCAGCTTTAATGAATTCCATTTTTTGTGGAGTCAAGGCAGCTGAAATATCTTTTAATTCTTTATCGCCGTTGTATAATTTCTTTGTTTTTGTGTTGATGGTTAAAACCGTTCCAGTTTCAACCGAGTATTTTTGTTCCAAAACAGGATCGCCGTTTTCGTCAACTACCGTGTTTCCTTCCGCATCGGTTTTCTTAACCCAGTTTTTAAGGTCAATACCAATACCACCGGTTACGCCTACCGTAGTCAAGAAAATTGGAGAAATGCCATTTGTACCCGCAATAATTGGCGCAATATTGATAAATGGTACATACGGACTTGCTTGAATACCAGTCCACAATGCTACGTTGTTTACACCAGACATTCTTGAAGACCCCACTCCCATGGTTCCTTTTTCAGCAATAAGCATCACACGCTTGTCTGGGTGCTGCTCTTTCAAAGCCGTTAATTCCTGCTGCATTTCTTTGTTATGCTCGAAAATACACTGTCCGTGCAATTCTCTGTCAGAACGTGAATGCGCATCGGCACCTGGCGATAACAAATCGGTTGAAATGTCACCTGTTCCAGCGATGAAGGTTACAATTTTTATTTCCTCTTCTGCTTCAGGAAGTTCAGTAAAGAACTCGGCCTTAGCATAGCTTTCCAATAATTCTTTTGCTATGGCGTTTCCTGATTTAAAAGCTTCTTCTATACGAGCCATATCAGCCTCATACAAGAACACCTGTGTTTTTAAAACTTCGGCCGATTGTTTTGCGATGGCTTCGTCGTTTCCTAAAGCCAAATCCAAAAGCACCTCAACTGAAGGTCCACCTTTCATGTGCGACAACAACTCAAAGGCAAAGGTTTTCGTGATTTCTTCTACCGCAACTTCCCCAAGAATAATCTCCTTTAAAAACTTTGCTTTTACACCAGCAGCACCTGTTGTTCCGGGCACTGTATTATAAATGAAAAATTCAAGTGAATCTGCTCTGTTCGCATTTCCAGCATCTTTAATTTGATCAATAATCTCAGAGAGCAACTCTGCACTTTCAATGGGCTTTGGGTGAAGCCCCTGCGCCTTTCTTCCTTCAATTTCTTTGATGTAATCGTCGTAAATGTTCATGTTAAGTCTTTTTCAAATTTTAGGCCCCAAATAATAAAAGCTTTGCATCACCTGAAGCGTTTTTTAACGTCGCTCAGGCCGACCATAGCCTTAAAAGCCTATTTATATTTTCTATGTTTTTAGTTTTATAAAAAGCGACGCAAAATACTAAAATAAACGCTAAAATTTAAATATTACGCGCGCAATACAGCCACTTGCACACCCAAATTATTATTGTGGCATTTTAATCTGAATTCTTTTGGTTTTTATGGAATTTTGAAGAAATAAAATTGACAAATTATCAATTCAATCGTTTAAGCAGAATAAATTATTTAGGATGTTAACATTTAAACCCCAACATCAATTACTTAAAATAAGCTTTCAATAACCTGTTCTTCGGTTACCCCTTCGGCTTCCGCTTTGTAGTTTTTAATGATTCGATGCCTGAGGATACTTTTGGCAACGGCTTGAACATCTTCCATATCGGGTGAAAACTTACCGTTTATAGCCGCGTGGGTTTTAGCCGCTAAAATGAGGTTTTGTGAAGCTCTCGGCCCTGCTCCCCAATCGATGTAGGTTTTTACAATTTCGGGAGCAGCATCACTATTTGGGCGTGTTTTGCCTACCATGGCTACAGCATATTCAATCACATTATCGGCCACAGGAATGCGACGGATTAAATGTTGAAAATCGATGATTTGCTGTGCCGTAAAAAGCGCTTTCACTTCTACTTTGGTATCGTTGGTGGTCGATTTTACCACCTCAACCTCTTCTTGAAAAGTGGGATATTCCAAATTAATGGCAAACATAAAACGGTCTAACTGCGCTTCCGGCAACGGGTAAGTCCCTTCTTGTTCAATAGGGTTTTGGGTAGCCAACACAAAATAAGGCAATTCCAGTTTGTAATGGTGTCCGGACACAGTTACCGCACGCTCCTGCATGGCTTCCAACAAAGCCGCTTGGGTTTTCGGTGGCGTTCGGTTAATCTCGTCGGCCAAAATAATATTGGAGAAAATAGGGCCTTTTATGAATTTAAAATGGCGGTCTTCATCTAAAATTTCGCTACCTAAAATATCGCTGGGCATTAAATCGGGCGTAAATTGTATGCGCTTAAAATCTAAACCCAACGCTTGCGAAATGGTGTTGACCATCAACGTTTTTGCTAATCCGGGTACGCCAATGAGCAAAGAATGTCCTCCAGAAAAAATGGAAATGAGAATTTGATTGACTACTTCATCTTGCCCAATAATAACTTTGGCTATTTCGTTTTTAAGGCTTTTATATTGTTTTACAAATTGCTCGATGGCAGCGACATCACCCATAAAATTATTGTTTTAACCAGTTATTGGAAAACTCACAATCTCTATACTTTCCACTAATTTTTATGTAAGTATCCATTATTTTTTCTTTTTGCCACTTTTCAATTTCCTTGATTTTCTTTTCTTCAAGAGCCAATTCTTTAATCTTTAAAAAGTCGCGGGCGTAATCGGCTTCGTGCTCATCAATCCTGTCGGTTACCATCAAGATTTTAAAACTCACCTTTCCGGTACGGTCTTCTTCCTTTTGTACCAAACTCACTTCGCCATCCTTTACATTTTGAATTTGGGCATACAGTTCAGGATCCATACGGGTAAGTTCGAAATTATAATCTTGTGTGGTTGGGTTAATCAACTGTCCGCCATCGGCTCGGGTTTCCTTTTCATCACTGGCTTCACGCGCCGCATCGGCAAACGAAATATCCCCATCAACAATACGCTGTCTTACTTTTTCCAATCGTTCCTTGGCTTCTTTAACCGCCTCGTCTGACACCTTTGGCGTTAATAAAATGTGTGCGACATCGTACTCCTGCCCCCTAATTTTTTCCAACATAATAATATGGTAGCCGTAATCGGTTTTAAACGGATCGGACACTTCGCCCTCTTGCAAAGCAAAGGCCACTTGCCTAAATTCCCTTACCATTTTGGGCTGCTTGCGGTTTAGAGTGTACTTGCCCCCGCGGCTCGCAGACCCGGGATCTTCGGAATACAAGATGGCTTTGGAGCGGAAACTTGCCCCATTTTCAACCACATCGGTTTTAAATTGTTTTAAACGGTCGATGATTTTTTGCCTTTCCTCGTCCGAAACTTTGGGCTCGGCTACAATTTGCGCCACTTTCAACTCGGTACCAAACGTTGGTCTTTCGTCTTTAGGAATATTATTGAAAAACGAGCGCACCTCTTCTGGAGTAATTTCAACGCCCTCAACAATTTTGGCCTGCATTTTCGCTGCCAATTGGTTGGCTTTATTGATTTCGAACATTTCGTTACGGAATGTTTTTTCGTCTTCCATATTATAGAATTCCAAAAGACGTTCCATAGAACCGTTGGTCTGTTGCAAAAACTGCTGGATTTGATAATCAACACTTTGGCGGATTTCAGCATCGGAAACAGGAATACTATCCTGAATGGCATGATGCGCATACAACTTTTTTTCAAGCATAAGACCGAACAATTGGCAATCTTCTACGCCTTCAACCGAACCACCGGCAGCTTTTATTTGCTCGCGCTCTTTTTCAACATCCGAATCCAAAACAATGTAATCGCCCACCACAGCGGCAACACCATCTACTTTTTTACCCGTTTGCACGTTGGAAACCGACGCTTTTGTTTCGGCCACAGCCACTTCCTCTTCATCTGCAATAATTTCTTGGGCAGCCAAAACATTAACGGCAAACAAGGTTATTGCGATACAGGCAATATGTTTTAAGTTATTTATAAATTTCAAATTGTTTGTTTTTAACAGCATCTTTCGTAATATCTTTTTCTAATTCCCTAATGAGGTCCAACTTCCTTTTATTGATCACGATCTGGTTTATGGTTGGCCTAACGTATTCCAACGGTGCAGTTTCGTTTCGCAACAGCACATCGTTAATTTGCATCAAATATACTCCTAATGAATCTTTGAGCTGTATAAAATTAGATTTTTTTAACAATTGCTCTTTATTTTCAGGCGTTACCGCCGGAATCTTCCGTATGGCTTGACTGAGCCTTATCCAAACCGAATCTTTAAAGGAGTAGGATTTAAACTGAATGGAAATGGAATCTAAAATACGCTTGTCCCTATCGTTATAGCGTTCGAAACGTTTTTTTACATCCTCATAATTGATCATGTTTTCATCAAGGTTAACGTACCTGAACTTGATGAGTTCTTCGTTCAGTTTAAAAACATCTTTATTGTTTTCGTAATAGCTTTCGGCCTCTTCATCGGGTATCAACGTATCGATATTTTTTTTCACCAAAGCCTCCATATACGCTTTGGTGTACAAATCGTTTTTGTACTGTTCTACCAGTTTGTTGAAGTTGTTCTGTTTTTCTTCACTGAGGTTAAATTTAGCGCCGTCCATCAGCAATTGTTGGGTCGCCCAACGGTTGATGAAATTTTGCACTAAAAGGGTACTATCTTCTGCTGAAGCGCCTTCGGGCACTAGATTTTTTATATCATCCTTAAACAAAAAGCTTTCGTTGACCCGTGCCACGGGTTTGCGCTCGTCCGTTTTCTTTAAATATTCGCAAGAAAACAGCAAAGCCAGCATCGCTATTATGAAAAAACTGCCCCGCACCTATTTGTTGTTAAGTTGTTCTTTTACATTTGCAAGCACCGCTTGGTTTACCTTTACGGGATACTTTTCGGCCAATTCGCTTAGCCATTTTTCTTCTTTATGGTTTTGGTAATCGGCAATGACCAAACCTTTGGCGTCTTCGAAAGATTTTTGACTTTCGGGAAGCACCTCGTTGATTTTTACGATAACGAATCCGCCATTGTGTTTATGAATTTTCGAAATGCCCTTTTTAAATTCCAAATTCTCAGGTAGCGCTTGGTGGTTGGCTTCCATCACTTCGGCAGTAAAAATAACCTCGATCGCATCGTTACTGTTCACCAACGATTTGATGCGCTCAACGGCCATATCCTTCTTCAATAATTTGGCTACTTTTTTTAAGGTTT
Organism: Tamlana crocina; assembly: GCA_040429635.1. Lineage (NCBI taxonomy): Bacteria > Pseudomonadati > Bacteroidota > Flavobacteriia > Flavobacteriales > Flavobacteriaceae > Tamlana > Tamlana crocina. The sequence continues at coordinate 1,236,991 of CP158972.1, read as the reverse complement.
TTTGTTTCGATGACGATGCTACCACGGCATCAATACGCTCGGGCGATACGTACTTGATTTTGTTCGCCTCGTAGTATTCTTTTATCGCGATGGTATCGGTAGTACCGGCGTTCCAAATGGTGTTTTCCATCAGTTCGAAAAGTAGCAAACCGTCTCTATATTCGGTAACGATATCGGCATATTCTTCGTTTTCGTTTTCCAAATTTTCTTCCTGATAATTCAACAATTGCTGCTCCAAAAACGCTTCGTATTTTTTAACCACCAAGGTTTCAAAAGATTGTTTTGGCGTGGTGTTACGCTGTTGATTTTCCAGGTAATTGGCAAAATCCTGATAGGTTAATTGCTTGTTTCCTATTTTTAAAAATGGCTTTTCACCATCAAGATTTTCAGGCAATTTCCAATTTCTACTGAAATAATCGTCGTTCAAAATGGCCACAAAATATTGTAAATCGGAAGGCGGATTGCCAATGTTATACTTCGCTTTCAATTTATCAATCAAAGCCTCATCAATCAATTTTGAACGGCTATCGCGCTTTACTTTATTTGCCAATTCGGGCTTTAAAGTTTCAAAATCGGGCACAGGCTTCTTATTGATTAATTTTACAATATGCCAACCGAAATCGGTTTTAAAAGGATCTGAAATATCACCTTCGTTTTCCAGACCAAATGCCACATCCTCAAATTCCTTGGCACGCAATTGTCCGCTAGAAAATGGCGCCAGTTCACCCCCTTTTGGCGATGAGTTTCTATCATCTGAAAACTGCTTGGCCAGCGAAGCAAAATCTTCGCCCTGCTCTATTTTTTTATAAATATCATTGATTCTCGTTTCTGGATTTTCGGCCAACGAATCGTTTGGTTTTTCAACCACCATAATATGCGCAACGGTTACTTCGCCTTTCGATGGGCGCTTATCCAACACATTCACTATATGGTAACCAAAACGGGTTCGGAATGGCTGAGAAATATCGCCTACCGGCGTATTGAAAGCCGCATTTTCAAATTTATAAACCATTCTAAACCCAGAAAAATATCCCAACTGCTCGCCAAAAACAGTTTGGCCGTTATGTACTTCGGCACGCACTTTTTCAAAACCTTCCTTTACGGCTCTTTCGCGTAGTTTTATAATTTCATTGTAGGCCGCCAAAGTATCGTTTGGGCTGGCATTTTCATCAACCTTTACCAAAATATGGTTGGCATTTATCTCCTGCGACACACGCTGGTAAGCCTCTTCCACCAAAGCATCGGTTACTTTGCTATCGGTCATGTAACTTTTGGCCAATTGCTTTTTGTAGTTGTTCAATTCCCGTAAATAATTGGCGTTCTCGTTCAGTCCCAAGGTTTTGGCTTCCTTCAACTTTAATTTATAGTTGGTAAACAGCTTTAAATATTCGTCCACATCCTTTTGCGATTCGTCTTGTACCAAATCGAGGTTTTTCTTGTAAACCTTAACGAATTCCGACACATAAACCGGGTTTCCATCAACCGTAAAAAGGGTTTCGCTGTTGCTGGTTTGCCCGTTTACACCAAAAGCCAAAAACGCAAAAAATAAAGTAATAAGATGTTTTAATTTCATGGAATATTTTTTTTCGATGGATACAAAAATACTAATATATACCTATAATACAAGTTGTTTTGTAAACGCCCAAAAATAGCTGTTATTGTTTATTTTAATCTATATTTAGTCTGTAATTTTTACAACGGAAAACATGCGAAAACTGAAACTGATTTGGGATTTTCGTGGTCCCAATGCCCATAAAACGGCACAGCACCACGAGATCCATTTAAAGGAATACATTGCCATTGAAAAACTAAACCTCAACATTACCGGCGTTGAAACCCTTTCTGAACACCACAGCACGGCCTTTTTGGTGGTTGATGAAGACCAAATGAAACCTATTCGTGACGCCCTAAAACCCCACCGTGGACAGGTTTATACGGAAAGTTGAGGCTTGGATTTTTGTTTGTAGAGTTTTTCGGCTATTTTCGTTAACATATAACACCATATCTAAATGAATATGTATGAGGGCTAAATACCGTTATTTTATTTGGTAAACTTTTATCATTAAATATACAAGAACTAACAAAAAGTGAGTAAACGAAAAAAGAAATATATCCCAAAGAAAAAGAACAACCCAGTTGTTTTAAACCTAAGAATTGAGGAATTAAAAAATGAACTTAGGCTACATGGAAAAAATATTGATGCCATATCAAAATCACACGATATACACATCACTATGCTGAGTAATTTTGCTAGACACGATATTAAAAACTCTATTCAAAGTATCGATAGTGTAGTAAGCACAAACACCTCTGATGAAATTACTGACGAACATTTAAACTCAATTAAATTGAATTTAAAAATAATGAGAGAGACAATTGAAAACTTCTCTAAATTAGTTCCTCATAGCGATAAAGACAATTTTTCCTACAGCAGTTTAATAACTGCAGTTGAACTTTTAAATAGAGATAATTTCTATGAAAACAAAATTTCTCTAATTAAAGAAAATAATTTAGAGCAAGAAATCTATTTTAGTTTACCTTTTCAATCAGTTGTGCAAATGACAAATAATATTATAATTAATGCAACAAAAGCACTTTCAAAAATAGACTCAAATAGAAAAATTAAATTTTCAGTTGATAAAGATGAAGACTTTTTAAAAATAAGCATATTTGATAACGGAGAGGAAGTTGAAAAGAAAATAGAAAATAAAATTTTCGATTATGGAATTTCAAATACAGGAGGTTCTGGAATAGGCTTGCACCACGCGAAATACTTATGTGAGCTATATAATGGCTCAATAGAATATTACCCTTTAGAAAATGAAGAGTATCAAAAATATTTTTTAATATCTTTACCCATAATAAATTCAGAAGAATGAAGCGAAGTATTTTAATTATAGATGACGTGAAAGTACAGGCTCAAGGACTAGAAAAAGGTCTTAGAAAAAACCTTTCTTCTGAATATGATTTGAAAAGTGTTTTTGAAGAAGATGATATCATTGAATCTATTGAAAACAGGTATTTCTCATTAGCTATTGTAGATTTAAGAATGGATGGTTTTGTCTTTGATGGTATTGAGTTAATAAATAAAATAATAGAAACCAACCCTTTTGCTAAAATTATTATTGTTTCTGCTTTTAAGGGAGAATATTTACTTCAATTAAAGGATCTTTTCTTAACTGGCAAAATAATTGATGTTCTAGACAAGGAGGATTATGATATATGGATTCCTAAACTCTCTAATATTATTGAGAAATATCATCAAGAATCCTTCAAATCACCCGATGAAATAAATAATGCTCTTTTAGAGTATTATTCAAATGCAAAAAATGAAAGTGACACATATTCAAAAGGTGAAAAATTCGAACATTTTGTTAGTCTTTTATTTCAATCCATAGGGTATAATAGTATTAACAAAAGAGTAATTGACAAATCACTAAATGAAGTTGATCTAATAGTTAGAAACGAAATAGAAGACCCCTTTTTAAATAAATTTGGCAAATATATTTTAATTGAATGCAAAAACAAACCAAAAGACAAAGTTGACAAAAATACTTTCATTGTATTCAGCAGCAAATTGAAGCATACAAATGGTTTAGCTGAACTTGGAATAATTGCAACAACAGGTTACTTAACAAGAAATACTTACTTAGAGGCCATAAGAGAATCAAATGATGTTAGAAAAATAATCTTTATTTCAAATAAAGAATTTCAAAGGCTTATTATGTCAATTAATAAATTAGAAACTTTTAAAGAAATTATAGACGAACAAGTGAAAGACAATTAAATCATTTTACCAAAAACAGCAAATCTCTCTGCACAAGCCCATAATTTTGTAAAAACATGATATAAAAACGTCCATTTTAAGGGCGTTTGTTGTTTTATAAACGCATCACAATTTCGTCGCCTTTACCGTAAAAATCAAAGGGTACAATTGGTCTTTTGTTACAAACATACCGTTTTCGGTTTCGGTTAAATTGGGCAAAACATCATACGGGCTTTCGTTGTATTCGTTTAAATAGTCTATGTGCAGCCCTGCTTCGGTCAATGCATTAATAACTTCACCAAGGCCGTGGTTCCAACCGTATTCTTTACTGGTTATCTCGGCGTTTTCGTCGGCATAAGTACCTTGGTATTCTTCGTAAATGACATCGTTTTGCATATAACCGTATTGCATTTTTGGTGTGTCGCCTTAATAATCGAACATCCAAACTATGGGATGGAATTCGGCCATAAAAAATGTGCCGCCCGTTTTTAAGCGTTCGGCAATCATTTTGCCCCATGGTTTTAAATCGGGCAACCAACCGATAACGCCATAACTGGTAAAAACGATATCGAATTGTTCGGTCACAAATTTTGAGGTATCTAACACGTTACAACATACAAATTGGGCATTTTGTTGCAGTTCGTCATTGAGTTGTTTCGCCAGTTGGATGCCCTCGTCGCTGATATCGACGCCCGTGCAGGTTGCGCCCATTCGGCTCCAACTCAATGTATCTTGACCAAAATGGCATTGCAAATGCAATAGCGATTTTCCGTTAACATTCCCCAAGGCTTCCAGTTCATACCGCATCAATGACGATTTTCCTTGCTTAAAAGCTTCGAGGTTGTACATATCGCTTTGGGCATGCACCTTTACTTTTTGGTTCCAGGTTTGCCTGTTGGTTTCAAAATAATGCTTGTTGGTGCTCATTTAAATGGAATAGTTATCGGTTAAAAATAAGCAAAACCCCATAAAACAACAGTCTATTTCGCAACAAACTCCGCCTCAAAAAGTTCAGAAAAATGTTTGAGTAGTTTGTCTTTTACTTCTGTTTCGTCAACTTCTTTTTTGCCAAGTTCCACGTTTAGCGAAGTCACCGCTTTACCACGAATACCACAAGGAATAATATTATCGAAATAGCCCAAATCGGCATTCACATTAAGCGCAAAACCGTGCATGGTTACCCACCGACTGGCGCGAACGCCCATGGCACATATTTTACGGGCAAAGGGTGTGCCTACATCCAACCAAACACCGGTTTCACCATCGCTGCGCTCGGCTTTTAAACCGTATTCGGCCAAGGTTAAAATAATCATTTCCTCAAGCAAACGCAGGTATTTGTGTATATCGGTAAAAAAATTGTCGAGATCCAAAATAGGATAGCCAACAATTTGCCCGGGCCCGTGGTAAGTAATATCGCCACCGCGGTTTATTTTATAAAAGGTCGCCCCTTTTTCGGTGAGCTGTGATTCATTCAGTAATAAATTGGACAAATCGCCGCTTTTCCCCAAAGTGTACACATGCGGATGCTCAACAAACAAAAAGTAGTTGTTGGTTTCAAAGTCGGTTTCTTCACGCCTATTTTTAATTTTGGCGTCAACAATGCCCTTAAACAGTTGCTCTTGGTAATCCCAAGTTTGTTTGTAATCCTTAAATCCTAAATCCTGCAGTTGAACCTTTTTATTCATAAGCTGCAAAATTACGATTTTATTCTCGCAAAGGCACAAAGGCACAAAGTAATTGAAACGGGATTTTTGTTTAGTATTTCAGAAGAAATTTTTACCCCCTGAAACTAATTTTTTGGGTTATTCAGTATTACAAGTGCGGCAATCACTCCGGGCACCCAGCCGCAAAGCCACAGTAAAAACACGATAATGATGGAGCCACAACCTTTATCTAAAACGGCTAATGGCGGACATATAATTGAAAGCAGAACTCTCCAAAAACTCATATTCTATTTTATTTTGATGATTGATGATATGGCCTATTCGACGGGAAAACCATTCTTTTGTTACAATTTAAGCCGCATAAAGTTTGGCAATGTTGTATGGCGCCCAAAATCTCCTAGTAACTTATGTGCTACTTTTTTGAAAATAACGTAATTTTGCACTCGCTCGAAAAGGGCCAAACTCAAAATTAAAAATTAGCATGCAGCTTTCAGAACAAGAATTAGTAAGAAGAGACAAGTTAAAAAAACTTCGTGAGTTGGGTATCAATCCTTACCCAGCCGATTTATACCCTGTAACCCACACCTCCAAACAGGTTAAGGAACAGTTTGAGGAAGGTAAAAAGGTAGTAGCTGCAGGCCGATTGATGATGGTTCGAGTTCAAGGAAAAGCGAGTTTTGCCCAGTTGCAGGATGGCGAAGGGAAAATTCAAGTGTACTTTAACCGAGACGAGATTTGCCCCGGAGAAGACAAAACCAAATACAACGACGTATTTAAAAAGCTATTGGATTTCGGTGATTTTATTGGCATTGAAGGCGAATTGTTCACTACTAAAGTGGGCGAAAAAACCATTAACGTTAAAGATTTTACCTTATTGAGTAAAGCCTTAAAACCATTACCTGTTCCAAAAGAAAAAGACGGCAAGGTTTACGATGCCTTTACCGACCCCGAGCAACGCTACAGACAGCGCTATGCTGACTTAGTGGTGAATCCACAGGTAAAAAACGTATTTGTAAAGCGCACCAAATTATTTAATGCCATGCGTCAGTTTTTTAACGATGCTGGTTATTTTGAGGTAGAAACTCCCGTTTTGCAGCCTATTCCTGGTGGTGCAGCGGCGCGTCCATTTGTTACGCACCACAATGCTTTGGATGTACCTTTGTACATGCGAATTGCTAACGAACTTTACCTAAAAAGATTGATTGTTGGTGGATTTGAGGGCGTTTATGAATTTTCTAAAAACTTCAGAAACGAAGGGATGGATCGCACCCATAACCCAGAGTTTACTGCCATGGAAATTTATGTAGCCTATAAAGACTACAACTGGATGATGGACTTCTGCGAACGCCTGTTAGAACACTGCGCCACTGCCGTTAACGGCACTACAAAAGTAAAATTTGGTGAACACGACATAGATTTTAAAGCACCTTACGCCCGCGTAACCATGGCCGATTCCATTAAGGAATTTACTGGATTCGATATTACCGGAAAAAGCGAGGCCGAAATACGCCAAGCGGCTATAGATTTAGGTGTTGAAGTTGATAACACCATGGGTAAAGGCAAGTTAATCGATGAGATTTTTGGTGAAAAATGTGAGGGTAACTACATCCAGCCTACTTTTATTACCGACTACCCAAAAGAAATGAGTCCGTTGTGTAAAGAGCACCGCGATAATCCAGAATTGACCGAACGTTTCGAACTGATGGTTTGCGGTAAGGAGATTGCCAATGCATATTCCGAATTGAACGACCCTATCGACCAACGTGAGCGTTTTGAGCACCAATTAAAACTGGCTGCCAAAGGTGACGACGAAGCTACCGAATTTATAGATCACGATTTCTTACGTGCTTTGGAATATGGTATGCCACCAACATCAGGTATGGGTATTGGAATGGATCGTTTAATCATGTTTTTAACCAACAACCAATCTATTCAAGAGGTATTATTCTTCCCGCAAATGCGTCCGGAGAAAAAAGCCGTTGCCGTTAGTGAAGATGCCAAAGCCGTTTTTGAAATTTTGAAAAAAGCTGAAAAACTGGAACTTATCGATTTAAAAACGCAATCGGGACTTTCAAATAAAAAATGGGACAAAACCATTAAAGAGCTCACTAAAAACAATTTAGCCAAAGTTGAAAAGACCGATAATGGATTGTTTGTTGGTGTGATTTAATGTGTTTTAAAATCTACAACCGCATCCAAAAAATGAAAATTTTATTAATTCTAAAAATATTAATAACTTCGATGCAAAACTAACCCTTTAAACGTGGCTTAAATCAAAATGATATTGCACCTCTCTCTAATAATAGCACTAACTAAATGCAATGTTAAGCAAACTTAAAAAAAAAGTTGTTCTATTTCCAATAGCATCTTTCACCATTACGGTGCTCATTGTAATTCTAGTTTGGAACAAAGCTCTAATCAACAGTAACCGGTTAATTGAAGAAAACGTCATTCAAACTGGAAAACTTGTTTTTAAAGAGTTTACCAACATTGTTAAGGCAGATTTTGCACAAATACATAATCTAAAAAATAGGATTGAATTTACCGACGGCATGTATCTGGATCATTGGGAACAAGATGCTAGAATGCTGCTAAAACAAAATCCGTCGTTTAAATTTTTAGAATGGATTGACAGCACCATGGTTATTCGAAAAATCATGCCATTAAAGGGAAATGAAGGGGCTTTAAATTTAGATATTTCTAATATCGGTTACCGTAAAGACGAATGGTTAAGCCACCGATTTACAGACATCCCCAATGTAACGCCATGGTCTGAGCTAACTCAAAGCGGACAAGCTTTTTTAGTTGATTTTTCAGTAAATTTCGACAACACATTTCAAGGCACCATTACTGGCGGCGTAGACTTCACAGAAAAGTTCGATAAGCTAGCTACCAGTTTGGAAGACCAATATGCCATTGAACTTTGGGATCATGAATCGAACCTTTTTTACTCCCTAAATACGCAAGACAAACTCTTAACAGAGAAAAAATTATTTTACGAAGACAGTATTTTAGTTGATTCTTTAGATAACCAAAGTTGGCGTTTAAAAGTAACACCCAGCAATGAACTTTACCTATCAGAAAACAGGCTTATTACCCACATAGCCTTGGGCGTTGGCGTCCTTTTTTGTATTCTAACCAGTTTGCTTATCAATTTTTATTTAAGAGCTCGCGAGGGCACAAAACTCGCTTTGCAGTCTAACGCCATGCTCTTAAACACCAACGAAAAACTCAACAATGAACGGAATCGGGCCGAGAAAGCTTCGAAGGCCAAATCTGAATTCTTGGCCAATATGAGCCACGAAATAAGAACGCCACTGCATGCCGTGCTTGGTTTTATTGAATTGTTAAAAGACAGCAAACTCAACAAAACAGATAGAGAATATTTAGACTTAATGGAAAAATCTTCCAACAACCTGCTAAATATTATCAACGATATTTTAGACATCGAAAAGATAGAGTCGGGCAAAACCGAGTTGGTCGAAACCAATTTCAATCCGCTTGAAAAAATAAAAGAGCTTATTGAAGTTAATCAATTTATTTTTGTCAAGAAGAACCTTTACCTCAAATCAAATTTTAAAAATGTTCGCGGACTAAATGTTATTGGAGATGAAAGCAAGTTCATCCAAGTAATAAACAACATTGTTAAAAACGGCTTAAAGTTTACAAACACTGGTGGTGTAACCGTAAATTATAGCGAAGACCTAGTAGGTGAAAACGAATTACGTGTACATGTTACCATAAAAGATACTGGTATTGGCATACCAAAAGACCGCTTAAAAACTATTTTCGACAGGTTTACCCAAGTGGAAAACGGCGTGAAAAAACAGTATGAAGGCAGCGGCTTAGGCTTGGCTATCTGTAAGGTTTTAATCAATATGATGGGCGGTAAAATAAAAGTAAAAAGCACCCCAAACAAAGGCACAAAGTTTAAATTCAATATGTTGTTTAAACTGGCCGACAAGCAGCATGTTGAAAAACAAATACCCGTAAACCAAAAGGTAGATTACTCTAACTTAAGCGTATTGATTGTTGACGATAACAACCTGAATATTATTGTTCTCAAAAAATTCCTTGAGGATTTGGGCATTACACCAGATGCTGCAAAAAACGGTCAACTAGCCTTAGAGAAATTTCAAGAAAAACCTTATCATCTTATTTTTATGGATATCCATATGCCTGTGATGGATGGCTGGGAAGCCACCCGCGAAATAAGAAAACAAGACGAGGACGTAATTATTTTTGGGCTATCAGCCAATGTCACCACGGAGGCAATAGACCAGGCTCTTGAAAGTGGCATGAACAATTACCTGTCGAAACCCTTTAAAAAAGAACACCTATACAAACTACTGCATTTTCATTTTTGTCTACAATTAAAAGATTAAAAACCAATTGCCCATTGGTCAAAAAACAAAAAAGCCAGTTATTTTAATAACCGGCTTTAATAACAAACTAAACTTTAACTTTTTGCATTTTCCAATGCACTAACTAAACTAAACTAACTATACAAATAGACGCAATATTTTTGACGTACTAAAGTAATTTTGAAATATTTAACATTCACCTTTACCTTTTATAAATTCGTTAAAAGAGTAAAATCGATTTGTTAATTTTTTTAAGAAATTTTCTTCTAGACATCTATATTTAAGTATTTTTACCCGATGCTAAAACACCTATTATTCTTCTTTTTGCCTGTACTTGCCTTAACAGCTATAGCCCAAGAAAAAGATAGTATTTTCTATAAAAACGGCATCGATAAACCTAGCCTATTAGCCACGCACCATTTTGGTATTTTCAGCTCAAGGCTAAATACCAATTTCAAAAGTGCCCCCTCAAAAAAACCTACATTTACCATAGACCATATTAGCGGTAATAATTTCCATCCGTATGTTGAAGCTTACTTCCCCAAAGACCCCGAAGTTAGGGAACGGTTAAGTAACATAAAATGGCACGATCGCCCCTTTACCTTTATAGATCAAGAAAGCACGCCAGCCGATTATATGAACATTGTTGTTGATGCAGTTATAAAGGAATTTAGGTTGAATTTTGATATCCCCATTAACCAACAGCACGAAATAAACCTCAATTTTAGGCACTATTGGATTACCAAAGGAAAGTATCCTTTTTCAGTTTTCACCTCCGACGAAGCCATCGAGTGGTTCCACAGCAATATTGCTGGTGGCGAAGACCCTTTCGGGCGCCGGTATTACGGCATGAATCAAGTTAATTTTAGATACTTGGACCGTAACGGAAACACCATGGAATTGCGCCAAAACCATTTCTTTTTAGGAGGCATTGAATTGAGCCATTATTATTACCCTAAGTTTCGTTTCAGTAAAAAACACAATATTTTCATCAATTTTGGTAGCCATTTAGGATTAAACACATCGCGTTTCAATTCATCAATGGATGCTGGAATTTCTGCCAATGCGGTTAAAAAAATCAACCTTAAAAACCAATACCAAATCCATTTTGCAATAGGAGCCAACATACTCCGAAAAAACTTCGTCAATTTTAAGGAAGTCATCGATCTGGGTAACAATAAATATTTAGGCACTTTAGAGTCGCATTTTGAAATTACCAAGTACACCAAAAAGGGTAACTACAATGCCTTCGGGGTAAATTTTCAGGCGCAAACCCGATATAATCAAAGGGAAGAATACGAGTATTTTAAGCTTTCGGGCAAGTGGAAAGAAATAAACGGCGGCTGGCACAACGGGGTGTACACACTTTACAACCCCCTTCAAAACTGGAATTTCGTTTATACCTATGGAAAACCGAATTTTAAACTTTCCATTTATATCAAAGAAGATTTTGAGGTAAATAATGCACCCGATTTCCAAACAGGTATCGGGCTGTCTTTCCCATTTATCAAATAACAGCTGTTTCGAAAAGTTGTTAACTTCAAGTTAAAAAAATTATCGTCTTAAACCTTTTTCATTTTCCACGGTCTTATTAGCAGAAAGAACCTTTAAAACAATAAAAATGAAAAAGTTAATGATTATCGCCGTGGCTTTTGTAGCCTTACAAGGTGTTGCTTACGCCCAAGGCCCACAAAAATTGGATAGAAAAGACAAAATGCACTTGATGCACGATCTTTCTCCGGAGGAAGCTGCCACATTACACACCAAAAAAATGACCCTGCATTTAGATTTGAACAAATCGCAACAGGACGACATTTATAACATAAGCCTTGAAAACGCCAAAAAGCGCAAGGAAATGATGGAAGCCTATAAAGCGAAAAAGGAAAGCGGCAACATGGAAAAACCATCGAAAGAAGAACGCTTGAAAATAATGAATGCCAAGTTAGACCACCAAATTGCCATGAAAGCGAAAATGAAAAAGATTTTAAATGAAGACCAATATGCAAAATGGGAGAAATCGCAAGCCAGAAAGAAAATGAAAAGCGACGACAAAAAAAGAGACTTCAGAAAAAAGGAGCACCGAAGATAAAATTTGATTGATTTTAGTTTAGTTTGTTGATGAAAAACGCATTTCCGAGTATTTGGAAATGCGTTTTCTTTTTACACTACAATGTTTTCGCCACTTCGTTTACAGCGTTAATGGTAAAATCTAAGTCTTCGTAAGTTAGAGCATCAGTTATAAACCAAGTTTCAAATGCACTTGGCGCGATATACACCCCTTGATTCAGCATACCGTGGAAAAACGTTTTAAAAGTATCGTTATTTCCGTTGGCTGCGGTATCAAAATCAATCACTTCCCTTTCATCAAAATGCACCGAAATCATCGACCCTGTTCGGTTAATGGTATGCACCACCCTATTTTCGTTCAAAACGTTTTCTATGCCTCGGTGTAAATATTCCGTTTTTTCAGCCAAACGAGTGAATATCTCCGCATCAGTATTCAGCTCGGTGAGCATCGCCAAACCGGCCGCCATAGCTAATGGATTTCCACTTAATGTCCCCGCTTGGTAAACAGGCCCCAAAGGCGCCAAATGGTTCATAATTTCGTTACGTGCCGCAAAGGCACCAACGGGCAATCCGCCACCAATTACTTTTCCGAAGCAAACTAAATCGGCCTTCACTTCAAATAATTCTTGGGCACCACCTTTTGCCAATCTAAAACCGGTCATCACTTCATCAAATATGAGTAAAATATCGTTGGCATCACAAAGGGTTCTCAACCCTTCCAAAAACCCTTCTATTGGCGGTACACACCCCATATTTCCAGCCACAGGCTCAATAATGATGCAGGCAATTTCACTCTTATTCGCCTCAATAATTTCCTCTACATTATTAATATCATTATATCTGGCCAACAAGGTATCTTTGGCTGTTCCTTGGGTTACGCCGGGGCTATTGGGCGTACCAAAAGTACTCGCACCACTACCCGCTTGGATTAAAAACGAATCGGAATGCCCATGGTAGCAGCCTGCAAATTTTATTATTTTGTCTTTCCCCGTAAAACCGCGTGCCAGACGTACGGCACTCATACAGGCCTCGGTTCCTGAATTCACAAAGCGTATTTTATCGATATTCGGAACCATCGATACCGTCAACTCGGCTATTTTGGTTTCGATTTCGGTAGGTGTTCCAAACGAGGTACCTTTTTTGGCTTTTTCAATTACCGCATCCACCACGGGTTTGTGAGCGTGGCCTAAAATCATCGGCCCCCAAGAATTGATGTAATCTACCAATCGGTTACCATCTTCGTCGTACAAATAAGCCCCTTTGGCTTCCTTAATAAAAATCGGTGTTCCACCAACGCCTTTAAACGCTCTAACGGGCGAATTTACACCACCGGGAATTACTTTTTCTGCTTCTGCGAATAATGCACTGCTTCGTTTATAAATCATATAAAATTTTAATTTTTTGATGTGGGTTTAACCAAAAGCACTTGTCCAATGCTGAGGGTTGTGCCTGTTAAACCATTTAAATTTTGAAGTTCTTCAACTGTGGTATTGTATCTTTTTGAAATGGAATACAAGGTATCGCCTTTTGATACCGTGTAGGTAGTCCGTTGGTTGTCGGCTACTTCGGGCTGATATGGCGTGTACGAATTTCCTAAAACCGCCATATCATACTCGTGCAAATTGTAGCGCTCAATCAAACTGATGAGTTTATCGGGATATTTTCTATCGGTCGCATATCCAGCGGCTTTTAACCCTTTAGCCCAACCTTTATAATCTTCCTTTTTTAAGCTGAAAAGTGGCGAATACCGTTTGCGCTCGGTTAAAAATAAAGAGTGGTCTCGGAATGAATATTTGGCATCCTTGTACTTTCGGAAGCATTCTTGGTCTTTATCGTCATCGTGATAAATTCGCGCTCCTGTCCATTCATGGCATTTAATACCGAAATGGTTATTGGCTTCAACTGAAAGTCGACCTCTCCCCGAGCCCGATTCCAAAATACCCTGTGCCAAAGTGATACTTGCCGGAATACCATACAACCGCATTTCGTTTTGTGCCACATCTTTGTACTCATCGATGTAACGTTCGGTATTATTAGCATAAACCTTTGTGGTTGTTGGGGTTTCAATGGTTTGCGTTTCGGCGGGAGTTCCTGTGTTTCTCTCTACGTGTTCAACACGCTCGGTGCGTTCAGTTCTTTTTTTGGTGACAATAGCTTTTTTCGATTTACAGCTAAAGAAGAAAGCTGCAACACAAAAAACGATGATTATTCTCTTCATTTATTTATCAATTATCGGTAAATTTTTCTTTTTCAATAGTTGGTTCATCCCGTCAATGCCCTGCAAACCTCCAGTATGGATGGCCAATATTTTTGTTCCTTTCGGAAAATAACTTTTTTCAATCAAATCGAAAATCCCAAACAGCATTTTTCCCGTATAAACCGGGTCTAAAAGCACTTGGTTTTGGGCTTTAAACTGATTGATAAACGCCACCAATTCGGCGTTTATTTTAGCGTAACCTCCAAAATGGTAATCGGTAATGAGTTCCCATTGACTGTTGATTGCAAATTTACTAATATCTTCTTGTAAAAACTGCCCTTTTAACGCCGGAAACCCCAAAACATGCTGTCCGGGTTTCATCCCATTAATGAGGCCCGAAATGGTTCCGCCGGTTCCCACAGCACAACAAATATAATCGAATTGTCCGTCTGCTTCATTCAAAATCTCTTGGCAGCCCTTAACAGCCAAAGCGTTGGTACCACCTTCGGGAATGGTATAAAAAGCTCCAAATTCGTCTTTCAACTCATTTATAAACGCTTCGGCATTTTTGTTTCTATACACATCGCGCGGCACAAACTTAAATTGCATACCGTTTTGTTGAGCGAATTTTAGTGTTGGGTTGTCATTAATTTTATCGCCAAGTTCTTCCCCGCGGATAATTCCAATGGTATTAAACCCCAAACCGCTGCCCGCCGAAGCCACTGCCGCAATGTGGTTTGAAAATGCCCCACCAAAGGTCAGCAACGTTTTAAAACCTTGATTTTTGGCTTCAATTAAATTGTACTTTAATTTTCTATACTTATTTCCAGAAACGAAAGGATGAATGCGATCTTCCCGCTTTACAAACAGTTCAATTTCCTTTTCCTTTGGAAGAAAAATTTGTTGGTTTACACTGTTTTGAAGACTGAATTCCATGGCTGCGAAGATACTTCAAAAAAGCCCAAAATGGTCGATTTTTAAGATAATCTAAACGGTTTTCATTGGCAAAAGCTTCTCTTTCGAAAGAAATATTCCGATAGGCTTCTTGCCAATTTTTAAATTGAACGAGCCGGATTAAAAATTCCAAAATATAGCATACATAAAACGGAATCACCAAAAGTTCCAACTGCTGTCGCAAATGGATGTTTTCGTGATTCAAAAGCTGCTTATCGCCCTTTAAACCTTTCGATTTTAAAAACACAAAAGGAAAAATGGCCATGCCCGTATAACCTCTCGGCACTAAATATTTTGAAATTAAAATCATGTTTTACAGCAATCAAAAATCAATCCAATTTACACTATCTTTGTATGAGATGAAAAAGATTGTCCCCATTGAAGAAGGCGATTATTACTTAACGCCCGAAGGTTACCGCTGTTTTACCGAGCAATACCACTTAAAACGAGGGTACTGCTGCGAAAGCGGATGCAGACATTGCCCCTACGGCTATGATAGAAAAACGAACACGCAAAAACCATAACCCTTGGTATGATTCTTGATGCTATTTATAAATAAAATGCATTAAACTTGAGAACCTTTAACTTTATTTTGCTATGAAAAATTTACTAAAAACCTTACCTATTTTGGTCTTGCTTATGGTGATAACTTCGTGCAGCTCCATAAGAACAGCTGCCGATTACGACAAAAACGCCACATTTAACGACTACAAAACCTTTGCTTTTTTTAAAACAGGTATCGATAAAGCTGAAATAAGCGATTTAGACAAACGCCGAATTTTACGCGCTATTGAGGCTGAACTTTTAGCAAAAGGATTTACAAAATCTGAAAACCCCGATTTATTGGTTAGTTTGTTCACCAAATCGCAACAACGTGTTGATGTTTACAACAATGCCTGGGGCTACGGTGCCTGGGGATGGGGCGGATGGGGCCCTTGGGGCGGCTTCGGACCCGGTTGGGGATGGGGCTGGAACCAGCCCACTACATCAGTAAGCACAGAAGGCACGCTTTATATCGACCTAATTGATGCCGACAAAAAAGAATTGATCTGGCAAGGTATGGGTAGCGGCTACCTAAGCAGAAACATGGAGAAAAAAGAAGAGCGCATTAAGGAATTTGTTTCTGAAATCATGCAGAAATACCCGCCCGAAATGCAGAAATAGACTTAAAAAAGCACCCAATGGGTGCTTTTTTTTATATCAAATAAGGTTTAGCATGCCCGTTGTCAACCAGCCATTGGTTAACATCCAAACCGTCCTCTAAAACAATATTGGCCAAATACCTGCCATACTTACCCTGTTTATCTTTATAAGAACGAATGGTTACATCCTTATCCAACACCATTTCCCTTAAAATATCACGCACTTTTAGGCCCTCTTCCCTTTCTTCGCCTCTCAATTCGGGCGTATCAATACCGTACAAACGAAGTTTCATTTCCTGAAAGTGAAGAAACCCCAAATCTACCATGGCCGTTACGGTATCGCCATCATAAACATCAATAATTTTTGCTTTGTAGTTATACATAATATGGTTTTTAATATTAGTTATCTATTGAAGTTGCGGAACAAAATCCTCCTTTTTAATCATAATAATTCAATCAAACCATTAAAAACCTCAATTTACTGAATATTTCGTATTTTTATAGTTGTTCGCTAAAGAAATTTCACTCATGCCCAAAAACATAGAACCCAATCCTATTTTAAACCGTTTGCCCGCACATTTAAAACAGTTTATAAAACCGCAAAACTACGAGCAATACTCGGCCATTGACCAAGCGGTTTGGCGGTATGTCATGCGCAAAAATGTGGATTTCTTAAGTCAGGTAGCGCACAAATCGTATGTTGATGGCCTAAAACAAACGGGCATCTCCATAGACCAGATTCCTAATATGTACGGGATGAACCGCATTTTAAAGGATATTGGCTGGGCAGCCGTGGCCGTTGATGGTTTTATTCCACCCAATGCTTTTATGGAATTCCAAGCCTATAATGTGCTCGTAATTGCCAGTGATATTCGCCAATTGGAACATATTGAATACACGCCCGCCCCCGATATTATTCACGAAGGTGCTGGCCATGCTCCCATTATCGCCAACCCAGAATATGCCGAGTACTTACGTCGTTTTGGTGAAATTGGCTGCAAAGCGATTTCATCGGGTAAGGATTACGAACTTTATGAAGCCGTAAGATATCTGTCCATCATCAAAGAAGCACCCGATACTAAAGCCAATGATATCGCTTCCGCGGAAAAGAAAGTGGAAGAGCTTCAAAAAAATATGGGCGAACCCAGTGAAATGGCACTGATACGGAATTTACATTGGTGGACGGTAGAATACGGCTTAATCGGTACGATTGAAAACCCTAAAATTTATGGTGCTGGGCTACTTTCCTCTATTGGTGAAAGTGCCTGGTGCCTTACCAACGAAGTTAAAAAAAGGCCTTACACCATTGATGCCGCCTATCAAGATTTTGATATTACCAAACCCCAGCCGCAACTGTTCGTCACTCCAGATTTCGCACATTTGAGTTTGGTTTTGGAAGAATTTGCCAATACCATGGCACTGAGAAAAGGTGGACTTTCAGGTGTTAACAAACTCATTGCCTCTGGTGCTTTGGGCACAATAGAATTGAGTACAGGATTGCAAATTTCGGGCAAGTTCACAGAAGTTATCGAACACGAAAACCAGCCCATTTATTTACAAACCGAAGGCCCAACGGCATTGGCCTATCGTGAAAAAGAATTGGTGGGGCACGGCACCAACACTCACAAAAAAGGTTTCGGGCTGCCTGTTGGTAAACTAAAGGGCATCAACTTGGCCATTGAAGACATGAGTCCCAGAGACTTGAACGCTTATGATATTTACGAAGAAAAAACGGTAACTCTCGAATTTGAAGGCGGCATTACTGTCTCGGGTGAAATCATTACTGGAAAGCGCAATCTTCAAGGTAAAATCATACTCATCAGTTTTAAAAACTGCACCGTTAAACATAATGACAAATTACTATTTAAACCCAAATGGGGCATTTACGATATGGCCGTTGGCAAGGATATCGTTTCAGCTTTTTCTGGACCGGCAGATTACCACAGTTTCGATTTGATAACGCACAAACCTACATCGGAAACCATTCACGTAAAAAAATCGAAAGAGCGTATGGCTCTCGAAAGTCTATATCAACAGGTGAGGGATTTTAGGGAAGAAAAAAGCCAAACCATTTCAAGAACAAAAGTGTTGGAACAACTCATTGAAAAACACCCCAACGACTGGCTTCTGCCCGTTGAACTTTATGAATTGGCTTTCGTTGGAAACGAAAAAAACTTGTGTGGCAGCATTTTAAAACATTTGGAAACCATTAAACAGAACCGCCCCGAAGTAGGCCATTTAATTGATGACGGGCTGGGTATTATTCAAAAAAAGCAAGATGTTTCGTCATTCTGAACTTGTTTCAGAATCTCACTTCAATCCAGATTTTGTTTTTCAACTGCTACCTAAACCGTTTTAAAGTCTTTTTGGTGAATTTACTCAGCACCAATCGGCCGCTAATTTCGGCACGCTCGGGCAAAAGTTCCTCCCAATGCGCAGTGTTTTTCCAAAAAACGGTTTTCATCTCCTTTAGTGCTTCTGGGTTGTAACCCGCCAATTTTTCAGCGAGACTTTTTACGGCTTCGTCCAACTCTTCCGTGGTTTCAAACACTTCAGCAAAAAGTCCTTTTTCTTTTCCATATTCCGCAGAAAAAAACGTTTCGGCATTAATCGTCATTTGCGACATAGCTGTTGCGCCCATTTTTCTGGACACCGCCGGCTCGATTACAAACGGGCCAATGCCAATGCTTAATTCGCTTAACTTAATGGACGCATATTTTGTGGCCAAACAATAATCGGTTGAAGCGGCCAAACCTACCCCACCGCCAACTGTTTTACCCTGCACACGACCAACAATCAATTTGGGGCAATTGCGCATAGCATTAATCACCTTCGCAAATCCCATAAAAAACTGTTTACCTGTTTCAGCTTCTTCGATGGCTATTAATTCGTTAAAACTGGCTCCTGCACAAAAGGTTCGGTTGCCCCCACTTTTTAAAACAATCACTTTTATTTTATCGTCGTTACCTGCCTTTACTATGGTTTTCTGAAGTTCATTTAGAATTTCACTGGGCATAGAATTTCGGTTGGGATGAAAAAATTCAATATAGCCCACCTGATTTTTAACGGTTAAAGTAACGTAAGGATTTTCCATGTTTATAAGCAACGAATTAAAGGTTGAAAGATACAAATTTCATATTCTAATATTATTTGGGTAACTTTAAAAAAACGTAATTTATGGGATTTTTAGATTTTATTTTTGGCGCAAAAAAAAGACACGTGCAGCAGTATTTAGAGCAAGGCGCGGTTATTTTGGATGTAAGGAGCCAAAAAGAATGGGACGACGGACATATTGAAGAGGCCATACACGTGCCATTGGACAATCTCACCGATAAAGTTGACGAAATAAAACGCCTGAATAAACCTGTTATTGTTTGTTGCGAAAGTGGCATTAGGGCGGCAAAAGCGGCCAAATTTTTAAACCTCAACAACATAAAAGCCACTAACGGCGGCGGCTGGATTGGCTTAAAGAACAGATTGTAGTTTTAAAATTTACAAATTCAAAATTTGTATGCCCAATTATATTAGATTTAAAACAAAAAAAAACATTAGTTTCCTTCGACGTAAGAAGTCTAACTAATGTAAAAATTAACTTTTTTCTGTACAGTTCAAAATTAAAACAAATACCCAACAGCCATATTAACATGTGATTAAGCAATCATTAAATCAAGTTATTTTTTTGAGCTTTTTGCACAGCTTCCAACTTGTTATGTACTTGCAGTTTTTTATAAATATTTTCAATGTGTTTTCGCACTGTGCCCACCGAAAGAATAAGATTATCGGCTATTAAGCCATAGCTCAACCCTTTACTTAATTGCTCTAGCACTTCTACTTCCCTTGCCGTTAATTTGATATCGCCTTCCTTTGAAACATTGTTTAAATTAATTGGATTCCTTAACAGCTTTAGGGTTTTTAAGGCAATGGACGGGTTCATGGCAGCACCACCATTTAAGGTTTCCAATATACCGGTATGTAAGTCTTTAGCGTTGACTTCTTTTAGTAAGTAACCATCGGCCCCAGCTTTTATCGCATTGAAAATATTCTCGTCGTTATCAAAAACCGTGAGCATAATTATTTTTATATGCGGATATCTCTGTTTTATCTTCTCAGTAGCTTCAATACCATTTAAAATTGGCATTTCTATATCCATAAGTACCACATCGATATTATGGTTGCCTTCCAACTTCTCAAGCAAATCGGCGCCGTTCATTGCCGAAAATTTGAAATCCAAATCATCAAAAAACGATAGCTTTTCTGCCACCATGTTTATTAAAAAGCTGTTATCGTCGGCTATGGCTATTTTTATTTTCATTGTATTTATTTTTAACAAACCAAGGTTACTACGCTTCCATTGCCGGGTTTGCTTTCTATTTCAAAATGGGCATCAATTTCATCGGCACGTTTTTTCATATTGTTCAATCCGTTGCCAGATTGAGCGCTTTCTTTATCGAAACCTTTACCATTATCGGTTACCGTAAATTGTAGTTTTGAGCCCTTATGCTTCACATTTACCGCAATTACCGTAGCATCTGCATATTTCAGGGCGTTGTTGACGGCTTCCTGAATTATTCTATAAATATTCATACCCCGAACTGAATTGAATTTCACATCCTTATTAATGTCTCCCTCCATATTAAATTCAAATTGAATTCCGCTGGAAGACAACTTGGCTTTATCGATAAAGTTTGAAATACGCGATTGCAAATCTTCTAACGAAATGGCATTTTTATTCATCGCCCAAATGGTGTCGCGCAATTCTGAAATGGTTTCTTTCGTAAAATTGCTAATGCCCAAAAGTTTATCGGTGAGTTTTTCATTGGTTATCTTAAAACCATACTGTAAATTTTCGATAGATGAAATGATAAAGGTGAGCTGCGCCCCAATATTATCGTGCAAATCCCTTGAAATTCTTAATCGCTGTTCCTGAAGTTTGTTTTGCGTTTCTATTTTTACCAGTGCTTCCTTCAGCTGACTTTCTTTTTTTAACTGTTCGTTTTTTAATTTTTGCTGTTTGAACAACAAATATCCCAATAACGACAACACCACGGCCAAAACCACCAAACCTATTAATTGCGTGTTTTTTCTGTTGATGTTGAGTTTGTTTTCAGTAATGGTTGCCTTTTGTGCCAGAATTTCGTTTTCCTTTTTCTCGGTTTCGTATTTGGCTTCTATTTCTTGGCTATATTTTAAATTACTTTCACTAAGATTACTGTTAAGAGCCAGTTTATACTGTTTTGAATAGAAGTTTAAACTGTCCCTGTTGTTTTCAACCGCATAAATCAGCATCAAAGTTTCATACAGGTTTTGTAACTTTTCATTAGCATTGGTTTTAATGAAATGCGATTTTATTTTGAGCAATCCTTCTTTAGATTCCTTTATATTTCCCAAGCTAAAATTATTAATAGCCAAGGTGAGTTTTGCACTTTCCAAATCGCCCAAAGCACCAATCGATTCCCGAATTTCGATAGCCTTTTTTATATAGTTGGTACTTTCTTCAATGTTATTTAGGCCGTTATAAATAGTGCTTAAATTGTTCAACGCCGAAGCCCAACCCACATAATTTTTACTTTCCTCAGCATGTTTTGCCGCTTGTTTATAGGCATCGATGGCGACCAAAGTATCGTTCTTCGACAGCAAAATATTGCCTTTGGTAATATAGGAATTGGAAAGCTCCCGCTTTAAATCTTTATTCTGAAAATAAAGAATACTGGGGTTTAGATATTCCAGAGCCTTTTTATGATTGCCGGACAAATAATAAGTGGCCGCAATATTCGATTCAATTTTTACCGAACTGAACGAATCGTTAACTTTATAGTAATAATCACGGGCTTTTAAATAATAATAAATGGTGCTATCTAAAACATTTGTTTTATTAAAGTTGTTCCCCATTTTGTTATAAAGGCTTGCTATCCCCGAAGTGTCTTTCAACTTTTTTCTATAAACCAGACTTTTTCTTGCATAATTGATAGCTGTTGGGTAATTGCCCCTAACAAAATGTACCGTACTTAAATCGTTTAATGATTGACCAACTAGCGTATCGTTTTTTGCTTGTTTTGAAAAACCCAAGGATTTTTCGCCATAAACCAACGCCGAATCCACATTTACATAGCAATAGTACCACGCTAAATCTGCAGTAAGTTTTGCTTTTACTGCCGTGCTATTTTCTTTAGATAGATTTATTTTTGAAGTTTCTATCAGCTGTTTGAAGTTTTGGGAAAAACCAATAAAACCAACTAATAGCATTAAAATTGAGAGCGTACTTTTTTGCATTATTTAGGGTTAGTTTTTACTATCAACAATCATTTTTTGCATTAAAAGTATTTGTCTGGTTATGTAAAAAAGATTTTTAAAAAGTGATTCATGTAAGTTATCGACCAAAGTTAATTTTTCTGTATTCCATTTGTTTTTCTGATTTTCTACCACAATTTGTTTTTGCAAATCTGATTGACTTTTAAGCCACTCACCTTTTATTCTTTTGGTGTTAAAATACACTTTTAAAGTATAAATTGCCAAGCTCAACAGCAGTATTAAAATCGCCATGCTTAAAAAATCGATCGCCATACCTATAATTTGTAAACATTAGTCCCTCCAATGGTATAGACGAAAAAACACCAATCCTCAAATGTTTTAACATATTGAAAAATTGGTGCCTTTTGATATGAACTGATTAATAGCATATTAAATTTAGCTTAATATGTTGAACCTTAGTTAAAAAATCGATAAAACGTTACCAAAAAAAGATTAAGCGCAGTAATTTTTAATACCACACTTAATCCATAAAAAAATCTCAACAACAAGATTTAACTTTTTAGGTTATACGACACAATGGTCTTGTCGTCTGATTTATAAAACAAATACCCACCAAGCTCATCCACTTCATATTCTGGTTTTTTATCTTTTAGCATAATCTCCTTTTCTATTTTACCAGAATCTTTATCCACTTTTACAAGACCTGCACCGCCATCTAAATTCGTTAAAATAAACTGAGCATTTTCTGTTGCAGCTGTCGCTCTAAATCTGGTGGACAAATAATCGAACGAGGCACTTGCAATTCCCGCAAACATATCTGCTGCACGTTTTGCTTGTTTACCAGTTTCGTTGTAACTATCTAGGTCGTTAATACTTCCAAATGCGCTTCGGTTGGCTCCTGCCTTAGCACTCATGGCCACGGTCATGGCCGTGGAAGCTACGGCCAACGCCCCACCTACAATTTTACCAAAGGTGCTTCTTCCTGGTGATTTATAATACGCATGATAGCTTTCCTTTCCATCAAAATCTACTAAAGTCATATTTTGGTCTGATGATAAAAACACGCCGCCATCTCTAATTTGCATAGTATTTGGGTCTTCCTTTTCATCAAAATTGCATTTTGCAAAATCACTTACGTTACCTGAATTAGCATCAATAGCCATAATTTTACCATCGGCTGCAATTAAATAACGGTTGTTTTTTTCATCAAAAGCAGAGGCTACCGAGACGGCCCTTTTATACTTTAAAGGCTTATTCCAAATGGGCTCACCTGTTTTTAAATCCACAATATTGGCATCTTCACTAGTGATATAAATTAAGCCTTGTGGTGTTTCTGCCATGAGCATAATGTTTTCTCCGGTTTTAAGAGGCTTTTTGAACAAAGTATTCCCATCAAAAGAAATTTTATTGATCCCGCCGCTGTAAATACCGAACAAAATACCATCATCCTGAACATAAAAATGCTGCACATAGCCTTTTGTTTTTGGTGCTTTTTCCCAAAGGTCGTCTCCAGTGGCCGCACTGAACATTGTGATTTTCGATTCTGCTTTTGCGCCCAATGCACCGCTACCACCAGCAACATCGCTCACAACAGCCAAACCTTGTGGTAAAATCTCAAAATTGGTAACGTTTCCTTTTACTTTACGTTCTTCTTTCCAAACCTCGTTTCCGTTCCCATCCAATTTGTAAATTCTGGTATTTTTTCCGTTGACTGTGGCTTCAAAAGCATAAATATCGGTTTCGCTTTCATTACTGGTCATCCAGTTTACGTTTTTCACTTTGTTTTCCCAAAGGGTTTCACCCGTTTTAGATTTTGCTATAATACCCTGCGAAGTCGGTATTAATAATTTGTCCTTTAAAAGCATTGGCGTACCGGTAACCGCAAAATATTTCATACTTACTTTGCCGGGTTCTATCAAGAAAAACTCATAATCTAAACTCCCGGTAGCTAAATCGTAAACACCAACTTTAGGCGTCACGCTTTCGGCTTTTCCACCGCCTTTTTGAAAACCACTAACCACCAATTTGTTTTGTGGCATCATAACATCGCAGGTAAAAACATTTTTCCATCCTTTGGATTCAGTGGTGAAAAGTACTTTCCCTGAAATGTGGTCAATCACCGCCTTTTTGGCCGATAAGTTTGCAAATCCGGTTTGTCCCACCATCACGTAAGGCGACATGGGCACGAAATTTAACTCCTCTGGTTTTACTTTTCCGTAGTCCGTAAAATTGAATAATAATTCGTTGGTGTCTGGTTTTATACCCACCAAACCATCGTTTGTTGCTACCACCAAAGTACCGGCTACCGTTAGTGTCATTTGATTAATACTCGCTCCTAAATCATAAGTGTTTTCAGGAGTATCTATTTTTTGAGCTTTGACTGAATTTACCATAAGCAATATGGCCATTAGCGTTATATGTAATTTGAAATGTCTCATTGTTGAAAATTTTTGAAATTGAAAAATAACCCTCCTTCGTCAGGAAGGCCCATAGTTATTACTCTACGGTCTTCTTTAGGTTAAAAGAACCTTCTGAAATGGTTTTTACAGAACCATCGCCGTTTACATTTTTACATTCGAAAGAAAATGTACCTTTTATATTGGTTTCGGTTTCTTCCGAAATGGATACCGAACCCGCAACGGCATCTGCAAAAGGCGCTTGCCAAATTTCGGTAGTAGAAGCTGTTGGGTTGCTTAGGTTAACATCGGTTTCTGAATACGAAGCCGTATTGAAAACACCTAATGAAGCGCCATCAAACTCATAGGTTTTGCCAGCGCCCTCGTAACCAAAAACGCTCATCATAAACGCGTTACCATCACTATTTGTAGCAATGATTATTAGGTTGTTGCCATTATTGGCCACCGTGGCTTGCGACGAAATTTCTAAAGATTGGTAAGCTGTGCCGTTTACTTTTGCGACTAAAGTTCCTCCGGGTGCATTTCCACCATCGCCACCGTCGTCGCTCGACGAACAGGAATTAAAGGTTAAGAATCCTCCCAGTGTTACGAATAACACAATTTGTTTTAAATTTCTCATTGTTGATTATTTTATTGGTTAATAGTCCAACAAAATTGAAATTTTAAACAAGGGCAATCAATACGATGAATTACGTATATTTTGATTTACGGTTGCAGATTTAGGCTATCCCAGAAATAAGCGTACTAAAAATTAATATGTGGAAATGCTTTACAGACCTCTCCTTTTTTAATTTCCAACTTTTGAAGAAATTCAAGATGCGCTTTGGAATTTGGATTGAACGGTTTATGCTGAAGTCCTTTTTGAATGACCTCTACTTCACCCATAGTTTTTAAGGCTTCAGAAGCTACCCAAACGGTTTTGAAACGCTCCCAAATATAATCGATTGCCGTCGCATTGGGGTGTACCATATCGGCTTCGTAAAAGCGATAATCGCGCAGCTCGTCCATCATTATTTCATACGACGGAAAGTATAGTCCGCTATCCTTTACTTTATGAATAGCCGAAACTAAATGCGCTTTGCTTTGGGTGTTTTCAATAAAACCATCCTTTAAATGACGTATGGGGGAAACCGTAAAAATAATGGTTGCTTTCGGGTTTACCTTTTTAATGGATGCTGAAATATTATTTAGTGAAGTTGAAATATCTTCGACAGACAGCAACTCTTTTTTAAACTGTTTTTGAGGAACTTTATGGCAATTGGCAACAAGCATACCGTTTTCCAAAAACCGATACACCCAAGCCGTACCCAAAGTCATGATAATATGTGATGCTTCGAGGAGGTGTTGGCGAGTCGATTTTAATGCTCGATTCAAATTTTCCAACAACGCTTCTTTTGTAACCGAACTTAACTTCGAATGCGCTTCAAAGCAATTCCATTGTTCATTTTGAAAAAGCACATCCTTTTCCGAAAATGTTTTTTCATTTAAAGCCCTGTCCACTAAACTTTCAATCGCTTTGGGCTGAAACAAAACCCCAAACGGATTTTGAAGATTATTAAATTTGAAGTAATCCAGCTTTGCCCCAATATTATCTGAAAAACACGAACCTAACAGCACCACAGTAGAGTGGTAATCTATTAGATTTTCAGATTGCTTTTTTAATGGTATTTGCGTTTGGAGTTTCATTTTTCAAAATTACAAAGTATCCCGAAACTACAATTCAGAAACAAAAAAAGTTACTGAGTTGTTGAATGAACCATGCCTCAGTAACTTTTTTATATTTCAAATAAAATATTCTTAAACCGCCTTAATCATTTCGCCGGCTTCTTTCAAAGCTTGGTCAATCCCAGCTGGGTTTTTACCACCTGCAGTGGCAAAAAACGGTTGTCCGCCGCCACCGCCTTGAATAAATTTACCCAACTCACGTACCACTTGGCCAGCGTTCAATCCTTTTTCGGCTACCAGTTCCTTCGAAATGTAGCACGATAATAAGGCTTTTCCATTTTGCTCGGTCGCCAAAAGCAAAAATAAATTGTTTTGTTCTCCCCCTAATTCGAATGCTACATCTTTCAGTCCGCCAGCATCCAGATCTAATTTTTTAGCTAAAAACTGAACGCCATTAACTTCCTGCAGTTCGTTTTTCAGTTCGCTTTTTATGTTTTTGGCCTTATCCTTTAACAGGGCTTCAACTTGCTTTTTAAGCGCATTGTTTTCTTCCTGCAAACTGGTAAGCGCTTTTACAGGTTCTTTGGCGTTGTTTAATAACGCTTTCATTTCAATAAAAGCCTGATTATTTTCAAAATAATAGTTCTTTGTGGCTTGGTTGGTAATGGCCTCAATACGACGGATTCCTGCTGCAACTGCACCTTCTGAAACAATTTTAAAATGCCAAATATCGCCCGTGTTTTTTACATGTGTACCACCACAAAGTTCGATGGATTTCCCGAAACGTACCGAACGCACGGTATCACCATATTTTTCTCCGAACAAACTCATTGCACCATCAGCAATAGCTTCTTCTTTAGGGGTATTGCGCTTTTCTTCCAAAGGCAATTTGCCTTCAATTCTTCTGTTTACAAAATCTTCAACCTCCTGTAATTCCTCTGGTGTTAATTTTGAAAAATGCGAAAAATCGAAACGTAAATAATCGGCATTTACGGCACTACCCTTTTGCTCAACGTGGCTACCCAAAACTTCCCTTAAAGCCTGGTGCAATAAGTGGGTGGCGGTGTGGTTACTTTCGGTTAGCGTTCTGTGCGTTGAATCTACTACAGCCTTAAACGACTCATTGATATGTGCGGGTAAATTTTTGGCAAAATGAATGATTAGGTTATTCTCCTTTTTGGTATCGAGGATATAAACCACATCGCCATGGGCATCTTCCAAATAGCCCTTATCGCCCACTTGACCACCTCCTTCGGGATAAAACGGCGTAATATTGAACACCAGCTGGTACATATCGCCTTCTTTCTTGGTGCTGACTTTGCGGTAGCGAGTAACCTTTACATTGGTTTCGAGTGTATCGTAACCCACAAATTCGGTTTCGGCATCTTCCTTTACAATCACCCAATCGTCGGCGTTCACTTCACTGGCTGCTCGCGAACGCTCTTTTTGCTTTTGCAGCTCTTCATTGAAGCCTTTTTCGTCCAGTTTCAATCCTTTTTCTGAAAGAATCAACCCCGTTAAATCAATCGGGAACCCGTAAGTATCATAAAGTTCGAAAGCTTTTTCGCCCGAAACGGTATCGCCTTTCGTTTCTTCCACAATTCTATTCAACAACACCAAACCTTGATCTAAAGTTCGTAAAAAGGATTGTTCTTCTTCCTTTATTACGTTTTCAACCAATGTTTTTTGGGTTTTTATTTCAGAAAACGCCTGACCCATTTTTTCGCTAAGCACATCTACCAAGCGGTAAATGAACGGTTCTTTTTTATCTAAAAATGTGAAACCGTAACGCACGGCACGACGCAAAATTCTTCGGATAACATAACCCGCACCAGTGCTGCTTGGCAACTGCCCGTCTGCAATCGAGAAGGCTACGGCACGAACGTGATCAGAAATAACACGAATGGCTACATCGGCCATTTTATCCTGCCCGTATTTTTTATTGGTAATGGTTTCAATCTCGCGAATAAGCGGCGTAAACACATCGGTATCGTAGTTAGATTGCACCCCTTGAAGCACCATACACAAACGCTCGAAGCCCATTCCGGTATCGATATGTTTACTAGGTAAAGTTTCAAGGCTTCCGTTAGCTTTTCGGTTGAATTGAATAAAAACTAAATTCCAGATTTCCACTACCTGCGGATGGTCTTGGTTTACCAAATCCTTTCCAGATATTTTGGCTTTTTCTTCCGCAGACCGGATATCAACGTGTATTTCGCTACAGGGTCCGCATGGCCCTTGGTCACCCATTTCCCAAAAATTATCCTTTTTGTTTCCTTTTAAAATACGGTCTTCAGGAATGTGCTGCTTCCAAAGGTCGTAAGCCTCAGTGTCCATATCCAAACCATCTTCCTCACTACCTTCAAAAACGGTAACGTACAATATATCTTTATCGATACCGAATACTTCGGTAAGCAGTTCCCAAGACCAGGCAATGGCTTCCTTTTTAAAGTAATCGCCAAAACTCCAGTTTCCCAGCATCTCAAAAAGGGTGTGGTGATAGGTATCGTAACCCACCTCGTCTAAATCGTTATGCTTTCCTGAAACACGAAGGCATTTTTGGGTATCGGTTACACGGGTACTTTTTGGTGTGGCGTTACCCAAAAAATATTCCTTGAACGGCACCATCCCCGCATTTACAAACATTAACGTGGGGTCGTTTTTCAACACCATAGGGGCCGACGGAACAATACTGTGCTTTTTATCTTCAAAAAAACTTAAAAACTTAGATCTTATGTCTTGAGATTTCATGTATAAAATATTCTCTTTTGCTGTTATTGGGCTTTAATTGCGAAACAATTTTTATCTTTACTCTTCCTAATTTTAGAGCAACCAAACCAAATTTTATTATAATATTTTATTGGTTCGTTCGTTTTTACAAAATTTGCACTTTGCAACTAAAGTTTATAAAGCGCAAAAATAGTATAATTTAAGAAATGAGTAAGGTAAAATATTACTACGATCCAGAATCGCTTTCGTACCGAAAGATTGAGCGTAAAAAAAGAACTACTTTTAAGTACGCCTCTTTATTTATCCTGTCTTCTGGATTTTTTGCCTTCATCTTTATTTTCATTGCCAGCCAGTACATTTCGTCGCCCAAAGAGCGTGCCCTAACACGCGAATTGGAAAATATGAAATTACAATATGAACTATTGAACAAAAAGATAGACCAAGCCGAAACCGTTTTGGCCAATATTGCCGAAAGAGACAATAATATTTATCGGGTGTATTTTGAGGCTAATCCCATTCCGGAGGAACAGCGTAAAGCTGGATTCGGCGGTATTAACCGCTACAAAAGTTTGGAAGGCTTCGATAATTCTAAACTGATTATTGAAAGCAATAAGCGATTGGATGTGCTACAGAAACAAATTGTGGTACAATCGAAATCTTTGGATGAAATTGCCATTTTAGCCGAAGAAAAAGAAAAACTTTTAGCAGCCATTCCCGCCATTCAACCCGTTAGCAATGAAGATTTAACCCGAATGGCCTCGGGTTTTGGTATGCGATCAGATCCCTTTACCAAAGTTAGAAAAATGCACTGGGGCATGGATTTTACCGCACCGCGCGGCACCCCAATTTATGCCAGCGGCGATGGCGTTGTGGCTCGTGCCGACAGTAATTCTTCGGGCTACGGAAAACACATTAGAATAGACCACGGTTACGGTTATGTTAGCCTATATGCACACCTTTACAAATACAACGTAAGAAGAAACCAAAAGGTAAAACGTGGGGATTTAATTGGTTTTGTGGGTAGCACCGGAAGATCTCAAGCACCGCATTTACATTATGAAATTTTCAAGGACGGTGAACGCATCAACCCCATAAACTTCTATTATGGCAGTTTAACGGCGGAAGAATTTAACGAACTATTGGAGCATGCTTCATTAGAAAACCAATCATTAGACTAATGTACATAGACCTACCTGAAAAGCGATATTACAGCATTGGCGAAGTAGCCAAAGCATTTGGTGTTAACACCTCACTCATTCGTTTTTGGGAAAAGGAGTTCGATGTGCTCAAGCCTAAAAAAAACGCTAAAGGCAACCGAAAGTTTACACCCGAAGATATAAAAAACCTAAAGTTCATCTACCATTTGGTAAAAGAACGTGGCTTTACTTTAGAAGGCGCAAAAACCCATTTAAAGGAAGAAAAGAAACAGGCTCTGAGTAATTTTGAAATCATTAGTAAATTGGAAGACATAAAAAGTCAACTGCTGAAAATCAAGGAGCACCTTTAATTTTCAATTAAAAAAAACATACTTCGAATCGTAACTTTTTGTAAAAATACGTGTCTTACTAACAACCTTTAAAACTTTAAATAATTATGAAAAAAGGAGTAATTGCCGGATTAGGGTGCGGCGCAATTGTCATTATAGGCTTAATTGTCATTGCTATTTTCGGTGGGATTTTCGCCTACAATTTCAATAACACGGCAGTTGCATATGAAGCCAACGCCAAAACCGCTTGGAGCAATGTTGAGAGCGCTTACCAACGCCGTACAGATTTAATCCCCAACTTGGTAAATACCGTAAAAGGTTATGCGGCTCACGAAAAAGAAACGCTTGAGGGTGTTATAAAAGCCCGTTCGGAAGCCACAAAAACCACTATCGATGCTTCAAACTTAACGCCCGAAAATATAGCTCAATTCCAACAGGCGCAACAAGGGTTGAGCGGTGCTTTATCCAAATTACTTGTAACCGTTGAACGCTACCCCGATTTAAAAGCCGACAGAAGTTTCCAAGAACTGCAATCGCAATTGGAAGGTACCGAAAACAGAATCAATGTGGAGCGCAACCGCTTTAATGAAGCTGTAAATACATACGATATCCATACCTCGAAATTCCCAGGGAATTTACTAGCAGGCTTATTCGGTTTTGAAGAAATGGCTCGTTTTAAAAGTGCTCCCGGAAGCGAAAACGCCCCTAAAGTAGAATTTTAAATGTCTAACATTGAAGATTTTTTAACTCCCGACGACGAACAGGATATTGTTGAAGCCATTCGGGTGGCCGAGTTAAACACATCTGGCGAAATACGCGTACACATTGAAAAAACCGATAATGGCGATGCTACACATCGGGCTTTGGAAGTATTCCACATGCTTAAAATGGGTAACACCCAACGGAAAAACGGGGTGTTGATTTATGTGGCGGTTGACGATAAACACTTTGTGATTTACGGAGACGAAGGCATTAACAAAGTTGTGGCTAGCGATTTTTGGGAAAGCACAAAAAACACCATTCAATCGCACTTTAAAAAAGGGCATTTTAAACAAGGTTTGATAGATGGCATTTTAAAAGCGGGCGAACAGCTTAAAACACACTTTCCGTACAAAGCCACAGATATT
The DNA here is from genome assembly GCA_040429635.1 of Tamlana crocina. Taxonomy (NCBI): domain Bacteria; kingdom Pseudomonadati; phylum Bacteroidota; class Flavobacteriia; order Flavobacteriales; family Flavobacteriaceae; genus Tamlana; species Tamlana crocina. The sequence goes on along the minus strand of CP158972.1, from coordinate 1,205,163 downwards.
AACGAACTCCCCAACGATATTTCAAAAGGATAAATGCAGCATTCGGTTTTCAGTATTCAGTCGCATAGCAAAAATTATTTTAAGTTTATACTTTCCCTTCTTGTTGGATTGGTATTCTGTAGTTTTTCGTATGCACAATTTGATATTCCTGAAAAGCCTAAGTTTCAAACCAGTGTTTACGATTATACCAATCTGTTATCTTCCTTTGAGAAATCCAGTTTAGAGCGTAAACTTGTAAAATATTCCGACACCACGTCCACCCAAATCGTGGTAGCCATAATCCATTCCACCGAAGGTGAAAACATTAATTTTTTAGGCGCCCAATGGGGACAGGAATGGGGCATCGGCCAAGCTAAGGAAGACAACGGCATTTTAATTTTATTGGCACGAAACGACCGACGAATTGCCATAAACACTGGCTACGGCATTGAACATTTACTCACCGATGCGCTATCAAAACGCATTATTGAACGCGACATTATTCCGTACTTCAAAAAAGGGGATTATTACGGCGGATTGAACCGTGGTGCCGATGCCATTTTTGAGGTTTTAAACGGTGAATACAAAGGCACTCGCCCAACTAATAACCGAAATGGGATTCCGCCTGGGATGGTCATCATATTCATTTTTATATTTATTGTCATCCTTATTTCCATTTCCAAAAACCGACGTGGCGGTGGTGGAAACCGCGGGCACCGTTCGGCTGGGCAAGATTTGCTCGAAGCCATTATTTTAAGCAATATGGGGCGCGGCAGTTACCGTCGTGGCTCATCGGGTTGGGGCGGTAGCTCTGGTGGTGGTGGTTGGTCTTCCGGAGGCGGAGGCTTTGGCGGTGGTTTTGGTGGTGGCGGCTTTGGTGGCGGTGGTGCTTCTGGGGGGTGGTAGCACTTGTTTGATATTGTCCGCTCGACCTCTAAGTTTTGTCATGCCGAACTTGTTTCGACATCTCATTCTATTAAAGATTTGGTTTTCCTCGCACAAGACCCTGAAATAAATTCAGGGTGACACGATTTTTTTAAATATCTAAAGTTTTTATATAAACAAGCACAAAACTACCCCAAAAAAACACCTCCCTAACCCTCCTCAAGGAGGGAATCCTACCTATTAAACCTCCCGGTAACGTTACCATCTAAAATACGCTGTACCTCGTCGGTAGTAGCGTAGTTAACATCGCCGGCATAGGTATGCTTTAATGCGCAAGCGGCACTGGCAAACTGCATCGATTTAAAATCGTCGTAATGCTGAAGTCCGTAAATGAGTCCAGCAGCAAAGGCATCACCTGTACCGATTCTGTCTACAATATGGGTGATTTCAAAATCTTGTGTTTCACGAAACTCTGTGCCGTTCCACATTCTCGCCCTTATTTTATGCCATGACGCGTTAATGGAAGTCCTTATTTTATCGAATACTTTATTGATAGTTGGGAAAGCTTCCATAAGCTTTTTACTAGCCTCAATAAATTCTTCGTTGGTATAGCCGTAATCTGTACCCAAAACTTCGTTTATTTCGTTGACTCCCCCAATAAAAACGGTAGAACAATGCAACAATTCCGTAAGTGCGTCTTTGGCTTCAACGCCATATTTCCATAAACCACTACGGTACGTGGGATCGGCCGAAACCTGCATACCCTTTTCTTTGGCCAGCTTTAACCCTGCCTTTAAAGTATCGAACGCCCCTTGGGTTAAGGCCGGAGTAATACCCGTCCAATGGAACCAATGGCCTTTGCGGAGGGCTTTTTCCCAATCGACCATGCTGGGTTCAATTTGAGAAAATGCCGAATGCGAGCGGTTATACGAAATGGAACTGGGACGCATTACAGCACCAACTTCCAAAAAATATACACCAAGTGGCCAGTTGGAACGTACGATAGCCGACGTATCCATATCGAACTTATTGAGGTGAGCAATGGCGGTATCGCCAATAAAATCGTCTGAAATAGCGGTAATATGCTTTACTTTGCCCCCAAAATGGGCAATGGACAGCCCTACGTTGACTTCAGTCCCTCCGAAATAAAATTCTAAAGTATTGGCTTGAATGAATTTCTTGTTTCCAAATGGCGACAGGCGCATAAGCACCTCTCCAAAGGTTATAATTTGGCTCATAAATTGAATTAGTTTAGTAGTCCTAAAAATAATCAATCTGCCTTTAAGTTACCTGTGAATAATGGATGTTTTTAGGTAAACCCTTATTTTTTCCGCATATAAACACTAATAGGCACCCCGTGGAAACCAAAATGTTCCCGAAGCTTATTTTCCAGATAGCGTTTGTACGGGTCTTTTATATACTGCGGCAGGTTGCAGAAAAATGCGAACTGCGGTTGCGGTGTGGGCAGTTGCATAATGTATTTAATCTTAACGAATTTGCCTTTATAAGCTGGTGGCGGATAATTTTCAATAATAGGAAGCAACACCTCGTTAAGCTTGCTGGTCTTTATTTTTTTGGTTCGGTTTTTATAAACTTCAACCGCGGTTTCAATAGCTTTAAAAATGCGCTGTTTGGTCAATGCCGAGATAAAGACAACGGGCACATCGGTAAAGGGCTCCATTTGTTTTTTAATGGCTTTTTCGTATTCTTTCATAGATTTATGGTCTTTCTCCACCAAATCCCATTTGTTTACCAAAACCACAATGCCTTTTCTGTTGCGTTCGGCCAACCAGAAAATGTTTTGCACTTGTCCGTCGAACCCTCTATTGGCATCGAGTACCAACAAACATACATCGGCATGCTCGATGGCACGGATACTGCGCATCACGGAATAAAATTCCAAATCTTCCTTTACCTTCGATTTTCTTCTTATTCCAGCCGTATCGACCAAATTGAATTCAAATCCAAAACGGTTGTACTTAGTATCGATAGCATCGCGGGTAGTACCAGCAATATCGGTAACAATATATCGGTCTTCACCAATTAAAGCATTAATGAACGATGATTTTCCCGCATTGGGTCGCCCCACCACTGCGAACCGAGGTAACTCTTCTTCTATAATTTCTTCCTTTTCGGGCAAAGCTTCCACCAAAGCATCGAGTAAATCGCCAGTGCCACTTCCGTTTATACTGGCAATGGTAAAATAATCACCCAAGCCCAGCGAATAAAATTCTACGGCATCTTCGGCACGTTTAGCATTATCGACCTTATTCACCACCAAAAACACAGGCTTTTTTACTTTGCGGAGTAATTTGGCCACATCTTCGTCCATTCCGGTAACTCCCGTTTCTACATCGACCATAAAAATGATGGCATCAGCTTCATCAATGGCCAATTCTACCTGCTTATCGATTTCAGCTTCAAAAATATCATCGCTACCAATTACGTAACCGCCCGTATCGATTAATGAAAACTCACGTCCGTTCCAATCGGTCTTTCCGTAATGACGATCGCGTGTTACCCCACTTACGGCATCAACAATAGCTTCCCTACGTTGGATTAAACGGTTAAAAAAAGTGGATTTCCCCACGTTAGGTCTTCCTACTATTGCTACGATATTGCCCATAATTACTATTTAATCTGATAAAGGTTCTTTAAGAAGCCCTAACCTAAAAATTTTTGCAAAAATAGCAAATATACTAACGCCCTTTTCGTTTTTGATAAATAATAAATAAATCGCATATCAATAAAAAATAGTAATTTAGAATACCAACAACTAAACCCATGCCTTTATCCAACGACGTTATTTTAAGGCCTCGCTTTAAACTTGAAATACCTCAAAACCAAACTTCGGTTTTGAGCGACTTTGAAAATGCAAAAAAAACACAATCGGAATTTATAATAAGCCGCGTTGACCAGCATATTTTTATAAAATTCCCGAAGGAAAAACAGCATTTTTGGTCGCCACGGTTGCAATTGGAAATTGACGAAACCACCAAAGATTCTTGTTTAGTACGCGGGCTTTTTGGCCCCAACCCAACGGTTTGGACGCTTTTTATGTTCCTTCATTTTATAGTAGCCATAGTATTTGTTGCATTCGGAATTTGGGCTTACAGCAATTGGTCGCTAAAACAAAGCTACACCGTTCAATTGAGCGTGATGTTTTTAATGGTAGTGGTTTGGATTGGTCTTTATTTTGCAGCTAGCATCGGAAAAGCATCCAGCAAAAAGGACATGGTAGCCTTAAACGATTTTATGTATTCGGTTTTAGACACAAAAAAAAGCCTTAATTGAAAGAAGAAGAATGGTTCAACTAAAGCTTTTAAAACTAACTAACTCAAATGTGATAAAACAAATTTTTGACTGCTGCAAATATGGAGCAAGTACATTAAGTAAAGGTTACTTAAGCAATAAGTTAGCGTTAGGTTTTGAAGTTTAAAACTTCTTTTAAAAATATTAAAGTGAGGCTTAAAAAATTATGCCCGATAGATGGGGTGCAATTTCTTGGTTTATAAGATTCCAATTCTCGATACATATTTTTCTCATTTCAATCGAAAAATTCACTCGAATTGACGAATTTCAACAAAAACACAATAATGTCGATTACCTATTATTATATCCAAAACGTTTAAGTTGATTTTGGTTACTGCGCCAATTTTTATTCACTTTTACGTATATTTCAATGTGGATCTGTTTTCCGAAAAAGGCTTCCAAATCTTTTCTCGCTTCAACGCCTACCCGTTTTAAAGCACTGCCTTTATGCCCAATAATGATCCCTTTTTGCGTGTCTCGCTCTACCATAATCACCGAACGCACCCGAATGATATTTTCTTCCTCTAAAAATTCTTCGGTTTCTACCTCAACGGCATAAGGGATTTCCTTTTTATAATGCAGCAGAATTTTTTCGCGGATGGTTTCATTGATGAAAAATCGCTCAGGTTTATCGGTCAGTTGGTCTTTGGGGTAAAACGGCGGCGACTCGGGAAGCAAATCGATAATGCGGTTGAATACCTCCTTAACATTGAATCCTTCTAAAGCTGAAATAGGAAAAATTTCAGCATTGGGTACTTTTTCTGCCCAAAGCTGCACCTGCTCCTCCAATTGCTCTTGGTTAGACAGATCTATTTTGTTGAGCAACAGCAACACCGGAATTTTTGAGTTGGTAATTTTTTTGAAAAAGGCTTCGTCCTTCAATTCCTTTTCGCCAATTTCGACCATGTAAAGCAGCACATCGGCATCTTCAAAAGCCGATTTTACAAAATCCATCATCGATTCCTGCAACTCGTAGGCGGGCTTTATAATTCCGGGGGTATCACTTAACACGACCTGAAAATCGTCTCCATTCACAATACCTAAAATACGATGGCGCGTGGTTTGCGCTTTGGAAGTGATAATGGACAGTTTTTCGCCCACAAAGGCATTCATTAGGGTGGATTTCCCCACATTTGGATTTCCGATAATATTTACAAAACCTGCTTTATGACTCATTTACAATGTTATTTTGATGCAAATTTACAACCTTAGCTCGTTTTATTCTACTGTTTGTGTTTACTTTTTATAACACCCCTAGGTCCCCTCAATGGGACAATAAAAAAAGCAGAAAGATCTTCTTTCTGCTTTTAGTTTATTACGATAAATAATGCTCTATTACTTAACCTCTAATAATTCAACATCAAAAATTAATGTCGAGTTAGGCTTAATCTCTCCCGGTGGAGGGTTTACACCATAGGCCAAATTCCCTGGAATGAAAAATTTGTACTTAGCACCTTCCTTCATTAACTGTAAACCTTCGGTCCATCCTTTAATCACTTGTGTTACACCAAATTCTGTAGGCTCTCCTCTATCTACCGAGCTATCAAACACAGTACCATCTATCAACGTACCGTGGTAGTGTACTTTTACTTTAGACTCGGTAGTTGGTTGCGCACCCGTTCCTTCTTTTAAAACGATGTATTGCAATCCGCTTTCGGTAGTTTTTACACCATCTTTTTCTTTGTTTTCTGCTAAGAATTTTTCGCCTTCAGCTTTGCTTTTTTCAGCTTCTTCTTGCCTTTTAGCCATTTCTTCTTGTTGCTTTTTCTGGAAGTATGCTCTAATCAATCCTTGTGCTTTGGCAGCATCAATTTGAATATCTGTAGAATCGGATCCGTTTACAAATCCTTGGATAAACAAATCGTTATCAAATTCATCAAAACTTCTTTTTACATTGTTGGCTACATCCAATCCAATAGCATAGCTTACAGAATCCAATTCTGTTGCTAAAGGTTTGTTGGTTACTCCATTCTTACCGTTGCACGATACCATTAGTAAAGCAAATGCTACTAAACTTAAAAATTTCATTATTTTCATTTTTGGTTATTTTGATTTTTTGTCAAGTGCCAAATGTAGCAAAATAAAAGGGAGTAAAAAAAGGAAAACCTTCACGAATACCGTGAAGGTTTTTAAGTTTAACAAGTTTTTAACGAAGCAATCGTATTAAAACCCTCTAACCTTTTTTACAATACTTAAAGCATCCTTAACATCCTGCTCTAATTTTGCATAATCCTTATTGGCAATAATTTCTTTTGAAATTAATTTAGACCCCATACCCACACATGTTACACCGGCATCAAACCAACCTTTAAGGTTCTCTTCGGTTGGCGACACACCACCGGTTGGCATAATGCTAGTCCATGGTTGTGGGCCTTTAATCCCTTTTACAAACTGAGGACCGTAAATATCTCCAGGGAACAGTTTTACGATTTCGCAACCTAATTCTTCAGCTCTTGCGATTTCGGTTAAAGTACCACAGCCTGGAGACCATAATACTTTTTTACGGTTACATGCAATGGCGATGTCTTCGCGCAACACTGGGGTTACGATAAAGTTCGCACCAAGCGCCATGTACAATGAAGCTGCTGCTCCATCGGTTACAGAACCTACCCCCATAATCATTCCCGGAAGTTCTTTAATGGCGTATTTTGTTAATTCGCCAAAAACCTCGTGAGCGAAATCGCCACGGGCAGTAAACTCCATTAAACGAGCACCACCATCGTAACAGGCCTTCAATACTTTTTTACTTAATTCTATATCGCTGTTGAAAAACAAAGGAATCATCCCCGTGTCTTTCATGGCTTGTGCCACTTCTAATCTTGAAAATTGTGCCATTTTTTTAATGTTTATTTGTTTATTTGTTTAACCGTTGAATTGATTACTCAAATCAACAATTAAACGTTTAAACATTTTATAATTATCTCGCTACACGACCTGAAGCATCACCACCCATAAGTTTTTCTACTTCGGCAACGGTTACCAAGTTGGCATCACCTTTAATAGTGTGCTTTAAGCAAGAAGCTGCCACAGCAAAATCCAATGCGTTTTGGTCGTCTTCTGGGTATTTTAACAATCCGTAGATCAATCCACCCATAAATGAATCACCACCACCTACTCTATCAACAATATCGGTAATTTGGTACTGACGGGTTTCGTACATTTTTTCACCATCGTACAATACACCAGCCCAAGTGTTATGAGAAGCTGAAATAGAACCTCTTAACGTAGTAATTACTTTTTTGGCTCTTGGGAATTTTTCCATCATTTGCTTACATACCGAAAGGAAAGCTTCTGCTTTTACGTTGTGTCCTTCAGTTTGTACGCTAATGCCTTCTGGCTTAATACCGAAGTGCATTTCTGCGTCTTCCTCGTTTCCTAAAACCACATCACAATATGAAGTCAATTCAGTCATCACTGCTTCTCTGTGGGCATCGTCACAATATTTCCATAGCTTAGCACGGTAGTTCAAATCGGTTGAAATAGTAACACCTTTTGCGCTCGCGGCTTTTACGGCCTCTAAACAAGCATCGGCAGCACCTTGCGAAATAGCTGGCGTAATACCCGTCCAGTGGAACCATTCAACATCTTCAAAAATAGCATCCCAGTCTATCATTCCTGGTTTGATTTCAGACATCGCAGAATGTGCTCTATCGTAAACCACTTTCGAACCTCTTGATACCGCACCTGTTTCTAAAAAGTAAATCCCTAAACGGTCTCCACCCCAAACAATTTTGTCAACGTTTACACCACGCTTTCTCATTTCCATCATCGCACATTCACCAATGTCATTTTTTGGTAAACGCGTTACAAAATCTACAGGCACACCATAGTTAGCCAAAGAAACGGCGACGTTAGACTCACCTCCACCGTAAACCACGTCAAAACTGTTGGCTTGCGAAAATCTTAAAAATCCTTGAGGTGCCAAGCGCAGCATAATTTCCCCAAAAGTGACTACTTTTTTCATTCTTGAATTGTATTTAGTTTTAAAAATTAAAATTTGGTTAAACGATTAAACAACGGTTATAAAAAACAACCAAAACCCGCTACAACACTAATGTTATTAAAGTTTTGATTATAAAAATTATCGCACTATATTTGCTTAATCGATTAAGCAAATATATAAAAAAATCACATATCAAAAAGAAAACCACCATAAAAGATATTGCTAATGTGCTAAACATTTCTACTGCTGCGGTTTCAAAAGCCTTGCACGACGACTCGCGTATTAGTGAAAAAACCAAACAGGCGGTAAAGCAGGTAGCCAAAAACCTCAACTACCAGCCCAACCATTTGGCTAGCGCCCTGCGCAAAGGAAAAAGTAAATTGGTAGGTGTGATTGTGCCACGAACCAACAGTAATTTTTTCTCTTCGGTTATCCAAAATATTGAAGAAGTGCTGAACAAAGAAGGGTACAGCATTATCATGACGCAATCCAACGAGTCGTATAAAAAGGAATGCAATAATATTGACACCTTATTGTTTACACAAGTGGACGGCATAATCGCCTCGATGGCCAACGAAACCATTAAACTGGATTATTACGAAAAAATAAAATCGAAGGGCATTCCTCTTATTTTATTCGATCGTGGTGAAAACGATTTGAATGTTGATTACATAGGTATTAACGATTACAACAGCAGCCAAATGATTGTTGAGCATTTGGTGGAGCAAGGTTGCCAGCGTATTGCCCATATTGGTGGTTACAGACACACTCGTATTTTTAACAACCGAATTAAAGGATATATTGATGCCTTAAAAAAATACGAACTACCCTTGGATACCGAACTACTTATCGAGTGTAAACTTACCCTTGAAGACGGACGTAAAAAGATGGAACAACTGCTAAATTTGAAAAATCGACCAGATGCCGTTTATGCCGCCAGTGATAACGCCGCGTTGGGTGCCTTGCAGGTGCTTCATGAGAACCATTTAAAAGTTCCCGAAGATATGGCTTTGGTAGGATTTGGCAACGAACCGTTCACTGCTTTGGTAACGCCAAGTATTTCGAGCATAGAGCAACACAGTGCCGAAATTGGAAAACAGGCCGCCAAGCGCTTTTTGGAATACAGCGAGTTGCCCGTTGTAAAACAAAGTTTGAACAAAATAATTATGGATGCGGAATTGGTGATTCGGGATTCGTCGAATATTAAAAAATAGGCGTGAGCTGTTCTTTTTCTTAAAGTCCCGGTATTATTCTATTGAATTTTTAAAATTAGAGTTGTTATCTTTACTCGGACATCTGCATTTTCTTTTTTGATATTCTTACACTCCCTTCTATAAAGGTATCTACCTTTAATTTCTCTCTTATCCCTTTTGCCGTTACTTTTGGTTTTTAAAATAAAATAAAGATGTACGAGAAGTAACCGAAAGTTGTTTGATTTTAGCTAATGCATTAGTAACCTCTTATGTTAAACCATCGCAGAAATATTCGTTTTTAATATCGCTACTCATATTAACAAAAAGAAGTACTGCTATGGATTTTTGGTTGTTAAAATTTAACGCAAAATAAAATAATAAAACCAGAGATAATTATGGTAACTAAATCTAAACCACTATGTGCACAATTACTCCTGCAATCTTGAATATTAAATAAAGTTTCGATGTTGGTTTACCATTTTAGTTGAAATAAGAACTTTATACATTATTTTTTCATCAATTTTTATTACGCCTTTCCATAAAGTGTATCTTTAGTCAAAAACGTGTACGTTCTGTAAAAGTAAAAAACTGAAGACATAAAAAAACGGATTGTGAGAACACAATCCGTTGGTTTTATTAGCTTTAAGCTTTGTAGCGGGAACTGGACTCGAACCAGTGACCTTCGGGTTATGAGTTTGAACCCCAAAAACCTGACCTCCCTGTTTATGGGGCTTCCCAGCTGCTCTATTTTAAAAACGCATGCACTTTCGTATGCAGAAACGTATGCAGTTTAAGCTTTCTGGTTATTGAAAATTTTTATCTAAATTAAACATTTTTTGAATAAAAGAAAATTTAAAAACCTAATTACAATATCCGTTGACTAATCTTGAAATTATTACATCACTTCCAATGAGCTTAAATTATCATACAACTCTATCTAGATGCCATGTTTCGGTATTTATTACTCAATTTTCAAATTATGTACACCAAAACCAATAACAAGTTTTTAAAGTTTAAGTAGTGCCTATTAATAATAATTATTGAATGCTTATAATAACTCTATCAACTATCTCCTTTGCTGATGTTATTTTGGATAAATCTTTAAATAATTTTCCATTTTTACCAGAATGATGACCATGCCCAACAATCTTCATTAATTTATAGGTTTTAGAATTCTGTTTATTGGATGCGATTACCGTTTCATAAATGAGTGATGGTTGACCTACTTGACCTGAACCTGAATAAACAGAATCGTTAGGGAATCTATCCTTGGAGTAAAACTCATTCCAATCATAAGACTGATTCACCTCCAAACAAACCTTAAAGTTTTTTAAGTTTTTTAAGTTGCCCTGAGATTTAATAATGAAATTACCCGTTGGTGTTGCACCAGAAACGGCGTCCAGATCTTGCGCATTATATAACGGCATAAAAAGTCCGTCTATTGCTTTTATACCTCTTTTATGAGACCAATAAGGCAGGGCCTCAGGACGTCTAACAATATCCGGTTGCCAAACCCCATTAACTTTATTTCCAAAATCAAATTGACTCGATGAAATAACACGCGAAATGTATAGGGTTTCAACATAATGCCCTTTAGAATCCTCTATCCAAACGGCAAACAACGGATATTGAAATTCGATTCTCTTTTTCAATTCTATTTCGAATTGAAGGTCACCCAACGCTTTTTCTAATTCAATAATTTGATAATCAAACTCTGTTTCGGTTTTTCCCAGTTTCTCGTTTCTAATTTTATTTCCAAAACTATAGAGATCTCTTAAAATTGGATACTCAAAAAACACTCCGAAGGCCAAAACTAGTATAAATGAGAAAACCAATAGACTTTGAAACTTTTTTAATTTTGATTGTCCTTTTCCTGAAATATAGTTTGAAAGTGGTTTTTTGTTATTTAAAACATGACAAACCATAACTAAAATAAACAGCAAACCAAAAAAAGTATGTAAACCAGCTATGTTTTTACTAAATGGTTCAAAATACATTATTAATCCTGAACCTAGTAAAATAAGAAAGGTGATTATTAAAATATTACCTACAAACCTTCTATTCATAACAGTAAATTAATCACTGGTTAACTTGCTGCAGCCTTATTAAACCCCACTGTTTCCCTGTATTGCTGTGGAGAGACCTCAGCATTTTTTTTAAAAAACCTGCTAAAATAATATTCATCATTATACCCCAATTCAAAAGCAATTTCTTTTACCGTTTTATTTGTTAAATACAATTCTCTTTTGGCTTCGATAATAATTCGTTCGGAGATTAAATCGGTTAAGGTTTTATTAAAGTGTGTTTTGGTTAGCCGTGTTAAGGCTTTTGGTGTTATGGCAAGCATATTGGCGTAATCGCTCGCAGAATGTTTTGTTTTGAAATGCGTTTCAATATAATTTTTTAAATTTTGAAAAATAAAGGGTTCCTCGTTATTTATAGTTTCCTTTTTTGACCCTGACTGTTGTTCTGTTTTTAACCTAGAAGCCGTAATCAAAAAAATCTTTAAGAAAGAAACTATCAGTTCATACTGTGCCAACGCAGATTTTTTCATTTCATCCTTAATCTGATCAATTATCATTTCAAAACTTGATGCCGCCTTTTCTTCAACTCGAACCATTGGCAAACTATAAATATTATTGAACAACACACCGTTACAAGCCACTTCTTTTTGATGTTTATGGATACAGAAAAAATCTGGATGAAAGTGAACCACTACACCCTGAATGTTCGTAACAGGCTTGACTACAAAAGGTTGAAATGGTGAAAACGACAACAAAGTATTTTCGGCAAAATTGAACTCGGTAAAATTTGCAATAACACTTCCGCTTCCCTTTTGTATCCAAATTAAGGAATAATGATTAAGTCTCTGCACTTGATTGGACAGGTCATCTTTTTCTAAATCGTAAACTTTAAATGCCAGATTACCGGTTTGCGGATTAACGAGTGTGTAGTTGTTATTTTGCACCATATTTCAACTTTTTAAATTAACTTTCTTTGGTTTTCTTCAATTTTCACATCGTTTATACTCGCGTAGCGCTTTTGCATGAGTCCGTTTTCGTTAAATTCCCAAAGTTCGTTCCCATAGGCTCTAAACCATTGGTCGTTATCATCTTGAAATTCATACTCAAATTTAACGGCAATCCTATTATCCTTAAACCCCCAAAGCTCTTTTTTTAATTTGTAATTTCGTTCAATTTCCCATTTCTTAGTTAAAAACGCAACAATTTCATTTCTACCGTAAATAAACTCAGTTCTGTTTCTCCATTCAGAGTCTATGGTGTAAGCTTTTGAAACTTTTATGGAATCCTTGGTATTCCAGGCGTTCTCGGCCATTTGAACTTTTTGAAGCGCCGTTTCCTCGTTAAAGGGCGGCAGTGGATGTTTTGCTTCCATAATTGATTTTTTTTACTTTTATATTAAATCTGTAGAGTCATTAATAGTCCATTCCCCTTTAACTAACCTAGTAACATAACAGTTGTCTGCCTCTTTAATTAGCATTGCTTTTTGTTCTGGGGTAATGTTACCTATAATTTGAATTGCAGAGTTTACCTCTGTTGCAAAAGATCCGTCTGATTTTTTTTTAGCCACCTGGGTTAAATGGGCATCTACGTTTCCTATTTCAATGTTTTTTCGTCTAGCTACATTTCTAATAGTAGCCACTTTACACATTGATATCCCAGCCAAAACCAATTCTGTTGGAGACATACCGAGATCGGTTCCTTTTACATTTAAAGGTTCATCGCCTACTAGCGTGTGTTTTCCATTGGTTATTATTGATTGATATCCAGTTGGTATATTTTTTATTTTTATTTCTGTTGCCATTTTTATACTACTTTATAATGGTTAAAATTTACTTATTATTAATATTCACAAGCCTCGAAGCATACATTGCACACTTGTTTTTCGTCTTTCCTCTTGGGGTATATCCCGGTGAAGTTATGCTCAACATAAGATGCAATCCAGCCTTTTTTTTGTTTCTGGTCTCTTTTGCTTGAAGATTTTACAGGTTTATAAAATTGATTACCATATTCTTGTCTCCCCCAACAATTTGGGCAAAAACTTCCTGGTGCCTTTTCCTTTTTTATATTTGGGTATATCTTCAAAAAGTTCAATATATTTTTAACAGGGTTCATTTTTTGATTGATTTTCAAAGTTTAAAAAAGGAAATATGGAAATCCATATTTCCTTTTTACGATTTAAATATTTTCCGCTAAAGGAAAATCTACGGGCACTTTAGTAAGATTGTGCAAATAATTCATGGCTGTTTTATCACTTACCTGAATTATTAAATCCACAAGATTTTCTTTGGTATAACCTTGATTAAAAAAGTCCTCCACGTTCTCATCACTGGCATTACCTCTATTTTTTGTGATGTCGGCCGCCAATTTCACTAAAGCATTTAATTTTGGAGTCTCACTTTTTCCTTTTCGTATGTCCAGTAATTGTGCCTCGGTAAACCCATTCATTTTCCCAAGTACTGTGTGAGCACTTTGACAATAAATACAATTATTTACCTGACTTACAATCAGGTTAACAGCTTCCTTCTCTTTATTACTTAAAGATGTTTTTGCGTTTTGGTAGTTTAAAAAACGTTGTAAACCATTATCTGAATACGCCATAACAGCGTAAAGATTTGGCACAAAACCTAATGCTTTGTCTAAATTATCGAAAATCTCTTGATTGTTTTGAGATACTACATCTCTAGTTGGAACTTTAAATTCCGTGGTTGTTTCTAAATTTTCCATTGTTGTATTTTTTAAAATTGCTTGTCATTATTGACACTACAAAATTGGTGAAGATTAGAGTGGTTTAAAATGGACCATTTTCGTGAATGGATGGATAATTTTCACAGTCGAAATGAAAACCCAATGGAACTACACCTAATAAAGCCTCAGCAATAGCGACTAAATGCTTTTTTATTGCTTACACTGTTACAGTACTTTTTCAAGAACCCGTAACTACCGTTTCACGTTCATACTCTGAAAAACTTTTTAAATGCTATAAGTGATTTCTTAAACTATAGCGTTACCAAATATAATAGGGAATTGTCATCAAGTTCTGATTTTAGATGTAAAACAACATAAAATTAAGGCTCTGAAACTGGCTACAGTTGGTCGAAGCCTTTTTTAACGGGTTATTTGGTCTGTGTTATTTCTGCATTCCATATCCCAGTTGCAGCAGTTTGTCTAGCGTAGGTTTCAAAATCTTTAGCAGGTCTACCTAACACTTTGGCAACATCATTCGAAACATCTTGGTTATCTGGGTTTCCTAATACTTCTTGAAATAAATACCCAAAGAGCCATACGTAAGAATCAGGTAACCCGGCTTTTCGCATTCCATCTTTGAATTCGTCAATTGAAATAGGCACAAATTGAATGTGTTTATCAGAAGCTTCTGCCATAATGCCCACCACCTCCTTGAAGGTTCTTTTTTGAGGTCCAGTAACGGTTATGGTTTGTCCGTTGTATGAATCATTCACTAAGACGTTAGAAACTACGTCAGCAATATCATCCGCGTCCACAAATGGAATTTCGGCCTCTGGCATAGGCAGTGCAACTACACCATCTAATACAAAATCTAAAAATGCACCTTCACTAAAGTTTTGGTTAAACCAAGAAGCTCTAACCAAGGTGTAATTTAAACCTGAATTGGCAACGATGTCCTCACAAGCTTCAGCTTCGGTTTCTCCTTTTCCTGATAGTAAGACAACTTTTTCTAAGCCAGCTTCCAATGCTTTTTCGGTCAATGCTGTAATGGCATCTCTAGAACCAGGAACAGCCAAATCAGGATAATAGACAATGTAGGCTCTATCCATATCTTTCAAAGCCGCGTCATAGGTTTCTGGATTTTCCCAATCAAAAGCTGGGTTTGTTTTTCTGCCCACAACGCGTACGTTGTGTCCGGATTGTGTTAAATTTTCTGCAACTCGGCGACCAGTTTTACCAGTTCCTCCGATAACTAAAATGTTTTCTGTTTTCATGTTTTCTGTTTTAAAATTGTTATTAATTATTTGAAATTTTCTGTTTTTTCTTTTATCAATAATTTGTAATATTTCTTCTGCTTTTAACATTGATGTACCAATAAGCAGTTGACATTACTATAAATTCGATTCCGATAAGCCAAAAACCGATAGCAGTAAAGAAACTATAATGTGTTCCTCCATATGGTGCTATTAAATAGGGTACTGAAATTAGTGCATCCAGAACGCCAGCGATTAAGAAAAAGGCTAACCCTAACCAGTATCCTTTCGTAGTACTTTTTCTTTTGTAGTATTGTTTTGCTCCAAACCACACTACGGGTAGTATTCCTAAAGACAGTAAAATATTAGCTTGTAATTCAGAGTCTTCTAAAATTGGGATGTAAAATGAAAGAGTGTAAATACTAACTCCTATAATCCAGATTATTATAGCAATACCTATGATTCTAATTTGTTTCATGATTTTTCGTTTTTATTTATAGTTTTTTAAAATTGTTCAGTTTTTATTTTGAATACATTAGTCCGGTTATTAAGAGCGCAAATGATGTGAACGATGCTATCGTGCGTTGAATGTGCCAGCGATTCCAAGGTTGCTCAAATTTTGTTCGCAATTCTTTAAGTTCAATTGCCGATAAATTTTCCAAGGTTGTTTTGTCTAGAGTCTCATTAAGCGGAACATTTTTAAAAATTGTAATAAGACCTATTCCCACAAAAAACAAAATTGCAGCCAGAGTAAATGACCAAAATGTGGTTGGATTCGAGCTCCTATGCAAAAAAGCATTAATGAATAATAGTATCACTGGTCCAAAAAAAACAATGAGAAAACTCGGGTTGATGATGGCGCGATTCATTGCCTGAAAGGATTGCAAGAATTCTAAGTCATCCAATCTGCCAATGCCGGGTGTTATAGCATTAGACCATGTGAAGCACAATCCTGCTGTTAGGCCTGTAAATAAGATGCCTAGTATTAATACGATAATTTTAAAGTTTATTTCCATTTTGATTACTCTTTGTGGATGTAATCCAGATTGATACTGTTGTTATATCGAGTTGTTAATTTGATGATACAAAGGTGCGAAGTGTTCAAAAGAGATTTTTGACACTTAAAGACAACCTTTTGACATTTTCCGCCAAAAGGATAATTTTAGTTGGGTTTTCTAAATTCTGAAGGAGTTTGGTCTGTCCATTTTTTAAAAGCACGGTTGAACGCACTTTGCTCGGAAAAACCAGTTAAGAAGGCAATTTCACCAATGCTTTGTGTGGTATTACTGAGCATATCTTTTGCAATGGTTTCTTGAGTCTTTTTAATTAAGTCACGATAAGTAACACCAGCTTCAGAAAGTCTTCTCGTCAGCGTTCGGTTACTCATAGCTGTAAGGTCAGCAATATGATGAATACTTGGAATTCCTGTGGGTAGCGCATCTTTTATTAGAGATTCAACATCTCGGACAAATTTTGAGCCTGGGATTTTAATGCCTTTAGTTTTTTCATCGACTTGTTGTAAAAGGTAACTATTAATGCTGGCATCTGCTTTAGCAGTTCTTAAATTTAAATCTTCTGTTTTATAGCTTATGGAGTATTGTGGTTGATCAAATGAGACAGGACAATTAAATGCTTCCTTATAACTGGTAATATCTTTAGGTGGTTTATGTTTGAAACTTACTTGAACTGGCATAATATTTTTTTCAGACATCGCTTTTACAACTACTACTGTTGCAGACAAACTGGCTTCTGAGGACAGTTGCATTCCTCTACTATTAGCAGGTCTATTAAGAATTATATGAGAAAAAGTTTCACCATCCTTAACTTCCCAATTATAGGTATTGGATAGCAATTTAAAATAGCGTTCACTACGATCAAAAATTTCTCTGACCTTTGAACAGGTTCTCCAGGATAATCCCAATACCCCATAATCTTCGATTTTCATCTGCTGACCAACTCGAATCGCAAATCCAGATTTAAGCTTTTCATCAAGCAATTCATGCGCATTTAAATGTTGATCCGCAGAAACAAATTTTAAATTTTCAGCCTCTTCAAGCGAAATTGGCCAATTTTCAAAATCCTTGCTTGACATTCCTTCAGCAATAGCACAGTTAAGTATCTTTTTATATAGATTAACAGAGAAGTATTTCATCTTTAATTTGAATTTAAAGACATCAGGATTCCTGACACATTACTAAATTACGATTTTAGAAATAAATATGTTTTCCTATGTTATCAATTCATTTTGAATTACTTATCAAGTATCCAAGATGAAATTTCACCGAGAAAATTATCAACAAATTTCTTTTCAAGGGAAGCATATTCGTCCCTACTTCCTGTGGTTGCCTTTTGAAAAAAATGATTGGCCTTATCAAATATTATAAAATGATACTCCGTTCCAGATTTGAGAAGTGCATTTTCCATACGGTCTTTATTTTGGTCTATAGGAACCTGAAAATCTAAACCACCAAATAAACCCAACACAGGTACTTCCAATAACTCTAAATCTTTAGAAGGGTGATAGTATAGGAAAGATGCCAGTGATGGTAACGCATAAATTATTTTGAATTGGTTGGCTTTGGCCAGCGCCTCTTTTTCGATTTTTAAGGTATCAACAATTTCTTCTGATGACATTAACTCATACAGTATGGACTTGGTAGTTTCTTGAAATAATTGATACGCTTCATCAATATGCTTATTATCTTCAATAGCTCTCATCAATTTATTATGCGCTGAAATATCGGCTTCAATTAATGATTTCGAAATATTAGATTGTTTATATTCCTGCCTGACTTGATAAAGTACCACCTCTATTAGTGGTACTGCTGGCGCTCCCATTAGAATTACTTTTTTCACAGACTTATTATTAACAGCAACCTTTGCAGAAATAATACCTCCTTGGCTATGACCAAATAATATAAAATCAATGAATGAATACTTTTTGTAGGTTTTAAAGTAATCGATTATGCTTTCTAAATCCTTTGAATGGTCATCGATTGTGCTGTTTGCAAAATCACCTGTACTTGTTCCCACGCCTCTGTCGTCGTAACGGAAAGATGCTATTCCTTTTGAGGCTAGGTGTTCCGCTATAACTTTAAAAATCTTAAAACCCTCTAAGGTTTCATCCCTATCTTGTGGACCACTGCCAGAACTCATGACAACTAGAGATTTCACTTTACGATTGGATGGAATAACTAGTGTTCCGCCAATCGAAACATTGTCTGTCTGTATAACTAAATCGATAGATTCCGATTCTTGATTTACCAACACTGTGGCCGCCAAGCAAGGAAATGTTAACGTTATACATACTATTAACATAAGGTTCTTTCTTGCTGTTTTCATATTAAATTTCTTTAAATAATGCCTCAATTTGTAATTTCACGTTCTTATTTAAAGTTACCTTATAAAATTCATTAAGCAAATCCAACGAGGTTGGCTTTTTTGGATATTGATTATTTTGAAGGAAGTTCCTCAATGCCAGATTTACCTGGTCTTCACCAATTAACTTTGATAATTCTACCATAGCAACAGCTCCCTTTGAATAAGCAAGATGAGTTGCACCATAAGGCACTTTAAATAGTGCTGAATCACCATATAATCCTTTTTCATTTTCATAAATTTGTTCATGTATTGCTAAACGTTCCTTCATGCGTTCTTCTCCATACAATCGTTTGTAAATCATCATTTCCGCATACATGGCTAAGGTTTCTGTAAGCATAGAAGCACCCTCTCTTATATCCGGACTAACTTGACTATTTCCCCACCATAAATGAGACAATTCGTGTCCAGCAAGTTCATTAATCACATCCTTACTAGGATCACTTTCTATGTTGGTATGAAAAATTAGGTTTTCGGTCATAAATACAGCAGACGGATAAGCAGTTGCCGCAAAGCCACTGGTAAAAGATGACACTTCAACAAAACTGATTTTTTCAAAGGGATAAGTGCCAAAGTTATCTATGCAGTAGTCTAAACTTAGTTTGGCATTATTAAGAAGTCGATCCACGTTTTCAAAATGCATATCATCGTATAACACTTCAATTGTTATGTTTCGATGGAGTAATGATTGTTTTTTATATGCTGCAGATGCTATTGCGAAACGAAATGGGATGCTGTCAACCTTGTGTTGCACAAAAGTTCTACCATTATCTGACCATGACCTCACAACATCTCCAGTTCCAATTGGCGTTTGGCCCCCCTCAGTTGAAACGGTCATATTCAATTTTATAAAGTCACTCCTGAAGACCTCAGGCATTTCAAGTGCTTTCAAGCCAGTTTTAGCGGCTAATTTATACTCTTTTCGCTTTTGCTCATCCGCTATCTCTTTATCTGATTGGTATCCCAGTACTGGATAGTAATTACTTATCCTCATAAACGATCCATTTCCTACAATTGCATTGAAGGATTGATGACCGTTTACGGCATACCAATTATAAGACAATTTGAAGTCCAATACTGCTGTCTTATTAGGTAGTAAAGGTTTACCAAGTTGTAGTTCCGTGATTAACTCATCAATTGCAATATTTTCACCATGGACATTAAAAGTGGCCTCCTCTAGCTCTAAATCTGAATGAAAATTTAATAATATACTGTGTATTGGTCCTTCTGTTAAATTTTGTAATACATATTTACCTTGAATGTTATATGAGTTTTTAGATGGAAACAAGTCAATTTTAGTATCTACATCAACAACAGTAGGTTGGGGAATATTCTGATAATGACGATATTTCTTTTCGTAGTTAAAAGCTTCTATCATTTTAGAATCCTCATTCTTCGGCATATAACCTTCCATGAAGTTAACACCACTAGAGACGCCTAATCCCAAGAAAACAATGACAAAAACAGACTTCATTTTTGTCCATTGTCTTGATTTAAAATATGAATTGACAATCCACAATAATCCTAACAAACTTACTCCAAAACATAAGCGGCTTGAAAATACAGACAAGTACACACCATAACCATTTAGGTCACTGTACACGCCTTTAAAGCCTGAGAAAACATGGAATAATGGATAGGGCAACATCATCTTAATCAAGGGTGTTGCAAGAACTATTACTGAAATAATGGAAACACCTAAGGCGACGTACTTATTTTTAAAAACACAGTTTATAATAAGCATTAAAGTTCCAAAAAGAAAAAGTGGAATGGTGTTAAATAGTACAACACCTAAATATGCCAAACAATCAATTTGGGTATATCCATAGCTTATTTGAAAAAGTAAAGCCAATGCAATAAGTATAGTCGTTAGAAATAGTAATAATACACCAATGGATACTAAGTGTCCTTTTAATTTTGATTTTGAAAAAAATGTACTCTGTTCAATCAAATAAAAACGAGCTGCTTCACTTCTCCAATAAATATCGTTAACAAAATACACCAAAATGAAGGCGCCTAACAAGTGAAAACTTTGAGAAATAGATGTGGCTAAAAGCCCTGAACTCGCATAGTATTGGGGTAAACGTATACCCTTATCAATGGCCGCATACATTTCCATCCCTACAAAAAAGACCAACAAAATAGTAACCGCGACAATGGTAACACCTTTAAATAAATAAATTAAATCTACTTTCGAAAAGGATAAAATGGACTTCAATTCAGATTTAAAACTAAAATCAAGAACTGGTATTTCAACTTTTGCTATTCTAACAATAGTGTCTCCAACTTTCTGCTTTTTGCGCTTCAATTCTTTTTTACTTACACTTTTGTTACTAGAATAAAAATGTCGAGTAATAATCAAAAACACAACTGATAGAGATAGATAAATTAAACGGTTAGCCGCCAGAAAACCACTAAGCGGAACTAAAATCTCATTTTTTGCGATGACCGTCATGTTCCTAGCTTCGAAGAAATATGCAGACACCCCGAAAGGATCCAACAAAGCTGATAGTTGCTGTATTTCAATCGATTGAGGGGTACTTCCAGCCATAAATGGTGAATTAGAAAACACCAACAAAACCATGTAAAGCACATAAAGCAATAAACCACCTACAACTACCAATAATTTTTTACGAGTTGTATAAGCGACCATGAATAAAAAACTACATATAAAAAGGCAGTTTAGCACTCCGAAAATCAAAAAAGGATATAAATAAAACCAGAGATTAAACCCTTCCTGCATCTCACTTCCTGTACGCAAGTTTTGACCAATCACAAAACCAACAATTAAAATGAAAAAACTGAGAAAAGTTTTTAAAGTAAACGTTGAAAATTTGCCTATTAAATAGGTGTCTAAAGTAACAGGATATGAAAATAACATAATGTCAAACTTTGTATCCCATTCTTTCAATAGAATCTCCATTGCGTATGAAATGGCTAAAAATATTATTGACAAACTAAGCAAGGCCATCATAAACCCAATAGTATACGGTGAATTAAGGTATATACCCTCACCTGCAGTTAAATTAAATTTATAACCGCAGAACCATCCTACGAGCAATAATATTGCTCCTGTTAAACTTAAAATATACCGGTTACCGCTGTGCCGTAATTGGAATTGAAATATTGCATTCATAATTAACTGTTTTTAGAAAGCACATTAAAGTAGACATGCTCAAGTATTGGTTCTACCGGCAAAAATCCTTCTGGCTGCACGTTTGAAAATATCGTGATTTGTAATTGACGTTCGATAAGTTGCTGACTGATAACCTTAAATTTTGATTTGTAGACTTCTAATTCATGATTATCAATAAATTTTGACCAGATTTTACCTTCTAGTTCTTTAATTAATTCTTTTGGCTTTCCTGTTTTAAGAACCCTTCCTCGATTTATTATGGTCATTTCTGAACACAGATTTTTCACATCTTCAACCAAATGGGTCGATAAAATCACAACAACTTCACTACTAATATCACTTAGCAAGGTATTAAATCGATTACGCTCTTCTGGATCAAGCCCTGCTGTTGGTTCATCAACAATTATTATTTTAGGATTTCCAAGCAAGGCCTGTGCCACTCCGAAACGCTGTTTCATACCTCCCGAAAATGTATGTACTTCCTTATCTCTAAAATTCCAGAGATTAACTTTTTCTAATAAATATTGAATCTGATTTTGACGCTCTGTTTTGTTGGAAATTCCTTTTAAAATTGCAATATGATTTAATAGGTCATATGCATTTACTTTAGGATAAACACCAAAATCTTGAGGTAGAAATCCTAAATTCTTTTTTATGTAATCGGGATTGTTTACAATATCAACATCATTGAAACCGATACTACCAGATGTAGGTTTTTGCAATCCAACGATAGTTTTCATTAAAGACGATTTTCCGGCCCCATTTGGACCTAATAACCCAAACATGCCATTTTTAATATCTAAGGAAATACCATTAATGGCGTTGTAACCGTTTTTGTAGGTTAGATTAAGATTGCTAATTTTTAAAGAGTTCATAATGGTAAGTTTTTTAAGTTTTTATAAGATGTTGTCGTGCCTTTAATGAGCATATATAAAGTTAATCCAACCTCTCCAATAGCAGCCGAAACACCAACGATAAGAGCCGTATAACCCTCATAACCCGGAAAATTAAAATTTCCAAACGTTTCTATCAAATAACCAGCTGCGGCACCAAGGAATAGGCCACCAAACACCTTTGGGAATACATTGGATTTGTAAATTAGTATTGCCAATAAAAGGCAATGCACTCCAAAAAAGGTTCCTGCGATAAGATATCCATACTGATGCGCTTCCATAAATAAGGTGCTTATGTTCTGAACTTGAGTTATACTAAATGAATTTGACAAACTATCAGTTTCTAATACTTTAAGAGCCATATAGTGATTTAATAAATTTAAACTTCCTATAGCTGGATGTGCTATTAGCCTAAAGGCCGAAGACACCATCGCCAGTGTTTTATTGAAAGGTTTAAAAATTTTATACAATAGTATGGCTATAACAGCGTCTAAAAGAAATGCTATCAAGTCGGTGGTTAACCCTAATTGAAACAGTTCTTTGTTTTGTAATATATTGCTTGCTGTTTCTACAGCATTTCCCGGGACAATTAGGGTGCCTCGAACGTAACCTTGGCTAAAGCCGGCGCAAATAATGACCAAAAGATAGAGTGCTCCTGTAAAGCGGATCAATTTCATACTCGCAAAAGATTTAATGCTTTTCATTTTTTAAATGTTTGTGATTTAAAGCAAAATTGATGAAAAGATGTCTTAATAAATTGACCCTTTGTGCCGAAGATTTGACATTTTGGGACAAAAAGGTCTACAGGGTTTTTCTGTATTCGTTTGGAGCTTGACCAGTCCATCTTTTAAATGCCCGATTGAAGGCACTTTGTTCAGAAAAGCCAGTTAAAAAAGCGATTTCGCCAACAGATTGAGATGAATTTGAAAGTAATAATGTGGCCGTTTCTTGTTGGTTCTTTTGGATAAGCTCTCTAAATGTTAAGTTTCTTTCAGCCAGCCTTCTTTTGAGTGTCCTAGCACTAACCCCTAAATATTCACCTACTTGAGCAATACTGGGTATCCCACTTGCCATAGACTCTTTAAGAATCTTATTGATTTCGTATGTTAGTAAATCATCTTCTTTGTTAAGATTTGATTTTTCTTGTTCCATACGTTCTACTAAAAACTGGTGAATAAACTTATCAGCTTTTATAGTCGAGACCTCAAGTGTTTTTGCTCTGAAAACCAACGTGTTATTAGAAGAATTAAAGTTAACGGGACAATCAAAATAGTCAGAAAAATAGTCACTATTGGTAAAGGTGTGCTTGAAATTAACTTCCACAGGCTTAATGTTTTTACCAGTTACTTCATTTAAAACTCCTACCAACATAACAAAAGACGCCTCATTTGCTGTTTTAACGCCTAATCTGTAAACGTCCCTATTCAAAATAAGCTTAATTATACCATCACGTTCAAGTAATTCAATACTGCCATCATCGGTTACAAGTACCATGTATCTTTTTACATTTTTCAATATATCGATAGCTTTCAGACAGGTTTTCCAGGATAATCCTAAAGTACCATAGTCATTAGAATCAAGCTGTTTGCCTTGTCTTAGTCCAAAACCTGCAGGTAAATGTTTTTCAGCGCATTCATAGATATCAAGTAATAAGTCCATTGAGACCCGTTCATTTTCGGTTTTATGACTTACTGAACAATCAAGGCTGGTTTTAGGCGCGCCTTCTTCGAGCGCAAGTTTAATAGCTTTCTTGAATATAGTAGAAAAAACAACAGCCATGACGTCAATTTTATTATGCTCCTGAGCAAAATAATATTTTTGATTGAGTTTTTCATATACTTAATTTATAAATTATAAAAGGTTATTTATTAGAATGTGATTCTACTAAATCGAACTTTGCTTCTTTATATGTGTTATTTACTATGGTGTGAAATGCCTGGGTCTTTTTACGAATCTCTTCCTTCAAACTTTTATCATTAATTTCTCCGTTATTGAAATTATCATAAAAAGAGGGCAATGAAAACGTATCTGTAATACTGGCCCCCATAAACGGAAAGTAAGTACTTGCCGATTGTAAAACAGTGGCACCGCCTCTGCCTCCTGGTGAGGTTGCCATTAACAGCATAGATTTTTCTCTCCATATTTTCATATTTACACGAGATAACCAATCTATCGTGTTTTTGAATACCGCTGAATAAGACCCGTTATGTTCTGCAAGAGAAACTATAAATCCATCGGCAGTATTAAACAACTCGTTTAGTCTTTTAACAGCGGTCGGAATACCATATTCAGCCTCAAAATCTGCACTATAAATAGGCAACACATAATCGTTTAAATCGATTGAAATAATTTCGAGATTTTCCAACAAACCAGCGGTATAGGTTATTAAACTTTTGTTTATAGATTTTTGACTGTTGCTTCCAGCTATTGTGATTATCGTTTTCATGATTACTGCTTTTTAGAGATTAATTTATCTATTGACCATTTTCCACTACCGTTTACCAATGTGGTTAGGGCAAGACCGATTATAAGAAGAGAATATTCGTATCCTTCTCCAGCTTGATTACCAAACCAATTCATAAAAAAGCCATGTTCTAACTGTGTAGTATAAATAATACCCACAAACATTCCGGCAAGTGATAGTGCCCAAAATCTACTCAAGAGTCCAAGAATTAAGAAAATAGAGCCAAAAAATTCAATCATTATTATTGAGAAGGCTACAATGCTTGGTAATCCCATTTGCGCTGTAAATGCTTCCATATTGGCTGAGTAACCATAACCTCCAAACAGCCCCAGTAATTTCTGTGCTCCATGCGGAAATATTACTAAACCGAGTGTTAATCGTGCAATACTAAATCCAATATTTGGATGTGTCGTTAAAAGTTTTTGTACTAAAGTTTTCATAATGTTGAAGATTTAAAATTGTTTATAATGTTTTTCGGTAATACACACCGAAAGATGATTTTTCTATAGGGTTTGGCCCATATTGGTCAAAGTCTAGCCCAAAACCGAATTGGTGCCCATTGAACGATACGCCGGCACGCCATTGCTGAAAACTTCTAGAATGCCTCTTGAATTCATCCCACACCGTTAAAAACTGCCCGTTTAACCAAAGCGATACTTTATTACTTATGGGAATGTTGAACTGAAACTGAGCAAAGGCTTCGGCATAGCTAGCGTTGGTCTGCTCAGAATGGGCAACTGTGGGAATAATGACAAATAATATCCGTGAATTTTTTAGCGTGAATTTTACTGATAAGCGTTGCGAATATCCTGCAACGCTGTTGTAATATAAAGAAGGCCCAATGGAAATATTCTTATTAATGTTCCAGAATAAAGTTGGCTGAACGCCTACCTCATCAAAACTCTCATTTTCCTTTTTGTTGAATTTTTGAAAAAAGGTGAGGGTGGCAATACTCAGTGTATTTCCCTCATTAATTGGATAGCTAGAATACAGATTAAAATCTGTTTTACCAAATCCAGAAAACAGTTCTACTTGGGTAAATTGTGCCTGCAAATAGTTTGCAAAACCAATTGTAAAAAATGAAGTAATGATTATTATTTTTTTCATGCTTCAAAATTCCGATGGAAGCACGTGAAAAAAAATGAACTAGTTTAAGACTTTTACATTCTATTGACTTTGGAGATAATCTTGCCCATAAATTCTGGCGTAATGCCAATATACCCAGCTAAGTCTTTTTGGGTAATTCTATTGACAATATTTGGATACTTTTTTTTGAACACCAAATATCTTTCTTCTGCTGTTAAGGATATACCATGATTTGAGCGCCTTATATAACTTATCAGCGACCTTTGATAAAGAATGCGATAAAACTTTTCAAATTTTGGTATTTCTTGAAATAGTAGATCATAATTAGCTCTAGAAACACCCAATAATTCAGAATCCTCAGTGGCTTTAATAAAATAACGCGATGGTTCTTTATTGATAAAACTGGCCAGGTCTCCTGTCCAATAATCTTCAACCGCAAACATAGAGAGATATGAGGTGCCCCCTCTTCATCTAAAGTATACACTTTTAAGCAACCTTTTGTAATGAAGTACTCATATCTAGTAATTTCACCGGCCTGCATTAAAAATGCTTTCTTCATGACGTTTACTTCGGTAAGCAAAGAAATATACTTCTGTTTTTCAAGCTCGGTTAAATCGATAAACCTGCTAACATTGTCAATAATTAATTTATGTGAGTACTTTAAGTTCAAGATGAATTTTATACTTTTTTCTAAAGTTAACCATCTAAGTTTAATTATTAAAAACTTTACTCATTTTTACAATTGTTTTATTACATCCTGCTATTGGAAAGGAACAAATTTTGACTGAAAAAAACCTAATTGTATCCTAATATTTTAAAATTTTAATAGACCATTTAATTACTTGTGGGTAAAATTAAAAATCACTATTTAACAGTTTATAAACTTATTACATCTAACAACTTGGTTAAAACTGTATCTTTGCCACTGACTAAGTCTTCCCAACTAGGACGAATTAAAATATCGGGCATCAGTGCCTTATTTTCTTCTTCTGACAAACGAAACAATCTTTTAGAATATGTGATAACTAACTTTGAATTGGGCAATGTAAATGAATCCATATCTTGATACCCATTTGGATTGGAACCAGTGGGCTGACCAACAATTTTAGCATTTAACAATTGTTTGAAAAGCGCTGCATTACTTGTTGCGGCAGAAAAGGTTTTATTGCTTGTTAATACAAATATGCCGTTTTTCCAATCTATGGAATCGGCAAGATTAAGGGCATAGGCTAAAACTGTACCTACATACAAATCGCCACCACCATTTTCTCTCATATCTATAATGACTTGTTTTATCTGCTTTTCTTGAATACAAGAAACCAATCGTTCCCCAAAACTTTGCATCTCTTCAAATGAAGGGTAAGTTTTAAAATTTACATATAGTCCTTTTGTTTCTGAAATTGGGGCGAACCACAAATCAAGGTTGTCAATATTGGGCCTTTCTATTTCAGGAACAGATGTAATCATTTCAGAAATATGCCTATCCTGCCACATTTCATTAGTAATAGCAGTCAATTCCATATTAATTAACTCGTTATTATTTTTTTGAAAACTAAACGTTGCTTTATTTTTTGAATCAATCAAATTAAGATAGAAAAGAAATTCTGCAGTAGTTAAGTAATTACCAGTTCTTTCCTTTAAAGAATATTCGTTTTCAACAAACTGGGCAATTTCTGAAACTTTTTGAGCCACTTTATCAATTGAAATTCCGTTTATAGATTTCAACGTAGTTTTTAAAATATCCTTATTCTCATTTAATGTTTTTACCACGCGCCATTGGTCCTCTATCAATGTAACTTCAAAAGGAAATCGATGTGTTGGCATATTTCTGAAGGATACAGACGTATGCCCATCATTTATGCGCCTTGTTAAACGCATTAGTTTGAGAATAATCTCAAAATCGTTTAATGTCTCAACACTCTCATAAATTGAATTCCACTCATTATAAAATTCTTCTTTAGTTACCGTATGGTATAGATCGATATGTTTTTGTTCCAAAGACGCTTTATAAATTTTAAGGTCCTCTTTCCAGTTCATTTTATTCGGTGGCTGTGCAAACAATACATTAAGCACTGAAAATACTAAAATTAAAAAATGAGTTGCTACTATTTTAAATGCGTTCATACTACTATTTGTTTTCTATTATTTTAAGTATTTCACGAACCAAATTCAGTGTGCTTTTTGAAGCTTCTATTTGATTTAAAGTACCAGCAATGTAAGTATCCAATTGTGGGCAATACCATAAAAATGAAGCCGTGCTGCCAGTATGACCAATAAGTTCCAAGTCATCTGTATTCAACTTCTCTTTAAAAGATACTTTTCTTATTCCAAAACCGTATTCCATGCCTACCGTTTCATACACCCAGTTTTGCATGGTGTAACGGGTTTCTTTTTTTACAATTAAATCTTCATTAAAAGCTTTTAAAAAGCGAATTAAATCTTGGGTTGTCGACACTAAACCTCCACCGCCCCAATCGGCACTTAAGCTTTTGAACGACGATAGCTCGATGTCTCCGGCATAAAACTTAGCTATTTTAAGTTTAGTCTTTTTAGATGGCGATTTTAAATTGACATACGAACTGTCCATCCCTAAAGGTTTAAAAATAAATTCGTGAAAGAACTCGCCTAATGATAAACCACTTACTTTTTCAATAATAAGTGCCAAAAGTACATATTCTGTATCGGTATAGTGATAGTCTTTACCGGGAGCAAAATGAGGCTCCATCTTATTTTTTGTAAACTGAATAATTTCTTGAGGCGACCAAAGCTTATTGGTATCCAGGAGTAGTTGATTGATAATATTAGGGCTTTCATCAATTGTTGAATCTGTGAAATAATCAGGTAAACCAGAAGTATGTTGCAATAAATGAGCTATGGTTAGCTCCTTTGAGTACTCCTTACCATCTAAAACGTGAAGGTTTTCGACAAGTGATTCTGGTAGATATTTATGTATTTCATCTTCAAAATTTAACTTCTTATAATCCTTTAAAATTCCAATAGCGGTAGCTGTTAGCATTTTGGTAATACTCGCTGTATAAAAAGGACTATTGATGTTTATATTATCCTCTGAATTAATTTTACTTTCCGCTAACTGAATATTAATTCCTTTTGATTTAGAATACACATGCAGAAAAGCACTTTTAATAGCTTCTTTTTCTAATTCGGTATTAAATAATTTCTTTACCTCCTTATTTATATTTTGACCAAAGCAGGATAACGAAATAAAAAGCAACAGACCTAGTAATACATTGTTTTTCATGTGATTGCTTTTTGCTATTGTTAGCAATTATAAATTTAGTTCTTTATTATTAAAACCAACTAAACCCTATACCTATACTAAAAGTTACAGCATCTCTTTGCGCATCACCATCTAAATAGGCCGTCCCCATTACTAATTTGGACTGTACATTCATTGCAAAGTTTTTCTTTTTATAAAATTCATAGCCTGTACTTGCCATAACTGCACCTCCAAAATTCCAATCATCATTCACATTTTCTTTAATATCGTATAGTGCAGGTCCGTCAACCGCCAATCCAATACCACCATGAATCCACCAACGATCTTTTATCCAATATTGAACAGAAGGGACAAATACTCCAAAATGCCTGTCGTTTTCTTGAAATTCATAAATCTTTCCAGGCATAGAAACCGTTATTGCCAAGTTATCGTTTAACATATGACCAAACTTCAATTCAGGGAAACTAATACCTCCTTCAAATTTATCGAAAGTTTGAGTACCCTGGCTATCTTCAATACCAATAAAACCAGCACCTAAAGTAAACTCAAAGATAAAACCTTTACGTTTAATAGTCGTTTCTGTATTTAAGTTATCTTGTGCAAATGTTGCTGTGGTGATTAATGTAAATACCGTAAGTACCGCTGCTAATCTAATTTGTTTATTTATTGTTTTCATGCTAATTGTTTTTATAATTAATTTTTTAATTGCTCTTTTTTAATTAAAACTTTATTCCAACATAAAGGTTTGGTTCAAAAAGGAAGTGAGATTTCCATCTATTATCTAGTTGTTTAAATGCTTCTGGCGTGTTTGTGTCAAACATCCAATTTTGACAATGAATTTGGGGTTCGATAAAAATGCGTTTCTTTTTTCCAAAAGCAATGTGGTAGCCTATGTGATAGGACGTGTAGAGCTTAAATCCGTTTGCAATTTTCTTGCTATTTAAGTCTAAATAAGTTTTGTGTAATGGCAATACTTCTACAGATGCAAATAACCCTTTCCAAAGCATACGCTGATACGATACACCCACGCCAGTTTCGCGCAGATAACCGGGGTAAAATTCAGTTTCAGAATCAATTTTGTCTAAAAGCCCATCCCACCATTGAATTCCCATGGGTTGAAATAATCGCCAAGTGGCGAATTTTACTCCAACGATGTTTTTAGGATCTAATTCTCGTTTAATATGAAGTTCAATATGTTGTGTATTGGTTCTTTTGCCTCCGTCGCCAATGTTAGTTAAGATAATAGCAGGAAAGCTCGCTCTGTATTTGAAACCTGTATCGTTTTTCTTTGTTGATTCCAATTTACTCTGAGCAAAAATATTTAGTGTACAAAGAGTTAAGCAGATGATTAGTAGTTTTTTCATTGTAATGTGTTTTTAATTGTTCGTTTTTTGATTAATAATTTGATGGTACAAAGATTCACTGAATTTTAAGGGCAATCGTTTTGAATTATAATTTGGAACCTTTTTAATACTTAGTACTAATGCTTATTTTTTCACTAAAAGAAAAAGGCTTAACATTTTAGAGTTAAGCCTTTTATTAGTCCTTAGGGTATTATCTTAAAGCAACGCTTCAGGATTAGAGGTAAGCTTTTCTACGTTTTCAGTAATTTTTTCAATCTCCCAATCCCACCATTTTAACTCTAATAGTTTTGAAATGGTATCTTCAGAAAACCGTTTTTTTATAGGTTTAGCAGGATTACCCCCAACAATAGTGTAAGGTGCTATGCTTTTTGTCACAACCGCTTTTGATGCTATTATTGCACCATCACCAATGTGAACACCAGGCATAATGGTAGCATCGTGACCAATCCAAACATCATTACCGATTATGGTATCACCTTTGGTTGGATAGGTTTTACCTTCCATGGCATCTTGCCACGCGCCACCAAAAATGGCAAATGGATATGCTGTTGTGGCTTCAATAAGATGATTACCACCATTCATAATAAATGTTACATCTGAAGCAATCATACAAAACTTACCTATAATGAGTTTATCTCCAATAAAATCAAAATGATATTTTACGTTTTTCTCAAAGTTTGAAACATCTTCAAAATCATCATAATACGTATAGTCTCCCACTATAATATTTGGATTGTTAATAAGATTCTTTAAAAAACAAAGTTTTTTATAATTGGGTAACGGGAATAGGGTACTTGGGTTGGGTGCTTTCATAGAGTCTTCATTTATTTTGATGATTTATAAAATACTATGGCTAAATATAGGGTTATGATAGCCTGACATTTTTCAATTATGTTTTCAGCTAATAGATTACCAATGGTGTTTAACATAAAAAAAAAATGCAAAAACCAAAAGTATCCTTTTTATGGTTTTAGCTGTAAAAATTGATTTTACCAGTCTGCTTTTCATAGAAAGGACTGCGCCTATAAACAGCATTATTATTAATGCCACTCCTTCCAAGATATACATTTCTGAAATAGCTTTTATTTTACCACCCCAAACTATAGTGTAGGGAATGATTTGAAATAAAACCAGTACGTGAAATATACAGTAGGCAACAATAATAATTAGAGCGATTTTTTGAGATAATTTCATTGTGATGCTTTTACTATACTCCAATCGTTTTAACTTCTTGAACATAAAAATCCTTTAAGTGATGCTTTCCGTAGGTTGGTGCTATATTATCCTCTGCCATAAGGGTTAGGAAAAACTCAATTGGCCCATAGGTTTTTACACTAGTAAAGGTTCTTAAACTCCAAATGGTTAGCTTTCTCATCCAATCTGGTAAATGAATGATTTTTATGGGTTTGTTCAAAGCATTTAAAGCTAATTTACCAATATCATTAAGACTTAACACGTCGGGGCCACCAATGGTTAATTCTTTATTGGTTTCCTCTAGATTATCTACAATAAATGTTGCCAAATCTTTACCGTGAATTGGGTTGAATTTTTGATTGCCCGAGCCAAACAAATAAACCCGACCCGATTTTGCCATTTGCAAAAAATCTTTCATATCTGAAAAAAAACCGTTGGGTCTTACTATGGTATAGTTTAGTCCTGAAGCTTTTAAGGCATCGACAAACTTTTCCTTGGCTTCAAAAATTTTTAAATTCCGATATTTATTGCCATTGATAGCCGAAACGTAAACAAAATGTTTTACACCTGCTTTTTTTGCTTCTTCCAACAAATTCATATTTGCCTGATAATCTACATCTAAATATGTTAAGCCATCTTTTTGCCTTGTTATACCTACTGTAGATATAACCGTATCAATACCTTTGCAAATATCACGTAGGGTATCAGGTTTTGTAACTTCTGCTTGTTTAACCTCTAAAAAATTTTCGTTATTATTTTTAAGTTTATTTGGATTACGCACAATGGCAAGAACTTGATTTTGATTATCAATTAAGGCATTTAACAGATAAGACCCTAAGTAACCTGTAGCACCTGCCAGTAATATGTTAGTATGTTTCATTGCTATAAGGTTACTTTGATTTTAATTAAACTCATTTGTTAATAATTGCTCAATAATGGCATTGCGTTGCGCCCCTGTATCGTCTTGTTGATTACTTAACAAAATAATGGTAGCATCGTATTCTGGTATAAAACCAATCATACTCCAATAGCCATTAATATCGCCACCGTGCCAATACATTGTTGTATTTCCCTCTTGGGTGGTAAACCAGCCTAAACCAAAATCGGTATAACCACTTGGTACGTTTTGGGTAAATATTTCGGTTTTTTCATTATTTGTAAACCAATTGTTTTTTACAGCATTAGCCCAAGTTTCCATATCTTTTGGTGTACTACTATAGTCTCCAGCACCAAAAGCAATTGTCATTGGGTAGGTGCTATTTGTGTTACCATTTAAATAGCCTTGAGCGTGTGTATTTTCATCAATTACATCAGTACCTTTATATGTATTAGACATTGCAAGAGGATTACATATGTTTTGTTGCATATAGTCGTGGTAAGGCATTTGAGATACTTCTTGAATTAATAAAGCAGCAATAAGAAAGTTTGAGTTGCTGTACTGTTTATTAGTACCTGGTGAGAAATTTAGACCATTTATAGAAATCAATTCTTTAATTACTTCATATATATCTTCTTCATCTAAAGTTTCTCCTTGTTCGTAAGCTTCCTCTACTACAAGTTGATAATCTGGAATACCCGATTGATGTGATAATAACTGTGCAATAGTAATTTGACTACCGTTTGGAAATTCAGGGTCAAATTCATCTAAACTTTGATTAAAACTATTAATTAAGCCATCGCGTTTTAATTGGACAATGCCAGCTGCTGTTAATGTTTTGGTAACTGACCCGATGCGATAAGCGAGATTGTAATCTTGTGATAAAGCTGAAGTTTGATTTGCCAATCCAAATCCTTGTCTCACTAAATCGTTTCCGTTTTTAGTTACAATGGCATACCCCTGAAAATCAATTTCATTTAGTAAATTTTCTACGTTTGTGTAATTGTTTGATGGTGTGTTGTTGTCATCATCTTTTGAACAAGATGTAAAAAGGATTATGGTAGTTACCATAAATGCTACAAAAATTTTGTGTAAAGTTGTCATAACTGTTCGTTTTTTGATTATTAATTAAATGATGATGCAAAGATTCATCAGATAACTAAAGCAATCGTTCTGAATTATAATTTGAAACGAACTAAATAGGATTTGCTACGAATTGGCTTTTAACCAAGCTTTAGGGGTAATGCCCTCTGTTTTTTTGAAAAACGTATTAAAAACACTTTTAGAATTAAACCCGCTATCATAAGCTAAACCAAGAATGGTAA
The DNA here is from genome assembly GCA_040429635.1 of Tamlana crocina. Classification (NCBI taxonomy): domain Bacteria; kingdom Pseudomonadati; phylum Bacteroidota; class Flavobacteriia; order Flavobacteriales; family Flavobacteriaceae; genus Tamlana; species Tamlana crocina. Next base: position 1,170,934 of record CP158972.1, on the reverse strand, counting down.
GGTGTGCATTTTTAGGATTTAAGGCTATGTTTTTAAAATAGTTGAGACGATACGAATTAACAAAGTCATTAAAGTTAACGTTAAATGCTTGGTTAACTAAATAAGACATTTTATTTGTATTTAACCCTAAAATATCTGCTACAAACTTTAATGTTAATTGAGGATTTAAATACGGTTCGTCTTCCCTAAAATAAGAAAGTAATTCTTCTTTTAGAGTATCTATTTGTTGATTATCCAAAAGAATTGATTGTGATTCTTCTTGCTCTATTTGAAGAGGTTTAACATCTTTTAAAAGTAAGTTTGACTGATGTAATTCTAAAAACCCATTGAAACTATGCAAGGGTCTAAAAAAAGGTTCTTGCCTAAAGTTGATGACTTGACCTCGTCTATGGTTAATCATTTCCTTTAAACGTAAAAACCCTTTGTCGCTATGTTTTGAATTGCTTAATATAAATGCATCATAAGGGACCAACATTGTTTGATTAGGACTATTTTTAGCCCATTTATCAATAATTTGTTGCGGAACTGTAACTACATTTTCATTAATAATGCTATACAGTATTTCCTTTTCTTCTATGAATGTAGAGTTGTGAATATGGGAAATAAACGCTTGCTTTTTGCTAAGCCATATTAAACAAAAGCATTTTAAATGATGTGCCAATTCTAATTGAGGATTCAGTGTTAAAGCGTAATTTACTTTTTCTAAAGCTTTCTCATATTGACCTTGATAGTAATAAATATGTGCTAAAGTGTAATAGTTGTTAGCCGAAAGCGGATCTACCTCTAATAATTTGTTGGCATATTGTAAAGCTACATCAAAAAAACCGTGAGCGATACATAACTCTGCCATAGCTTCTAAACCATCTATGTGATTTGGGTTTATCTCTAATACTTTGTTTATATGTAGGTAGGCATTTTTAAAATCCCATTCTTCCCAGAAAAACTTACCTACAAAAGATAATGGGTATTCTGGTAAAGAGGTATCAATTTCTTTGGCGATTAATAAATTACTAATTGCCAATTCCATCGCTTCGTGATAGGGCATATAGCCCCACATTGCCAATAAGCCATAACATTGCAAATTTGCATAGTAAGCTTTTGCATAATTCTTATCGAGCGAAATGGCTTGGTTGTAACATGTAATAGCCTCTTTTATGCTTTCGGGTGTCCATTTTAATTGTAATGAACGCCCTTTTAAAAACTGTTGGTAAGCATCAATATTGTTTGTGGGTTGTTTAATAAGATGCTCTTGCAATTCAAAATGACCGAAATTGTTTCTGACCTCTTCTGCTATAGCCAAACTAATTTCGTCTTCTAATTCAAAAATGTTAAGCAGTTCTCTATCGTATTTTTTAGACCAATAATGTATTCCGTCCACAACATCTATTAACTGCGCTGTTATTCTAACCTTATCTTGTGCTTTTTTTATACTTCCTTCAAGAATTGTATTTACACTTAATTGCTTGCCAATTTCCCTGATATCAATATCCTTTCCTTTAAAGGCAAAAGATGAGGTTCTTGCAATTACTTTTAAGCCTTTTACTTTTGTTAGTGCGTTGATGATTTCTTCTGTGATTCCGTCACAAAAATATTCGTTATCAATATGATTGCTCATATTGACGAAAGGTAAAACGGCTATTGATTTTTGGCTAATCAAACTTTTATTTTGCTAAAACAAATGTAAAATAAAAGGTTAAAAGATTGATTAACAAAAACAAATAATATTTTTAAATAAATAAGACTAGCTACCTCTAGATAGAGCAATCAACTATGCTTTAACTTAAAAAAAAAAAAATCTGTACATTAGGGGAACAAGTTTTCAACCAATCTTTCGCAGTTTTAACCAAGTTATAATTGTTTCATTGGTTTCCTTTGGTTTTTCTTGTTGGATATGATGCCCACAATTTAAGCTAACAACATTTAAATCTGGTGCAAAATCGTTTAAAGTTTGAGATTTTGGAATGACATCTTTTTCACCATAAATCATTAAAGTTGGGTGATTGATTCTTGGTTTTACATTTGCCATAACATGCCAATTTCTATCAAGGTTTCTGTACCAATTAATAGCTTCTGAGAATTAAGACTTCAATTTTTTTTAAATTTGTTGTACTTGGCACATGTTTAGAATTCTCTAGTAAAACAACTTCCTCTAAAGATGGAAATATTCGCTTCGCTCTTTTTATTAACTTTTTTCCTGGAAACATGATGTCTTTTTCAGCTGCAAAAATGCTGATTGGTATTTTTATGTTATGGGCTGAATCTTGAGAAATTATAGGAAGCGGAGAAAAATCCATGTTGCAATGTTGAAATGTATTTGACATGTAGGTTAAAGCAAAATCGTCGTATTCAGAAAAAAGTACACCCATTACTTTTTTAAGGTAACGTTGATTATTAGTTTTAATAAACTTTTTTAATGGTAGGAACATTTTGAAAAAACCTACAAGTGGATTACCATTTACGATATAGACTGGGGCGATTAAGAAAACTTCTTTTATTGGTATTTCACTAAATTCGAGCGCCTTTAAACTGATTAACCCTCCAAAGGAAAACCCAACTAAAGTGACTTCTTTTAATCTTAATTTTATGATGACTTCCAACAGCCATTCCCCATAATCTAAAGACTTTATATCCAATCTGTTCTCTGCACTTTTATTCGGTTGCGCTAACACATCGATAGCATAAACGCTATATTTTGATGATAAATTTGGAAAAGAATCTAAAATTTGTGGAGCGCAACCTCCTGTTCCGTGAATCAGTATTAAAGGAGGGTTTTTAGTATCGCCAATAATAATAACATTGGTCACTCCGAACTTTGTTTCTAGAGATTTTTCTGAATATTCAATATTCAACTCCTGTAACTTTTGATTGTAAAGCCTTAAAATTTTTGATTTTCCTTCTTTTGATTTAAAAAACATCTGCTGTTCGTTATTTGATTGATAATTTATGGATTGATAATTGCTACGTTACCGACTTTACGCCCCGTTTCAAGATATTGATGCGCTTTTGTGATTTCTAATAGATCATATGTACGATCTATATTGGTATATAATTTACGTTCTCTAAAAAAGTAAACTAAATCATTGAATAATCGCTTTAATTCTTTGGTCTTTTTCATGCCTGTAGCAGCAAACTTTACTTTTTTTGAATTCATGATCATTTGCCAGAGTATTTGACCACTTAATACTGGCGTCATAAAAATTCCATCAGAACTAATTGAATTTTTCACGGTTTCATAGGATAGTTTTCCAACGGCATCATAAATCACATCATATTTATATTTTAGATCGCTTAGGTCTGCATTGGTATAATCTAACACTTCGTCAGCACCTAATGCTAGTACAAAATCAATATTCTTGGTACTACAAATTCCTGTGACTTTTGCTCCCATTAATTTTGATAGTTGAACTGCTGCAGACCCCAGACTTCCGGAAGCGCCATTTATTAAAATATGATGTCCTTGTTTGATATTTGCGATGTCTTTTAAAAAATTATAAGAAGTTAAAAAGCCATCACAGACCGGCGCTGCTTGTGCATGAGAAATCGTATCTGGCTTCAACTCAACAACCGTATCTCCTGAAATACATAGATATTCAGCATTACAACCATTGCTAAATAACTTTTCACCAAAAACCTCATCTCCAATATTAAACTTTTTCACATCAGCTCCAACTGCTTCAACGATACCCGAGAAGCCTGTTCCTAAAGCTGTATTTTTTGGTTTAAATACACCAAGAAATAACCTTCCAAATCTTGGAATACCTTGACGCATCATAGTGTCTGCCCTAGTAACTGAAGATGCTTTAATTTTAACCAAAACCTCCTTAGATTGAGGTGTCGGTTTATCAGTATTTATAACCTGAATAACATCTGGGGAACCGTATTTTGTGTAAATTGCTGCTTTCATAATTACTTTATTTACAGCAAAGGTTCGAATAGTTTTGTATTTAAAAGTTCGTGTTTAGAAATCGGAACATTTTACATCTTTGATGTGCCTATTAAGGAACGAAATAAATATCGAATAATGTGAACACTTATGAACCGTGCTTCCAATACACCCAACGCCAAGGAAGAGTCAGCAGTTAGATTATTACACTGAAAACAAAAGGGCACAAAAGCCCTAAAACAAATTAGCAAGCTTTTCATCCTTTTTATTTGAAATTTCTAACAAAACCGCCCTCAACCCAAATATAATTTTCAATAAATAGATAAAGCTGCAAAGCAAATACAATTAAAAAGTAATAGCTTTTTTCAATTTTGAATTTGTAATTAATTACAAGAGGTATTCAATTCTTGGTAAGCAGCTAATGATACCATAGGTATATTTTGACCACTGTTTATTTTTATACAACTTAAATTGGGGTTTCTATCCGCTCTTAAATCTACAAGATTTGTATTACTGCTAACATCTAAATTTGTTAGTAAATTACTGGTGATATACAAATGTGATAAACTACTATTCTCCGTAAGATTGATACTTTCCAATTGGTTATCTGACACCAATAAAGTTTCTAAATTTAAATTTGAGGAAACATCCAAATTTTGGAGCTTGTTTGTAGTTAACAATAGGTTTTTAAGGTTAATGGCATCTTTGATATTTATTGACGTTAAATCATTATGACTAATGTGCAAAATTTTTAACGACGGGTTTTTTAGCGTTAATTCTTCGAGATAATTAAATGATAAGTCCAATGACTTTAATTTTAATAAATCAATCAATCCGTTTACAGATTCGAGGTTATTACCCGATAAATCTAACAGTTCTAAATTAATATTGTTGCTTACATCAATACTTGCGATATTGTTTCCTGCAAGGTATACAGAATCTAAAAGAACATTAAAACTCAAATCTATCTGCTCTATATCATGCTGGTAGGCAATTAGTTTTCTTAGGCTTGCAAAACCCTCTATTCCGGACAAATCAGAAATAGCACCATACTCTAATGTAGCTAAATTCAATTCTTCAATAATATTGGCATCAGCTTTTAGCATTTGTTTATTAATCTCTCCATCTGAATCGATACCTTGCTCTATCAATATAGCTTCAAAACTAGCATCGGGTATTTCTAAATAAATGTTGTTGTTTGTATTATCTTCATCAGTTGAGCATGAAACTAAAAAAAACATGTTTAGAATTAGAGTTGTAAGTAATACTACTGGATTTTTTTTCATTTTATTAAAAAGAGTTTTTAAGTTTGTTATTAAATATTCTAATCTCGGATAATTTTATAAATTCTATTATTTATTATTTCTGACAAGTTCCAATTGAGTAATTTCGGGTCTGTTGTATTATAAAAGCAAACAACAACCGCATCTATATCTATATAATATTTGGCAAAACTCTGGTATCCTGGAACCCATCCATCATGCTCAAATTTATAGATAGAAGCATATATTTCTTGTTCTCTATTTTTAAACAATTTTCCATCGTTCAATGCTCTCAAGAATGTTCCCACGTCTTCTGCTGTGGCGAGCATACCGTAATCATTTGTTTTTAAGTCATGAGGGTATCCTATATGGTAGCCGCTCATTACATTATTTATATTAACTTCGTTAAGTGAACCAAAAGTATTTTTAAGATTTAATGGTTTTAAAATCTCTTCTTGTATGAATTGAAAATTATTATACCCCAAGACATTATCCATAATCTTATTGATTAACAAATAATTGGTATTACAATATTCATAATCTTCACCAGGTTCAAAGTTTGCTGGTTTCCCTTCAATTAATGCGATACTTTCTTCAAAGGATTCGGTGGGCGCTGCCCAAAACTTTGGAGCATCTGTGAAATTCGGGATTCCACTTTTATGCTGTATCAGCAACCTTAAAGTGATTTTATCAGCATTTTCTATTTTCCCCACTAATTCTGGCAAATAATCAGCAATTGTTCCATCCAAAGAAAGACGTTCATCGCTTACCAATTTGGTTACAGCCACAGCATCATAAAGTTTACTAATGCTGGCTATTTTAAATAAAGTATGGAGTTTGGCAGGAGTTTTTGATTCTCGATTATGCCATCCAGAACCATAAGACTGCGGTTCTTTTCCTGCTTGGTCTATATATACAACTACACCTTCAAACCCATGACTTACAGCTTCATCTAGTTGCTCTTGAACCGTATTTGGCATTGGAAGAACCCATGCTTTTACCAAAATCCATGGCACAAAAAACATAGAAACTATAGTACCAATTAATAATGCTAGTCTTATGATGAGTTTAGTTTTCATAAATTATATCGTTAACAATTTTTCATTGACAAGGCAAATATCTAGTAAACCGAAACTTTAAAAAATAATAAACAACTGAACTGTATAATCTTAATGACAAATTGTATTATCAATGGCTTTTGTTGTTGCTTTTATTATTTTTTTGAGTTCCATATTCTAAAGCCGCACCAATTGCAATGCCTAGTACGAACCATAATTGCATATTTGAGGTTAGATAGCCTATTATAGTTCCTAGTATAATCCCTATTCCTAATTTTACTCCTTTTTTACTTTTTTTAGTTTCCATTTTTTCCAATGTTTGTATTCTTTTTTGATTTTTGATAAAATTAGATAGGCTTAGAATATTATTGATTTGAATACTCAACTAGCTCCTCGTTATAAACAAAATCATCTTGCTTTTGAGTAAGCTTTATGAAATTTTTGACTTTAGGTGCGTACAACCAAATCTCATCTACAACCGCATTATAACATCTGGAGTTTGTGATTTTACCATTATAATGAATCGTAAACGCCATAAATGTTCCTGCATCTACTTTCTCTTCTTTATAATATAAAATTTCGGCATTTAGTTGTTGATTTCCTGTTGTCCCATCTTGACTTGTCCAGTTTTCTTCATAGATCCACTTTTTGCCCACTTTAAGAGGCCAATCGTACTTTGGCGTTTTACTTTCTTCGGGTTTTACAATTTCTGAGACAGGAATCATATCCTTACCAATTGTTATATGCAACTCACCGTTAACTTCTATTATTTCTCGTGTGTCTCTGCCTTCAGATCTTACTTCTCCTTTGGCAGTCACCCCTTTATACTTCCATATCCATTTTTCTCCTACTGAGTAATCAGATAAGATTGGTTGTTCCGTTATATCAGAATTTATCTGACCTTTACAAGTACTAAATAGTAGTATCGCAAAACATAATTTGATAAATAGTTTAATTTCAAAAAAATTGAATTTATAAATACAAGACAAAACTAACATTCAATGAAATGATAAACGTCCTATTTTATAAATCAGAACTAATTCTATTGATGGGATTTTAGATAAGCATTGGGTGTTTTCCCTTCCATTTTTTTGAAAAACGTATTAAACACTGTTTTAGAATTAAACCCACTATCATAGGCAATTGCCATTATTGTTAAACCTTTGTTTTCTTCTAAAAGAATGCGTTCTTTAAATTCATTTACTCTAAAGGTATTGACATATTCTGAGAAATTTTTATCAAAACCTAGATTTAATAATTGAGAGACGTAATTTGCTGGAAGCTCTAAGTACGATGCTAGATCTTTTAATGATAGATCTGGATTTATGTAGAGTTTATAATCTATCATTAGTTGCTCTAATTCTTTACTGTACTTTTTAATTTCGGTTGTATCCAGCAAAGCGTGTTTGTACTTTTTTTTCTGCTTGTAGTTAACATTATCAGGAATTGCTTTGAGCATGATGCCTTTAAAGCGTTTGTTGTTTCTTATAGGTTTTAATAGAGGCTCGGTATTTAATAATAAAATTAAAGGTAAGTGATTTTCAAAAGCTTGTTCTACAAGGTCTATTGCCTTATTGTAGTTACCCAATAACACATTTACTAAAATCAAGAAATTAAATGCTTTATCTATATTATCAGATTGTAAATAACCTTCAAGCTCTACCATCTTTTCTTTGCACTTTACAATATCATTAGTTTTGGCATAGCACATGGTTAAACCACCAAGTTGAGTTAAATCACTTACTGAAACGCCTTTTAAGTTATTGTAATAATTAATAGCTTCTGCATGTTTACCTGTAAGCAACAAACATTCACCAATATATAAGGGAGGAAAAGGTAAATCACCATTTAACTCTAAAGCTTTCTGTAAATAAGGAATTGCTTCATTGTACTTTTCCTGTAGGTAAAGCAAGAAGCCTTTATAATGATGATTCATCGCAGAAAACGGATCTAATTGTAAGGCCTTATCTAAATAGTTTTGCGCTGGATCTAATTTTCCTTCAACGGTTAAATAGTTAGAAATGGTTAAGTAAATATCATCTGCTGGTTGAATCTCTAATGCTTTATTAACATGTTCGTAAGCCTTCTCTAAATTCCAGTTCTGCCAACATTCAATCCAAGATAAATTCAATTGGACTCTTGCTGAATTTGGATCAAGAGTCAAAGCCTTTTGAAAATATGGCTGCGCTTTATGAAAAGCTTCGTAAGCTGGCAATAATCCTAAAGCACCCATGTATGTATACCCTAAATTTATATCTAAATAAGGATTAAGGAAACCGGGTTCTTTCTTGGTAATATTATTAAATATTACAAATGACTTAATGATGTTATCATAGTCTAGCTTCATCAAATAAAATCTGCCCTTTAGATATTCTTTATAAATATCAATGGGTACATCAATAGGTTCTACTAACTTTTCCCCTATTTCTAAATGGCCAATATGTTCCCTTAACTTCTCTGCGATGAATAGACTAATTTCATCTTGTACCTGAAAAACATTTTCTGGGTTTCTATCAAATGTTTCTGACCAGAAATGAAAATCGTCAACAGTATCGATCATTTGCACTGTAATGCGCATTTTCTTTTTTGATGTTCTTACACTCCCTTCAATAAAGGCGGCCACCTTTAACTTTTCTCTAATCTCTTTAGCTGTTACTTTTTTGTTCTTAAAATAAAATGAAGATGTTCGCGAGGTTACAGAAAGGCCTTTTATTTTTGCTAAAGCATTAATTATCTCTTCAGTTAATCCATCGCAGAAATATTCGTTATCAATATTGTTACTCATATTGACGAATGGGAGTACTGCTATAGATTTTTGGCAATTCAAAATTTAAATTTTACTAATATAAAAATTAAAAAGCCAAATATAATTTTCGGAATCAAACATAAAACATTATTTACACCATGTAAGCTTCCCCATATTAGAACTGCTTAATTTTCTAAAACTGGTTTAAAATTACTGTTTTTAATTCTCATGGAGCTAGCTCCATGAGAATTAATTTTTGCATATTTAATTGGAGAAATTTTTCCTAGAGCATCGTGTGGTCTGTGGTTGTTATAGTCATCTATCCATATCTGGGTTTGTTCTCTAACTTGATCAAGATCTTCGAATATGTATTTGTTTAGAACTCCACGTCTATAACTTCCATTAAAGCGTTCTATAAAAGCATTTTGAGTTGGTTTTCCTGGTTGAATATATTTAAAATCTATTCCATGCATTTGACTCCATTCATTAGTGATATTAGCGATAAACTCAGGGCCGTTATCCATTCGTATCTTCTGGGGTTTTCCTTTTTTATTTATTAGGTGGTTAAGCACCCAGACTATGCGATTACTAGTCAATGAAAAATCTATTTCTATATGAAGAACTTCTCGGTTAAAATCATCAATGATATTAAATGCTCTAAAACGTCTTTTGTTCTCTAAAACATCGGTTACAAAATCCATACTCCAAGTATGATTGAGCTCATTAGGAACCTCTAAAGGCTCTTTTACTCTAACAGGCAAACGTTTCTTTACCTTTCTTCTCAAAGGCAGCCCTAAAGAAACATAAACCCTATGCACACGTTTGTGATTCCAAGGTTTGCCCTCTTCTCGTAATCGGTCATAGGCTTTCCAAAATCCTTCTTCAGAATGCTCTTAAGCCTTTTGCTGTAAAGCTTGTTCTATCTCGAGATCGTCCTTAGGTAATGGTGTGTAATAATAGACACTCTTACTCATATTGAGAACACGGCACGCCCTACTGATACCGTAATGAATAAGTTCCTTTGCAATACTCCGCTTACGGCAGGGCTTTATAGCTTTTTTTCAATTATTTCTTTAGCCATTTGGTGGTCTAAGGCTAAAGTTGCATACATCTGTTTAAGTTTGCGATTTTCCTCTTCTAATTCTTTAATACGCTTTAGTTCTTTTCCGTTCATGCCTGCATAACGTTCTCGCCATTTATAAAAGGCAGATGTACTTACTCCATGTTCGCGCGTTATCTGTTCAACACTCTTGCCGTTATCGAACTCTTTTAAAATCTTAGCTATTTGCTGTGGACTAAATTTACTTCTTCTCATAATTACTGTTTAAAGTTAATATTATTTTTACACTTTTAAACAGTTCGATTTTATGGGAGGCTTACAACCATACGCCTGTATTCTTGAATTCCTAGAGAAAGTTTCTCTTTAACCTTGAACGATTTTGTCAGTTTTTCCACAATATTGACTTTGACTCATTGACTATACCAATAAATAAACCACATTCCCAGTTTCCATGTCATAGTGCGGCGCCCTTCCAAGAGAGTCCCTTATCATATTTTTTACGGGATAATATCTGGCGCCGCTCAAAACAGACTTAAGTTCCATGATGTCTTTTTTGGTAGCCGCCTTGTTCTCGTATTTGGTCAGAATAGATTTAAAGGCATCCGCCGCCAGGGTCCCCATGGTGGCGTTGCCCACTCCGGCCAGGCTCATCTTGTCCACCGATTGTTTACCGGGCGGCTTTTTGTCAGCAGCGTACTTATCGGGCAGCGTCCCCTTCTTCTCCAGACCATTTTTTCGTAATTTTCTATGGTGGTAGGCTTTGGAGCGGCAAGTATCGCTGCAATATTTTTGTGCGCCCCGCCTTGTGGGCACGTATTCTTTATAGCAGAACTTACAGGTATAAAATCTTGGTTCGTTCATTATGCGTCAAATATACGTTTATTTTACGCATAATAGTCTCTATTTTTCAAATTTGATACCAAAAACCGTAGATAAGAGGTATTTTTCGGCTGTTTCCTCGGTACCGCACTTGATCTTTTGTAAGCGCTCCTTTTTGGTCTGGCGGTCGTTGGTTCCAGTAGCCGTCCGGGTGTTGGGATTGGGCACCAAACCTCCAAAGCTCTTTTTGACCAACTCTACTATTGGGCTGTTTGCCCCAATCTCTGTTTTTGGCAGTGCGAACCGTTTCTCGAAATCGAGCTTGTGATCCAGATGCAGTTGGCGCTGTAAGCTAAAGGCCTTTTTGTGGTTTTCGGTCAGGTCCGCTATATCCTTCTGGCAATTGTTGTCCATCCAGTCCGTAACATAATGGAACAGTGCCACCAGCCCGCCGTACTTTTCGACTGCGTACCGAAAGGCCGATTCGCCAAATTGGTCCTTTAGGTTGTAGAGCGAAAAAACCACTTCGCTGAGCTTATTGAACTTTTTCATCACCTGGATGGCCACATCGTCTTCCTCTACGATAAAATTGAACCCGTTGCCATCTACCAGCATCAATTGGTTCACATGGGGCGCCCATGCCTCTTTTTCCTCCGGCGAAAAGGTATCGACCAATATTTCCGGCACGTAGAACAACGTCGAGTCCATAAGGTCGAAGATCGAGGCGGTTATAAAATGTTCAAGTCTGTCTCCCATCAATTTTTAATCATTTCGGAATAGTCCTCCGGTAATTCTGCGTCTATGCTCCGTAGGTACTGTTCCAACGCCTTCATCGAGCTGTGCCCCGTAATCTGCATCAACTTGCTCTTTGCGGCGTGCGGCGATGAGGCCTTTTCCAGTTCTTTGTAAAGTTTCGATATAAAGGTATGCCTAAAGCTGTACATGCCATGGTCATCCCCCAACAAAAACTTCTCCTTGACCACCTTCTTGAAGCGTTTGGAAAAATAATTGCGTTTGCTATCGGCCGTCCCTTCCCATTGCCCGCCCAGGCCCTGTGGCGTAAAAAGAAAGTCTTCCCTGTTAAATGCTGAAAGGTCTGGCAGGTCGCGCCAAAGTATTTCGGGGATGATCTTCGTCTTGTGCTCACTGTTCTTGGCCTTAAAGCTGAGCGTGCGCTTTTCAAGATCGATATCGCCCACTTTTAGACGACAAACCTCGATCGGCTTCAAAAAAATTGTACGACACGAACTTTATGAAGAGTAAGAGCAACGGATCCTCCTTTTCCAAATGGTCGAATATTTCCTGTTGCTGAGTGTCGGTATAGCTTTTGTTGCGCTTTGGATTGGACTTGTAGACCTTTATCCTCTTAACAAAATTGCTACTTACATATTCATGCTCCTCCAATGTAGAGAACAGACTGCTCAGGCTGGCCCGGTAGTTGTTCCTGTTCCTTGCCGATGAATTTTTGAGTATATGTTTCAGGAAGTCCAGTACGGTCTGCTTGTCCAGCTGCCCGATGTATTCCATTTTGGGGCGGTTTTCCGCCAGCCATTTCCTGAACACGTTGATGTGGCTGTTGTAGGAGCGCTGGCTACTGGGCTGGAGCGTCTCCGATTTGATCTCGGCATCGAGGCTGAAGGCTTCGTCAAGTGTCGCTCCGTTCTCGGCTTCCGTTTCTGCCTGTTTAGGTAACTGCCTTTCAATGGGATTCGGCTCTTTGGGTTGCCCCGTTCCATCATCTTCTTTCGAGCCTTCCGCTTTAGGGGCTTCGCTAGTCCCATTGTAAAGGCTATTGAAAAGTTCCGTATTGTCCTTATAGGGATTAAAACCTTTTCTCAAAAGCCGCAACAGTGTTTTTTGAAGCACGGTCAATACCGCCAAACGCTCTTCCTTGGTCTTGTAGCCATTGGCGTTTCCGTATATCGGGGTCTGGCGTTTCAAACGGCACGTCCCGGGGTCACGGAACGAAAAGTACACGTACCAGCGCTTATTCAGGTCACCGTTGCCGGTGTAGATTTTGGGCTGGGAAAATGGTCGCTTTTCTGACAAATCGTATGCACTTTCGTATTCACTATCGTATGCAAAGGTAAGTATTTGTTTAATGGTGAGCATAAAAAAACGGTTTAGGAAAACCTAAACCGCTCATTACGTTCGTTTTAAACTTAGTAGCGGGAACTGGACTCGAACCAGTGACCTTCGGGTTATGAGCCCGACGAGCTACCTACTGCTCTATCCCGCGATATTGGACTGCAAATATACAACCCTTTTTAGTTTCTGCAAGCATTTAGCAATAAAAATTTATTGTTCTATATTACTTATCTGAAAATCTATTAATTGCGTCCCATTAAATTTTAAACCTATTTGAATCGGGTTACAGCAGACTTCACAATCTTCGATATATTTCTCGGTCAGAAATAGAGTTATCCAACAACATGGAAATTTGTTCCCAACAATATGGACAAGTAAAATAATGTTCAATCATTTATAAATATAAAAAAAGCCATCAAAATATTCGATGGCTCCCTTTAAACAAAATTATAAGCTTTACTTTATTCTTTTTCTAAATCCATTACAGCGGTAGAATTTTCTATTTCCATCATCAATGCTGGCGGGTTTTTACCTGAAATACTTATATACTCGTAATTCAGATTATTATCACTTACCATAAACGTATTCAGTTTTTCTAAATTCAAAAACTCTTTTGGAATATCACCTGTAAATTGATTTGTTGATAACAACAACTCTTCCAATTCAGTCAAACTAGCCATTTCTGAAGGAATTTCGCCGTACATCTGGTTATCCATCACACTAAACTTTTGCAAGTTTGATAAAGCACCAATCTCGGCTGGAATCGGTCCTGTTAGAAAATTACTTCCTAACAAAAGCACCTTCAAATTAGTCAACCTCATTAAAGAGTTTGGTATTTCTCCAGTAAATTTATTACTGTACAACTGTAATGACTCAAGCTTTTTTAATTCACCAAGTTCAGAAGGAATTTGTCCTTCAAAACGGTTCATAAACAATTCTAAAGCTGTTAATTCTTTAAGGTTTCTTAATGATGAGGGAAGTTCTCCGCTTAATTTATTGAAGCCTAAGTTTATGGTTCGTAAACCTGTTAAATTCCCTATTTCTTGAGGCAATGTTCCAGATAAATTGTTGAATTGTAAATTGATTTCTACCACTTTACCAGCTTCAACTTTAACGCCGTACCATTTGTCTACCGTAGTATTTAGGTCCCACGAAGTGTTCCAATTAGCTCCATTTGTTGCATTATACACAGCTATTAACGCCTCTCTTTCAGTTGAAGAAATACTTGCAAAAGAATAAGCTGTTGTAAAAAAACACAAAACGACAAGTTTTAAAGTTTTCATATTTTAGATTTGGGGGATTAATTCTCTCACAAAAATAACCCAAACCTAGACAAAAAACTATTTTATTCGATGAAATACATTATTTTTTAACATTTGCACTTCGATGAACTACCTTTCGAAAGCTTCAATTTCCAATTGAATATCTTCCCACTTTTGCATATAGTTCTGCAAATCGGTTTTCTTCTTTTGATAATTATCAAAGAAATTGGGCTTTGAGGTCACTTCTTCATAATTAACTTCCAACTCGACATCAATCGCTTTAATATCGCGCTCCAATTGATTGATTTTTGCCTCTACGTTACTCAACTTATTGTTTAGCGATTTTAGCTTTTTTTGCTCTTCGTAACTCTGTTGCTTTTTTTCTTTGGGTTTTGTGGCAACCACCGTACGTTTTTCAACTTCCCGTAAACTGGCGACTTGGCGTTGTTCCAAATAAAAATCAATATCGCCCAAATACTCTTTAAGCCTGTGGTCTTTAAATTCATAAACCACATTGGTTAGCCCTTGAAGAAAATCACGGTCGTGCGATACTATAATCAATGTGCCTTCAAAGCGTTTTAAAGCTTCCTTCAGTACATTTTTAGATTTGATGTCCAAGTGGTTGGTAGGCTCATCCATAACTAAAACATTGAATGGTTGAAGCATCAGTTTTGCCAGTGCCAATCGGTTTCGCTCTCCACCAGAAAGTACCCGCACATATTTCTCAACCTCTTCACCTCGGAACAAAAACGACCCCAAAATATCACGCACCTTACTACGGTTGGTTTCATTGGCCGCGTCAATCATGGTATCTAGCACGGTTTTATTGCCATCGAGATATTCGGCTTGATTTTGGGCAAAATAGCCAATCTGCACGTTGTGCCCTAATTTTAGCTCTCCCTGGTGCTTTATTTCTCCAATAATAATTTTTGCCAAAGTGGATTTTCCTTGCCCGTTTTGCCCAACAAATGCCGTTTTACTATCTCGCTCAATCAACAAATCTATGTTTTTAAGCACTTGGTTTTCACCATAGCTTTTTGAAATAGCTTCGGCCTCGACCACTACTTTTCCCGGCGTCACCGAAACCGGAAAGTTAAGCGTCATTACACTATTATCGTCTTCATCAACTTCAATGCGCTCTATTTTGTCCAGCTTTTTTATCAGCGATTGTGCCATCGTGGCTTTTGAGGCTTTTGCACGGAATTTTTCAATTAGTTTTTCAGTTTGCTCAATCTGCTTTTGCTGGTTTTTTTGTGAAGCCAACTGCTGGGTTCGCAGCTCTTCGCGCAGCACCAAATATTTTGAATAGGGTTTGGGGTAATCGTAAATTCTTCCCAATGAAATCTCAATGGTTCGGTTGGTCACATTATCCAAAAACATTTTATCGTGCGATACGATTACCACTGCCCCTGCATAATTTTTCAAAAACCCTTCCAACCAAATAATCGATTCAATATCCAAGTGGTTGGTAGGCTCATCCAGAAGCAAAATATCGTTGTTTTGCAGCAACAGTTTGGCTAATTCGATGCGCATGCGCCATCCGCCCGAAAAGGTATCGGTGAGTTTATCGAACTCCTCGCGTTTAAAACCTAAACCTTGAAGGATTTTTTCGGTGTCACCTTGATAATTGTAACCGCCCAAGATTTCATATTGGTGCTGCAATTCATTAATATCAACCATCAATTGGTGATAGCCCTCGCTTTCGTAGTCAGTGCGTTCGACCATTTGTGTGTTTACCGAATCCATTTTAGCTTCTAAAGCCTTAATTTCAGTAAACGCTTCATAGGCTTCCTCTAGAACGGTACGACCGAAAATAAAATCGATATCCTGTTTTAAAAAGCCAATTTTAAGTTCCTTATCGGCCGCAATCTGACCGGTATCGGGCTCCATTTCCTTTGATAAAATTTTAAGCATGGTAGACTTTCCTGCTCCATTTTTTCCAATTAACCCTACCCTGTCGCCGTTTCCGAGTTTAAAAGTGATGTCTTCAAAAAGATATTCTCCTTGAAATGAAACGGATAAATTATGAATGTTCATCATAGAAATGTAACTTTAATTACAGTGTTTTTGTTCATTAAATAGTATTTTTACACTGCAATTCTTGGCTGCAAAAATACATTAAATAATATGTTTAAAAAAGGAAGTAAACTATATAGCATTTTAACCGGTTCTTGCCCAAAATGCCACGGCGAATCGATGTACAAAAACAAAAACCCGTATGCCCTTACAGAGGTTTTGGATATGCACGAAACCTGTAGCTGTTGTGGTACCAAATACAAAATTGAACCGTCTTTTTTTTATGGCGCCATGTACGTAAGCTACGCTGTTGGTATCGCTTTTGCCACAGCCGCTTTTGTTATTTCGTTTTTTGTGTTTAATGCGGGGCTCAACGTTATGTTTATTTCAATAGTAGGCACATTGGTTGTTTTTATGCCAATAATCATGCGACTTTCCCGAAATATTTGGATTAACTTTTTTATGAGTTACGATAAATCTTTAGCTAATAAGAAATAATAGCCGTTTACTCTGAAAACCTTTTAATGTCGATTTCCTTTTCCAACGGCTCGTTATTTTCTATAAATTGGAAAAGTTGTTGGGCCACATAGGGACCAATCATCACGCCACGGGTGCCCAAACCGTTCAATATGTACATGCTTTTATGTTCGGGATGCTGCCCCACCAAAGGTCTTCGGTCTATTACCGTTGGCCTGATGCCAGCTACTTGATCGGTAACTTTAAATTCGCATTTTATGACTTTTTCTAATCGGTTTAAAAGCTTTTCACGAGCTTCGTTTGTGACATAATGGTTTAAGTTTTCCCATTGGTGAGTCGCTCCCACTCTATAATAACCGTCTTCTAAAGGAATTAAAAATACACCAGCTTTTATGATATAATCAACATTTAATTCTGGCGCATGTATGGTCAACAACTCGCCTTTTGTTGGCACCAGCGGTAATGCTTTAAAATACGGGTTGTTCACCACCCCAAATCCTTCTGAAAAAACGACATGCTTGGCTTCAACATCCTTGTACTTTATGGTATTTCCACCAAAATTCAAATCGTTATGATTGAAAGTTTCCTCTCTTAAACATTGATCGGCTCGCAAATTCGACTTATACCCTTCCACCAAAGCTTTGGCATCAATACGTCCTGTATGGTTTACTTTTCCGAAACCAAATGGCGCTTCTATGGAGGGGTTATCATTTTTGATAATTTTTTCGCTCATATATTCCGAGAGGAATGGTCTATCGGAAGCTGCTACCCAATTGTTTTGTTCTTCCACTGAAGCAAATTTTCTATAAACCGGAATTTTATAATCCAATTGAGCACTAATATCTTTTTCAATTTTAGCGTATAGCGGCAAAGCCAAATCGAGTTGCTCTGCACTTTTCCAAACGGGCGTAAAACGCTTTAGCACCACAGGATTGTACATACCTCCAGCCACGGTTGACGACTGCTGCGAAGCATCATCAAACACCAAAAACGTGTTGTTATTGGCTTTAAGCTGTTCGCAAAAACTAATACCGGCCAAGCCCACGCCAACTATAATATAATCTACTTGCATAATGGCACGAATATAGCCAGAAAAATTATTGGGAGAACATATTCGCTATAAAAAAGAGATTCAAAAAGTTCATCATTCTAAATTTCGATAACGCACAATAGTTATCGTTTCGAGAATTGAGTTTTAAACAGGATGAGACTTCTCGACTCCGCTCGAAATGACAAGAAAACTACTTTTTATATTCTCCACAAAAAAAAGCCATCATTAAAATGACGGCTTTCTTTTATTCTTTTTGAGTTTTAAACTAGTATGTCCACATATCCAGTTCAAAATCCCTGATTTTATCTTTAATTCGTTCAGATTCGAGCAATTGCATCAAAGCGTTATCTGACACGTATTCTGAAATAGCCCTATCCTGCTGCACGTTTTCCTCTTTGTAAATATAAGCTTGGAAACGCCTGGCATTCAACACATGGTCGAAAGAAAATGGCATGGAGCTGTTCTTATTATTAAACGATTTCGCCTCATGAAGCACTTCTCTGGCATCTGGAAAAAACACCCAAAACAATTCCACTAAATCGGGCGTATCAGAATCAATAAAGTTTACATCGGGCGCTACGGGAGCAATACCCAATAATCTGTATTTCATTTCGGCTTGGCGCTTATCGAAGTACCAAAGCCCTCTGATACGGTATTCCATGATATCGGCAGCAGTAATGTCTCTTCGTACAATGTACTCTGGCGACAATTCTTCACCGGCGTTAATTTGCTCGATACCCAATTCGGTAGTATCAATCAATGTTAATGCGCCTTCAATATCCTTTAGGGTTCGTTTAGTGGTAAAATAAGAATCATCGTAAATGTTTTCAATCTTACCGGTTTTGATGCTTTTCATCAATACATCGTACAACGACCGCCTATTGCTTCCGATATTGTTGGTATCTATTGGATAGTACAGCGGAAAGTTTGCACGCTCGTCGAGTACAATTTTTTCCCATACCATTTTAGAGTACAAAATATCCCTATCATCAACATAACCATATTCCAATGGCTTATCATTGTCAACTGCTTTTTGGGCTTCGGTTCTTACACCAATTTCCTCTGGACTTTTGGCGTTAAGTATGTTAGCTTGAGCGAACATACCTGATGCCGTTAAAACAGTTGCGGCGGTTAATAAAACACTTTTTAGATTCATCTTAAA
The DNA here is from genome assembly GCA_040429635.1 of Tamlana crocina. Lineage (NCBI taxonomy): Bacteria > Pseudomonadati > Bacteroidota > Flavobacteriia > Flavobacteriales > Flavobacteriaceae > Tamlana > Tamlana crocina. The sequence continues at coordinate 1,152,050 of CP158972.1, read as the reverse complement.
TATTATTTTGCATTATCAATATTTGGGATGGCTTGTAAAAACCATCCCAAATAGTTTTTCTAATTTGTAAGCTCAATAAATACTGGCGATACTTTTTTAAGTATTACGCTTACGCCAGTGGCTTTAGCTTCAATATCGAATATTTGAACGCCCTCGCCACGTTTTGCTTTACGCAATGCGCTTTTGGCTCTACTATCTAACTTATTACCGTTAACATTTATTGTAGGTTGTCCTGGAACTTTAAATTTAAATCCGGTTACACGTAATGGCAATTCGAAATCGAAATCATCGAACATCGCACCAACAGTAGAAATCTCTAAACTGTTACGTTGCATTTTTACCTGACCATCTTCCCCTCTTATGGTACCGGTTGGTTTTGGTAAATCTTTAATTCTGAATTTCGCGTTATCGCTAACTTTTCCACCATCAGGCAAGGTTCCAGTAACATTAATAGTTACTTCACGACCTTGAATTCTGGTCGCATCCATTACATAACGGCTACCACCAGCTTTAGATAAACCTTGTGCGCTAGCATTAACTTTGTTATCTGGAATACCAGCAAACGAAATAGTCATTGGGTTTTTAACACCACGGTACACTACGTTCATTTTATCGGCCGAAATGGTTGCTGCGTTTGGCTTGGCAACGGTTGCGAACGAAGAACTTACAGGAACCGCAATTTCTTCACCGCCTTCACCAAAATAAAGGTTACCTTCTATTTTGTGCTCTCCAACACCGCCAGTACCAATCTTTAACTTTACTTTACCATCTTCAATTGAATATTGGTTTTCAGTTAACTTTCTACCGTCTAAAGTCAGTTCAACCCTTTTAGGTTTTGTTGAAGCATCTTTACGACCCAATACAATCTGTCCGTCAAATTGCTCGCCGTTAAAGTAAGCTGATTTTGAAGTTTCCATCAACGTGGTATAGTTGGTCATTGATACCTCACTGGAAAGTGTACCTTGCAACATATTTGATAGAATTTCAGACTCAGTGGTTTTGATATCGGCCTGTAATTGCGTCATTTTAGTTAATGAAGCTACCAAAGGAAATCCTTTATAATGGTAATCCAACCAATCGATTTTGATACCGTCTCTATTGATTTCTTGCTCTGTATTGAATTTTTCCTTTACATCTTTTACGATGCTTTCCATTCCTGGTTCGTTCTCAAGAACTTTAACCACACCTTCTCTAAATGAGTTTATTTGATTTAAGAACTCTTGTCCGTCTTCTTTTAACTTATCGCCTTTAAAGAAGTTTTCGTCAAGGTAAGTTCCTTTGTCCATCACTTCATAATCGGTAGCATCGTCAAGATCGGCTGTCATTTTCCCTTTTAAATCCTCTAAATAGTCATCAAATTTATGGGCTAAAACATCAATTTGAGCGGCTTTAGCTTTTAAAGGTTCATATTTTTCAGGTTGGTCGTTTGCTTTTTGTTCTAAACTGGCTACAAAGTTGGCGTTTCTTTGCTCTGTAGCTTTGTTAGATTCTGTAAGCTTTTCGTTCATTAATCCGAATGCTGAAAGTACTTCTTTCGACATATTCAAAGCCAACATTGCGATGAATATGAGGTACATCAGATTAATCATTTTCTGTCTAGGTGATAAATTTCCTCCTGCCATGATAATTAGGTTTTTGGTTAATAAATTTAGGCTTAACCCCTAATTAATTTTTGTTCATTGCAGAAAGCATTCCACCGTAAACACCGTTTAAAGAAGACAGGTTTGATGCTAAAGATTGCATTTGCTCTTTAAGTTTTGCGGCATTTTCTACAGACTCCTCGTTAATGGCAGCTTGTTTATTGATGCTTTCTAACTGTACTTTGTACAAGCTATTTAGCGATTCCATTTGAGCGGCAGCCAAAGATAATTCTTCGCCATACTTTTTAGTAGCTTCAATAGAATCTACTGTAGAAGACATGTTTTTGGCAGCACCTTCAAAGTTTTTGATACTATCGCCCAAACTTGAAATTAACTCGCCATCAATTTTTGCTTCTTTTAATAAGTTATCTAGTTTTTTAGATAGTAATCCTTGCGCATCTTCGTTTGCTTCTCTTTTGCTTGATTGCCCTCCAGCTAATTCTGGATATACTAAAGACCAATCTAAATCATCATCAACAGGTTCGAATGCCGATAATGCGAATATAATCGCTTCCGTTACCAAACCAATGGTTAACATAACGTTACCTGTTAGCGGGCCAATTTCGAAGTGAATGATTTTGAATAGTGCACCAACAATTACAATTGCGGCTCCCAATCCATAGGCCATATTCATGAATTTCTTGTTTGCTTTTGACTTTGCCATAATTTTCGGTTTTAAATGTTAAGTAGGTTATACTTAAGTAGGTTAATTAATAGTTTATGATTTTAGATTTGATTATAAATTAGTTTCCGTTGCTTGTTACTTTTGTCCCCATGTAATCTTGAACGGTCCTGAAACCTATATAACTTCTTGCTGAATCTGCGTATTCGTAATCTCTTGAGCTTACCTGTAAAAAGTATGCCACGTCTTTCCAAGAGCCCCCTCTAACAATTTTACGCGTATTTTCATTATCGTTTACACTTGGGTTAATGGTTGAAGTGTATTGATATGATGATGGATCGTATGATGCATTTACCCATTCGGCCACATTTCCGGCCATATTATACAGGTTGTAATCGTTTGGCTCGTATGATTTGGCTTCTACAGTATACAGTGCTTGATCGGCCGCATAATCTCCACGAACCGGCTTAAAGTTGGCCATAAAGCAACCTCTGTCACTTTTTGTATAAGGCCCACCCCAGGGGTAAGTTGCAGCTTGCAGACCACCTCTTGCGGCATACTCCCACTCGGCTTCCGAAGGCAATCTAAATGTATTGACCAAAGCAGCACCTTTCTTAGATTTTTGATATGAATTTTTGTTGATGGTTCTCCACTCACAAAATGCTTTTGCTTGATCCCAAGTTACACCAACTACTGGGTAATCGCTGTATGCATCGTGCCAAAAGTAGTCGTTGTGCATAGGCTCGTTATATGAATATGCAAAATCGCGAATCCAAACGGTAGTATCTGGATATACCTCAATCTCCTCTTTTATGATAACGTCTTTACGCTTAATACCTCTGTTTCTCGCTGCCTCTTGGATATCCATGTGATTGTACTGAAACTTGAATTTAGTAACATCCCAAGTACGTTGCCCGTTGTAAGACTCTTCCAAAGGCAAATACATGGTATCCATTACTTCGGTGTAATATTCATCTGGGTAATCAGAAGTATCGAAAACCAAATCGACGTCTTTGTTTATTTTTCGGCCTTCATAACCTGTAGGCCCCAATCCGGTATAGTTTTCGAACATGTATTTTTCGTAAACGGACATATTAGCGGTATCGGCATCTTTAAATGCGTACTCACCAATGCCTCCATCTTCTGGCAACATACCAACCTCATCGGCCAAAACAGCCAATCTGTATCTAATAATTGAGTCTCTTACCCAGTTTACAAATTGGCGGTACTCGCTATTTGTAATTTCGGTTGCATCCATATAGAAAGCTCTAACGGTAACGGTTTTAGAAGGTGCATCTTGCACACCTGCCAAATCATCGTCGGCTTTACCCATAATAAATGCTCCCCCTGGAATAAGTTCCATGCCATACGGCTTTTCTGGGTGCCATTTTTTTCCTTGAACACCTACCAATTCGCCCCTATCCTTGGAGCCACAACTAGTTAGCATTGTCAATACTGCGGTTAATAATATAAACTTCTTCATATCCATAGAAAACTCGAGGTTAATTATTCATGCTTCAATTTTGAGAGCGTAAACATATTTATATATTTTTTAAAAAACAACTTTTTATCTAAAAAAAATACGTTTCATCGTAAAAAATTAGCATTTCACCGATAAAATTAACTGTTCACCCATACGCCTTTCGCTACACGCTATTTTTCCTAAATGCCTTATACCAGCGCTCTGGCACCTTATTATTACAGGCATCAAGGTAATCTTGATGCATGCATGGTAATAACGTATGCTTCTTTAATTTATTATTGACTTCAGACAAAAAAGGAATTTCAATCCACCATCGGCCCGTTTTATTACTTTTATAAAAAACAAGCTGGTGATCTTCAGTAAGCGTCGTAAATTTTTGGTAGCTCGAATCATCTGAAAAATCGTCGTCTTTCACCCTATAGTTCACCCCTTCAATAAAATACCAAAGCATTTGCGCCACCAGCATAGCGGTCATTTCATCATCTTTTGATGGCTTATATTCATAAATTCCGAAGGAACTCACTTTATTGCTTATCCCCGCATATCGGGCTATGGCACAAATTTCCTTGCCATCCAGTCCGTTTGGTGAAAAACGCTGCCTAAGGCTCACTTCAGAACTTTTAACGGCATTTAAATCAATACTCACAATATGAGCGTCTCTCAAAGCGGGCTCAACCGAAGTGATATCCTTTGATACTTCCCCTAATCGGTACAGTTCGAAATACAAGCTGTCCATCAAATCGATTTCTTCCTGTGAATTGAAATAGGTTTGGTAGCCAATATTGGCGTAGTTGAATAAATTGTATGGTTTATCGAGAATAATCTTCCCAACAAAACTGTTATTTTTAATGGGTTTTGTAGAATCGCCCAAATTAAACTGGGCATCAACGTTTACCACATTCACCATAGGGATTAAAGCATCGTAAGCACGGTAATTGGCATAAGTAAGATCTTGGGAGCCACCGATGATTACTGGAATAATCTTTTTTTTCACCAGAATACCAATGGCTTCTTTTAGTGCGAAATAGGTATCCTCAACACTTTCGCCTTTTTCAATGTCACCCAAATCGGCAACCGTGGTATTCCAACTACCGGGAAAGAGACTGTAAAACGATTTCCTGATTTCATTTAGCTGAAACTCCTCGCCTATGTAATCAACATCGTTTCGGTTTTCAAGCACACCCAAAATAGCGATGTTAACACCCTCTAAATCAGGAATACCGTTTTGTTCTGAGTGAATTTTAATTTTCCGTCCTAATGCTTGGGGAGATAGTAGCTCATTATGTGCAAGTACTAAATCTGAAACCGGAGAGAGAAAATTAAAATTCATCTATTTTACACTTTTATAACAATGTTCTTTATTCGCATCCTTAAATTATTTCCAAGATACTGACCATTATCAGTATAATGCCCATTACGGGCTTATTTCTTTTTTGTGGATGTTTTCTTTTTGGTTGTGGTTTTTCTTTTGGTGGCCTTCTTTTTTGGAGCGTTGGCTTCTATGATAGCTTTGGCCTCATCAATCGTCATGTCTTTAACATCAACGGTTTTGGCCAATTCTACTTTTGTTTTGCCTTTGATAACATTATGTCTACCCCAACGTGCTTTCTCTACACGAATGCCTTCTTCTTCCCAATTATGGATAACCTTATCGATTTCCTTTTGAATTTTTGTTTCAATCAATTCCACAATATCCTCATCCGATAAATTATCCCAATCGTACTTTTTGTTCACGTTAATGAACATGTTGTTCCATTTTATATATGGGCCAAAACGACCTTTACCCTTTTGTACCGGCAAATCCTTATACATATATATAGGTGCATCGGCTTTTTGTTTTTCCTTGATCAACACAATGGCATCATCCAACTCAACACTTAACGGATCGGTTCCTTTTGGAAGGGAAACAAACGCATCGCCAAACTTTACGTATGGCCCAAAACGTCCGTTATTTACTTCAACATATTCGCCTTCGTATTGCCCAAGTTCCTTTGGAAGCTTGAATAAATCCATAGCTTCCTCGTAAGTAATAGTATTTAACTGCTGGTCTGGGCTTAAACTGGCAAATTGTGGTTTTTCTTCATCATCCACGGTACCAATTTGCACCATAGGCCCGAACCTTCCTAAACGCACACTCACTTGCTTTCCTGTTTTTGGATCTGTGCCCAAAATACGCTCACCAGACTCCCTGTCGGCATTTTCCTTAACATCTTCAACCACCGGATGAAAATCTTTATAAAAGGATTTCATCATTTTCTGCCAATCCTCCTTGCCCTCGGCGATATCATCAAAATCTTCCTCTACTTTGGCAGTGAAATTATAATCTAAAATGGCATCGAAATGATTCACCAAAAAGTCGGTTACAATCATTCCAATATCAGTTGGCACGAGTTTACCTTTATCGGAACCTACTTTTTCGGTTAAAGTGATGTCTTTTATTTGTCCGTTTTGCAATTTCAGCTGCGAATAGTTGCGCTCCTCTCCATCCACAGAGCCTTTTTCAATGTAATTTCTATTCTGAATGGTTGAAATGGTTGGCGCATAGGTTGACGGACGACCAATACCCAATTCTTCCAATTTTTTCACTAAAGACGCTTCGGTGTATCTTGCTGGCGGACGCGTATAGCGCTCGGTGGCCGTAATGAAACTGTTCAACAAGGTTTCGTTCACCTTCATGGCTGGCAACATGCCGTCTTGTTCTACATCTTCGTCGTCGGTACCTTCCAGATATACTTTTAAGAATCCGTCGAAAGTAATTACCTCTCCGTTGGCAGTGAAAGTTTCGTTGTGGGTTGATGCACTAATTTTCACATTGGTGCGCTCTAATTCGGCCTCGCTCATTTGTGATGCGATGGCACGCTTCCAAATCAAATCGTACAAACGGGCTTGATCTCTATCAATATCCACCGAATGCGTCGCAAAACTGGTAGGACGAATGGCCTCGTGCGCCTCCTGCGCCCCTTTTGCTTTTCCGGTGTAATTTCGTGGTTTGCTATATTTTTCGCCAAAGGCATTTTTAATTTCAGCCTCAGCGCCTTTTCGGGCTTCATCCGATAAGTTAACACTATCGGTTCTCATATAAGTAATTAAACCCGCTTCGTAAAGGCGTTGCGCCAAAGTCATGGTTTTACTTACCGAGAAGTATAATTTACGCGACGCTTCCTGTTGTAATGTTGACGTGGTGAACGGCGCTGCGGGCGATTTTTTGGCTGGCTTTTTGGTTAAATCGGCAACCTTAAAATCGGCTGCGGCATTTTGCTCCAAAAACTTTTGCGCCTCTTCTTTGGTTGAAAAGTTCTTTGGAAGCTTCGCTTTGAAGGTTTGCCCGTCTTCATTTGAAAACTCCGCATCAATACGATAGGATGCTTCGGGCGTAAAGGCATCAATTTCACGTTCTTTTTCAACAATCAAACGTACGGAAACCGACTGCACACGCCCTGCTGACAATCCGCCTTTTACCTTTCGCCACAAAACGGGCGAGAGTTCATACCCCACAATACGATCCAACACACGGCGTGCCTGTTGGGCATCTACCAAATCGTAATCAATGCCTCTTGGGTTTTCAATCGCTTTTTGAATGGCCGATTTAGTAATTTCATGAAAAACAATACGTTTGGTTTTGTTTTTATCCAGTTTTAAAGTTTCCGCCAAGTGCCACGCAATGGCCTCTCCCTCGCGGTCTTCATCACTAGCCAACCAAACGGTTTCTGCTTTCTTCGCTAAATCTTTCAGCTTTTTTACGACTGCTTTCTTGTCTTTTGAAACTTCGTATTTGGGTTCGAAATCACCGTCAACATCAACGCCCAATTCTTTGGAAGGCAGGTCGGCAATATGCCCAAAACTGGACTCAACCTTAAAATCTTTTCCAAGGAATTTTTCAATGGTTTTTGCCTTTGCAGGTGACTCTACTATCACTAAATTCTTCGCCATACTTCACTTTTTGAAGCTACAAATGTATATTAAAAAATATTTATCTGTAGCATTTTATGGATTAACCCTACATTAACCACACAAAAAAACCTGTTTTTACCGCTACAAAAACAGGTCTTTTTCAATTAATTAAAAATTTATTCTATTGGAGTTCCTATTTCGTCAATGGGGTTTTGTTCTTTAAAACCGATGGTATCTTTATAAACAAAATAAACCGGTAAATAAGCAAACGATGCTGTTACAACCACACCAATAAAACACATAACCACACCTACTACTTGCGCTAAAAGCCCGGCCACGAACATCAAACCGAATGTGACCAACCATTTTTTGTTTCCTAATTTGAAGCCTACTTTCACAATATCGGACGCTTCCATATCTGGATTAAAAGCATAAATCACGTTGATTAGCGCAAGAGGCACCATCACATAAATTATTGGCAGAACACATAGTAACGTGGCTAAAAGCGAAATACCGAAAGTTATAGCAGCCACCTTTATGGTTTTCCCTAAATATGGTTTTTTGAAAAAATAAAAATAATCGTCGGATGTGGCTTCATTAAAATCCTTGAATTTACAAATTCTGTAAAATGCCGATTTTAATGCAAATGCTATAACCATAGCGAAAAACATAAACACCACCATTAATATGTAAAACGGAATAAGCATGGCAATATCTGGCTGACCGCCCTGTTGCATCGCCTCGGGATCAAAAATACCCATGGCAATTAACGGCAGATACATAACAATATAAAAAGGTATCATCAATACCATAGTCAACAAAAGCATAACCAAACCCTGCAACCATACTTTTTTAAAAAGCTCGATGCTTTTATTAAAAATATCGCCGAATTCCAAATCTTTGGCATTTTCTACTTTTTCAAGTAAAACGTTTAATGTACTCATATTTTTGTTTGTTTAATATTAAAAATTGATATTGTTTTCGCGCCCTATCAAATCGATTTCGCTGGTATCGTCAAACCCAACTACTTTTTTATAAATAAAAAAAGTGGGCAGGTACACAATTGAAATGGTAAACAGGATACCTATGCCACAACCTAAAATTCCAAGGAACCCTAATAAACCCGCAACAAACAGCGTTCCGAAGGAAATCAGCCATTTTTTATTACCCAATGCGAAACTGGCTTTTACTATTTCCATTTCGCTTAGTTCAGGGTTATTCGCAAAAACAATGGCAAAATAAGCCAATGGCACGGCAGCATATATATACGGAACAAAAAACAAAAGTTGCGCTACCGTAGCTATACCCGTGTGGATAATACCCAACATCAATAATTTTGAGAAATATTCCTTTTTAAAGAACTGGAAATAATCTTCAACCACTTGTTGTTTTCCGGCATCAAACTGAATACAGATTTTATAAAACGCCGAAACCAAAGCTAAACTTACCGTAGTGGTCAAAATGGTTTGGGGTATATTCTGAATGATGCTCGATGAGTAGAAATCAAGATAGGCTTCCAGGTTAATCCCATCGGCAAACAAATTACCTTTTGGTGCTAACCCAATTAATGAAAACACCACGCCAACAAGCATGGCTATCCCTACCATAATCAAAACCACCAAAAAACCTTTCAGCCAAACTTTTTTAAAAAGCTCGATAACGTTATCAAAAATATGACTAAATTCTAAAGGTTTGGCATTTTCAATTTTATGCATTAAGCGGTTGTACGCATCCATACAATTGGAATTTTGACGGGTTAATTTTGCATAAATGTAATTGTTTTTTAAAAACATCAGCTATGCGTGCAAAAAAAAATCCTGCTGTGGCGCAGGATTTTCGTCAAAATCATTTTGGAGTTTATTTATTTTAGCTCTCGCAAAGGTGCGAAGTCGCAAAGTTTATCTTACGGAAGTTTTTCTGAACTTAGTTATTGCTTGGCGCCTTCGGTCCTTTGCGAGCCATTTTTACATCAAAAAAAGATAATTAAATTTTACAACTCAAATTCACTCACCAGTTCCACACCACTTTCAACATAGTTATATTGATAAAGCATGTCTCCGCCAATCATCAACAGTTTATCTTCCAACGGAATAACGTCTTTTGCTTGAATATCTTGAAATTGCTTAACAAAACGCACTTCCAACGGATTAGTTTTATCAAACAACTTTAAGCCCGCCGTACCATCGCAAACAAAAAGCACGTTACTTTTTATGCCCAAACCGTACGGGTTTTCCAATTCGTATCTTCCCGCTAATTTCGGAGTTGATTTATCACTTACATCAATCACTTCCAAAACGCTTTCCAATTGTCCGCAAGCATTACCACCACGCAAGGTCAAATACGCATAATTGCCATCAACCACTACGGGGTCGCAGCCTTCCCAATGGGTAAATTCTGAAACGTATTCGGGCAACGCCGGGTTATTTAAATTATAAATATACATACCGTTGGTACTGCCCAAATACAAATAGCCTTCTGCCTGAAACATAGTTTCGATATTCCAACCGGCATATTGGGTATTGGTCAGTACGGGCTCTGCCAAATTTTGGATGTTGAAAATAGCCATTTCGTAATTCCCCACGGCGTACAAATAATGGTCCACAATCTGAAAACGCGCCAAAGAACCACCACTACCTGTGGCCGATTCACTGGCATTTAAAACCCGACCGCCATCCAAAAACATATCTATTAAAACATCACTATCCTGTTTTTTGCGTCTTTCGGTGGTGATGGTCCACCCCACTATAATATCGTTTTCATAATCATAATTGGCATAATCAACCGCTTGGGCTTCCAACGGCACATTATAATCATACACATTAAAAACATCTTTTAAACGCCCAACCACACTGATGTTATTGATATCCGAAATATCAAAAACCACCAAATCGGTAGCGCTATCGGCATACAAAAAATCGTCTTTTACCGAAATATCTTCATTGCCCGGAATCTTGATAAACTTGATGGATTTTGGAACGGCCGGGTTGGAATTATCAATAACATGTACCCCTTTGCTTTCATCACTTACAAAAATATAATCCTTATAAGCGTAAATTTTCCCAACGGTTTCAATGTCTTTCGGGGCATCGACTTCCACCGAGCTTCTAAATGCCGTTTTACTCATTAATTGTGGCGTGGCCACTTGCACAAATTCGTAGTCTTCATCATTGGTGTCGCACGAAAAAGCCAACACAACGATCAGGGACAGAAAAAGGTATTTTAATTTCATGGCAAAATATTTTATTTTTAAATTCTTATCAGTTGAAAAGTGTTTCTCGATACAATTTTCTTCCAGAAAATCACTCGAAAAAACGACATAACCCCAAAGATCATCTCAATTAATATTTATAGTTCAACGACGTTTCCAACCCTTCAATATGCAAAATAATTTCGTTGCTACCACTCACCCTCAAAGGTGTTAAATCGAACGAAATGGTTTTTGTAAAATAGGCATCGCACAGTTCTTCATTTAGAAGTTGAAGTTTTAAATAGCGTTGCTCGGGAAATGATTCGGCCACTGCTCCCGAATCGACCAAACTAAAACGCCAAGTGCTTCCGTCGCAACCCGAAGCTCCAATTTCAAGATTTAGGCAATCTCCAGTAATTTCAGCACTAATAATTGTAAAACGGTCTGTTTCCAGATTTTTATACGTATCGCTATCGACAACAGTATTTTGGTCGCAGTCGCCCATATAGCCATTGGAATCATCGTCGTTTTCGCAAGTCATATTTACAAAACACAACAACGCTACAAAAGCTAACAACATGGTTTTGAGACTCTTTTTCATCAAACTATTTTTTATTTTAGATACAAAAATGGCTTTTTGGTTGCGTATAAAAATTAACAAATTTTAATACATTTTCAAGGAAATTCAAACTGTCACTTTGTCATAAACACAAATAATATTGTACATTTGCATGCTAATTGAGTGTGACGAGTTTCAGTATTGACTATGGAAAAAATTATTGACGAAAACAAACAGGGCGAATCGCTGGTTTTAGAACAAAAAGAAGGCAACAAGCGTAAACTTTTTATTGAAAGCTACGGCTGCGCCATGAATTTCAGCGACAGTGAAATTGTAGCTTCTATTCTAGCGACTGAAGGGTTTAACACTACCCAGAAATTGGAAGAAGCCGATTTGGTTCTGGTAAACACCTGCTCTATTCGCGACAAAGCCGAGCAAACCGTTAGAAAGCGTCTTGAAAAATATAACGCCGTAAAACGCGACCACAACCCCAAAATGAAAGTGGGCGTACTGGGTTGTATGGCAGAGCGCCTAAAATCTAAATTTCTTGAAGAAGAAAAAATTGTTGATTTAGTGGTTGGCCCCGATGCTTATAAAGATTTACCCAACCTGCTTAGCGAGGTTGACGAAGGCCGCGATGCCATTAACGTTATCCTTTCAAAAGAAGAAACCTATGGCGATATTGCTCCCGTTCGGTTAAACACCAATGGCGTAACGGCTTTTGTATCCATTACCCGTGGTTGCGACAATATGTGCACTTTTTGCGTAGTACCGTTTACCCGTGGACGCGAACGTAGCCGCGACCCGCAAAGTATTATTGAAGAAGTTAACGACCTTTGGAATAAAGGCTACAAAGAAGTAACCCTGCTTGGGCAAAATGTTGACAGCTACCTTTGGTATGGCGGCGGACTTAAAAAAGATTTTGAAAAAGCCAGCGACTTGCAAAAAGCTACAGCAGTAAACTTTGCCAACCTTTTGGAAATGTGCGCCAAAGCACAGCCCAAAATGCGTTTTCGTTTTTCAACGTCCAACCCGCAAGATTTTACGATTGATGTGATTGAAACCATGGCGAAATACCGTAACATCTGCAATTATATCCATTTACCCGTGCAAAGTGGTAGCGACCGCATTTTAAAGGAAATGAACCGTTTGCATACCCGCAAGGAATACATTGAAATTATCGACAACATCCGTAGGCTCATCCCAAATTGTGGTATCAGTCAGGATATGATTGTAGGCTTCCCAACAGAAACCGAAGAAGATTTTGAAGATACGGTATCGTTGATGGAATACGTGAAATACCACTTTGGCTATATGTTTGCCTATTCGGAACGCCCAGGCACTTTGGCCGAAAGAAAAATGGATGATGATGTGCCCGAAGCCGACAAAAAACGCCGATTGGCAAAAATTGTGGAGCTTCAACAAAAGCACAGTGGCATGCGCACCAAAGAACACTTAGGTTCTGTGGTGGAAGTACTGATTGAAAAAGAATCAAAAAAGTCGAGCGACCATTGGTCGGGCCGTACCTCAGAAAACATTGTTTGTGTGTTCCCAAAAGAACACTACAAAGTAGGCGATTTTGTTAATGTAAAATCTATTGATTGTACTACCGCCACTTTAATCGGAGAGGCCGTTGGGTACTCAGAAAACAACTAATAATAATTTTAAAATAGATTTCCGCTTTAGCGGAAAGGTCCTATGGAATCAGTTCAAGCAATAAAACAACGTTTTGGAATTATTGGCAACACGCCCGGACTCAACCGTGCCATTGAAAAAGCCATTCAGGTAGCACCCACCGATATTTCGGTTTTGGTTACTGGAGAAAGCGGTGTTGGTAAAGAAAGTATTCCTAAAATTATTCACCAACTATCGCACCGAAAGCACAATAAATACATCGCCGTAAACTGTGGCGCCATCCCCGAAGGTACCATTGATAGTGAATTATTCGGACATGAAAAAGGTGCTTTTACCGGAGCCACCCAAACCCGTGAGGGCTATTTTGAGGTGGCCGATGGCGGCACCATATTTTTAGATGAAGTGGGCGAATTGCCCTTAACCACCCAGGTACGTTTGTTGCGTGTATTGGAAAATGGCGAGTTTTTAAAAGTGGGATCCAGTAAAGTGCAAAAAACCAATGTACGCATTGTGGCGGCAACCAACGTAAATATGTTTGAGGCCATTCAAAAGGAAAAATTCCGTGAAGATTTATTTTACCGATTAAGTACGGTCGATATCCATTTGCCACCTTTGCGGGAAAGACAGGAAGATATTCACCTGCTATTCAGGAAATTTGCAAGCGATTTTGCCTTAAAGTACAAAATGCCCACGGTTAAGTTGACCGATAACGCCGTGCAAGTGCTCACAAAATACCGCTGGGGCGGAAACGTGCGTCAGCTTCGGAATATAGCAGAGCAATTATCAGTTTTGGAGCAGGACCGCACCATTACCGCCGAAACCTTACGAGCGTATTTACCCACTTCGGGAAGCAATTTGCCTGCCGTAATTAAAACTTCGAAGTCTGAAAGCGATTTTAGCAGCGAACGAGAAATCCTCTACAAAGTGCTTTTCGATATGAAAAGCGACCTCAACGACCTAAAAAAGCTCACCATGGAACTCATGAAATCGGGCAATACCAAAGACGTTGAAAAGGAAAACGAGGGACTTATCCAGAAAATATACGGCAACGACGATGAAGATGATATCGATTTTGAGGACACCGCCGAAGCAGCCGAATTCCTTTCCATACCCGAGCATGTTGAAGCCAATGAAGACAACGAAATGGCTCAAGACAAATATCATTTTGCCGAAGAAATTGAAGAGGAAGAAACCTTATCGTTACAGGACAAAGAATTGGAACTCATAAAAAAATCACTGGAACGCCACAACGGAAAGCGCAAGTTGGCCGCTGCCGAATTGGGGATTAGCGAGCGTACGCTTTACAGGAAGATTAAGCAATACGATTTGTAGTTTACCGTTAAATAAAAAATTAATCGATATTGTCATTCCGAACGAGGAACGAGGATGAATCTCTATTTAAAAAATCAATTTATCAGATTGCCACGACTTAAAAAAGTCTCGCAATGACAAAACGAAAACCGCATGAAAAAAAATATAAACCACCTTCTTATTTTCGCTTTAACTCTATCGCTTTTCGGCTGTGGCATTTATTCCTTTACCGGAGCTTCCATCCCGGCAGGCACCGAAACCTATCAAGTAAACCGTTTTGAAAACACGGCTCTTTTAGTGGAGCCTGCTTTAGAACGCGATTTTAAACTGGCCCTGGAAGATTTAATACAAAACCAAACTAATTTAACCTTGGTGCCATCAAACGGCGATTTGGTTTACGAAGGCGAAATTACCGAATACCGCATTTCGCCCACTACGGCCACATCGCAAAACACAGCGGCGCAAAACCGATTGACCATAGGTGTAAAACTACGGTTTTTCAACACAAAAAAACCTGATGACGATTTAGAACAAAGCTTCTCCTTTTTTTATGACTATGGCGGAAGCCAACAACTTATAGGCGCTCAAAAAACCTTGGCACACGAAACTATTTTTGAACGCATCACCCAAGATATTTTTAACGCCACTTTGGCAAAGTGGTAATCCCTCTCTGGCCTGCGGACATCTCCCCCCAAGGGAGAGAAAGAGAAAACCAAATAAGGGCGTCTGCAAAAAAATCAACATTGTCACTTCGAGCGGAGTCGAGAAGTCTTAATTAAATAAAAAATGAATACATTTGGCGAAGCCAATGAACCTTACAGATTTTACACACTTACTGCAACACCCGCAAACTATTACGCATCAGCAAACTGATGGCGTAAAATCTGTTATTGACGAATTTCCATATTTTCAGTCGGCACGCGCTATTTACTTAAAAGGCCTCAAAAACCAAGGCAGCATCAGTTACAACCAAGAATTGAAAACCACCGCTGCTTACACCACAGACAGGAGTATTCTGTTCGATTTTATCACTTCGGAAGCCTTCATTCAGAATAAAATTTCAAAATTCATCAAACAAAACACGTCAAGTTTAAAAGGTTTTGATGTGGAAGTGGAAGCGGTTTCCGTTGAAAAAAGCATGGAAACTGATGATACCCTCAACCAACACATAAAGGACACCGAAGGTACTTTGGACCCAGAGCTTTTCGAACCCAAAGAACCTCGCCCTAAAAAAATATCGGCTTTTGTTTTAGATGAATCAGAAACTATTGAAGAAGCCACACCAAGCACTAAAACTCAAGAAGCTTCGGCCGAAGAGGTTTTAAATTTGGGACAGCCCCTTCAGTTCGACAAGCGCGAAAAACACTCTTTTAACGAGTGGCTGAAACTCACTCGTTACAAACCCATAAACCGTGATAAGGATATTGTTGAAGTTGAAAACGATTCCTACGAAAAACCCGTTCCTACGGAAAAAGCAAAAAAATTCAAACTGATTGACAAGTTCATTTCAGAGAACCCAAAAATCAGTCCCACAAAACCCCTTTCAAAAAAAGGCAATCTGGCAAAGGCACAGATGATACAGCCCGAAGCCTTAATGACCGAGACTTTGGCGCGAATTTACGTAGAGCAGAAAAACTACAAAAAGGCCATTCAGTCATATAAAATTTTAAGTTTGAAATATCCAGAAAAAAGTGGTTTCTTTGCAAACCAAATTAAAGCAGTAGAACAATTACAAGAACAAAACAATAAAGAATAATGAGTACGTTTACAATATTTTTGGTCCTTATAGTGGTTGTGGCCTTTTTACTAGTGGTAGTAGTCATGGTACAAAACCCTAAAGGCGGCGGATTGTCATCTTCGTTTGGTGGCGGTGGCACACAACAATTGGGTGGTGTTAAAAAAACAACCGACTTTTTAGACAAAAGCACATGGACTTTAGCAACATTACTTTTGGTATTGATTTTATTATCGAACGTTGCTATAAACAGAAGCTCTGAAACGGTAGATTCTAAAGCATTAGATCCTGATGCAACTACAACACAACCGTTGCCAGAAGCACTGCCAAATGCACAAGACGCTGCACCTGCCACTTCAACAGAAGAAGCCACAGATGCACCCGCAGAAAACGAATAATTTTGTTTTATACATATAAAAAAATGCCAGCTTTTCCAGCTGGCATTTTTTGTTTCTGCAAGTTTGTCAGTCTGCCTGTATTGGCACATTTTTGGCTTAAAGGCTAAGCGTTAAATATTAATTTTTAAAACTTAAAATATACAACAAATGGCATTGAACATTAAACCATTGGCAGACCGCGTTCTTATTGAACCTGCTGCCGCTGAAACTAAAACAGCTTCAGGAATTATTATTCCAGACAACGCTAAGGAAAAACCACAACGAGGTACCGTTGTAGCTGCCGGGCCTGGCACCAAAGACGAGCCTATCACCGTAAAGGTTGGCGATACTGTTTTATATGGTAAATATGCTGGAACCGAACTAAAGCTAGAAGGCACCGATTATTTAATCATGCGCGAAAGCGATATATTGGCGATTGTTTAACAATCGAGTTCCAGGTTTAAGGTTTCTAGTTCAAAGTTACCTTAGCTTGGAAAAAACTTTAAACTTTGAACATTAAACTTTTAACACAAAATAAAAATGGCAAAAGATATAAAATTTGATATTGAAGCACGCGACGGATTAAAACGTGGTGTGGATGCATTAGCAAATGCAGTAAAGGTAACTTTAGGTCCAAAAGGTCGTAACGTAATTATTTCTAAAAGCTTTGGAGCCCCTTCTGTAACAAAAGATGGTGTTTCTGTTGCTAAAGAAATCGAATTGGAAGATGCACACGAAAACATGGGTGCGCAAATGGTAAAAGAGGTTGCTAGCAAAACCAACGATTTGGCTGGTGACGGTACTACTACCGCTACCGTTTTGGCTCAAGCGATTGTAAAGGAAGGCTTAAAAAACGTAGCTTCTGGTGCTAACCCAATGGATTTAAAACGTGGTATTGACAAAGCTGTTGAAGCCATTACCAAAGATCTTGAAAAGCAAGCCCAAGAAGTAGGCAACTCTTCTGAAAAAATCAAACAAGTGGCTGCCATTTCTGCAAACAACGACGACACGATTGGTGAGTTAATCGCCCAAGCGTTCTCTAAAGTTGGTAAAGAAGGGGTGATTACGGTTGAAGAAGCCAAAGGTCTTGACACTTACGTTGATGTGGTTGAAGGAATGCAATTCGACCGAGGTTACCTCTCTCCTTACTTCGTAACCGATTCTGATAAAATGATTGCCGATTTAGAAAATCCATACATTTTATTGTTCGACAAAAAGATTTCAAACCTTCAAGAAATCCTTCCTATTTTAGAGCCCGTAGCACAATCTGGTCGTCCGTTATTAATCATCGCTGAAGATGTTGACGGACAAGCCTTAGCTACTTTGGTAGTGAACAAACTACGTGGTGGTTTAAAAATCGCTGCTGTTAAAGCTCCTGGTTTTGGCGACAGAAGAAAAGCCATGTTGGAAGATATCGCTATCCTAACTGGAGGCACAGTAATTTCTGAAGAAAGAGGATTTACTTTAGAAAATGCCGACCTTTCTATGTTGGGTACTGCCGAAACGGTAACTGTTGATAAAGACAACACGACTATCGTTAACGGTTCTGGTGATGCTGAAGCCATTAAAGCACGTGTTAACCAAATCAAAGCTCAAATCGAGACCACGACTTCAGATTACGATAAAGAAAAACTTCAAGAGCGTTTGGCTAAATTGGCCGGTGGTGTTGCCGTACTTTACGTTGGTGCTGCTTCTGAAGTGGAAATGAAAGAAAAGAAAGATCGTGTTGACGATGCTTTACACGCTACCCGCGCTGCCGTTGAAGAAGGTATTGTTGCCGGTGGTGGTGTTGCTTTGGTGAGAGCTAAAGCCGTTTTAGAGAAAATTGAAACCGTTAATTTAGACGAAACAACGGGTGTACAAATCGTAAACAAAGCGATTGAAGCACCGTTGCGTACCATCGTTGAAAATGCGGGTGGCGAAGGTTCTGTAGTCATCAACAAAGTATTGGAAGGCAACAAAGACTTCGGTTACGATGCTAAATCTGAGCAATATGTTGATATGCTTAAAGCAGGTATCATCGATCCTAAAAAAGTAACTCGTATTGCTTTAGAAAACGCTGCTTCGGTTTCTGGAATGATCTTAACTACCGAGTGCGCTTTAATCGATATTAAAGAAGATGCTCCTGCTATGCCTCCAATGGGTGGCGGCATGCCAGGCATGATGTAGTCGAGAGCATCGACAGGCAAAACAACTCACTCAAGCACTTAAGCCTTGAGTGAAAACAATAAGTAAAACGCTTCCCAAAACAAATTGGGAAGCGTTTTTTATTTAAACTCTCCTAAAATATAAAACCACCTCTTTTGAAGGTGGCTGCTACTATTTTTCTTATTCAAAAAATGTGGTTTATACTAAATAAACCCTACACAAACTACTTCTTTTTAGCAGGAGCCTGTGGCGTCTTGTTTACCGCTTGCTTGGGTAAAACCGACTTTGCTTTAGACTTTAATTGTCCCATAATATTTTCATTTAAAAGAACCTACTAAAGGTAATGAGAAATTAAATTCATCGCTCTTTTATTGTGAAATATTTAACCAAAACTAAAAAAAGCCCAAACTCGAGCGGTTTGGGCTTTTCTAATTATTCAATACTTTTTATTCTTTTTCAGGTTTATGGTCATCTACAACCTCTACATCGCGGTAACGGCAGCATGGATGAACACTTGCATAGGCCTCGTCAGTAGCCTTTAAATCCTTTAAATCGTGCCCTACGGCCAGAATATTTTTCTTAATGCTGTCTAAACTAATTTTGCGCTCGTCATAAAACAGTTTCAGTTCGTGGGTCTTCACATCCCAATTGGCACTTTTTACACCTTTGGTGCCGTAACAAGCCTTTTCAATTCTAGATTTGCACATTAAGCATACGCCGTCTACCTCAAGCTTAGCCTGTGCGTTTTTATTTTGGGCAAATACTGTTGTTCCTAAAACTAATAATGCAATGGTTATTATATTTTTCATTTTTATGGTATTTATGTTGTCTATACTAAGTAAATTAATGATTTTCTGTGTCAATCTTTTGAAAAATCAATCTTTAATTTTTAAGATCACCAAACTTCGACTCCGCTCGGTGCAAGCTTCTATTAATGACAGTTAATTGTTTATTTTTTGT
The DNA here is from genome assembly GCA_040429635.1 of Tamlana crocina. Lineage (NCBI taxonomy): Bacteria > Pseudomonadati > Bacteroidota > Flavobacteriia > Flavobacteriales > Flavobacteriaceae > Tamlana > Tamlana crocina. The sequence goes on along the minus strand of CP158972.1, from coordinate 1,132,502 downwards.
TCTATTAATGAGATTCCCTCCTTCGAGGCAATTCAAATTCTAAACCGTAACCCAGCGTAATACATGCTTCCAAAAATTGGGCCGTACACAAAGGTCGTATCAAAATTTGAACCAAAAGGGTCGTCGGCTCCAATAATAGGATTGGGTTGCCTCACATTTGTGATATTTTCGCCCCCTAAATAAACTTCAAACTTTGGAGAAAACACTCGAGTTACCTGTGCATTTAGTGTGGTTACCGTTGGTGTACGTTCTGGTATTTGATACTGAGCAGGACTCGACTCTGTAGACGAAAACCGCTGCGAACCCAACCAATTAAAAGTAGCATCAAATTTCCATTGGCTATTGTTTTTTATTTCTGTTTCATATCCGGCATTAGCAAAAATACGATGTTTGGGCACTAAGGGTTTTTCCAAATTTCCACTGTTGTAATCTGTTTTTACATTGTAAAGCTTATAGGCTGTCCGTAAATCAAAACGTTCAAAAACATTGTAATTCACTTCTACCTGAAAACTGTTGGCGTAACTTTTCCCGTCCAGATTATAAAAGTTGACCTCTTGCGGATTTTCAAAATCAACCACCACTTGGTTTTCAAAATCGGTTCGGTAATAATCAAAAGTAATATCGGCTTTTCTCCCGAAGAGATTGAAACCCTGCAGGTAAGAAAGTCCGTAATTCCATGCAATTTCGGGGTCTAACCCATAAATACTTCCGTTGCTATTTAAAATATTAATAGCCCTTGAGGTTGAAAATATATTTTGATTTTCGGCAAAAATATTGGCGCTGCGCTTGCCTCTTCCGAAAGAAGCCCGAAAAGCCGATTTCTCCCAAGGTGTGTATCGTGCATGGAATCGAGGCGTAACGAATGTGCCGAGCAAATTATGATTATCCACACGGATTCCCGCTGTTAAGTTCAGTTTTTCCAAATTATCGTAATTGTACTCAAAAAATGCACCAACCGATCGTTCGGTACGTTCGTAATCCGAACCCAAATTGGGCACATTGAGCAGCTCGTCGTAATGATCGTATGTATAGCTAATTCCGGTTTTTATTTTGTGTCGGGAATCGCTAATAATAGAGTTATAAACCGCATTGGCATACAAACTGTTATGCTCAATCTCGTACTGATTCAAGCCAAAATACGACTCTTGTTTATGGCCACTAAAAGCGGTTTGTACACCAATACTTTGCCACGGCACTTCTGGATTAACATAACCGAATTTAGCCGATATTTCGTAACGTCTTGTATCGATCTCGCTGCCCCACACTTCGTCTCCACGCAGTACAGCCTCATTTCTGGTAACCCTATCGGTGTCTGGGTTAAAATTCAATTGCCCCGTTTGTTTTTCATCATTTAAGAATTTCAAATTGATGAAACTTACAAAACCTTTTTCGGTATCGGTGTACTGCCAACGGTTCATTACATTTATTTGATTGTACAGTGGCATATCTAAAAACCCGTCATCGTTTACATCATGCTTTTGGTTATGGGTGTTGCCGTGCAAATACAAACCGGTATGCCATTTATCACTAACTTGAGTGTTTAAATGTGTATTAAGCTCCAGTCTCTCACTCGATGCTCCATATAAATTAACAAACAATTTATCATCGGTTGATGGTTTCACCAACTCGGCATTAATTTGCCCAGCGATACTCTCGAAACCGTTTACCACACTACCAGCACCTTTGGTAATCTGAATACTTTCCACCCAAGTTCCGGGGATAAAACTGAGCCCAAAAGCCTGAGACGCCCCACGAACAGTCGGGATGTTTTCCGTGGCGATTAAAATATACGGACTGGTAAGCCCCAACATTTTTATTTGTCGAGTTCCGGTAACGGCATCGGCAAAATTAACGTCGATGGACGGGTTGGTTTCAAAACTTTCCGATAGGTTACAACACGCCGCTTTGAGCAACTCGTCACTACTTACCGTAAAAGTATTGGTTGCCTTTAGGTACGATTTGGCCGTGGCCTGTTTTCTGGAAGTTACGGTAACTTCATCCAAATTATCGGTTGGCTGCAACCAATGGTGTACCATTTTAGGTTCGTTAATGGTTAACGTATCGGTTTTAAACCCCACATAACTCACCACAAGTTTTTTGTACTCGGTTTTGTATGGAATGGTAAAATTGCCATCAATATCGGTAACCACACCCACTTCGGTTGTCAACCAATACACATTGGCACCGACTAAACCAATATGTTTGTTTTCGGGGTTAGCTTCCATAATCATTCCGGTAATTTTTTCTTGGGAAAACATCACCGTTGGAAGCATTAATAATATATACAAAAGATTTTTCATTATTTTAATTGTAGGTTTTAACAAGCATCACAATAGCCATTACGATCATAATACTGTTTTCAATAAAGGTCGCTTTGGTCATGGGAAGTTTTAGAGCTGTTCCTAAGCAGGCACACTGAATGGATTTTTTATCCAACAACGTTTTTGTAACGCCAATAGTGGTAATCCCCAAGATGACCAACGTAACAATTAATGCCACTGGAATTTCAATGCGCATTAAAAACATAAGCCCCAGGGCCACTTCAATAAATGGGTACGCCCACCCGTAGGCCGGAAGTGCTTTGGCCAATGGGTCGTACATTTTAAACGAATCTGGGAAACCCTTTAAATCTAACAATTTGAAAAAACTGAACACAATATAGAACAGCCCCATAAAATCGAGCATAAACTGTTCTACGTTCCACGGGGTGTAATTGAGCAAAATGGAGGCCACGGTAATGTAGCCAAAAATTAAAAATAGAGGGAACAATTGTTGCCAATCACTTTTTTGCACCTCTGCTTGCATTGAACTTGTACTTTGAAAAATATTTTTCTCGGATAGAGCATATTTTTCTGGTAATGCTTGCCGTAATGTTTCCGTGGGGATGTGTTGCGACATTTCTATCGAAACCTCCGCCCTGTCAACATTTGCTGAGGCTTCAACCACATTGGGCAATGCCTTTAAAGCTTTCTCAACAGAAGCTTTACAGCCGTTACAGGTCATACCCGTAACTGTATATGTATGTTTCATGATTTTTGAATTTGATTTTAATTTTTCTAATGGAGTGGATTCCCGTCTACACGGGAATGACAAAAAGGAAAATTATAAATCAAATGATGAAAACCTGATCCATTAACTGAATATCAGCAATCAAGTTTGGTGGGGAATAATCTTTATGCGGAATGGTTTGTTTGGGAAAGCTTTCAAAAAGCCCCAAATAAGCATAAGTGAACGTTTGTAAAAATAATTGTTGGTCGAAATCCAAATCTTCAAATGAAGAAAACTTGAGTTCGTCCTGACCTTTTATCACGTCAATTTCATCCTTACAGCATGTTTTTTTCTGAAGCATTTCAAAAGCCTCCATAGCGCATTTTTCCACATCGCTGAATATGGCCGCATCAACCAACACATCACCGCAATAGTGCTTTTCAACAGTAAAAGACACCGTTGAAAACAACAGCAGTAAAGCCATGGCTACTGAAAAAACTTTATTTAAACATTGCTTAAACACGCTACAAATTTACAAAAAACTAAAAGTAATATTAACGTTTTAGATTTTGATTAACATTTCAGCCCTTCAATTTGTGATAATAAAATGCGGGCAACAACAGTATTAAAATGATAGGCTGAATTAAAAACCTGCGGATATTAAAAAACAAATAATAATCTTCCTGCCGAGGGTTTACCACAAAATATAAATACACTAAAATAAGCACCACAAAAGCGAATGCGTAAATTATGGCCGAAAATTTCAAAATACCTTTGTCTTTAAAAAACAGATAAATTATGCCTAAAGAAATAACGGTGTTCAGTGCATAGCGCAGTGTGGTAAAGGCTATCAATTTGGCAACTTCGCGACGCGGGCTATCAACGTACAAATAATCATTATGAAAAAAATTGAGGTACGGATCGTAAAACAGGGCATCCTCAAAAAAACGAATTAAAATCAGCAACAAAAACAATAGGGCTAAGCTCATATATTTTATCAGCCTATCCATCTGTTCTGTTGATTTTTGAAAATCGGTTCACCCAAAAGATCCAAAGTAAAAACACCATACCGTAAATAATGCCGGGAAAAATAACAGTATGCAAAAGATCTTCGTATTCTGGGTAATGGTAAAGCCCCATGCTTAAAAGCGCAATGCGCAGGAGGTTTACCGAATAAATTAAAACGCTTCCCGAAAGGATGTAAAAAAATGTGGTTTTCCATTTTCCCGAAAACGCCACAATGAATGATAAAAACAAAATCATAACACTTAACGAATTACAACCTTCTACCACGCGCGCCAAATAGTTACCGTTTACCAGCAATTTTAAGCTAGGTTCGTTGGGGTGCGGTAAAACTTCAGTATTATAACCAAAAGCTTCCAACAAGGCTCCACTTTGTTTAGCCACCAAATGCGTTACGTAATCCGGATAGAATTTTGAGCCATCGGAAAATTGCAAATAAAATTTATACGCCACCGATAGCATACCGTAAACCAACAAAAATGTAAGGATGAATTTTATAACCGACTTGTATTTTACAAAAAGTGCTTTCAAAAAAAAAGATTTTTCCGAGTATCGAAATTACGTCTTTTTAAATATTTTTGCGCGATAATCGCCATTAAATTATTTGAGGGCCCACCTTTTAGAATTAAAAATTTCAACCAAACTTTTTAAAATGAATTTTGAACAACTAAAACCAGAAATAACCCAAATTACTTCGAACGATAACAAAACGGTTAACGACCGCCTTTTCGATATTTGCCAACTGCTCGAAAAGCACATCGATTATTATAATTGGGTGGGCTTTTATTTTAGAAATGGCGACAAAGAAGAGTTGAAATTAGGGCCGTATGTTGGCGCTCCAACCGACCATACCATCATCCCTTTCGGAAAAGGCATATGCGGACAAGTAGCCGTGAGCAACCAAAATTTTGTTGTGCCCGATGTCTCTGCACAGGACAATTACATTGCTTGCAGTATTACCGTTAAGGCCGAAATTGTGATTCCTATTTTTGTAAATGGCGAAAATATTGGCCAAATAGATATCGACTCCAACACTCCCGATCCTTTTACCGAGGCCGATGAACGCTTTTTGGAGTTTGTTTGTACTGAAGTCGCCAAGCTCCTTTAACCCTTTGATATTTTCAATTTCGAAATTTAAGGCACGGTCGTTTTTACATCACAAACCTGTTAACAACTTTAACCTTTCGTTAAAAAAACACGTCTTTTTCAATCGCTTACAGCTTGTAGTTTCTAAGGAAATAAGTACTTTTGCAAATATTTTAAAATTCAGGGATAACACCCCGAAAAAACAGCAAAATCAATTCATAATTATCAGCCATGAGCAACGAAAAAACCATTAAATCGGCATTAATTTCTGTATTCAGCAAAGACGGCCTAGAGCCCATAGTTAAAGAATTAGACAAACAAGGCGTTACCATTTATTCAACTGGTGGCACCGAAAAATTCATCAACGATTTAGGGGTTAGCGTTGTTCCTGTTGAAGACGTGACCTCCTACCCTTCCATTTTGGGCGGACGTGTAAAAACCTTACACCCAAAAGTATTTGGTGGTATTTTAAACCGTCAGGACCACGAAGGTGATGTTTCGGAACTGGCCGAATACGAGATTCCGCAAATTGATGTGGTTATCGTGGATTTATATCCGTTTGAAAAAACTGTTGCTTCTGGCGCCAGTAACCAAGATATTATTGAAAAAATCGACATAGGCGGGATTTCATTAATACGTGCCGCGGCTAAAAACTATGCCGACGTAATTTGTGTATCTTCGGTTGATGATTATGCCGAATTTTTAGAATTGATTTCTGCCAATAACGGCTCTATTTCCGAAGAAGACAGAAAACGTTTTGCTACAAAAGCGTTTAACGTGTCGTCGCACTACGACTCTGCTATTTTCAATTACTTCAACCAAAACAACGAAGAAACCGTATTGAAAATCAGTGAAAACAAAGGCAAAGTATTACGCTACGGAGAGAACCCACACCAAAAAGGCTTTTTCTTTGGCGATTTTGATGAATTGTTCACCAAATTGCACGGTAAGGAATTAAGCTACAATAACCTTTTGGATGTTGATGCTGCTGTAAATTTAATGTTGGAATTTAAAAACGATGCTCCAACTTTTGCTATTTTAAAACACAACAACGCTTGTGGTTTGGCACAACGCGACAACCTAAAACAGGCCTATTTAGATGCTTTAGCTGGCGACCCAGTTTCAGCTTTTGGTGGTGTTTTAATCAGTAATACAGCGATTGATTTGGCTACGGCCGAAGAAATCCACAAGTTGTTCTGCGAAGTGGTTATCGCTCCAGGTTTCGCACCTGAAGCTTTGGAATTATTACAAGGTAAAAAGAATAGAATCCTATTGAAAATCCACGATATTGAAATGCCTCAAACCAACGTTAGAAGTTGTTTGAATGGTGTTTTGGTACAAGACAGAAACAATATAACCGATAAAGCGGAAGATTTAAAAAACGTTACCAACCTTGAGCCTACTCAAGAGCAGATTGACGATTTGTTGTTCGCTTCAAAAATATGTAAGCACACCAAATCGAACACCATTGTTTTGGCTAAAAACAAACAATTGTGTGCCAGCGGAACCGGACAAACCAGTCGTGTTGATGCACTTCAGCAAGCCATCCACAAAGCCAATTCATTCGATTTTGAATTGGAAGGTGCGGTAATGGCCAGCGATGCCTTTTTTCCCTTCCCAGACTGTGTTGAAATTGCCAATAAAGCAGGTATTTCGGCAGTAATCCAACCGGGCGGTTCCATAAAAGACCAATTAAGCATCGATTACTGTAACGAAAACAACGTGGCCATGGTGATGACCGGAACGCGTCATTTCAAGCACTAAAAAAAATCAGATTTAAAAGGTTCAAAATGAAAATCAAATCATCCAAAAACGGATGAATAGCGTATAAGTACCGTATGCTTATTTTAAAATTTATTTTGAACCTTTTTAAAACTCATATATTTATTTACTTTTATTACTTTTACGAGATTCGTTTTTTAACCGTAAACAACTTTAAATAGCACATGGGATTTTTTGATTTCTTAACAGAAGAAATTGCAATAGATTTAGGTACTGCAAATACACTTATTATTCACAACGACAAGGTTGTAGTTGACGCCCCTTCGATAGTAGCTCGCGATAGAATTTCAGGAAAAATTATTGCCGTTGGGCAGCAAGCCAGCTTAATGCAGGGAAAAACCCATGAAAATATTAAAACCATCCGTCCGTTGAAAGACGGTGTAATTGCCGATTTTGATGCTTCTGAGCAGATGATCAGTATGTTCATCAAAAACATTCCGGCATTAAAAAAGAAGTTTTTCACCCCGGCATTGCGCATGGTCATTTGTATTCCATCGGGTATTACCGAAGTGGAAATGCGAGCTGTAAAAGAAAGTGCCGAGCGCGTTAACGGAAAAGAGGTGTACCTAATCCACGAACCCATGGCTGCCGCTATTGGTATTGGCGTTGATATTATGCAGCCCAAAGGAAACATGGTGGTAGATATAGGTGGTGGTACTACCGAAATTGCCGTAATTGCCCTAGGCGGTATTGTTTGCGATAAATCGGTTAAAATTGCAGGCGATGTGTTTACCAACGATATTGTTTACTACATGCGTACCCAGCACAACCTTTATGTGGGCGAACGTACGGCGGAAAAAATAAAAATACAAATTGGTGCGGCCACTGAAGATTTGGAATTGCCTCCGGAAGACATGAGCGTTCAAGGACGTGATTTATTAACCGGAAAACCAAAACAGGTCTCCATTTCGTACCGCGAAATTGCTAAGGCTTTGGATAAATCCATCCTTCGTATTGAAGATGCGGTTATGGAAACCCTTTCGCAAACACCTCCAGAATTGGCTGCCGATATTTACAACACAGGTATCTATTTGGCCGGTGGTGGCTCAATGTTACGTGGGTTGGACAAACGTTTATCGCAAAAAACCGATTTGCCCGTTTATATTGCTGAAGACCCATTGCGTGCCGTAGTAAGAGGCACCGGAATCACCCTTAAAAATTTACCAAAATACAAAAGCGTATTGATAAAGTAAGCGTAAAATAGGCAAGCCCCATGCAACAGATTATTAACTTTATAATAAGGAACAAAAACTTTTTGTTGTTCCTGTTGCTCTTTTGTATTTCGCTGTTATTCACCATTCAGTCGCATTCGTACCACAAAAGCAAGTTTATCAATTCGGCCAATTTTTTAACGGGTGGCGTTTACAATTCCATAAACGACATCAGCAGTTATTTCAATTTAAAATCGCAAAACGAAATTCTTTCAGAAGAAAACCGAAAGCTAAGGGCGTTGCTCCAAAACTATGGAATTGACAACGATTCTGTTTATATCGATAGCACCAAATTCAACCAAGCCTATCGTTTTTACACGGCCAATATCATAAAAAACAGTTATTCGCTTACTGATAATTACCTGACCATTAACAAGGGAAAAAAAGACAGTATTAAACAAGATTTTGGGGTGATTTCCTCAAAAGGCATTGTAGGTATCATAGACCGGACCAGCCGTGGATACGGTACGGTCATTTCTATTTTGAATACCACCAGCCGAATCAGCGCCCAATTAAAAAAAACCAACCATTTTGGCACCTTGAAGTGGAATGGCAAAAACCCGGCTTTGGTTCAGCTTATCGATATTCCAAAGATTGCTCCAGTGCAAAAAGGCGATACCATTACTACATCTGGGCGTTCGTCCATTTTCCCAAAAGGTGTGCCCATTGGTGTTGTGGAACAGTTTAATTTAGATGCTGCCGAAAACTTTTATGAAATAGACATCCACCTGTTTAACGACATGACCGATTTGGAACATGTTTATATTATTGAAAACGTTAACCGGGCAGAAATCAATAACCTTTTGAACAGCGACGAATAAATGAACAACATTTTTTCCATTCATACCGTCCGTTTTCTAACCTTGGTTATTGTTCAGGTTTTAATTCTGAACAATATTAATTTTATGGGCTATATCAACCCATATATTTATATCCTGTTCATTGCGCTTTTCCCGATAAAACACAACCGCATTATCGTGATGCTTTTAGGTTTTTTATTGGGGCTTATTATAGATTTGTTTATGGACACTGGCGGCATACACGCCGGGGCGTCGGTTTTTATAGCGTATTTGCGCCCCACGATTTTAAAAACCAGTTTTGGAACGGTTTACGAACACCAAAGTGTACGCTTCAGTAATATTGATTTTGGCTCGAAACTCACCTATTTTACTTTATTAACGGTATTGCACCATGTCGTGCTGTTTTCTTTGGAAATATTTAGCTTTTCGAAAATACTTTTAATCCTTCAAAAAACGTTATTATCAAGTATATTTACTATCTTATTAAGTGTGATAGTAACCATTATTTTCAGTAGGAAAACGAAATGAGACAATTTTTACTTTTTATTTCGGTTATTGCCGTCGGCCTCATGTTTATCTCAAGGCTTTTCTACTTGCAGATTTACAACACCAATACCCAGAGTTTGTATGACGACAATGCCATTAGAAAGGTGTTCGACCTCCCCAAACGCGGCTTTGTTTACGACCGTAACGGCGCACTGCTGGTATCGAACCAACCTTCGTACGATGTGATGGTGATTCCGAGGGAAGTAGAACCTTTGGACACTTTGGAGTTTTGCAGACTTTTAAAAATTGACAAAGAAGATTTCATTAAAAAATACAACAGAGCCTACCATTATTCCCCGAGATTGGAATCGGTTTTCGTTTCGCATTTATCGAAGGAAGACTACGCTGTGCTGCAAGAAAAAATGCGAAAGTTCAAGGGCTTTTACATCCAGAAGCGTTCGTTGCGACATTACGAAACCACTATCGGCGCCAACGTTTTGGGCGATATTGGTGAGGTGAACAACCGTATTATCCAAAACGATCCGTATTACCGTATGGGTGATCTCATAGGAAAACAAGGCGTTGAAGCCTCTTATGAAAACACGCTTCGCGGTGTAAAAGGCATCAAGTTTATCCAAAAAGACCGGTTCAACAGAAACATTGGTCCTTATAAAGATGGAAAATTCGACACCATCCCAGAACAAGGTAAAGACATCACTATAACCATTGATGCCGAATTGCAAGCCTATGGTGAATTGTTGATGAAGAATAAACGTGGTGGTGTAATTGCCATAGAACCTACTTCGGGCGAAATTTTGGCCATGGTAGCTGCACCAACCTACGACCCCAATATTTTGGTGGGGCGAAACCGTTCAAAAAACTTTACAAAACTCTATAACGATTCCATTGCAAAGCCACTTTTTAACCGAAGTCTGCAAGGGGTTTACGAGCCAGGTTCTCCGTTTAAACTGATGAACGCTTTAATCGGCCTACAGGAAAATGTGATTACCCCTAACGAAACCGTAACTTGCTACACAGGTTACCGCTACGGCAATCGCATTATGAAATGCCACTGTAGTTACGGCACACGCAACGATTTGGTGGGAGGCATCCAACGGTCATGCAATGCTTATTTTGCAACGACCTATCGAAAAATACTGGATAAAAACGGAAGCGCTTCCGAAGGTATTGATACATGGAGCCAACATGCCAAAAGTTTTGGCTTGGGCGAGTTTTTAAATAACGATTTGTACGTGGGACAAAAAGGACGAATTCCAGATCGCGATTATTACAAACACATTTACCCAAAAACATTTTACTCTACTTACACCATTTCAAATGCTATTGGGCAGGGCGAGGTTGCCACTACCCCCATTCAGTTGGCCAACATGACTGCTGCCATTGCCAACCGGGGCTATTATTATACGCCGCACATCATTAAAAATATTGAAAACGAAACCTTGCCCGAGCAGTTCACAAAACCAAAATATACCACTATCGACAAACAAAATTTTGAACCCGTTGTTGAAGGCATGCTCCAAGTTTATAAAAAAGGAACAGCGGCCTCTTTACAAGTAAAAGACATCGATATTTGTGGAAAAACGGGAACAGTTGAAAATTTTGCCATTATCGACAGCCTGAAAACACAGCTTACCGACCACTCTATTTTTGTGGCCTTCGCGCCAAAAGACAACCCGAAAATAGCCATTGCCGTTTTTGTTGAAAACGGGTATTGGGGAAGCCGTTTTGCGGGGAAAGTAGCCAGTTTAATGATTGAAAAACACATAAAAGGGTACATTACCCGTACCGATTTGGAAGAATGGTTATTACGCCACAGTTTGGAAAACGAATACGCCAAACCCTATTCGGGCGAACCGTTTAAAATTAATGGCTACACCACTTTGCAACTTGTAGAAGAGAAAGAATACCAGCGCTTAAAAGAAAAATTAAGCCAAATTAAAAAAACAGACAGTTAATGGTTAGAGACACTAACAGGCATTTTAAATTCGATTGGATTACCATTATTCTCTTTTTGCTTTTGGTGGGCTTTGGTTGGCTAAATATACTTTCGGCGTCGCATACCGGTACAACGGTTGATTATTTCGATTTTTCGCAGCCCTTCGGTAAACAACTGATGTTCATTTTTTTGAACTTTGTACTTATCGTTTTGCTTTTGGCTATTGACGCCAAGTTTTACGAACGGTTTTCCAGTATTATTTACCTCATTTCCATGCTATCGCTGGCGGGGCTTTTTATCTTCGGAAAAAACGTAAACGGTGCCACCTCGTGGTACGCCATTGGCGGCATGACCATCCAGCCCAGCGAGTTTGCCAAAACCGCTACTGCATTGGCCGTTGCCAAATACATAAGCGATTTAAACTTTAACATCAATTCGCTTAAATATCAAATCCAGTTATTTACCATCATCCTCATTCCCGCTGTTTTGGTACTTTTACAAAACGACACTGGAAGTACTATTGTTTATGGGGCATTCTTTTTTGTGCTTTACAGGGAAGGCTTGCCAAAATACTACCTTACGTTCGGCATCTCCGTTATTTTGATTTCCATTTTAGCATTGAAATTTGGCGCAATCATAACGTCAATTTTAGTGGTGGCATCCGTTGTGGCGTATCATTTTTTAAGCAAAAAGAAATTAAGAATTTACCAATCCATTTTAATTTCATTGGTTGCTATTGGCATTTCATTTGGGGTAAAATTCTTTTATCAGAGTATATTGAAACCCCACCAACAAGACCGTATTAGTCTGTGGTTGAATTTGGAAAAAGACCCCGATAAGTTGGAACGCATGAAACAAACCTTTGCATACAACCTAAACGAATCTGAAAAAGCGATAAGCTCTGGTGGGCTTGCAGGCAGGGGGTTTATGGAAGGCACACGTACCACCGGAAAATTTGTACCCGAGCAGCACACCGATTATATTTTCAGTACCGTTGGTGAAGAGTGGGGCTTTTTGGGCAGCAGCCTCGTGGTTATTGCCTTTGTGTTATTGATACTTCGTATTCTCCATTTGGCCGAATTGCAAAAATCACAATTTAGCAGGGTGTACGGTTATGGCGTGGCCTCCATTGTCTTTATCCACTTTTTTATCAATATCGGCATGGTAATGGGGCTTATCCCCACTATTGGCATTCCTTTGCCCATGTTCAGCTACGGCGGCTCGGGGCTTTGGGCTTTTACCATTTTAATCTTTATTTTTATTAAATTAGATTCCAATAAAATCAATGAGTGGTAGCTCGCCATTAACTGGCATTTTATCTTTTTCAAATGAAAAAAACTATACTTTTCATTTTGGCATGCTTAGCCATAGCTGGCTGTTCAAGCACCAAAAATTTAAAAAGACACAACTTTTCTTCCGAAGAAATTAAATCGATTTTAAGCGGAGACTCTCTAATACCCATGCGGGTTTACAAAATCACCAAAAAGGCCGATTCTATTTTACTGCGCACAAAAAGTAGCTACATAAAACCCAATCCGAACGATTCGGTTTTAAAACATTTCGTGAACCGGCTTTACGCCACCGTAACAGACAGTATGAGCTTGGGTGTGGGCATTGCGGCTCCGCAAGTAGGCATTTTAAAAAACATTATTTGGGTACAGCGATTCGACAAGGAAAACTTTCCGTTTGAAGTGTACTTGAACCCTAAAATTTTAGAATATTCTGAAGAAAAGCAAGTGTTTAGGGAAGGTTGTTTGTCTATCCCCAATAGAACGGACACTGTAAAAGCCAGGGCTTACACTATAAAATTGGCATACGACACCATGGAAGCCGAACACAAAACCGAAACGGTTGAGGGTTTTACATCTGTGATTTTTCAACATGAAATTGACCATTTAAACGGTATTTTGTATTTGGACCATTTAAAAAAGGAAGTTCAAGATGCTAAACAATAGAACTTATTTATTCAACTCCAACTTTTCAGCAAAATACTCACAGAAATCCTTCATGGTAGCGCTCATTTTATCGTCTTGGGTAGCGCGGTAAAAGGTATCGCTCATGGCCACTAAGGTTTGATGGAAAAACACTTTCATTTCATCAACGGGCATGTCTTTGGTCCACAAATCGATACGCAACGATTCTTGGGCTTTCGAATCCCACACCGAAAGCATCATGGCTTTGGCTTCCTCATTGCTCACACCGCCATCATTCGCGGACCAATGTAATTTTTCCGGCACGCGGTTTTCATCCAATTCAACGTTAAGCTCTATTTTCGATTTTATATTTCCCATTACTTTTCTGGTTTAAACTTCGAGTTATTAAAAATGTCTTCGGTGCTTTTTATGAGCATCTCGTTTAAAGACACTTGGTTATTTTCCATATAGGCCCTAACAATTTGCCAACCTATGTATCTGCCCAACCTACCTGGCGAATCGGTATCGATGTCTTCCAAATAAAACTTGCTGAAAGGCGCTGGGTTTATAAAACGTCCGGGCAATTTGGTATCGGTACTAAACAACAGTTCGCGCTCCACAAAATAGCGCCAAATATAACTTTCGTTAGCTTTTGCCCAATTGAGTTCGGCTTCGGTATAAGCTATTTTTTCGGCATCGGTTTTAAACGGAATGGCGGCATCTTTAAAATACAATTGCTTGCCGTAGTACACCATTTCGTCCAACAGCGTTTTGCGTTGCGGATGGAAAATCAACTTTTCGGCATAGGCCTCTGCCAAATCGACCACAATCTGTTCTTTTTTTAAATTGGCCCGGATGTATTTGGGAATGCCTTGGTAAAATTTATGGTCGTCTCCCAAATACGAATCCAACGCAATTAGCGCAATGGTATCGGTAACAATAACACTGTTTCGGTAATCCACATCGTTAGTCACCGTAATAACACGCGGCGCACTAAACTGCGGAAAATAATATTTTAAATGATTGAAAAACGATTCAATTTCGGCCTCTTCATTTTCAAAACTCGGGTAAGCTTTTTCAACTTCATTAAGCAACTCTATTTGAAGCGTATCAGTCTTTCGGGCTAGCCAAAAGGAATCGGTATACTTTTGCGGAAACATAAACGGATAGGCTTGCTTGAGCTTAGGAAAACTTCTGGCATCCGCATTTTTAAATAACGCTTCAAAACGCTCCACCTCAATATCCGTATTTATTTGGGCTATTTCGGCTTCCAAAGCGCTTTCCTTTTTGCAGGAACCTACCAAAACAAGCACAAAAAACAGGGATAAAGCAGACTTCCTAAAAAACTTAAACGTCATAAATTTTTATAAATTGGGCGTATAGGCTATTTTTGTTTGCAAAGGTACTATTCTTAGAATTAAATTCGATTAAAATGCAAACAGAAAAAGTTGTAGATTATATTGTAAACTGGCTTAAAGATTACGCTACAAAAGCTGGTGTTAACGGATTTGTAGTAGGCGTTTCTGGCGGTATCGATTCGGCTGTAACATCTACCCTATGTGCTAAAACCGGGCTTAACGTGCTTTGCGTTGAAATGCCCATTCATCAAGCTGAAAGCCACGTAAGCCGAGCGCACGAACATATCGCACAACTAAAAGAGCGTTTTGATAATGTGGATGCCACCCGTACCGACCTCACCCCTGTTTTTGAAGAATTTAAAACCGAAGTGTTTCTTGATGGCGACCAAGCGACCATTGATATGGCTTTGGCAAACACGCGCGCTAGGTTACGAATGACTACTCTTTACTATTACGCCGGACTTTACAAACTTTTGGTTGCCGGAACAGGCAATAAAGTTGAAGATTTCGGCGTGGGCTTTTATACCAAATATGGTGACGGCGGCGTGGATTTGAGTCCTATTGCCGATTTGGTAAAATCGGAAGTGTACCAATTGGGCGAATTCTTAAAAGTACCCGAATCCATAATGAAAGCAGCTCCAAGCGATGGGCTTTTTGGTGATGCCCGAAGCGATGAAGACCAAATTGGCGCAAGCTACCCAGAATTGGAATGGGCCATGGAAATGGACGACAAAAGCAAAACAGTTGATGACTTTACCGGAAGGAAAAAAGAAGTCTTTAAAATTTACAAACGTTTTAATACAGCCAACAAGCATAAGATGATTCCTATTCCAATTTGCGAAATTCCCGATATTTTGCACTAAATATTGTAAAATCCATAAAAAAGTATTACTTTTACGGCAAGCTTATTCTCTCAACCATAACTATATCTCAAAATAGTTTTTAAAAAAGCTTAATTATGATTAAATTATTAATAGCAGACAACCACCCCATCACGAGAAAGGGCCTAGAGGTTCTATTCTCTGCATCACCCAACATTAAAGTTGTTGGAAGTGTTGACAACGGCGAATCCATTCTGGAGTTCGTAAAGAAAAATCCGGTAGACATCGTTTTAACCGAAGCCGATTTACCAAAACTCAATGGTTTAACCGTGCTTCGTTATTTAAAAAACGACCACCCCGATGTAAAAACCATTATTCTTAGTGCACAACCCGAAGAGGTTTATGCCATTAACACCATTAAAGCTGGTGCTTCTGGATACATAAACAAATCGGAAAATGTGATTACCATTACAGAGGCCATCTCCAAGGTTAACGACGGAGGTATTTACCTTAGCAACGAGTTGACCCAGCAATTGGCTTTTGGAACTAGAACTAACAAAAGTGGTAATTACTACAAGAAACTTTCTACCCGTGAGGCCGAAGTACTAAAACTATTGACCGTTGGTAAAAAGAACAAAGAAATATCTAAAGAATTGGATATTAACGAAAAAACCGTTAGTACTTACAAAGCTAGGCTAATGAGAAAACTAAAAGTGACCAACTTGGTAGATTTAGTTAATCAAGCTAAGCTTAACCAAGAGGTATCATAATACCCTATTTAATTTTCTAGATAACAACATTTTTAGACTCGAATAGTCTTTTACTTCTTCAAGTATATTTCTATTCGAGTCTATTTTATTTTTAAGTGTTTCCTGCTGAAACTCCTTAACTTTTTGGTCTATTAAAAAGCAACGTAAGCTCAAAATGGTTTCACTAACCAATTGGGCCACGGTATGTTTTTTCTCTTTCGGATAAATATCCATACGATTCCAGTCGTCCAAAGTGTACCGCTCATCATCCATAAGAATGGTGGTGATTTCATTGGCCATATCTTGATCTACGGAATTGATGAAGGTTTTCAACTCAAAATCGGCATCTTGGTTTAAGCGCTCAATAATAGTATAGTAAAGCGTTTTAAAGGTTTCATTTGAAAACTGCATTTCGTCATCCTGAAGATCCAAAAACACCTTTTCAAAAACTCTAGCCTGCTGGATTACCGGTTCCAATTCCAAATCCCCCTTGTCATTTTCCTTTAACACCAAGTCTTCAAAGTCTTCGGTTTTATTACCGTAAAGCAATAATATTTCAATGATTTTGCGTTCCATCAAATACTGCACATCCACCTTTTTTACAGGTTGTTGATGTTTTATAACTTCGAATGCTTTCTGCTCGTTTTTGTATTTTTTGTCTTCTTCCTGAAGTTCCTTTTTATCCATTTGCGCGAGGGTACTAAAAAGCACACTCTCACTAATGTCCATGATCCGAGCACACTCTTGGATGTAAACCTCTTTTTTGATACGGTCTGGTATCTTAGAAATACTGTTGACGATATCTCGAATGGTTTCGGCCTTTTTTATAGGGTCGTTTTTAGATTCCTCATAAAGCACTGAGGCTTTAAATTGAATAAAATCCTTAGCGTTTTCAGCTAAATAGTCATGCAGTTCTTCAAGTGTATTTTGCCGTGCAAAACTATCGGGATCTTCACCTTCCGGAAAGGTGCACACCCTAACGTTCATACCTTGTTCCAAAATCAAATCGATACCACGTAGCGAAGCACGCATACCCGCAGCATCGCCATCAAAAAGCACGGTGATGTTTTTGGTGAGCCTATTTATTAATCGAATTTGCTCTGAAGTTAAAGCCGTTCCAGAAGAGGATACCACATTTTTTATACCCGTTTGGTGAAATTGGATAACATCGGTATAACCTTCAACCAAATAGCAATTATCTTCTTTGGCAATACTTTGTTTGGCATCATAAATACCGTAAAGCACTTTACTTTTGTGGTAAATATCACTTTCTGGGGAATTGAGGTATTTTGCTGCTTTTTTGTCGGTAATCAAAATACGTCCGCCAAACCCCAAAACACGGCCACTCATACTTTTTATGGGGAACATAACGCGCCCCTTAAAACGGTCGAAACGTTTTTCGTCCTTTACA
Organism: Tamlana crocina; assembly: GCA_040429635.1. NCBI lineage: Bacteria > Pseudomonadati > Bacteroidota > Flavobacteriia > Flavobacteriales > Flavobacteriaceae > Tamlana > Tamlana crocina. The sequence continues at coordinate 1,114,917 of CP158972.1, read as the reverse complement.
ATAGTCAGCCCCGTTTTTTCAAGATACTCCAATTTATAGCCTTTCTTTAGAGCCTCGTCCGTAAAGGCTTGCCACTCGTCCAGCGAATAGCCCAAATCGAATTTTTTAATGGTTTCCTCGGTAAAACCGCGTTCCTTAAAATAACTTAAACCAATACTTTTACCCTGATCGGTCTTTTGTAAAACATTCTGAAAATATTTACTGGCAAACTCACTTACCAAATACAAACTTTCACGCTCATCGGCCTTTTCCTTTTGCTCGTTGGTTTGTTCAGTTTCCTCTAGCTCAATGTTATATTTTTTGGCCAAGTACCGAATGGCTTCGGGGTAAGTAAAGTGCTCGTGCTCCATTAAAAACGACACGGCAGTCCCCCCTTTTCCGGTCGAGAAATCCTTCCAAATCTGCTTTACCGGCGATACCATAAAACTGGGCGTACGTTCGTCGCTAAACGGACTTAAGCCCTTAAAATTGCTTCCCGATTTTTTAAGCTGAACAAAATCGCCTATAACCTCCTCTACTCGTGCGGTTTCAAAAACTTGATCTATGGAAGATGGTGAAATCAAAATCTATTGGATTAAATATTGGTAATTATCGTCTGGAAATTATTCTGTAAAAATAATACAAACTAAGCATTTTATTCCATTTGCACAGTCACTCTTTGGTTGATAAATCTAATTCAAAACATTCAAATGGTTTTAATATTTCTTTCGATTTCATTTTTAAAAATCTGAAAATCAAAACTTTTAATGACCTAACTTCAAAAATATCAATTCCATAAAAAACCATCATCAAAAACTACAACAATACATAATTTTTAGTGTTTTTTGATTTTACATAAATTCTTTTTATCATATTCACGTATTTATTGAAAATACAATAACATATCGTTATATTTGAGTAGAAACACTTAGCCTATGAAAAACAATAATATCTTCTCGGCTTACCATAAGCTTCCGAAAACATGGGATGAAATGTACACGGATTTGGCAGAGTTCAGGCCACAGTACCAAGGTTTCGTAAACTACCTTAAAAGCACCTGCTCGGACCGGCTTACAAAAAAAGAAGACCTCTCGAAGCAATTGTTCATAAACCAAGGGGTAACGTTTACCGTTTACAACGACAATGAAGGCATTGAAAAGATTTTTCCTTTTGATATTGTTCCAAGGATAATTACTTCGGATGAATGGGCCAAAATCGAAGCGGGCATAAAGCAGCGGTTAAAAGCTTTAAACCTTTTTATAAAGGACATATACCACGAACAGTTTATAATAAACGACGGCATTATACCGGCCGATTTAATTTACTCCTGCCCCTATTTTTTAAGGGAAATGAAAGGTGTTAACGTGCCACACGATATTTATGTGCATATTTCCGGCATTGATTTAATCCGAAACAACGATGGTGAATTTTACGTACTTGAAGATAATTTAAGAACCCCATCTGGCGTAAGTTACATGCTTGAAAACCGCGAAATCTCCAAGCGGCTCTTTCCCGGCATTTTGCCGCAAAGTAAGGTGCGTTCGGTTTCAGAATACCCCAACTTGCTGTACAAAAAACTAAAAGGGCTTTCCAATAAGCCTGATCCAAACATTGTACTGTTAACTCCTGGAATTTATAATTCGGCCTATTACGAACATACATCGTTGGCGCGACAAATGGGCATCGAACTGGTTGAAGGACCAGACTTGGTAGTAAAAAACCATTGTGTTTTTATGAAAACCACTCATGGGTTAAAACAGGTTGATGTGATTTACAGACGTGTGGACGACGATTATTTAGACCCACTAGAGTTTAATGCCAACAGCGTTTTGGGGGTTGCCGGTATTATGGCCGCATACAGAATGGGTAACGTAAATATTGTTAATGCGCCGGGCACTGGAATTGCTGATGACAAAGCCATTTACACATTCGTGCCAGATATGATAAAATACTATTTAAAGGAAGAGCCTATTTTAAAAAATATTGAAACGTACCAGTTAGGCAAGCCCGCAGACCTTGAGTATGTTACAAAACATATTAAGGAAATGGTGATTAAAAAAACCGATGGCAGTGGCGGTTACGGCATGCTCATGGGGCACGAGGCTTCAGATTCCGAAATAAAAATCTATTTGGAAGCCGTTAACAAAAATCCTAGCAACTTTATTGCCCAACCCATTTTAAAATTATCGACTGCACCTTGCTTTATCGACGGTAAGTTATCTCCAAGGTGTATAGATCTTAGGCCTTTTGCGCTTTTCGGAAAAGATGGCATCGATATTTGCCCGGGTGGGTTAACCCGAGTAGCCCTAAAAAAAGGGTCGTTGGTAGTTAATAGTTCGCAGGGCGGTGGCAGCAAAGACACTTGGGTAATAGATTAAAAAAAACAATAAAGCATCATAACACATGTTAAGTAGAGTAGCAAACAACCTTATTTGGTTGGATAGGTATATGGAACGCGGAAATGGTATTTTAGGTCTGCTAAAGGTGAATTTTTATGCCCATCAAGACTCTCCCGAATTGTTTTCGTGGTCGCCGATTATAGAAAGCTTTACCTCTTCAGAGAATGACTTCTATACCGAAGACACTTTAGAATGTATACACTTTATGGTTTTCGACGTAAAAAATGCCAATTCCATAGTAAACATTGTGACACGGGCTAGAGAAAATGCCAGGAGCGTACAGGAACATATTTCAAGGGAATTGTGGTTGTGCATCAACAGTTATTATTTGTTTTTAACCAAAAAAGATTTACCTCAAAGATTAAGGGACGAAGACCCCGTTCAATTATTGGAGGATTTAAGAAAATACCATTTAATTTATAATGGCACTTGCGACATTACCCAAGAACGTGGCACACCATATTGTTTTATGAACGTTGGCAAGTACCTTGAGCGCGTAATGCTGATCTCTGATTTTACAGCGCTGAAACTTGAAAAAATTGGAAACACCTCCGATAGCCTCGAAAAAACATTCTATTGGAAAAACCTGTTGTTGTCCATTGGTGGCTATCAGCTTTATCTCAAAACCTACAAATCTACTTTTAACGAAAATCATGTTATCCAAATGGTTTTTCAGGACAAACTATTTCCAAGATCGGTGTATTATTGCATAGAAAAATTAAACCGACACATTAACAAACTGATTGAAACAGGCCAACTGGAAAACAACAATTTGGATTTTCTTCTAGGAAAGCTGGAAAGCCAAATAAAATACACCACCATTGAAAATATTAACAGCATGGGGTTAAACCATTTCATTGAAGGCATAAAAGATGGCGTTAAAAATATTTCGTTGAGCATTAATGCCGTTTACTTTTCACAGAACAACTGATTTTTTTTTTGATTACCTATGGCTATTTTCAACATAAAGCACAACACCTTTTACAGCTATTCGGGCAATGTTATAGACGGAGCGAACCTAACACGCCTTCACCCCATTAACGACGACTACCAAAAAGTTAACTCGCATTTTATATCCATTACCAAAAACCCATTTATTGAAACTTTTTTCGACTTTTTCAATAATCGGGTAGGTTCTTTTATGCTAGCCGAACCCCACAATGTTTTGAATATTATCTCTGAAATTGAAGTTGAAACCAAACTAAAAACATTCCCTACGGACCAAGTTGACATCAAAACCCAATGGAATCATTTAGTATCCCTCAAGCCCAATACTGAGTTCATCGATTTCTTAAAATTCATCACTTTTGATGGCACTGAGGGCATCCGAAACTTAATTGAAAGCAAAAATCTAAAAAGCAAATCGCCATACCAAGCTACTTTGGAGCTTTGTGAATATATCTACCAAAATTTTGAATACAGACAAGGAGTAACCACGGTAAGCTCAAAATTGGATGATGTTTGGCAACTCAAAGCCGGTGTTTGCCAAGATTTCACCAACATATTACTACAAATGGTTAGGATGTTGGGCATACCCGCACGATATGTAAGCGGCTACATCTGCCCGGGCAATGGTGAAACACGCGGTGAAGGCGCCACGCATGCTTGGATTGAAGCCTATATTCCCTTTTACGGTTGGCTGGGCGTAGACCCTACCAACAATGCCATAGCCGACGAATACCATGTTAGGCTCGCTGTGGGCAGAAATTATAAAGACTGTGCTCCCGTAAGTGGTGTTTTTAAAGGTAATGTAGAATCTAAAATGACGGTATCGGTTGAAGTTACCAGAAGAGATAACTTAACCCCCAAAAAAGAAGACGCTATTTCTCCAGATCCCAAAACAGGGAACAGTTTTCAGCGGAATTTAGAACTGAAACAACAAAGCCAGCAACAGCAGCAATAAATTAAGCCCTATTTTTTTCGGTCAATCACGTAATTCACCATCACTTTTAGTGAATTTTTATATTCCGAATCTGGGTAGTTTTCTAAAATCTCAAGAGCCTCACTTTGAAATTGTTTCATCTTCCCAATGGCATAATCCAATCCGTCATTTTCCTTTACAAACTCAATCACTTCTTTTACCCGTTTGGTATCCTTATTATGGTTTTTAATAGAATTTATCAACCATTTTTTATCATTTTTAGAGACTGTATTGAGCACATAAATTAAGGGCAAGGTCATTTTTTGCTCTTTAATATCGATGCCTGTGGGCTTTCCTATTTGGGCATCACCATAATCAAAAAGGTCGTCCTTTATTTGAAACGCCATGCCAATCAGCTCACCAAACTTACGCATGGTTTCCACATGTGGCGACCCTGGCTTTACCGAAGCAGCCCCCAAGCTACAACAGGCAGCAATTAAAGTGGCCGTTTTTTGGCGGATGATTTCATAATACACTTCTTCGGTGATATCGAGTTTTCGAGCTTTTTCAATTTGGAGCAGTTCGCCCTCGCTCATTTCGCGAACAGCAATCGAAATGATTTTCAGCAAATCGAAATCATTATTGTCAATAGAAAGCAACAAGCCTTTCGACAGTAAAAAATCGCCAATAAGCACGGCTATTTTGTTTTTCCAAAGTGCATTCACCGAAAAGAATCCTCGGCGGCGGTTGCTATCGTCTACCACATCATCATGCACTAAAGTAGCGGTATGTATCAATTCAATAACCGAAGCCCCACGATAGGTCCGTTCGCTCACCTCGCCATTCGATACCATTTTAGAAACCAAAAACACAAACATGGGGCGCATTTGCTTCCCTTTTCTGTTGACAATGTAATGGGTAATACGGTTAAGTAAAGCCACTTTACTAGACATGGAAAGTTGGAACTTCTGTTCGAAGAGATCCATTTCAAAAGCAATGGGCTGTTTTATTTGCTCGACTATTTTCATTGAAAACCCAAAGATACTATTTCAAACGAAAATTGCTTAACTTTTATTAGCCAATTGCCCACAAGCCGCATCGATATCCTTGCCACGGCTACGGCGGACGGTTACGGTAATATTATTGGCTTCGAGTACTTGCACGTACATATCCAAAGCCTTTGAATTTGCCTGTTGAAATTCACCATCGTCAATAGGGTTGTACTCTATTAGATTGACTTTACTAGGCGCAAATTTGCAAAAATCTACTAATGCATCGACATCTTTTCTTTTGTCGTTGATGCCGTTCCAAACCACATATTCATAAGTAATTCTGTTTTTGGTTTTGGCGTACCAATACTGCAAAGCTTCACGTAAATCGTTCAACGGAAAAGTTGAGTTAAACGGCATAATTCTGGTTCGCACCTCATCAATGGCAGAATGCAACGATACGGCCAATTTAAATTTTACCTCGTCATCCGCCATTTTCTTTATCATTTTTGGCACGCCCGATGTAGATACCACAATACGTTTTGGCGACATGCCCAACCCCTCGGGAGAGGTTATTTTATCAATGGCTTTTAAAACATTATTGTAATTCATTAGCGGTTCTCCCATTCCCATAAATACAATATTACTCAACGGACGGTTGTGGTACAAACGACTTTCGTTATCAATGGCTACTACTTGGTCATAAATTTCATCGGGGTTCAAGTTGCGCATTCGTTTTAAACGTGCCGTAGCACAAAATCGGCAATCTAAACTACAGCCCACCTGACTGGAAACACAGGCCGTGGTACGAGTTGACGTTGGAATCAATACCGACTCCACCACCAAATCATCATGCAACCGAACCGCATTTTTTATGGTCCCATCACTACTGCGTTGCATCGTATCCACCTTAATGTGGTTAATTACAAAATGGTCTTCCAGCATTTGGCGGGTGTCTTTCGAGATATTGGTCATATCGTCAAAAGTATGCGCCGATTTTTGCCAAAGCCACTCATAAACCTGATTGCCGCGAAAGGCCTTATCGCCTTGTTCAACAAAAAAATTACGAAGTTGCTCTTTGGTTAATGCCCGTATGTCTTTTTTCTTAGTTTCCATGCGTGTGCAAAAATAAGAAAAGGCTGCCTTATATTTTAAGACAGCCCTTTGTTTTATAAATTCTGATTGACTACGAATTATAAAATTAACATCGCGTCGCCGTAGCTGTAGAATTTGTATTTTTCTTTTACTGCTTCTTCATAGGCTCGTTTTATAAAATCGTGACCTGCAAAGGCAGAAACCATCATCAACAATGTTGATTTTGGTGTATGGAAATTGGTTACCATACAGTTGGCAATGCTGAAATCGTAAGGAGGGAAAATAAATTTGTTGGTCCAACCTTCAAATTCATTTAGCATCCCGTTTGATGAAACGGCACTTTCTATGGCACGCATCGCTGTAGTACCAACGGCACAAACGCGACGTTTTTCCTGAATGGCCTTATTTACAGTTTGAACCGCTTTTTCGTCAATTTTCAGCTCTTCGCTGTCCATTTTGTGTTTTGATAAATCTTCAACCTCAACTGGGTTAAAAGTCCCTAAACCAACGTGAAGCGTTACTTCGGCAAAGTTAATACCTTTAATTTCCAATCGCTTCAACAAATGTTTTGAAAAGTGAAGGCCTGCTGTTGGCGCTGCTACGGCACCTTCATTTTTTGCGAAAATGGTTTGGTAACGGTCTTCATCTTCTGGCTCTACATCTCTTTTAATGTATTTAGGAAGCGGTGTTTCCCCAAGTTCGTTCAACTTTAAACGGAACTCGCGGTACGATCCGTCATATAAAAAACGTAAGGTACGTCCACGCGAAGTGGTGTTATCAATAACCTCGGCCACTAAAGTTTCGTCGTCACCAAAGTATAATTTATTACCAATTCTAATTTTTCGGGCTGGATCAACCAATACGTCCCACAAACGTTGTTCTTCGTTAAGCTCGCGCAATAAAAATACTTCTATTCTAGCCCCTGTTTTTTCTTTGTTCCCGTATAATCTGGCAGGAAATACTTTGGTGTTATTCAGAATCAATACGTCATCTTCGTTAAAATAGTCGATTAAATCCTTAAACATTTTATGCTCGATGGTTTGTTCCTTTCGGTTTAAAACCATTAAGCGCGATTCATCTCTATTTTCCGCCGGGTATTCTGCTAATAATTCGTTCGGTAAATCGAACCCAAAGTTTGATAATTTCATGTATTATATTTTTAGAAAGTTGCAAATATACAATCTCAACACAGGGGTTGTCAAGTAAATAAGCGATTATTATTTGCTAATTTGGAAACCTATAGACTCTAAATCATCCCAAAACGTAGGATAGGATTTTGAAACCACCATGGCATCTTCAATAATTAAATTGGTTTTTAACGCCAAAGGTGCAAAAGCCATAGCCATTCTGTGGTCGTTATAAGTGGCGATGGGCACCATTTCTTTAATGGTTTTTGAAGCTGAAAGGTGCAGGGATTTATCGGTAATTTCAACCTCACCTCCTAATTTTTCAATTTCAGTTTTTAAAGCCACCAACCTATCAGTTTCTTTTATTTTTAGAGTATGAAGCCCGGTTAAATCGCAAGATATTCCCAAAGCAAAACAAGTTACCGCGATGGTTTGCGCGATATCGGGTGCGTTAACCAAATCTAATGCCAATGGCTTTACTTCATTTCCCTCCTTTTTCAAGGTCATGGAATTACCATTAAAAATGGTGGACACCCCAAAATGCTTATAAATTTCTACCAACGATGAATCGCCCTGAAGTGAATGTTCTTTGTACGACGACAAGGTAATTTCCGTACTGGGTTGGCAAAGCGCCACAATGCTGAAATAGTAGGATGCTGATGACCAGTCTGATTCAACTGTTAAAGTTTTTGGTTGCTGGTTGTTGGTTGTTGGTTTTACTATAATAGTATTGCCAATAAATGAGGATTCTATTCCAATTTCATCCAACAAAGCTAAAGTCATTTTAATGTATGGTACTGAAGTGATTTCGCCTTGAAGGGTTAGCTCAATGCCATTTTCTAATTTCGAAGCAATTAGCAACAAGGCCGAAATGTACTGGCTGCTCACATTGGCTTGTAAGGACACTTTATTTTTAGTCAGCTTTTTACCTTGAAGTTTTATAGGTGGATACCCTTCGTTTTCTTCGTAACTGATGTCTGCACCCAATTCTTTTAAAGCCTCAACCAAAATTTTAATAGGGCGTTCTTTCATGCGTTTGGAGCCTGTTAAAATGGTTTCGCGACCTTCCTGAATAGAAAAATAAGCCGTTAAAAAACGCATGGCCGTCCCGGCATGGTGGATATCGACTATTTTTTCTTCGGAAGACAGTGCGTTGGTCATTAAGTTACTATCATCAGAATTTGAAACATTTTCGAGTTTAAACTCTGGATACAAAGCCTGCAAAAGCAACAATCGGTTCGATTCGCTTTTTGAGCCCGTTATGGTAACTTCAGATTGACGGTTTGTGATTTCGGATTTATGAAGAGTGATATTCATTTTATAATATTAAAAAACGCTTCTAAAATTAGAAGCGTCAAATATAATTATAAATTATTTCAATTTCTGGTTATTATGGTGCCTATCGTGGTCGCGTTTAGCTTTTTTGTCCATTCGCTTATCGAAAGCAGCCTGAAGATCTACTCCCGTTTGGTTGGCCAGGCACAGCACCACGAAAAGTACATCGGCCAGTTCTTCACCTAAATCTTTGTCTTTGTCGCTTTCCTTTTCACTTTGCTCGCCGTAACGCCGCGCGATAATTCGCGCCACTTCGCCCACTTCTTCGGTAAGCTGAGCCATGTTGGTGAGTTCGTTGAAGTAACGAACGCCATGGTTTTTAATCCAATCGTCAACTACTATTTGTGCGTTTTTAATCTCCATTGTATTTTTATAATTAAAGAAGTTACTAGAATGATTATACAAGGAACAAAAATATACTTTAATTCGCTAAAAAGCACTTTTACTCCTCGAGAAGAAAAAACCGTTCCACGCCAAGGGGCGGCACTTGAATCTCTCGAAACGGGAAAAAAATAGCGACCATTATCAAAAGGAATTAAGCCCCCAACACCCTTTCCCCTGAAGTCATCGCACTCAATAAACCGTGCGATAATGTAGATAGAAAAATAATGGTAAACCACAATGCCCTATTATTTTTTCCAAAGGAAAACATGAGAATGAGAGCCCAAATCAAGGCAAAAACAATGGAATGGGTAAACCCGCGATGCCCTAAAAGGTGCTCGTAATGGATGCCCAATTGAAAACCGATAACATCAAAATCTGGAAGAATGGTTGAAAATATTGCGGCCAGTAGCAACCATTTGGAATTTTTATTGTCCAATATTTTGGCCAAAGTAAAACCAACCGCACCGTGCCCAAAAACAGAAGCCATTATTCTTTATTTTTAGAATCGATAATGATGGTTACAGGACCGTCGTTTAAAAGTTCCACTTTCATATCTGCACCAAATTCTCCCGTTTGCACGGTTTTGCCCAAATCGGATTCAAGTTGTTTTACAAAGGCCTCGTACAGCGGAATGGCCACATCGGGATTGGCCGCTTTTATATAACTAGGACGATTGCCTTTTTTGGTGGCCGCATACAGTGTAAACTGACTCACCGCAATGGCATCTCCGTTGGTTTCTTTAATAGATTGGTTCATCACCCCGTTTTCGTCATTAAAAATACGGAGATTCGCTATTTTGTTCGATAGCCATTTGATGTCTTCGGTTGTATCTTCGTTTACTATTCCCAATAAGATCAATAACCCTTTGTTGATTGAAGCTACTTTTTGCCCTTCAATGGTAACGCTGGCTTTTGTTACTCTTTGTATAACTACTTTCATTTATTCTTTATCCCAAATATCAGTTCTGTAATGTTCGTCTTCGCCTTCAATAATCTGCAAATAACTGCGGTATCTAGTGTATTCTATTTCGCCTTCTTCCAAGGCATTTTTAACAGCACACTTGGGTTCGTTGATGTGCAAACAATTGTTGAATTTACAATCTTGCTTTAGTGCAAAAAACTCTGGAAAATAATCGCCCACTTCTTCTTTGTCCATATCCACAATGCCAAATCCTTTTATACCTGGCGTATCGATAATTTTGGCTCCGAAACTTAAATCGAACATTTCGGCAAAGGTTGTAGTATGTTGCCCTTGCATATGTTGGGACGAAATTTCTTTGGTCTTTAAGTTTAAATTGGGTTCAATGGCATTGACCAAGGTCGATTTCCCCACACCCGAATGCCCTGAAAACATGCTCACTTTATCCTGCATCAAGGCTTTTACCTTATCGACATTTTTTCCTGTTTTAGCCGAAACCCCAATACACTCATAGCCAATTTTTCTGTAAACATGCGCCAAATAACGCACTTCATCTAGAGTGTCTTGATCGTAGGCGTCTATTTTATTGAAGAGCAAAACGGTTTTTACTGAATAAGCTTCGGCCGTGACCAAAAATCGGTCAATAAAACTGGTTAAGGTGGGCGGATTGTTTATGGTTATCATCAAAAAAACCATATCCAAATTAGCAGCAATAACGTGGGTTTGTTTGGACAGGTTCACCGATTTGCGGACGATATAATTTTTTCGGTCTTGAATGTGATGGATAATGCCAGATTCTTGGTTGTTGTCCACTTCCAACTCAAAATCTACTACATCACCAACAGCAATGGGATTGGTGCTTTTTATACCTTTTATGCGGAATTTTCCTTTTATGCGGCACTCGTACGTTTTACCCAACTCGGTTTTTACCGTGTACCAACTTCCTGTAGATTTATAAACGCGTCCCGTCATATTTTTTTCAAAAGTAATTCAAAATAATTATTTTTTTTGTACGAATGCACATATATTTGAAGCTTAATTTCAAATCAAAAATCAACAACATGAAAAAAATTTTAATTTTATTAACTGTTTCTTTATTTTCTTTTATTGAAACCCATGCACAAGTGGAGTACAAAGTTGTAACGAGTGTAGAATCTATAGTACCGAATGGCTTAGGGCGCTCAAGAATAATTAGCGCCAACGAAGAGAAAAATTACAAAGAATTTACCACAACCCAAACCGAAGATGACAATTCACGAAATAAATCTGACAGGGGCGAAATTAGGGTAAAGGACTTTGATGAAACCAAACTACTAAACTTCTTTAACATTGGCGGGATTAGATTTCAAAACATTGCTGCCAATGATGCTATAATTACTTCAAAAATCAACACCATGATTGCCGAAGGATGGGAACTAGCTTTTGTTACCAGTGCAGTTGAAAGTGCTGGAAAAGGTGATAACCAAGGTATTTTTATAACCCGATATATTTTTAAACGAAATAAACAGTAACACTTTTTTCGGAAACTAAAAAAGCCTCGTGATTGCGAGGCTTTTTTAGTTTTACAGAAAATTATTATCCGTTAATAATCTTCTCTTGGTGATTGATAGATTCTTGGTGAATGGCTTTGAACATTTTTAAAATGAACTCTTCACTTAAACCGTGCTGCTCACCTTCCAATACCATTTTACCTAAAATTTCGTTCCAACGCTTAGACTGTAAAACCGCTACGTTTTTCTCTTTTTTAAGAGTTCCAATGCCATCGGCTGCTTTCATTCGTTTACCTAACAAATCAATAATTTGGTTATCAACCACATCAATCTGCGCTCTTAAAAGCCCTAAAGCTTTATTGTAGTCTGCTTCAGAATCAGTCTCTTTTCTAATTTTCAAATCTTTCATGATTTGAACCAATGCTTGTGGTGTTACCTGCTGTGAAGCATCACTCCAAGCATTATCTGGATCGTAGTGGGTTTCAATCATTAATCCATCGAAATTCAAATCCAATGCCGTTTGCGACACATCAAATATCATATCGCGTTTTCCTGTAATGTGCGACGGATCGTTAATTAAAGGAATGTCTGGGAATTTATTTTGAAACTCGATAGCCAATTGCCATTCTGGGTTGTTTCTGTATTTGGTTTTTTCGTAAGTAGAGAATCCTCTGTGGATCGCTCCAATATTTTTAACTCCCGAAGAGTAGATTCTTTCAATACCTCCCAACCACAAAGACAGATCTGGGTTTACTGGGTTCTTGATTAATACAGGCTTATCGGTACCTTCAAGCGCATCGGCGATTTCTTGCATAATGAAAGGGCTCACGGTTGAACGCGCTCCAATCCAAAGCATATCGATATCGTGCTCTAAAGCCAATTTTACATGTGCTGCATTAGCCACCTCGGTACATACTTTCATACCAGTTTCGGCCTTTACTTTTTGCAACCACTTCAATCCTAATGCTCCAACGCCTTCAAAGTTTCCTGGGCGGGTTCTTGGTTTCCAGATACCAGCTCTAAAATAGTTTACATCGGTATCTTTTAGCTCGTGGGCTATTTTTAAAACCTGCTCTTCGGTTTCGGCGCTACATGGTCCTGCTACTACTAATGGATGATCTAGTTTTAAATCATCTAACCATGCTCTCATTTCTTTTGTGTTTTCCATAATTCTAATAAAAATTCAATTTTTAAATTCCAAATCCCAAAATCTACAGTTGGAATTTAGGATTTTAAATATTGGTATTTGCTGTTAATGTATTCCGTTTAAAATATCTTTTATATGATTTGTGTTTTTCATTTCGTTAAAAACGCCTTCAAAATCATCTTGTTCCATCATCTCCTTAAAATGCGACAGGTTGGAGATGTACTCGTCTAACGTTTCAATAACGTTCGTTTTATTCTGTCGGAAAATCGGCGTCCACATTTCGGGCGAACTTTTTGCCAAACGCACCGTTGATGCAAATCCACTTCCCGCCATATCGAAAATATCGCGTTCGTTTTTTTCCTTTTCAATCACCGTTTTGCCCAACATAAACGAACTGATATGCGATAGGTGCGACACGTAAGCGATATGTTTATCGTGTGCTTCTGGGTTCATGTAACGGATGCGCATTCCGATATCGGTGAACAACTTCAATGCCTTTTCCTGTAGTTTGAAAGTGGTTTTTTCTACCTCGCAAACTATATTGGTCTTTCCAACAAAAAGGCCTTCCATGGCTGCACTTGGTCCCGAATGCTCCGTTCCTGCTATGGGATGCATCGCCAAAAAGTTTCTACGTTTTGGATGATTCTCCACCGCCCTGCAAATATCAACTTTTGTTGACCCCGCATCGACCACCAACGCAGTATCTGGGATTTTATCCAAAATTGTTGGCAACAATTTTACAGTGGCGTCAACAGGAATGGAGATGATGACCAAATCGGCATGCTCGATATCATCTAAAGTTGCTTTTTTATCGATTAGCTTTAGTCGCAAAGCTTCATCGAGCGTCGACTCTTTTCTGCTCACACCGTGAATCACCACACTGGGGTCATTCTTTTTGATGTCGATAGCCAAGCTTCCGCCTATTAATCCAACTCCTATTGCGTATATATTTTTCATTCTTAACTTACTCTTTCAATAGCTTCTTCCAAAACTTCGGTTGGGGCACATAACGAAAACCTAATATAGCCCTCGCCTTTTGTTCCGAAAATAGTTCCCGGTGTAATAAAAATGTGGTTATCCTTTAACACCAAATCTATAAATTCTTCAGACTTTAAGTATGCTGGCAACTTGGCCCAAACAAATAACCCAGAGGCATTTTTGTCGTAGGTGCAATTAAGTGCATCGGCCAGTTTCCAAACCAATTGACGACGCTCTTGGTACACATTGTTCAACGTGGCAAACCACATGTTTGAACATTTTAAAGCCTCAATCGCTCCTTTTTGTATGCCGTAAAACATACCCGAGTCCATATTACTTTTTACTTTTAAAATATTGCTGATATGGGTGCTATCGCCAACCACCATACCTACACGCCACCCAGCCATATTGAAGGTTTTGCTCAACGAATTAAGCTCTAAACAAACCTCTTTGGCGCCTTCAACACTTAAAATGCTTTTTGGCGAATTGTTCAAAATGAAACTATACGGGTTATCGTTTACAATTAAAATATTGTTACGCTTCGCAAAAGCCACTAAATCTTCAAACAAGGTTTCGGTGGGGTTGGCGCCCGTTGGCATGTGCGGGTAATTTACCCACATCAACTTCACTTTGCTTAAATCTTGTTTTTCCAAAGCTTCGAAATCGGGCAGCCAATTATTGGCTTCGTCCAATTCATACAAAACACCTTTGGCTCCCACCAATTTCGTTACCGATTGGTAAGTGGGGTATCCCGGATTAGGAATCAACACCTCATCGCCTTCATTTAAATAAGCCATGGAAATGTGCATGATGCCTTCCTTGCTGCCCATTAAAGGCAGTATTTCGGTAGCCTGACTTAAATTCACCGAAAAGTTCAGTTTGTAGAATTTGGCCATGGCATCCCTCAACTCCGGTAAACCTTGGTAGCTTTGGTATTTGTGTGCGGAAGGGTTTTTAAAACTGTCCATTATCGCATCAATCACCTTTTGTGGTGGTTGTAAATCGGGGCTACCAATACCTAAATTGATTACGGGCTTACCGTTTGCAATCAGCAAATTTACTTCCCTCAACTTTTTAGAAAAGTAGTATTCCTCAACGGTCTGTAACCTGTTAGCTACCTCTATCATAACTTGGCGTTTTTATATTCACCTAAAACTTTAAAGCCTTCGGCCATTATATCTATCAACGATTTTGCTTTTTTGAAATCGTTGTACGTTTCGAATGTTACATCAACAAAAAAGGCGTATTTCCAAGGGGTTTCAACAATGGGTAACGATTGGATTTTGGTTAAATTCAATCGGCAATCGCTCATTACGTTTAAAATAGCCGCTAAACTACCTCGTTTGTGGTTGGCCTCGAACTTAACCGACGCTTTATTGATTTCGTTTTCGGGCACTTCAGAATTTACACGTTTTACAATTACAAAACGGGTTTCGTTGTGCTTTATGGTTTGAATGCTGTGAGCCAAAATATCCAACTCGAAAATCTCTGCTGCGGTGACGCTGGCAATGGCACCGATGCCTTTTAATTCCTGCTTTCGGATGCGTTCGGCCACTTCAGCGGTATCCTTATCCTCAACCAATTTAATGTGCGGATACTGTTTAAAAAACTCCTTACACTGCAACAACGCCATAGGGTGCGAATACACTTCTTTAATATCGTCTATCCTTTGCCCCGGCCACGCCATTAAATTATGCTGAATATCCAAATAATGCTCACCAACAATATGCAACTTAAACTTATCGATAAGGGCATAGTTTGGTATTATCGAGCCTGCAATAGAATTTTCAAGCGCCATTACCGCCGCATCGCTTTCAGCCGTTATTAAAGAATCCACTACCCTATCGAAGGTTAAACAATCGATACAGTCTACCGGATTTTCAAAAAATTGCTGCGACACAATATGATGAAAAGACCCTTTAATACCCTGTATGGCCACCTTTTTTATCACAGTTTTCTTTTATTTATTTTAATATTCAGTTTAAAAATTTCAACCACTTGTTGACA
This sequence comes from Tamlana crocina, assembly GCA_040429635.1. Lineage (NCBI taxonomy): Bacteria > Pseudomonadati > Bacteroidota > Flavobacteriia > Flavobacteriales > Flavobacteriaceae > Tamlana > Tamlana crocina. Next base: position 1,099,208 of record CP158972.1, on the reverse strand, counting down.
AAAAAAAGTCCCGATTTTCATCGAGACTCATATTCAAATTTATGCTTATAAATTATACATACAACGCCTCGTTTCTTCCGCTAAAAAAGAAATAGTTGTTAAAATATGTATAATAAACTGTTGTTGTCATAATTACGCCGCTAAAGTAAATATTATTTTAAGAAATAAAAACACAATAAAATCTTTTTTGTACATTTTTTAAAAGTTTTAAAGATTTTTAGGTAAACGCTACTTTACGTTAGATAATCATTATTTTTGAAGAAACAATTTTAAATATGTCTATTGAAGTCGTTGGCGTTTCAAAACTGTACGGAAAACAAAAAGCGTTGAACAATGTATCCTTTACGATTGAAAAACCAGAAATAGTGGGTTTTTTAGGGCCTAACGGCGCTGGAAAATCGACTATGATGAAAATTTTGACCACTTACCTAAATGCTGATACGGGAAAAACCAAGGTAAATGGCCACGATGTAAGCCAAAATACCAAACAAGTTCAGCAAAGTGTGGGCTACTTACCGGAGCACAATCCGCTTTATTTAGATTTATTTATAAAAGAGTACTTAACGTTTAACGCGAATATTTACGGCGTGGGCAAAAACCGCATAGAAGAGGTTATTGAACTCACCGGACTTACTCCCGAGGCCCATAAAAAAATTGGTCAGCTTTCAAAAGGCTATCGCCAGCGGGTAGGTTTGGCAAATGCATTGTTGCACGATCCTGATGTATTGATTTTAGATGAACCCACCACAGGACTTGACCCAAACCAACTTATCGATATTAGGAATTTGATAAAATCCATCGGAAAAACAAAAACCGTTTTCCTTTCTACCCATATTATGCAGGAAGTCGAGGCCATGTGCGACCGCGTTATCATTATAAACAAAGGTGAAATTGTGGCCGACAAAAAACTGAAAGATTTACGCGACGAAAAAGAGCAAGTGGTAATTGTAGAGTTCGATTATCGGGTTGAGGATGCCTTTTTGCTAAATCTACCTAAAGTAAAACAAGTAGCGAACACCTATGGGTTTGTTTACGAAATCACTTTTAAAACCGCAGAAGATATGCGCTCGCATGTTTTTGATTTTGCACACGACAACCAATTAAAAATTCTTCAGCTCAATCAAAAAAACGCAAGCCTAGAGTCGCTTTTTAGAGATTTAACTTCCAACTAAGTTCAAGTATGATATTTATCATTAATAACCCAAAACGCACTTGTTAATTTTGCAACAACAAGTAAATAAAATGTTGTTTTCAAATAAAAACTAATAACAATGAGTAAAGGAATTTATGTAGCCACACTAGAGCCCAACAGCGGAAAATCGGTAATTGTTCTGGGCTTAATGCGCATGCTTTTGGGCAAAACGGCCAAAGTAGGCTATTTTAGGCCCATTATTGAGGACACCGAAGATGGCGAAATGGACAACCATATAAGCACCGTTATTTCCCATTTTGAAATTGACCTCAACTACAAAAAAACCTTTGCTTTTACGCGAAACGAAGTATTAAACCTTTATAATAAAGGTAAAGCTGGCGATGTTATCGACGAAATCATTAAAAAATACAAATATCTTGAAGAGCATTTTGATTTTGTTTTGGTTGAAGGCACCGACTTCTCCCATGAAAACTCCAGTATAGAGCTAGATATCAACTTGCTGATTTCAAAAAACCTGGGACTTCCCGTTATTATTGTTTGCCAAGGCGACGGCAAAACGGTATCCGAAGTTGTTGACCACGTACAATTGGCGCACGATGCTTTTAAAGAAGAGGTGGACGTGCTTTCCATAATGGCCAACAAAATAAACCCTGAAGATATTTCGTCTTTAAAAACTCTTTTGAAGTCAAGAATTAACGAAGACACCGATATTAACGTTATTCCAAAAATTGGCAGTTTGGCCAGCCCAACCATCAAAGAAATCGTAAAAACACTTAACGGCGAACTCCTTTTTGGCAAGGACATGATTAACAACCAAGCCGAAAGCTATAGTGTTGGTGCTATGCAATTGCGCAACTACTTAATCCACCTCAAAGAAAATGCCTTAGTCATTACACCTGGCGATCGTGCCGATATTATTTTAGGAGCACTTCAAGCCAATATTTCTAAAAACTATCCTAAAATATCAGGTATCGTTTTAACTGGTGGATTGATTCCGGAAGATCCTATTTTACGCCTCATTGAAGGACTTTCAAGTGTAGTGCCCATCATTAGTGTAAAAAGCGGTACGTTTTCAACTACCAATACCATCGGAAAAATAAAATCGAGGATTTACGCCGAAAACATCGAAAAGATAAACACCTCTATTGAAACTTTCGAAAAACATATTAATACCGATAAATTAGCTAACGATCTCATTACACACAAATCGGGTATTTTTACTCCGAGAATGTTCCAATACAATCTGCTTCAACGAGCTTTAAAAGACAAAAAGCACATTGTTTTACCCGAAGGCTACGACGAGCGTGTTTTGCGAGCCGCTGCAAGATTAATACATGCACACGTGGTCGATTTAACCTTAATCGGTGAAAAGGATAAAATTAGAGAAATCATAGAAAAACAAGATATCCCATTAAATTTAGAAGACGTTAATGTGGTATCTCCCACCCATTCTCCTCATTTTGAAGACTACGTTAACACCTTTTATGAGCTCAGAAAACATAAAAACGTAAACCTAGACATGGCCAGAGATGCCATGGCCGATGTATCTTACTTTGCCACTATGATGATTCATAAAGGGCATGCCGACGGTATGGTATCGGGTGCTGTGCATACCACCGCCCACACTTTACGTCCGGCTTTACAGTTTATAAAAACCAAACCTGGTGTAAATATTGTTTCTTCGGTATTCTTCATGTGCTTGGAAGACCGCGTATCTATTTTTGGCGATTGCGCCATCAACCCTAACCCCAATGCCGAACAGCTAGCAGAAATTGCAATTTCTTCAGCGCAAACGGCACTAAATTTTGGAGTAGAACCCAAAGTGGCCATGTTATCGTATTCTTCGGGCACATCTGGAAAAGGGGAAGATGTTGATAAAGTGCGTCAAGCCACACGAATAGCTAAAGAAAAAGCCCCCGAACTAAAAATTGAAGGCCCCATTCAGTATGATGCGGCTGTTGATATACGCATTGGCAGAAGCAAACTTCCAGACTCTGAAGTTGCCGGACAAGCCAGTGTTTTAATTTTTCCAGACCTTAACACCGGGAACAACACCTATAAAGCCGTGCAACGAGAAACTGGGGCATTGGCCATTGGCCCTATGCTGCAAGGCCTTAACAAACCCGTCAACGATTTAAGCCGTGGCTGTACGGCAGATGACATTTACAGCACCGTAATTATAACCGCTATTCAAGCCCAAGATCTCTAAACATGCAAGTACTTGTTCTAAACTCAGGAAGTTCATCCATAAAATTTCAATTGTTTTCAATGCCAGAAGAACAAATTCTTTGTTCGGGGTTAATTGAGCGCATTGGCATGAACGATGCCCGATTTGTTTATAAAACCGCCGATGACTGTATAGAGGTAGAAACCCCTATTTTAACCCATAAAAAAGGACTAAAATTATTATCTAAACAGTTACTGGACTCCAAAACCGGAATCATCAAGTCTAAAGACGATATCGATATTGTTGGGCATCGTGTGGTACAAGGCGGGGCATTGTTTGATAAAACCACCGAAATCAACTCCATAGTAAAAGAGCAGATTAATGACTTGTCGAGTTTAGCACCTTTGCACAACCCTGCCAACTTTGAAGGCATTAAAGTAGCCGAAACGGTTTTCCCAAAGGCTAAACAAGCTGCTATTTTCGATACTGCATTTCACCAAAGCATTCCTGAATATGCCTATAGATACGCAATTCCGGAAACACTTTTCAAAAAACATAAAATACGCCTGTACGGATTCCACGGCACCAGCCACAAATATGTTTCGGAAAAAGCGATTGAGTATCTCGAAAAAAAACAATCGAAAATTATTACCATCCATTTAGGTAATGGCTGTAGCATGACCGCCATAAAAGACGGTAAAAGTATAGACCATTCCATGGGTTTAACCCCCTTGAACGGCTTAATCATGGGAACACGTAGCGGCGACATAGATCCTGCCGTTATTTTCCATTTGGCAAAAAACCTAAGTTACAGTCTTAGCGATATTGAATCCCTTTTACTAAAAGAAAGCGGCATGATGGGCTTAACGGGCTACAGTGACTTAAGGGATATTCTGACAAAGGCAGAACGCGGCTACAAAAGTTGCCAATTAGCACTGCAAATGAATGCTTACCGCATAAAAAAATATATAGGAAGCTATACCGCCATTTTAAATGGATTGGATGCTATTGTTTTTACTGCGGGCATAGGAGAAAACTGTTCCTATGTAAGGGAATTGGTTTGTAAAGACCTTGAGTTTTTAGGGATTGAAATTGACGAGGATAAAAACCAAATTCGCACTAAAACCCTCCACGATATTAGTGCAAAAGGGGCTAAAGTTAAAACTTTGGTTATACCAACCAATGAAGAATTGGAAATTGCCAAACAAGCGGTAGAGCTATTCGAAAATTAATCGGCCTTTGTAAAGCTCCTCCACATTAACCAATGGAGGCTGGTTCACGGAAATGACATTTCCTACACCCCGAATAACACCTGTTATTTCCTGTTGTGGGTTTACAACCATATCGTTCGAGCTTCGGTTGTTTACATTTACCTTTTGGGCTATTAGATTTCTGCCTTCATAACGCGCGTTCCCGGCCGCAAAATTGATGTTCAAATTTTCGGTTTCGCCTTCAACGTAGCACACCGAAAGATTATTAAAAGCTACAGTCAAGTTTTCATTGTTCAAATTCAGTCTAAAATCGCCCACATTGAAGGTATCTGGCGCACCAAAATCTTCTGAAAACAAAGTCAGGCTTGGGTAAGTTAAAACACCGTTTGAACTGATATCGTATTGGGTAGAACTTCTAATTTCGGTAAGGTTTGGCGAGGTTACAAATACTTTGGTTATACCGTAATCACGTACATAATTACAGGTATTGTTATTGGTTAAAACAAGTCGATTTTCAATCACCTCAGCAACCACATCATTCATCAAGTTTTTTCCGGTTTCAACGATTACTTTTTGTTCTGCCCCTTGTGTGATGACCAATTCAACATCTCGGTTCACCAGAATTTTATTAAAGGAAGGAAGCATCACTTCATTTTGGATGGGTTCTCCTGCCGTTTGAAAGCAATCGCCTGTGTTTTCGCTATCGCACGACCACAAAACCAACGCACATAATATGTAAATTATTTTCTTCATTTTACAATCGTACACCAATTCCAAATTCCACACCTTCAGCTTTTGCTCCGTGTGATTTTAAACTTAAAGTACCGAACCACTTTTCTCCAAAATAGCGTTTTAACCCCAAACGCGTGTAAACCCGACCTTCAAAATCGAATGGATAATGCACATAATAGCCCAATTGGGTGAGTAACGACATCCTATTTATAAACAATTCGTGCCCAGCAAAAACACCAACCCGTTTATGATCCTCATCGCCCGACACCTCTTTTTCAGGAAAAGCGACGCTTTCATAATAAATGAGTTCCTTTAAAAAATTGGAAAAAAACACGTCGCCCCCCAATTGCAGTGCACTGGTTTTATTAATGCGCTTATCGGCATAAGCAGAGGCCACATACATAGCAAACTGTCCGCTGCCAACCACATCGCTTTCATTAATACCACTTCGAAATACTAAATTATATTTAATGGGTTCTGAAAACTCTTGATCGGCTTTTTTATCTAAATCGCGTTGATATTCTAAATCGGTGTCATCCAAATTATAATTCAATCCCACATTAAAAGTCACGGAATTAGTACCATTATTGGGTGATTTTACATTAGCGTTGGAATAATGAATCAATGAAAAACCAGCTTGAAGTCCGAATCTATCAAAAAGCCGTTCTTTTTTATAGTTGAGCATCACATAGGTACTGCTCATAAATTTCGAACCAAAAGCCACATTTTTAAAATTGCTTTCTTTATGGTACGGATTGGTATTGTATGCCAAACCTTGGCCCACCCTAAACATCAAATTCCTTTTAAAAAAGTAAAAATTGTAATGGGCGTACAGTGAATAATTATTGCCCAGAACCTCGTTCTTTAGATTTTGATAAGCGAACGAAATCCCGTAATCGGGAAAATTGAAACGCTGCTCCCAATCGTTGAAACCGTACGTTTTTTTGTTCCAGCCAATAATGCTTCCTTCGGGATGCCCCTGAATTAAATGTAGAATTTCATTGTTATGCAATGCGATATTTCCGTAGAAATAATTGACATCCACATACGAAGTATGTTGCTTTTCCTGGGAAAAAACTAATACTGAAACCAGCAACATAATGTAGGTTAAAATAAACCGCATGACACTAAAATTTGGGGCAAATGTAACGGAATATTTAAAATAACGCCGAAGCTATAGCTTTTATGTTATCGCTTTTTCCCATGGAATAATAATGCAAAAACGGCACACCAGCATCTTTCAATTCCTTCGATTGCTGAATGGCAAACTCAATGCCTACTTGTCTCACGGCCTTGTTATCTTTACAATTTTCAACAGCATCAATTAAATCTTGTGGTAAATCAATTTTAAACACTTGGGGTAAAATTTGAAGGTGACGTTTTACCGCAATAGGCTTAATTCCCGGGATAATAGGTACGGTAATCCCTATTTCTCTAGCCTTATCCACAAACTCGAAGTATTTTTTATTATCAAAAAACATTTGGGTAACCACGTAATCTGCTCCGGCATCTACCTTAGCTTTCAGCCGTCTTAAATCCGTTACCAAACTTGGTGCTTCCATATGCTTTTCGGGGTATCCGGCCACACCAATACAGAAATCATAATTATGCTCAATCTCCACATCATCATGTAAATACTTACCGTTGTTAAGGTTTGTGATTTGCTCGACTAATTCGCTCGCATAAGCATTGCCGCCTTTGGTTGGCACGAAATAAGATTCATCTTTTCTCGCGTCTCCTCTTAAAGCCACGACATTGTCAATACCCAAATAATGACAATCAACCAACACATATTCGGTTTCCTCTTTGGTAAAACCACCGCACAACAAATGTGGAATCGCATCAATTTTATACTTGTGCATAATCGACGCACAAATACCCACCGTACCGGGGCGCATGCGGGTAATGCGCTTATCTAAAAGGCCATTGCCTTTATCAACGTAAACATACTCCTCGCGCGATGTGGTTACATCAATAAACGGCGGTTTAAATTCCATTAACGGATCTATATTACCATACAAATCCTGAATATTGGTTCCCTTTTTTGGTGGAATCACTTCAAACGAAAACAAGGTTTTTCCGTTGGCGTTTTTTATGTGGTCTGTTACTTTCATTTCTCTAAATCCCCATAAGGAGCTTTAATTTGTTATATTTTTATTCTTTTCAGCTTTTTTGGCGTTACCCATCCAACAGCATTTCCCAATGCTTGGGTCGGGCTATTCGTTACAAGTCCTCGCTCCTAACGTCGCTCCGGGCTTTCCACTTCTATCCCTAACGCACCACTGTCATGTGATGCTGAAACAAGTTCAGCATGACGACACTAATCGGCTATATTGGCATGCAACCATTTTCTGGCCACCTCTTTTTCAATGCCTTTTCTATTGGCATAATCGGTAACTTGGTCGTCGGTAATTTTCCCCAGTCCAAAATACTTCGCTTCCGGATTGGCGAAATAATAACCCGAAACTGCCGCCGCTGGCCACATGGCCAAACTTTCGGTAAGCTTTACACCAATAATTTTTTCCACCTCCAACAAGTCCCAAATGGTTTCTTTTTCCAAATGGTCTGGACACGCCGGATAACCGGGAGCCGGACGGATTCCTTTATAACTTTCCTTTATCAGTTCGTCATTACTCAAATCTTCATTCGGTGCATAGCCCCAGTGTTTTGTTCGCACTTGTTGATGCAAATATTCGGCAAAAGCTTCGGCAAATCTATCGGCAATCGCTTGGGCCATGATAGCGTTGTAATCGTCCTGTTTTGCTTTATAGCTATCCGCCAATTCCTGAGCGCCAAAAATGCCCACGCAAAATGCGCCGACATAATCAGTTTTACCACTTTCCTCTGGTGCGATAAAATCGGCCAAAGCATGATTAGGCACCCCTTCGCGTTTACTCAATTGTTGACGCAATGTCCTAAAAACAGCTATTTCTTTGCCCTTTTTCTTCACTGAAATGTCGTCGTCGTTTATGGTGTTGGCTTCAAACAGACCAAAAACCGCTTTGGGTTTTAAGGATTGCTTGGCGATGATTTCTTCAATCATCACTAGGGCTTCGTTGTACATAATGGTTGCTTGTTCGCCCACCACCTCGTCAGTCAAAATATCGGGGAATTTACCGTGCAAATCCCAACTTCTAAAAAACGGACTCCAATCTATAAACGGCAACAATTCCTTTAAACTGAGCTGCTTCAACATTTGAACGCCCATTTCGTTGGGCTTCACTATTTCAGCGGCTTCCCAGTCAATTTTATATTTTCTTTTACGGGCTTCCTCAATCGAAATATATGATTTCTCTTTTCCTCGTTTTAAAAACTTGGTACGGAACTCATCATAATCCTTTTTCAATTTCGCCACGTACTCGTGCGATGTTCTTTTGTTCAATAAATCGCCCACAACGGTTACCGCTCTGGAGGCATCGTTTACGTGCACTACCGCGTTTTGGTATTGTGTGTCTATTTTTACGGCCGTATGTGCTTTAGATGTCGTAGCGCCCCCAATAAGCAGAGGCAACTCAAATTTTTGGCGTTGCATTTCTTTGGCGAGGTACACCATTTCATCCAGCGACGGGGTGATTAATCCCGACAGCCCAATGGCATCCACACGTTCTTTAATGGCGGTTTCTATAATTTTTTCTGGTGGCACCATTACGCCCAAATCCACAATTTCGTAGTTGTTACAAGCCAATACCACGCTCACAATATTTTTACCAATATCGTGCACATCGCCTTTTACAGTGGCCATTAAAATTTTACCAACGGGTTCTGATTTATCTGATTTTTCGGCTTCAATAAACGGATTGAGATACGCCACGGCTTTTTTCATCACTCGCGCCGATTTCACCACTTGTGGCAAAAACATTTTTCCGGCCCCGAACAAATCACCCACCACATCCATTCCAATCATCAAATGGCCTTCAATAACCTCAATAGGTTTATCGGCTTCTTGTCTGGCCTGCTCAACATCTTCAATAATATAAGCATCGATACCTTTTACCAACGCATGAGTTATTCGGTCTTGCAACGGGTTTTCACGCCAAGATAAATCTACCGCTTTTTCAGCTTTGGTACCTTTTACCGTTTCCGCAAACTCCAACAAACGTTCGGTAGCATCATCTCGGCGATCTAAAATCACATCTTCGATATGCTCCAACAAATCCTTCGGAATATCATCATAAACCTCCAGCATAGCTGGGTTTACAATACCCATATTCATTCCGGCCTGAATCGCATAATATAAAAACACCGAGTGCATCGCTTCGCGGACAATATTATTTCCTCGGAAAGAAAACGACACGTTGCTTACCCCACCGCTAACACTCACATTGGGCAAATTTTCACGCACCCAACGCGTGGCTTCAATAAAGTCGATAGCATTTTTTCGATGCTCGTCCATACCCGTTGCCACAGGGAAAATATTCAAATCGAAAATAATGTCTTCGGAAGGGAAACCGACTTTGTTTACTAAAATATCGTACGAGCGTTTGGCGATTTCAATACGGCGTTCGTAATTATCAGCTTGCCCAACTTCATCAAACGCCATAACAATCACGGCGGCTCCATAACGCAGGATTTGCTTGGCTTCCCAGATGAATTTTTCTTCACCTTCTTTTAATGAAATGGAATTCACCACACATTTTCCCTGAACCACTTGTAGCCCAGCTTCGATGATTTCCCATTTGGAACTATCGATCATTATCGGCACACGGCAAATATCGGGCTCGGCAGCAATGAGGTTTAAAAACTTCACCATGGCTTCCTTACCGTCTATAAGTCCGTCATCAAAATTTATATCGATAATCTGTGCACCTCCATCAACTTGGTGGCGTGCAATATCGAGGGCTTCATCGAATTTTTCCTCCTTGATCAACCGAAGAAATTTTCGTGATCCCGCCACATTGGTTCGTTCTCCTACATTGATAAAATTGCTGTTTTCGTTCAGAATTAGAGGTTCTAACCCTGATAATTTCATGTAACGTGTTTGGTTGTTTGTTTTTTGTTGCTTGTTGTTTGTTATTTCCATTTTTATAACTTCTTGTAATAGTTGATAAATCCGTTAAGCAACTTCATACAAGCTTCTATTTGAACTAGTATTTTATGCAGTTCTTCTTCTGAAAGAAAATTTAAATCTTTAGATAGAAAAGATTGTGTTTCTAATTCATACAAAGAACCTCTTGATATATACAAAAAATGTATTGTTTCCTTTGAAGATTGTCTTCCACACCCTTCTGCTATATTTGAAGGAATGGAAATTGCGCACCTTCTCATTTGGTTTACTATTCCGTAAATTTCTTCTTTAGGATATTCTTGAGTGAATTCATATATGATAGTAACCAACTTTCTGGCTTCCTTCCAAACATCTAAATCTCTATATGATTTCATTACTTTTTTTAATTATCCTAATCTTCGTTATTAATATTCAATTGCTGAAACCAACAGCCAATAACTAGCAACCAACAACCACTTGACGGGGTTTATATTTTGCAGCTATATCTGCAATTACTTTGATGTGTTCTGGCGATGTACCACAACAGCCACCAATAATATTGATTAAATTTTTCTTTAGATATTCTTCAATTTGAGCGCCCATTTCTTCTGGGGTTTCGTCGTATTCTCCAAAGGCATTGGGCAATCCGGCATTGGGATGTGCCGAAATGGCAAAATCGGTTTTATTGGCAATGGCCTCTAAATGCGGCTGCAATAAATTCGCCCCCAAAGCGCAATTGAAACCAATAGAAAGTAATGGCACATGCGACACCGAAATTAAAAAGGCTTCGGCCGTTTGCCCGGAAAGCGTTCTTCCCGACGCATCGGTAATGGTACCGCTTAACATGATTGGGATATCAATGCTTCTCTCCTCTTTTACTTCTTCAATGGCAAACAAAGCCGCTTTGGCATTGAGTGTATCAAATACGGTTTCTACCAACAAAATGTCCGAACCACCATCCATAAGTGCTTCCACTTGTTGCTTGTAAGCTATTCGCAATTCGTCAAATGTTACGGCTCTATAGCCCGGATCGTTTACATCGGGCGACATGCTCGCAGTACGGTTGGTTGGACCAATGGAACCTGCTACAAATCGTGGCTTGTTGGGTTCTTTTTTGGTGAACTCTTCAGCAACTTCTTTGGCTATTTTTGCCGATTGGTAATTGAGCTCGTACACCAAATCTTCCATTTGGTAATCGGCCATCGCGATAGTGGTTCCCGAAAAGGTATTGGTCTCTACAATATCGGCTCCCGCTTCAAAATACTTGGCATGAATGGTTTTTATGGCTTCGGGCTGTGTAATGGACAACAAATCGTTATTGCCCTGTAAAGGCACAGGAAAATCCTTAAAACGTTCGCCACGGAAATCGTCTTCGGTGAATTTATAAGCTTGGAGCATAGTACCCATGGCACCGTCCAAAACCAGAATTCGCTCTTTTAAAGCTGCTCTTATATCTGACATTTTTTTGATATTATCTTTAAGTCATAATATCATCAAGAAAAGTAAAAAATACTATTCGTTATCTTTCCGCTAAGACCTGAAACAAATCAGAATTGGCGGTAGAACGTAGCACCTTCTTTACAAGTTAAAGGGTTGCCAAGGCTTCACTGGGTCTAATCCCTCTACCTTTCTTGATAACACTATTACGTAAATGAACTTTTGTTCGTAAAAATTGGAATGCAAAAATAGTGACTATATTTTGGTTTTCCTATTTTATTGAATACTCTCTGTTATTCAAATAAAGTGGACGATAAATACCTATCACCACGATCACAAATAATAGCCACAATAACTCCTTTTTCTATTTTTTCGGCGATTTGTAAGGCACAGTAAACTGAACCGCCACTGCTCATCCCAGCAAAAATGCCTTCTTCTTTTGCCAATTTTATAGTTGTGGCTTTGGCATCGGCTTCGGTAACTTCAATAACCTCATCGACTTTACTTCGGTTGAAAAATTTGGGCACGTATTCTTCCGGCCATTTTCTAATCCCCGGAATTCGGGAATCGTCGTCGGGTTGTGCCCCAACAATGGTCACATTTTTGTTTTTTTCTTTTAAAAAAGTTGACACACCCATTATAGTTCCTGTAGTACCCATGGCCGATACGAAATGTGTGATTTCCCCGTTGGTATCGCGCCAAATTTCTGGGCCTGTGGTTTTGTAATGTGCTTTCCAGTTATCGTCGTTTTCAAATTGGTTTAAAAGCGTATAACCTTTTTCATCACGTAATTTAAAAGCTAAATCGCGTGAGCCTTCAATACCGATATCAGCTGGCGTTAAAATCACTTCAGCCCCATAAGCTCGCATGGTTTTAACACGTTCTTCGGTGGAATTTTCAGGCATAATCAAAATCATTTTCAACCCCAATAAATTGGCAATAAACGCCAAAGCAATTCCTGTGTTTCCGCTGGTAGCTTCTACCAAAGTACCACCTTTCTTAATATCGCCGCGTTTTAATGCTTCGTTTATCATATTGAAAGCAGGGCGGTCTTTTACACTTCCCCCCGGATTATTACCTTCCAACTTTAAAAACAATCGCACGCCTTTTTTTGAAATGAGGTGCGTGGCTTCCACCAACGGCGTGTTGCCTATTTGACCAATAATACTATTCTCGTATGCCATTCTTTTTAGGTCTGATTTTTATTTCTGTTTGATAGGTTACCAATGAATTTTCAGGAACCGATTCGGTAATCCAAACGTTGGCCCCAATAATGCTGTTTTTCCCGATGACGATGTCGCCGCCTAAAATGGTAGCATTGGCGTAAATGCACACGTTATCTTCAATGGTTGGATGGCGTTTGGTTGAAGCCAAATCTTTAGCCACCGAAATACCGCCCAAGGTAACCCCTTGATATATTTTAACGTTATTTCCAATAATGGAGGTTTCGCCAATTACGATTCCCGTGCCATGGTCGATGTAAAACGAATCGCCAATGGTTGCTCCGGGGTGGATGTCAATACCGGTGATACCGTGAATATATTCACTCATCATTCTTGGTAAAATATGAACGCCCAACTTAATTAAAGCATGACTTAAACGGTAAATGGATATCGCATGAAAACCAGGATAGGCCATATAAATCTCGGCCAAACTATGAGACGCTGGATCGTTGTTTTCAAACGCAATAGCATCGGCATCCAACTTTTTTCTGATGGAAGGCAGATCGGTTTTAAACTGTTCCCAAATTTCCTTTCCGTTTTCAATCTCCAAATTGGAAACGATTTTTAAAAAAGTGGCTTCCAAAAATTCGCTATTGGCTTCTTCTTGCTCACAATCGAACAATGAATAAAACAATTTTTTGGTAAATGTTTTTACCGTATCCTTTAAACAAACATTGTAACTCTTCATGTGTTTTTGTTTGAGGTTTTATATTTTGCAACCAAACTTCCCAAAAATATTAAATCCCACAAGGTTAATGAAACCATGTGGGATTTTTTTAACCTCTTACTTAGTATATTTTAGTTTATAGCTTGAACTACTGCTTTTGGTGCTTCTTTACGCGACCCATCAAAACCATCAATACCGCTTACAGTTGTGTATTTCAACACATATTTTTTACCTGGGTTAATGATTCTGTAGGCTGCCTGACACATTAAAGTTGCTTCGTGGAAACCACAAAGGATCAACTTTAACTTTTCTGGGTAAGTATTCACATCACCAATGGCGAAAATGCCCGGGATGTTAGTTTGATAATTTAAAGAATTATCTACTTTAATGGCATTCTTTTCAATCTCTAAGCCCCAATTTCCAATCGGCCCTAATTTTGGAGACAATCCGAACAATGGCACAAAATGATCTGTTTCTATTCTAACAGATTCGCCTTCCCTTTCGTAAGTTACCGCCTCAATTTTACCAGCGCCGTGCAATTCTTTCACTTCGGCTGGGGTTACCAAGTTGATTTTACCTTCTTGGGTAAGCTCTCTTACTTTTTCTACGGAATCCAACGCGCCTCTAAACTCATTTCTTCTGTGAATCAATGTTACTTCTGAAGCTACATCGGTTAAGAAGATACTCCAGTCTAACGCTGAATCTCCACCACCTGAAATCACCACTTTTTTGTCGCGGTAAAATTCTGGATCTTTAATAATGTATTCCACACCGTTATCTTCGTAATCGGCCAATCCATCAATAGCTGGTTTTCTAGGCTCGAACGACCCTAACCCACCGGCTATGGCTACTACTGGCGCATGGTGCTTAGTACCTTTATTGGTTGTTACGATGAATGAACCGTCGTCTTGCTTTTCGATAGTTTCGGCACGCTCACCCAAAGTAAATCCGGGTTCGAACTGCTTACCTTGCTCCAACAAGTTTCTGGTTAAGTCGCCCGCTAAAATTTCCGGGAAACCTGGAATATCGTAAATCGGTTTTTTGGGATAAATCTCTGAACACTGTCCGCCAGGTTGTGGCAATGCATCAATTAAATGACATTTAAGCTTTAACAAACCTGCTTCAAAAACAGTAAATAATCCCGTTGGTCCTGCTCCTATTATTAGTATATCTGTTTTAATCATTTTAAGACTCTTTTTTCTCGATTAATCCTTTGGTGAATTCGTTAAGTGTTTCCACTTTTTGTTCAAAATCACCTTTTATTGTTTTTCTATATTCGTTTAAATTTTTTACTAAATCATCTACATTTTCCGGGATAACATCCTCAAAAAACTGACGCAAACGTTTCGCTGTTGTGGGCGATTTTCCGTTAGTTGAAATCGCTACCTTTACATTGCCCTTGGTGACGATACCCCCCATATAAAAATCGCAATACGGCGGGTTATCGGCCACATTTACCAAAATGCTTTTTTTGCGGCAATGCTTGTGCACTTTTACATTCACTTTGGGCTTATCGGTCGTGGCCACCACAATGTGCTTCCCTTTTAAATACTTCTTTTTGTATTTACTTTCAATAAGGGTAACGTTTCCTTTTTTGGCCAACTCCACCGTGTCTTCCCTAAACATGGGCGACACCATAGTGACATTGGCATCTGGGCTTGATTTTAGAAGAAAAGTCAATTTTTCTTCAGCCACATAACCTCCACCAACTATAAGAACGTTTAAGCTTTTCGCTTTTAAAAAAATAGGGTATAAATTATTTCTTTCCATGACCTATTCCTTTACAACTTCGGCACAAATAGAACTCAACACGGCTCTTTCTTTCACCACATCACCGATAATGATAATGGCCGGAGATGATAATTCCTTTTCAGCAACAATATTTTGAATGGTACTTATAGTGCCAATGCCTACTTTTTCGTCTGCTCGCGTTCCGTTTTGTATAATGGCAATGGGCGTTTCCTGTTTGTTTTCTTCTGAAAAAATCTTAACGATTTCGTCCAGTTTGCTCATGCCCATTAAAATTACAACCGTTGCCGTCGATTTAGCCGCTAAAGCCACATCACCAGAAATTTGGTGCTTTTTGGTCGTTCCTGTGATGACCCAAAAGCTTTCGGAAGCCCCTCGTTTTGTTAACGGAATGCCTTGATAAGCTGGCACTGCCACCGATGATGAAATACCCGGCACCACAAAAGTTTCCAATCCGAAACCGCTCACATAATCAATTTCCTCGGCACCGCGACCAAAAATAAATGGGTCGCCGCCTTTTAATCGCACTACATGCCCTTTTTCCTTGGCTTTGGAAACAATCAGCTCGTTGATTTGTTCCTGCTGAAACGCATAGCACCCCTTACGCTTGCCCACAAAAATAAGCTCGGTATCCTCCGAAGCATATTTAAGAAGCGATTCGTTGATCAGTGCGTCGTACAGGATCACATCGGCAGATTCTATAGCCTTAATCGCCTTAAGGGTAATTAAATCTTCGTCACCCGGACCAGCACCTACAACCGTTAATTTTGGGGTTTTCAAACTCATATTCTTTATTTATACCGCCTTTGTTTCAACTGCATCAGCCTCTCTAAAAGCTCTTACTTTTTCTAAAAACTTACCAGCATCTTCAATGTATTTTTCAGCAAATTCTTTTGTTGGCGCATTTTGGTTAAGTTGATAAATCAACTCAGAAAATGAACCTCCAAGATCTATTTTTCCACCTTCAACAAACAGTTTATCAAAATCGCTTATGATACCTGCTTGGGTGTTTGTCTTTTTGTTTTCGGCCAACAACAATGCTTTCGCGGAATTAACCAAAGAACTGTAAGCATGGTAAATAGCATACGAATACACTTCGTTACCAAAAGCTTCCTTAGCGTTTTCGATTTTCTCCTCACTCTCTAAAAATAAAGTGGCAATTAAATCGATAACCACACCGGCACACTCACCAATACCAATTTCTTTTACATATTCTTCTTCATTACCCCAATCGATAAAATCTTCTGGAGTTAAGTTGCTAACGTCTTGTAAATCGTTAAGCAAATCGTAGAAATAGCGGTCTCCCGTTTCTTTGTAATACTCCACGAATTTCTTTCCACCGGCATTGGCTTCAAAATCGTTTAAGATTCTACGTAAGGCTTCCGGCCCTCTTCTACTTGGTACTTTTACCACTTTATCAGCAAAAACTCCGGTACCATCACCAAGGTTTCCACCACCTAAAAGTACTTGTAACGCAGGCGCTACTAATTTATCTGGTGTACGAACCGACATCCCTTGGAAACCAATATTCGCCATATTATGCTGTCCGCAAGCATTCATACAACCACTAATTTTTATAACTAGGTCTTCGTTTTTAAGATACTGTGGGTATTCGGCTTTTATAACACGCTCCAACTCATCTGCGATTCCTGTACTACTAGCAATACCTAAGTTACACGTATCGGTTCCTGGGCAGGCTGTAATATCTACGGCTTTGTTATATCCAGCTTCCGCAAACCCTAATTTCTCCAATTCGGTGTAGAAAAATGGCACTAACTCCTCTTTTACAAATGGAATCACGATGTTTTGGCGCAATGACAAACGGATTTCGCCCGCTGCATATTTCTCAACCAAATCGGCCAATAATCTTGCCTTATCTGTATAAAAGTCACCTAAAAGCACTTTTACACCAATGGCCACATACCCTTCCTGTTTTTGAGGAATGATATTGGTTGCTTTCCAAGTTTCAAAAGCTTGATCGTCTTTTATATCAACTTGAGGAATTTCTGAAACCTCAACCGGTTTTGAAGCCACATAAGCATCGGCATCAATTTCAACCGTTTTATTGGCAATGGCTTTTTGCTCTGCTTCAACCAATTCTTTGAAAGCCTCAAGACCGATATCTTTAATTAAGAATTTCATTCTCGCTTTGGCACGGCTTTTACGCTCACCATGGCGATCAAAAATTCTAACCACACCTTCCATTAACGGAATAATCTTGTTACTTGGCAAGAAGCTGTAAAGCTCATCGGCATGACGTGGTTGTGAACCTAAACCACCACCAATCATCACTTTAAATCCGCGAACACCGTTTTCAATTTTGGCAATAAAACCTAAATCATGCATGTACGACAGTCCCGTATCTTCATCGGAAGATGAAAATGATACTTTGAACTTACGTCCCATTTCCTGACAGATTGGGTTACGCAAGAAGAAACGGAACAACGCATCGGCATACGGCGACACATCGAACGGTTCGTTTACATCAACACCTGCCAATTCTGAAGCGGTTACGTTACGTACCGTGTTACCACAAGCCTCACGAATGGTGACATCGTCCTTATCCAATTCTGCCCATAATTCTGGCGTACGGTTAATATCAACGTAGTGGATTTGGATATCCTGACGCGTAGTAATGTGTAAACGTCCACGAGAGTACTCGTCAGACACGTCCGAAATTCGTCGTAACTGGTTGCTCTTTACTTTTCCGTAAGGCAATTTGATACGAATCATTTGAACGCCTTCTTGACGCTGACCGTAAATACCACGGGCCAAACGCAGACTTCTAAATTTTTCTTCGTCAATTTTTCCATTGTTGAACAACTCGATCTTATTGGCTAATTCAATAATATCTCTCTCAACAACTGGGTTTTCTATTTCTGATCTAAATGTTTGCATTTTCTTTTTTTATTGAATGAATCCTGCTCCAACAGTATGGTTGGTTTGCGGATCAATTAAGATAAACGACCCATTGGTTCTATGCTTTTTAAATTGATCATAGAAAATAGGCTTATTTAATTTGAAGGTTACCGAAGCAATATCGTTAACCCCTAAAGTAGTCACCCCTTTTTCAAAACCAGAATAATCTGGATTGATTTTATGGTTAATTCTATCCACTTTGGCCAATACTTTATTGACACCATGCTGAACAATATATTTACCGCCGGTTACCAATTCGTCTGAATCCATCCAGCATACATTGGCCGTAAACTGTTTGTCGATGGTTGGCAAATCACCTTCCTTAACAATCATGTCGCCACGGCTTACATTGATATCGTTTTCTAAAGTGATAGTTACCGACGAACGACGCGATGCCGTTTCGTACTTTTCATCATAGAAATAAATGTCTTTTATTTTTGAACGTGTTTTTGATGGCAACACAATAATATCGTCGCCCACGCTTAACTCGCCACCATAAACTTTTCCGGCATAGCCTCTAAAATCGTGGAAATCTTCGGTTTTAGGGCGGATAACATATTGTACCGGAAAACGCGGGGTACCCACATTAAAAATATCGGCTTTATCCAATTGCTCTAAATGCTCTAATAACGCCTCTCCTTTGTACCAAGGCATCTTTTCAGATTTATGCACCACGTTATCGCCTTTTAAGGCACTAACAGGAATAAAAGTGATTTTCTGGTCTTGGTAATCGCGTTTGCTCATCAACTCAGAAAAATCGGCTTTAATCTTATTATAAACCTCTTCAGAATAATCTACCAAATCCATTTTGTTTATCGCAACCACCACATCTTTAATCCTCAACAAGTTGTTGATGAAAAAGTGACGATTAGTTTGCTCAATAACGCCTTTACGAGCATCAATCAAAATAATTGACGCTTGCGATGTTGAAGCTCCAGTAACCATGTTACGTGTATATTCCACGTGCCCCGGAGTATCGGCAATAATGTAACTTTTCTTTCCTGTTGAAAAATAAATGTGCGCTACATCGATGGTGATACCTTGCTCTCTTTCAGCAACCAAACCGTCGGTAGCCAACGAAAAATCCAAATAATCGTAACCACGTTGTTTGCTGGTTTTTTCAATAGCTTCCAATTTATCGGTAGTCAACGATTTGGTATCGTAAAGAATACGCCCAATCAACGTACTTTTTCCGTCATCTACACTTCCTGCTGTTGCAATTTTTAATACTTCCATTTTTATTGTTATTGGTTGTTGGTTAACGGTTATTAGATTTCTCTGAGTCGCCTTTCAATCTTCAACAACTTAATTTTTAATCTTTTGAAATTTTGTGCGTATTGCTAATTACCAGTAACTGATAACCAACAACTATTAGCTATTTTAGAAATACCCTTGTTGTTTACGTTTTTCCATAGCGGCTTCCGAACGCTTATCGTCAATTCTCGCTCCACGCTCAGAAATTGTAGAGTCTCTAATCTCCTCTACAACTTTTGAAATGGTTGAAGCTTCAGACAACACTGCTGCTGTACAGCTCATATCTCCAACGGTACGGAAACGCACCATTTCCTCGATTACTTCTTCGTCTTCATCTCTGTAAACCACATCGTCATCAGCAGACCAAATCATACCATCTCTTAAGAATACTTTACGCTTATGGGCGAAATAAATGGATGGAATTTCGATGTTTTCTTTTTCGATGTACGACCAAACATCCAACTCTGTCCAGTTTGAAATTGGAAATACTCGAACGTTTTGCCCCAACTCGATTTGACCATTCAGCATATCGAACAACTCCGGACGCTGATTTTTTTCGTCCCACTGACCGAAATCGTCACGTACCGAAAAGATACGCTCTTTTGCTCTCGCTTTTTCTTCATCACGACGCGCACCACCAATACAAGCATCGAATTTAAATTCTTCAATAGCATCTAAAAGTGTAGTGGTTTGCAATTGGTTTCTACTCGCATAACGACCAGACTCCTCCTTTACTTTTCCTTGATCGATAGAATCCTGAACGTTACGAACAATAAGTTCTAAACCTAATTCTTCCACCAAGCGATCTCTAAATTCAATCGTTTCTGGGAAGTTGTGCCCCGTATCGATGTGCATTAAAGGAAATGGCACTTTTGCAGGATAGAATGCCTTAACGGCCAATCTTACCAAAGTAATGGAATCTTTTCCTCCTGAAAACAACAACACTGGTTTTTCAAACTGTGCCGCCACTTCTCTCATAATGTAAATCGCTTCGTTTTCTAGCGAGTTGATATGTGATGTATCTTTCTTCATAATCTTATTTTTAAGCGTGCAAACCACACTCTCTATTTTCTAATGCTTTTGTTGGGTCAAAATATTTAAACTCGTTAGGCAATTTGTTTTCTTCCAAATAACCATCTAATTTTTCGTCGGACCAATAATAAAACGGACTCACTTTTAAAACGCCATCTTTACTCAAACTAAAAATGCCAATACTGTCCCTAAAAGCGGTTTGCCCTTGGCGCAAATTAGTGAACCAAACTTTCGGCTTGTGCTCTTCCATAGCTCTTCTAAACGGCTCCAACTTTACTTGCTCTGTAAACAATGCGTGCTCTGGTGCATCTACCGAAGGAATGCCCATTACCACATCGCGGTGTGCAGACGTTTGTTTTGGCACATATAAAAAGATGTTTAAATCTAAATCTTTTATTATCTGCTCGGCATGCCTGTACGTTTGTGGCGTATTGTAACCCGTATCGCACCATACCACTGGTATTTTAGCTTCAACCGAACTTACGGCATGCAAAATGACCGCTTCGTAGGGTCTAAAGTTAGTCGTAACTACCGCCTCTTCATTAAGCTCGAAAGCTTTTTTTATGATTTCGGCCGGTGCAGCATCTTTAAATGCTTCGTTTAATTCTTTTATTTGGTTTTCTGTAAACATCGTTTCCTTAAAATTTTATTTCCCCCACTTTATTGAATTCCAAACGCGCTCGTGGAAAAAGTACAATACCATTTTGGTGATCAGCTCGATACCTCCAATTGAAAAAGCCAAATCCAATTTTCCGGTTATAATCCAAGAAATCAATATAGTATCTATAGTACCTATAGTTCTCCAACTTAAAGATTTAACTACACTTCTAATAGGCTTTTCACTGGTGCGGTCTTCTTTATAAGTGGCTTTTTCTTTATCTTTTAGTAACATCTGTCCTATCATTTGTCATTGAATTATATTAATCCTATCAATTTACTAGGGATTACAAAAGTAATACTTTTTTTTAGATGACAAATACTGAAATCTTATTTTTAGGATAATGATGTATTTTTTCGACAAACGGAATAATATTGACAATAAATGGTTTTTAAATTTGAAGAATCCTTAGCGCTTTTCGTTCGATAAATCGGCTAAGGTAGTGTTTCTAAACACATTGAGTGTACTGTCGCGCACCTGAATCATTAGTTTGTTCACGCTACAAAGTGCTTCATCGGGGCAGTCGTCGCAAGGCTCGTAATAATTTAAACTTACACAGGGTACCATGGCAATAGGGCCTTCCAAAATCCGCATTACCTCGGTCATTAAAATTTCCGAAGGTTCCTTTCTTAGATAATAGCCACCATGCTTTCCTTTTTTTGAGCCGAGTATGCCCGACTTACGCAAGCTAAGCAAAATACTTTCTAAAAATTTCTGCGGAATAAATTCTGCTTTGGCTATTTCCCCAACCTGTACTGGCGTGTCTTCACCCCTTCTGGCAATAAACGTAAGCGCCTTTAGGCCATACTTTGTTTTTTTGGATAACATGCTGCTAAGATATGGAAATTATATTTTCAATTGAGCCTCAAAAATCGTTACGGCCTGTCCTTTTATTTCCACTCTATCCCCAACTACAGCTACTTTTAACACACCTCCTCGTTTTGATATTTGATGCGATACCAATTCTTGTTTTCCTAATTTACCAGACCATAATGGTGTTAAGGCACAATGCGCCGAACCCGTTACCGGATCTTCGTTTATTCCCATATCGGGCACAAAACACCGTACCACAAAATCAACATCATTGCTATTTGCTTTTGAAGTTACAATTAACCGTCCCAACCCATTCAACTTTAGTGCTTCAAAATTAGGTTGGCAATGCTCCACTTGCTGTTGATTTTCAGCAACGGCAAGCATCCAATGGTCATCGCTTTTGTAAAATTCGACGGGCTCAAAACCGATAATTTCCTTAAAAGCTGTTGGTATTTCTGTTTTAGTGAAACGATACTGCGGAAAAGCCATCGCTAAAAACTTGTCACTCTTCGTTATGGTTAAGTTTCCGCCCTTTGCTTTAAAATGAATGCTCTCGTCTGAAGCTTTCAATCCCAATTGATAAATAATATGCGCAGAAGCCAAAGTGGCATGTCCGCACAATGCAATTTCTGCCGCAGGCGTAAAAAACCGAATATCGTAGTCTTTACCGTTGGGCACGACAAAGGCCGTTTCCGATAGGTTCATTTCAGCAGCCATATTTTGCATCCAATCTTCCGACAAGGGCGCATCGAGAATCATCACCCCAGCCGGGTTGCCCTTAAAGGCTTCATCGGCAAAGGCATCCACTTGAAATATGGTTTTGCTGTTTATCACTTTAAATTATTTAAGCGCCTGTTCTAAATCGGCAATAATATCATCGACATGCTCCAACCCCACTGAAACGCGCGCCATACCGTCAGTGATACCCGCAGCGGCCTTTACTTCGGGCTCAACTTTGGCGTGCGTGGTACTTGCAGGGTGTGTAACGATGGTTCTAGTATCTCCTAAATTAGCCGAAAGCGAACACATTTTTAAACTGTCTAAAAACGTTTTTCCACCTTCCAAACCGCCTTCAACCTCAAAAGCCACAATATTTCCACCTAAACGCATCTGCTTTTTCGCCACCTCATGTTTGGGATGCGACTTTAAAAACGGGTATTTTACCCATTTTACTTTAGGATGCGCCTCCAAATAAGTAGCGATTTTCAAGGCGTTTTCACAATGTTTTTCTACTCTCACCGCAAGTGTTTCCAATGATTTTGACAATACCCAAGCATTGAACGCACTCATAGATGGACCAGTAAGTCTTGAGAACAAATAAATCTCTCGAATCAATTCTTTTTTGCCTACGGTAACCCCGCCGAGTACACGCCCTTGGCCATCCATTAATTTGGTAGCTGAATGGATTACCAAATCCGCACCGTGTTTAATAGGGTTTTGTAAATATGGGGTGGCGAAGCAATTGTCTATCACCAAAAGGATATCGTGCTTTTTGCAAATTGCGCTTAAAAATTCCAGATCCAACACGTCAACTCCTGGGTTGGTTGGGGTTTCAGCATAAATGAATTTGGTATTGGGTTGGATTAAACTTTCAACCGAATCTACTTCGCCCACATTAAAATAGGTGCATTCAATATTCCATTTCGGCAAATATTTTGTGAATAGTCCGTGGGTGGCACCAAAAACGGAACTGCATGACACCACATGATCGCCAGCCTCCAGCAAGGTTGCAAAGGTTGAAAATACGGCAGCCATGCCACTAGCAAAAGCGAAACCGGCTTCAGCGCCTTCCATAGCGCAAACTTTGTCAACAAACTCATTGACGTTAGGGTTGCCATAACGGCTGTACAGATCGCGCTGTTTTTCCTCGGCAAACGATGCCCTCATTTCTTCTGCATCATCAAAAACAAACCCCGATGTTAAATATAACGGTACAGAATGCTCTGAAAACTGCGTGGTTTCGGTTTGCGTGCGAATGGCTTCTGTTTCAAATTGTTTTTTCTTCTCGCTCATTTCATTCATTTTTTGCCACAAATTCACGAATCAATTTTTGCAACTATTCGTGCATTAATGACTATTTATTCTTATTCATGCTAAAAGAGATGCTTCGACTCCGCTCAGCATGACACCATGAATCTTAATTTATATGTTTCGACAACCTTAAAATATCGCCAAACACACCTCTGGCCGTAACCTCAGCACCAGCACCAGCACCTTGGATTACGATAGGTTGTGCACCGTAACTTTCGGTGAATATTTCGAAAATGGCATCACTGCCTTTTACATGCCCCAAAGTACTGTCTTCGGGAATAGAAACCAATTTCACTTCCAAAGTCCCTTTATCTTTAGAAAGGTCGCCACTTAAATCACCCACATACCTAAGCACATGCCCCGGTTTTTGGAAGTCTTTTATCTTTTGGTACTGCTTGTCCAACACATTCAGTTGGCTTAAAAATTCCTCCACTGAAATGTTTTGGTAAGCGTCTGGAATTAAATTCTGAACCGAAACATCCTCAAATTCGTTCTGCAAATCCAGCTCACGCGCTAAAATCAACAATTTTCTAGCCACATCGTTCCCTGAAAAATCTTCACGCGGGTCGGGCTCGGTAAAACCTTTATCAATGGTTTCCTGAATTATTGCGCTAAACGGTTTGTCCTGAACCGAAAAATTATTGAACAAATAGCTTAAGGTTCCCGAAAACACGCCTCGGATTCGTGTAATATTCTCGCCCGATTCGTGCAACAGCTTAATGGTATCAATTAATGGCAACCCCGCACCAACCGTAGTTTCATACAAATATTGCTTATTGTTCTCTTTTAACTGAAGGCGCAAATCTCTGTAAAAATTGTGCGAAATGGTATTTGCTATCTTGTTAGACGATACTAAATCGAAGCCAGCCTCAACCAACGGCACATAGTTTTTATAGAATTCTGAACTCGCCGTATTATCAACCGCGATAAGGTTTTCCAAATGATGATTTTTTGCAAAAGTGATAATATCTTCAACTGAAAGGTTACTACTCACCTTGGCAATATCTTCTTTCCAAGTTTTTGCGGCACCGTTTCGGTTTAAAAGCACCTGTTTGGAATTGGCAATGGCAAACACATTTAAGTTAATACCTTTTCGTTTCTCAATATCGGCTTTCGATTTTAAAATTTGATTGATCAGCGCACCACCAACTCCGCCGTGGCCAAAAATGGCAATGTTTATCTTTTTTGAAATCCCAAAAACTTCACCGTGAATAACATTCACCGCTTTATGCAATTGATTCTTTTTAACGACCAAACTCACATTTTTACCTGTTACGGTATTGTTGAAAAGCAATGGGGTAATTTGGTTTTTGATTAAGGCATTGAATGGCTTGTGGAACGAACTAAGCTCAATACCTACAATGGAAATTACAGCTACATCGTCTACCACATCAATTTTATTGACATCCTGAGAATAGAAATCGCTTTCAAACTCACGCTCCAGGGCAATTACCGCCTGTGTAGCTTGGTCGGCATCAATGATTAAACCAATACCGCGTTCCGAAGAACCTTGCGACACAATGCTCACGCTAATGCCATGGTTACTCAACGCCCCAAAAATTCTGGCATCGACACCAATTTTTCCTAACAATCCGCGCCCTTCTAAATTCAATAACGCTACATTATCGAGAACCGATAGCGAGGTGACCTCTTTTGTGCTCGGCCTGGCCGTTATCAATGTTCCTTCATCGTCTGGATTGAAGGTATTTAAAATACGAAGGTTGATATTCTTTTCAACCAACGGAATAATGGTTTTGGCATGCAACACCGAAGTTCCGAAATTAGCCAATTCGTTGGCCTCACTGTACGAGAGTTCACGAATCTGCTCGGCATCGGCCACCAAACTAGGGTCGGCGGTATAAATACCGTTTACGTGGGTGTAATTTTGTAATTCTTCGGCATCCAAAAAATTGGCCAAAAGTGCTGCCGTGTAATTGCTGCCGTTGCGTCCCAAAGTTGTGGTTTCGTTCTTTAAATTGGATGCAATAAAACCAGTTACCACATTCACCACATCTTTATTATCCTTGAAATACTTTTCGGTATTTTCTTTAGACAGCTTTGAAAACGGCTGTGCATTACCAAAAGCCTCATCGGTTTTTATCAATTCGCGGGCATCGGTAGCTTTGGCTTTTATGCCTTGCTCATTCAACAAATTGGCAATGAGCTTAACCGATAACAATTCGCCCTGTGCTAAAATATTGTCTTTTGTTTTTTTACTGTAATCGCGCAATAAACTTACACCCTCAAACAACTTATCGAGAACCGAAAACTCTTCTGAAAAATCGATGGTTTTTGATGGCTGTGTTTGGTAAGCTTTAAAGGCCTCCAACTCTTCTTGATAGGGTTTTCCTTTTAGGGCTTTGTTTAAAATCGCCTCTAAATCATCTGTGGCCGAACCCCTTGCCGATACCACAACCGCCAAACGTTCGTTCGCTTCTACTTTATTTTTTATAATTGAAAGCACCGTTTCCAACCCTTTTCCGTTAGCTAACGATTTCCCTCCAAACTTCAATACTTTCATTCTTTTTCTTTTTGAATCTGGCACAAAAATGCCTTCAATAATTTTTTCCAACTGCTCGTATTCCATTAAAAACGCATCGTGCCCGTGTACCGAATGTATTTCATTATAAGTTACATTTGGGTGCGTTAAAGCCAATTGCTTATGGGTTTCACGGTTTTCTTCAGCTGTAAAAAACAAATCGGAATCTACCCCAACAATATGTATGTTGGCTTTGATGTTATCCAAAACATTAAAATCGTTCGCTCGGCCTTTCGTAACATCGATAGTTTTCAGCAATTGGTTCATCAATTTATAGGCAGAAAGCTGAAACCGTTCCTGCAATTTTTTTCCGTGATGAAGCAACCAACTTTCCACATTAAAAATCTCCAGATCTTCATTTTTGGAGCGTTTGAAACGTTCCTTAAACGATTCGGGCGTGCGGTAACACAACATGGCATGCATTCGGGCATCGTGCACCGGATTTTTGGAATTCAATAGAAATTGTTCTTGAATTTGGCAATTGGCAATGAGCCAATCGGTAGCCTTCCAATCTGTAGCTACAGTGATTAAATGCTCAGTAAAATCGGGGTTGTTCACTGCCATTTCCCAAGCAATACCGCCACCAAGAGAGCCGCCAATAGTGGCGAAAACTTTTTTTATTTCCAGTTTTTCGAGCCCTAATAAAAAGATGTTGGCCACATCCCGCGCTACGAAATCCTTGTAATTTTTAATTATGAAACCATCGTAACCGTTTCCAGGAATATTAAAAGCCAAAATGGTGTATAAATTGGTATCGATTACTTTGTTGTCTCCAATTAAATCTTTCCACCAGCCATCTTCACCGGCCACATTGCTATTCCCGGTTAAGGCATGATTTACAAGGATAATAGGCGCCTCGCCCAATGTTTGTCCGAATACCTGGTAACTCAGTTTAAGCTCTGAAACGAGCACACCACTTTCGGTGGTATAATTTTTAATATTGATATGTTGCAACGGGTGCTTCAATGTTTTGTTGTTTTAAAGGCTCCGCTGAATATTGCTACCCAACGGAGCCTCTCATTTTTAAGTTTATATTTTTGCGAAAGCCTCTTTTAAATCGGCTTTTAAATCCTCAACATCCTCAATTCCAACCGACAATCTAATTAAATCACCTGAAACACCTGCTGATGCTTGCTGTTCTTCAGTTAATTGCTGGTGGGTTGTACTCGCTGGGTGAATAATTAGGGATTTGGTATCTCCAATATTGGCCAATAACGAGAATAATTTGGTGTTATCTGAAATGGCTTTTGCCGCATCAAATCCGCCCTTGGCACCAAAGGTTACAATACCACTCTGCCCTTTTGGCAAATACTTATCGGCCAATTCTTTATACTTACTGCTTTCTAAACCAGGATAATTTACCCACGCCACTTCTGGCTGCTCTTCTAACCATTTAGCTATTTCAAGTGCATTTTCACTATGCTGCTTTATACAAACTGGCAGAGTCTCCAACCCTTGGATGATGTTAAAAGCATTGGTAGGGCTCAATGCGCCACCTAAATCCCTTAAGCCTTCTAAAATTAATTTGAATGTGTAGGCTGCTGCCCCAAGTGCCTCGCTATACACTAAACCATGGTAACCTGCCGATGGCTCTGTAAACTCCGGGAACTTTCCGTTGGTCCAATCGAAAGTACCAGCATCAATAATAGCACCTCCTAAAGAAGTACCTTGACCACCAATGTATTTTGTTAACGAATGGATTACAATGTTGGCGCCATGCTCAATCGGGTTAAGCAAAGCGGGAGTTGCCACGGTGTTATCTACAATAAAAGGCACCCCAGCAGCCTTAGCATGCACCGAAATAGACTTTAAATCCAACACATCCAGCTTGGGGTTTCCTAAAGATTCTACAAAAAATGCTCTGGTATTATCCTGAACTGCCTCTGCAAAGTTATCTGGGTTATCGGCATCTACAAAGGTTGTAGTAATGCCCAACCTTGGCAACGTTACGTTCAACAAGTTATAAGTTCCTCCATACAAGCTGCTTGATGCTACAATATGGTCACCAGCTTTTAACAAAGTAAGCAAACCAGTAGAAATTGCCGAGGTTCCGGAAGCGAACACCACAGCGCCAATACCGCCCTCAACAGCTGCCAAACGTTCTTGCAAAATTTGGTTGGTAGGATTATTTAAACGGGTATAAATAAACCCTAATTCCTGTAATGAAAACAAATTGGCTGCATGGTCTGTATTGTTGAACACATAAGATGTAGTTTGATAAATAGGAACAGCCCTTGTTCCTGCATTGGTTGTTACATCATGCCCAGCATGTAAAGCATTTGTTGCTAATTTTTGATTACTCATTTTTCTATTTTTTTCTTATTTAACAAAAATAATATAAAGTCAATGCACTTAAAAAAGTGTACTTATTAGAAAAATGTTATGAAGAATTTATAAAACTACCTGAAGTAATTCTGTGTGGTTATCTATCCAACAGCACTAGGCTATGTGGCAGAATGTAGCACCTTCTTTACAGATAAAGGGTTGCTAAGGCTTCATTGGGTCTAATCCCTCCGCCTTTCTTGATAACATCTCAATAAGTGTTTGAACTTCGTGAATGCAAATATTCGTTCAGAAAAAGTTAATATCCAAATTTTTTAAGGGAAAATTTACTTTTTCGTCGGTATTATGGTTTCTCGTGGCGCCTTTGGTGAAACTTATTTCTAATCACCAAACCTATTGGCCTGTTCTGTATTTTAGACTCCAACCAAGAAATAATATCTAAATACAAAAACGCCCGACTTTGGTAAGGATCGTCTTCAAATTCTTTTAGTTTTTTATGCAGTTTAATGAATTCATTTTTCACTTCATGCGGATAAATATCGCCCAAACCACGTAAAAACTTGATGAACTCTTTTTGCACTTCGTACAAATCTTCCATCTTGATTAAAAACTTATAAGTGCTCCTAATCAAGGCATCTAAATTATAATCCAGACCTGCTTCGTAATGCGCCACCAAATTCAAAATACGCGAAAAACACAACAAATCTTCTCGCATTTGCAAAGACTTGTTACTAATAATTTTATCTAAAAACTGTATGCATTTTTTGTTTTCGCCAGCACCAAAATACATACTGGCTATTTTATAGTAAAACACCATAATATGGTGCTCGTCTATGCGGTTTTGGTAGTTTTTCAACCGCTCCAAAACCTCTTCAATTAAGGGCAGCCCTTCCTTAAAAGAACCCTCCATGAAATGCAGATTGAACTTGTTATTGTAAACATATAAAAAGGCTAAACTTTCGTTGTTGTCGTCCAATGGAAACCATTTCTCTTGGGTGATTTCTTCCAAACGATGTAGCGCTGTTTTGAACTTTTCGTATTGCTGCAAGTAGAACAAAGCTTCCAACAAATAGTGATTACCACGTAAAAAGAATACTGGGTTAAGCACAATCATATCTTTGTTATCATAAAACAAATCGACCCATTTGGAGGCGTACTTGTAGCACGATAAAAAATCGACTGTTAAAAAACTGTACCACAAGTACGATTTGTAGAGCCAAAGTTTTTCTCGAAAGCCCAATTTATTGATGTCGTATTTTGGCAATCGGTCATTAAAATATTTGGTAACAATTTGGTGTTCTTCGTCGTTTTTAATGTAACCTGTTTTTAGGAACAACCCATATAATTGCAGCGACAAATTAGACAGTTTACTGGCCAAAACATTTTGCTGACTTAGTTCTTTGGCTTGGATGGACAGCTCGTCGGCTCGATTGCTCAAACTGCGGGTTATGTACTGCGACTCGATTACTTTTTCAAGTTCAACAATTTCGTAGGCGGCATTCTTTTCTTCATGCGCAATGGCCAAGTTTTTCGCTTTATCTAAAATTTTTAAGCTTTGTTTATAAAGCCCTTTGTGGTATAAAATAGTTGCAAAATCTAACTGTTCGCGAATTTGAATCCTTACATTTTGGTGGGAAGGGTTTAACCGTAAACTTATTAAGATTTGCTTGTACAAGTGTGCTTTTAAATTAGAAAGCTGCTGTTTTTTTACAATCCCTTTTTTAAGTATAGCAGCTTCGTCGTACACCGAAAGCTTATCGAGAATATTAAAAAGCATCAAGAATTTCGAATCTTCATTCACTCCCAATCGTCCCACATAGAGCTTAAATTGCCTTTTTTCAGACTTAGAAAGGGATTTCACCAAAACAAACAAATTATCTTTTTGCTCTTTTGTCATAGTTATAATAAACAGATTAAAGTATTGTTTTTCAAGTATTTAACTAAACATCAATACGCTTAAACATCGTAAAAACAGTTTGTTGGATTCTGTATTTTAGAAACCAAAATATACATTCGTAGAACAAAAAGAAAATATATTTTAATTAAATGTCTGATAACAAAGTACAAATTTTTGACACAACGTTAAGAGATGGCGAGCAAGTCCCTGGATGCAAGCTTAATACCGACCAAAAATTAATCATAGCCGAGCAGCTGGATAAATTAGGGGTTGATATTATTGAAGCTGGTTTTCCGGTGTCTAGCCCCGGTGATTTTAAATCGGTCGAAGCTATTTCCAAAATAGTAAAAAACGCTACCGTTTGCGGTTTAACGCGCTCAGTAGAAAACGATATAAAAGTTGCTGCCGAAGCTTTAAAGTATGCTAAAACGCCAAGAATACACACTGGTATTGGTACTTCGGACTCCCATATAAAACACAAATTCAGATCTAACAGAGAGGCCATTATCGAGCGCGCTGTTAAAGCAGTAAGCTATGCTAAAACTTTTGTAGAAGATGTTGAGTTTTACGCAGAAGATGCCGGTAGAACCGATAACGATTATTTGGCACAAGTTTGTGAAGCCGTTATTAAAGCAGGTGCTACCGTATTGAATATTCCTGATACTACAGGCTATTGCTTGCCTAGCGAGTATGGTGCAAAAATTAAATATTTGAAGGAAAACGTTAAGGGTATTGATAAAGCCATTTTATCCTGCCACTGCCATAACGATTTAGGCTTGGCTACGGCCAATTCCATTGAAGGGGTAATTAACGGCGCCCGACAAATTGAGTGTACCATAAACGGTATTGGCGAGCGTGCAGGAAACACTGCTTTAGAAGAAGTGGTAATGATTTTAAGGCAGCACCCTTATTTAAATTTGGATACCAACATAAAGTCTGAAATGCTTTATGGCATTAGCCAATTAGTTTCAGATAACATGGGTATTTACACCCAACCCAACAAAGCTATTGTAGGGGCCAACGCCTTTGCTCACAGTTCGGGCATCCATCAAGATGGGGTAATCAAAAACCGTGAAACTTACGAAATCATCGACCCTAAAGATGTTGGTGTTACAGAATCGGCTATTGTATTGACTGCCAGAAGTGGTAGAGCCGCATTAGCTTACAGAGCAAAAAATATTGGATATGAATTAACCAAGCTTCAATTGGATGAAATCTATGCTAATTTCTTAGATTTTGCCGATACTAAAAAAGAAGTTGATGATAACGACATCCATTACATTATAGAAAACAGCAAAGTGTACAAAGAAATCACTTCTGCTTAAACCAGTAAATACGAAATGAAGTTAAATATTGCCGTTTTGCCAGGTGATGGCATTGGTCCAGAAGTTACAGCTCAAGCCGTTAAGGTTCTGAAAGCTATAGCTATGGAATTTAACCACGTATTTACATTTAATTATGCCTTAGTTGGCGCCAGTGCCATAGATAAACATGGCACGGCGCTTCCGCAGGAAACTATTGATATTTGCACAAAAGCCGATGCTGTCCTTTTTGGAGCCATTGGAAAAACAGCTTTCGATTTAGACCCCGATGCCAAAATACGTCCTGAACAAGGTCTCTTGGGTATTCGAAAAGCCTTGGGCCTACACACTAATATTAGGCCAGTTATCGCCTACGACGATTTGTTGAGCAAATCATCCTTAAAAGTACGCCAAATAAAAGACACCAATATTCTTATTTACCGCGAATTAACGGGCGGCATTTATTTTGGTGAACGCAGTTTGAGCGAAGATGGCAATACCGCTTCTGATGTTTGTACCTACCACCGTTTTGAAATTGAGCGCATTGCACATCAAGCCTTTAAAGCGGCACAATCGAGAAAACGCAAACTTGCACTGGTTGACAAGGCTAACGTTTTGGAAAGTTCCAGATTATGGAGGCGCGTGGTACTTGAAATCGCACCGCAATATCCCGATGTAAAAGTCAATTACCTTTACATTGACAATGCGGCTATGGAGCTCATTATCCGCCCAAGACAGTTTGATGTCATTTTAACTGAAAATATGTTTGGTGATATCCTTTCGGAAGAAGCCAGCGTGATTGTAGGATCTATAGGTTTATTGGCTTCGGCCTCACTTGGCAACGAGCATGCTATGTTCGAACCCATTCACGGTGCGTACACCAAAGCAGCCAACAAAGGCATTGCCAACCCCATCGCTTCAATTCTATCGGCAGCTATGTTGCTTGATCATTTCGGACTTGACGAAGAAGCTGCCTTAGTGCGCGAAGGTGTAGACAAGTCGTTAAAACTACACATCACTACACCTGATTTAAATAACAAGTACGACAATATTAGCACCACGAAAGTGGGCGACTTTATTGAAGATTTCATCAATAATCCAGACGAGACCAATCTAAACTTTACAAATATACATTTAGGGCAATCCACTATTATTTAATTATTTGAGTTAGTCGCCAACATATTAAAACTAAACATTTTGGAAGTCCTTAAAAGCGCATGTTTTACATGCGCTTTTTTAATTTATCGAAACTGTTGTATTTTTAAGCTGAATCAAAATTTAAAACCTAAATGGAATTACTAGGAATTGATGTAGGTGGCTCAGGAATGAAAGGTGCTATTGTAGACTCAGAAACCGGAGAAATGCTAACCGAGCGACATAGAATTGCTACTCCGTCATCCAGATCACCCGAAGATATGGCCAAAACCTTCAACGCTATTGTTCAGCATTTTAACTACAAAGGCCCCGTTGGTTGTGGTTTCCCAACTATTATAAAAAATGGTGTGTGTAAATCTACCGGAAACTTACACCCCAGCTGGATGAACGTCAATGCCGAAAAATTATTTTCTGATGCCTGCAAGCTTCCGGTTCACGTTATAAACGATGCCGATGCTGCCGGTTATGCAGTAATGAATTATGGCATTGGAAAAGACAAACAGGGCTTAGTGGTGATGGTCACTATTGGCACAGGTTTAGGTACAGGTGTTTTCTATAACGGTCAACTGATACCTAATTTTGAAATGGGCAGAATTCCTTATAAGAAATACGAATGTATTGAATAAGCCTCAGTTAAAAAGCGTAAAAAATTAAGCTTTAAAAAGTGGGGAAAACGGTTTAATGTCTTTTTGGAAATTGTGGAAACCTTATGTAGCCCCGATTATATTTTTTTAGGCGGAGGCACGTCCAAACATTTCGATGAATATAAAAAGCACATAAAAATAGACACTCCCGTTATTCCTGCCTATTTAGGAAATCATGCGGGTATAATTGGTGCAGCGGCCGCTGCATTGCACCCTAACGACAAGCCCTAAAATAACGTAACAGTTCAAGCTAAATTCCTCAGTTTTTAATCGTGAAACACTTTAAAACTGAGGAATATTTTTCTTATTGAATATTTGCTGTTACTTGGGAAACTTAGCCCTGATTTTATCTAAACACAGGTTATGGATACTGCCTTCGTGGGTATGCTTCTTCGAGGTATCCGGCACATAGGTTCCGTCCTGTACCTGGCCACCGATTTTCTGGTAAGCCTCCCGGAAAGTTTGCCCTTCAACCACCAAAGTGTTGATATTATCCACCGTAAATAAATACTTGTACAAATCGCTGTTGGTATCAATATCCTTTACAATGATTTGCTGAATGGAATAATTGAAAATGTCCAAAATATCCTTAATTTCTTCAAAGGCGGCAATCATGTTTTCTTTCAACAATTGAAAATCGCGGTGATATCCACTTGGCAGATTATTGGTAATTAACACCATTTCGCTTTGAAGTGCTTGTATTTTGTTGCACTTACCACGGATAAGCTCAAACACATCAGGGTTCTTTTTATGCGGCATGATACTACTTCCTGTGGTTAACTCATCAGGAAATGAAATAAAACCGAAATTCTGGCTCATATACAAACAAACGTCCATTGCAAATCGCGACATGGTATTGGCCAAGCTTCCTAAAGCAGCCGAAATGGTACGCTCGTTTTTACCACGCCCCATTTGTGCAGCTACCACATTGTACTTTAGTGTTGCAAAATCCATTTCGTTAGTAGTAAACTCCCTATCGATAGGGAATGAACTTCCATAACCCGCTGCAGAACCCAACGGATTTTGGTCTACCGTTTTTATGGCCGCATCTATTAAAAACACATCATCTACCATCAATTCGGCATAGGCCGAAAACCATAACCCGAAAGACGATGGCATGGCCACTTGCAGGTGCGTATAACCAGGCAACACCTTGTCTTTATAATTTTCAGCTTGATCTATAAGTGTATTGAAAAGCGTTTTAGTCTTTTCTTTAACCAAGGCTAGATTTTCTTTGTAATACAAATGAAGCGCTACTAAAACCTGATCGTTTCTAGAGCGTGCCGTGTGTATCTTTTTTCCAACGTCACCCAAACTTACGGTAAGTTCGTACTCAATTTTAGAATGTACATCTTCAAACTGCTGGTCGATTACAAACTCGCCTGCTTCAATTTCATTTTCCAAAACTTGCAGTCCGCCTAAAAGTTGCTCCAATTCAATAGTGCTTAAAATGCCTATTTTATGCAGCATTTTGGCGTGCGCCTTGGATGCGATTACGTCGTATTTTGCAATATGGATATCAATTTCACGATCGTTGCCAACCGTAAATTGTTCTATTTTCTTATCGATGGAAATGCCTTTGTCCCAGAGTTTCATTTATTATGTTTTTGTCATTCCCGTGAAAACGGGAATCTTTTAATTCTTTAGTTTTTTTTAGCCCCTTCGACTACGCTCAGGGTGACAACCATTCTTATTATCATTTCGAACGAAGTATACCATCTTTTCTCTTTTGAAGAGATAGCCACGTCGCTCCGCTCCTCGCTATGACGCTACACGATAACCCGATTCAACAACTCCACATAAATTTGGATACCTTCCTCTATTTCGTTGATATAAATAAACTCATCTGCCGAATGCGAGCGCGTGCTATCACCAGGCCCCAGTTTTAAACTTGGGCATTTCAGTACCGCTTGATCAGACAAGGTTGGTGAACCATATTTACTTCTGCCCATGGCCATCCCAGCTTTTACCAAATCATGGTCCATTGGGATAGACGACGAATTTAATCGTAAACTACGCGGTGTAATTTTTGTGCACGGCGATTTTGTTTGCAGTATTTCAGCAATTTCTGCATTGCTGTAAGCGTCGTTTACACGGACGTCTACTACCAAATCGACATGGCCAGGAACCACATTGTGCTGCGACCCTGCGTTTATTTGTGTAACCGTCATTTTAACATCACCCAAGGCTTCGGTACTTTTTTCAAATTTAAAATCTTTAAACCACTGAATGACCTCAATCGTATTATAAATGGCGTTGTTATCGTTGGGGTGTGCGGCGTGACTTGGGGTGCCTTCCACGACAGCATCAAAAACCACAAGCCCTTTTTCGGCCACTGCCAAATTCATTAGTGTTGGTTCGCCAACTATCGCTACATCAACTTTCGGGATAATGGGCAACATACTGTTCAAACCGTTTGGACCGCTACTTTCTTCTTCCGCGGAAGCGACCAAAACCAAATTGTATTTTAAATCTTTTTGATTGTAAAAATGGGTAAACGTAGCGATTAACGACACCAAACAACCACCTGCATCGTTACTGCCCAAACCGTACAATTTACCATCTTCAACAATGGCTTTAAACGGATCTTTGGTGTAGGCACTGTTCGGTTTTACGGTATCGTGATGCGAGTTTAGCAACAGCGTTGGTTTACTCTCGTCGAAATATTTATTGACCGCCCAAACGTTGTTCTTGGTACGTGTGTAGTCAATATTGAATTGTTTAAACCAGTCTTCAATATGTGCCGCAGTAGCATCTTCTTCAGAAGAAAACGACTGCGTTTCAATCAGTTTTTTTAAAAGCGCAATGGCTTTTTGGGTTAATTCCTGTAGCGCCATATTATAAAGTTATGGTTGTAAAATTAGAGTCGGTTTTCGTTAACATCGAGGTATTTCCCATGTTAATGTTTTTTACGCCGTTATTCAAAGCGTCGAAACAATTTTCAAGTTTCGGAAGCATACCGTCTGCAATAATGCCTTGTTCCAAAAGGTCTTTATAAGTATTGGAATCGATATGCTTAATTACTGAATTTTTATCGTTGATATCTTTTAAAACACCATTCAGCTCAAAACAATAATATATCGATGTTTCGTACAATTCACTCATCCCTACTGCGACCTGAGAAGTTATGGTATCTGCATTGGTATTAAGCAATTGGCCATTACCATCGTGGGTTATAGCACAAAACACTGGAGTAAAATCGGCTTGAATCAATTTATCGATAGACTGATACGACACGCTTTCCACATCGCCCACAAAACCGAAATCAACTTCCTTTACCGGGCGTTTTACTGATTTAATACTGTTGATATCGGCACCGGTTAAACCAATGGCATTGGTATTCAATGCCTGTAGTTTGGCGACCACATTTTTATTCACCAAACCTCCGTAAACCATGGTAATGACCTCAAGGGTTTCGGCATCGGTAATTCGGCGGCCATTCACCATTTGGGATTCTATGCCCAATTTTGATGCGATGTGCGTGGCGCGTTTGCCACCACCGTGCACCAAAATTTTCTTGCCTTCTAAATTTGAAAACAATTTTAAAAAGGCATTTAGAGCGCTTTCGTCCTCAATAATGTTTCCTCCTATTTTTACTATGGATAGTTTTTCCATTTTATTCTATTGGTCATTACGAGGAGTTTTTCACGACGAAGTAATCTGTTGTAAAATAAAAAAGATTGCTTCAATCGTTCCTCTTTCGCAATGACGTTATTTATTTCATCACGTTATGAGATTCTGAAACAACACTTCGACTACGCTCAGTGTGACAGTTCAGAATGACGATAATTTTACAAATTATCCAATATTTTTTTAAGTACCAACTGCGCGGCATACGTTCGGTTGTTGGCCTGCTCGATTACAATGGAATTTTCAGAATCTAAAACCGCATCTTCAACAATCACATTTCGTCTTACTGGTAAACAGTGCATAAATTTAGCATCGCCCAACTTTTCTTTGGTAATCATCCAATTGGGGTCGGTATTTTTTACTTTTCCGTAGTTTTCGTAACTGCTCCAGTTTTTAACATACACAAAATCGGCATCTTTAAAGGCTTCCTCTTGATTGTGGTAAATTTTGGCATCGCCTGTAATTTCTGGGTTTAAATTATAACCTTCAGGATTGGCAATAACAAAGTCCACATCCATTTTTTGCATGGCTTGGGCAAAACTATTGGCCACGGCATGTGGCAAAGCTTTTATGTGCGGCGCCCAGCTTAACACAACTTTAGGCTTCTTGGTTGGCGCATGCTCCGAAATGGTTAAAGCATCGGTAAACCCTTGTAACGGGTGGCCGGTAGCACTTTCCATATTGACAATAGGCACGGAAGCGTATTTCTTAAAGGCACTCAACACCTGCTCGCTTTCGTCTTTTTCTTTATCGGTTAGCGTTGGAAAAGCACGTACCGCAATAATATCGCAGTATTGCGACACCACAGCAGCCGCTTCTTTAATATGTTCAGCGGTTGAGCCATTCATCACAGTGCCATCTTCAAATTCCAATCCCCAAGCATCACCAGAAACATTCATTACAATAGGATTCATCCCCAAGTTTAAAGCCGCTTTTTGGGTACTTAAACGGGTACGCAAACTTGAATTGAAAAACAGTAAACCCAAGGTTTTGTTCTTTCCCAATTCGATGTGCTTTAAAGGATCCTCCTTTAATTGTTTGGCTTCCTCAATCCATGAATTGATATTATCGATATCGTGTATGGAGGTGTAATGTTTCATTCTTCTATCTTGTTTTTTTCAGACCTGTCGGGTCTGTACATTATCGTTATTTTATTTTGGTAAATGGCACTTTGTTTTCAATGGCGTTTAAAATGAAATAATCTTCCAGACCATTAACAATCCATGTTTCAATATTGGCATTTTTTGCTACGGATGCCGCTTCAATCTTCGATTGCATACCACCACTGCCGTGGGACGATTTGGAATCGACTACCTGTTTGTTCAACTCCTCAAAATCATCAACCACTTTAATGGTTTCCGGCGTACCGTTTTCGTAGGATTCTTTCGTATAAATCCCGTTGGTGTTGGTAGCGATTATAAACAAATCGGCTTTTAAAAGCGAGGCCGTTAAAGCTCCTAATTTATCGTTGTCACCAAATTTTATCTCATCAGTAGCCACCGTATCGTTTTCGTTAATGATGGGAATATAATTATTGTTCACCAAAACATTGATGGTATTCACGATGTTTTTTCGACTTTCCTTTTTTTCAAAATCGGAATAACTCAATAAACATTGCGAAGTCAATAGCCCATATTCACGGAAAATCTCCTGATAAATACGGATTAAATGGGGTTGCCCGATGGATGCCAAAGCCTGTTTTACAAAAACGTCCTTTTGCTTGCTTTCCAGCTTTACAAATTGCTTGGCTACGGCAATAGCCCCAGAACTGACGATGACAAACTCGTGCGTATCTTGAAGTTGTGCAATCTGGCTGGCCAAGTCTTCAATCTTACCCCTGGAAATATTATTGGTTTCCTTGGTAAGCGTATTGGAACCCACTTTTAATAAAACACGTTTTTTTCTTTTCATGCTTTTGGTATGCAACGATTGCTAAATGTTTTGCAATTGATTTTCTTCAATTTCAGATAACGCTTCAATCAATGCTTCAAAGAATTGATTGATATGATCTTTTCGAATGGTTAATGGCGGTAAAATTCGCAACAGTTTTTTGTTGGAAGCCCCTCCTGTGAAAATGCGGTGATTATAGATAAGTTTTTTTCTGAGTTCGCCCACTTCAAAATCAAACTCCAAACCGAGCATCAAACCTCTCCCTTTTATATTTTTTATCTGCGGAACGCTTTTCGCCAGTTTTAAAAAGTACTCGGACATGGCGTTAACGTTATCCATCAAATTTTCATCTTCAATAACGTTTAACACCGAAAGACCAGCCGCACAAGCCAAGTGATTCCCACCAAAAGTAGTACCCAACATGCCGTGTTTAGCTTCAATATCGGGGTGGATTAAAATACCGCCAATAGGGAAACCGTTCCCCATACCCTTGGCTATCGAAATGATATCGGGAGTGACATTGTAATGCTGAAAAGCGAAAAATTTGCCCGAACGTCCATAACCTGATTGTACCTCATCGGCGATAAACATGGTATCATTAGCTTGACAAAGGGCATAAACTTGCTCGAAAAAATCGGCCGTGCCTTGGTCCAATCCGCCTACACCTTGGATAAACTCTACGATAACAGCACAAACATCGCCTTTTTCTAATTCGGCCTTAACGCCCAAAATATCATTCAACTCTAAAATGGTTACTTTTTGCTGAGCGTTTATCGGTGCGATAATATTAGGATTATCGGTTGCCGCCACTGCTGCTGAAGTTCTTCCATGGAAACCATTTTTAAACGCGACCACTCTTGATTTTCCTGTTTTGAAGGAAGCTAATTTCAATGCATTTTCGTTGGCTTCAGCTCCCGAATTGCACAAAAACAAATTATAGCCTTCGCAACCAGAAAGTGTTTCCAGCTTTTCGGCCAATTGTACCTGTAACGGGTTTTGAATGGCGTTGGAATAAAAGCCCAAATCGGCCACCTGGCTTGAAACGGCATCGACATATTTTGGGTGTGCATGCCCAATGGAAATTACGGCATGCCCACCGTAAAGGTCTAAATATTCCTTGTCGGCATCATCGTAAACATAAAGTCCCTTGGCCGAAACCGGCGTTACGTTGTATAATGGGTAAACGTCAAATAATGGCATGTTAATTCTTTTTTAGTTGGTTTATTTTTTCAAAGGAAGCATTAATTCCTTTAATGAGCGAAGAGCTTAATCCTTGGTGCTCCATTTCGTTAAGACCTTCAATGGTACAACCGCTCGGGGTGGTTACACGGTCTATTTCTTCCTCTGGATGTCTTCCAGATTCTTTCAATAAACTGGCTGCTCCGTAACAAGTTTGCAAAGCCAATTGGTGCGCTTCATGAGCCTCGAAGCCTAATTGAATAGCCCCTTGGGTTGTGGCACGCACCAAACGCATCCAAAAGGCAATACCACTGGCACATATAACCGTAGCAGCCTGAATTTGATCTTCGGGAATAACCATAGTGGTGCCCAGTTGATTGAAAATATCTTGAGCCATTGGCACTTTATCTTGCGCTGCTTTGTTAGCCGCAATGCATGTCATTGATTTCCCTATGGAAATAGCCGTATTGGGCATCACGCGGATGATATTTTTATCAGACCCAATAATGCTTTCGATTCTTGAGATCTCGACACCAGCGGCAACAGACATCACCACGTGCCTATCTGTGAATTTGGAAGACACGCTCTCTAAAACCGCATTGATGTGTTTGGGCTGAAGCGCAAAAATCACAATATCAGATTGTGTTACGGCCAACTCATTATCGTTAGTTACTACCACATTGGGCAGACTTTTATACGCATCAACATTTGTCGTATTTTTGTCACTTAAATACAAGGATGAAAAGGTGTTGTTTTTCACCAGTCCTTTGGCAATCGAACTCCCTAAATTACCAGTACCGATAATGGCTATTTTCATTGCAATAGTTTGTTAATCGTTTTACTTGAGATATTAAAAATAAGTTCCTTTTAAGCTTAAGCCCGTGGTTTCCTCCAGTCCGAACATTAAATTCATGTTCTGAACCGCTTGCCCTGAAGCGCCTTTTAATAAGTTATCAATAATACTCGTTACCAACAACTTACCTTCGTGCTTGTGCAAATGGATTAAACATTTATTGGTATTCACTACTTGTTTCAAATGTAAAAAATCATCTGAAACAAATGTAAAATTAGCCTCTTTATAAAATTCGTTATATAAGGTTTTAGCCTCATCTACCGAGCCTTCGAAATCGGTATATATAGTTGCGAAAATACCTCTTGAAAAATTCCCTCGGTTGGGCATAAACAAGATCTCTTTTGAAAAATCATTTTGCAATTGCTTAACCGATTGGTTGATTTCACCCAAATGCTGATGGGTAAAGGGTTTGTAATACGAAAAGTTGTTATCGCGCCAAGTATAATGTGTGGTTGCCGACAGCGATGTTCCAGCTCCTGTGGCTCCGGTTACTGCGTTTATATGCACATCGGTATTCAACAAGCCTTTGTTCGCCAATGGCAAAAGTCCTAATTGAATTGCTGTGGCAAAACAACCAGGATTGGCTATATAATTGGCTTTTTCGATGGCTTCTTTTTGCAATTCTGGCAGTCCGTAAACAAAGGTTTTACCTTCAAAAGTTTTATCGGCTTCCAATCTGAAATCGTTGCCCAAATCAATGATTTTCGTGTTTTCCGAAAAGGTATTGGCCGACAAAAACTTTACCGAATTACCGTGACCCAAACACAAAAACAACACATCAACATCGGGGTTTGCCGTATCGGTAAATTCTAAATCTAACGACCCGATTAAATCTTGGTGCACTTTGCTTATTTTGTTTCCGGCATTACTTGTACTGAATACAAAATTAATTTCGGCTTGCGGGTGATTAATCAGCAGTCTGATTAATTCGCCTGCCGTGTACCCAGCTCCACCAATTATTCCTACTTGTAGTTTTTTCATTTTTAATACTTTAAAATTAAGCTTCGACTGCGCTCAGCCTGACAATCCTGCAAGACAAAGTCCGTTTTATTTCGAATTTACTTGCTGGTAAATTTTGTTTTGGTTGCCTACAATTTTAATAAATCCTTTGGCTTCATCGGCGGTCCAACCTTTATTTTCTTCACCATAGCTTCCAAACTTGGCGCTCATTAAATCGTGGTCTGAAACAATGCCATCTAAAGTAAAGTGGTACGGCTTCAACGATACGGTAACATCGCCAGACACTTTATCTTGACTGCTTTGCAAAAAGGCCTCCATATCGCGCATTACGGGATCTAAGTACTGCCCCTCGTGCAAGTGCATGCCGTAGAAACTGGCAATATATTCCTTGTGCTGCAACTGCCATTTGGTAAGCGTGTGCTTTTCCAACAAATGGTGCGCTTTTATGGTGATTAGTGCTGCAGCCGCTTCGAAGCCTACGCGACCTTTAATGCCCACAATGGTATCGCCCACATGGATATCGCGACCAATGGCATAAGCCGACGCCAAATTATTTAGGGTTTCGATATTGATTTCCGGTGCATTTTCAATGCCGTTTACGGCCACCAATTCGCCTTTTTCAAAAGTTAGTTTTACTTTTTCCTCTTCGGAATGTTTCAATTGCGACGGGTAGGCTTCCCCCGGTAATGGTTTTTCCGAAGTCAATGTTTCGGCACCACCAACACTGGTTCCCCAAAGACCTTTGTTAACCGAGTATTTGGCCTTTTCCCAAGACATATCGATACCGTTTTCTTTTAAATAGTCGATTTCTTCTTGTCGAGTTAATTTTTGATCCCTGATCGGGGTAATGATTTTAATATTCGGTGCCAAGGTTTGAAAAATCATATCAAAACGCACTTGGTCGTTACCGGCTCCGGTGCTTCCGTGGGCAATATACTCAGCATCAATACTTTTGGCATATTCAATAATTTCAATAGCCTGAATAATACGTTCGGCACTTACCGATAGCGGATAGGTATTGTTTTTCAACACATTACCAAACACTAGATACTTCACCACTTTTTGGTAAAATGTAGATACCGCATCAATATTTTTATAAGTTGAAACGCCCATTTTATAAGCGTTACTTTCAATATGCTTGATTTCTTTTTTGGTAAAACCGCCAGTGTTTACACTTACCGCGTGTACATCGTACTCTTTTGATAAACTAACGGCACAATACGAGGTGTCTAAGCCGCCACTATAGGCTATTACTAACTTTTTCATGTGTTTGGTGTGTTTGGAATGTTTGGAATTTTACTTTTTAAAATCTTATTTATTTGATTAAGTTTTGATTCGAAATAAGGGTTAACGTAATATTTATATTTAAGCTCATCTCTTAGTTTCCCTAGTTTTTCTAAGGTTGAAATCAATACCGGAGACAAATCTTTTAAGGTCACGAATTTCATACCCAACAATAAATTATTTTGGTGAACCGTGGGTTCTTGAGCAATGGAAATTAGAAAATCTTTCCTAAAATTTTGCGACAACAAATCCATTAGAAGCAATCCTAAATTGTGATTTCTATGCGCATCATGAATCCATAAAGCCGAACGCTCATAAACCGAGAATTTATCAACCACGTGCCTATGGGCAAAAATATGTCCGTAGATTTCACCGTCTTTCCTTAACAGGTAGCATCCGTTTTTTAAACGGTCTAGCAACATGCCCACATTGGCGTGAAACATGGCGGGAAGATTTTTGGTTCTTTCGGAGATGACCTGCAAATTGGTTGCCGAAATCTCGTGGGTGAAAACAATTTCAAAACCTTGCTCTTCACAATAGGCTTTTGCTTCCTCGATTAAGGTATTTTTTTCTATATCCAATATTGAATCCATTTTCAATAATTATTAAACCCAAAGTAAACGACTAAGGATTTCAAAAAAGCCTTTCTAGCTTTTTAATTTTTTTAAATCTGAAATATAATAACGAAAATTGAAAGTAACGAATACTTTCTGAAACTGGACAGCCCCTTAGGGGCGAGTTTGAGGAAAACGCACAACAACAGCTCTAGTAGTGTTTACTAGATTAAAAGAGATAGGAGATATGTTGTTTCCTGTTTTCACTGAATAACTATCTTTACTATTAACTCTAAATCGTCGGCGTGAGCCCCTTTCGTTAATATAAGGCGCAAAATTACAATTTATTATGGAACACACAACATTAAATTTGATAAAATAAAAGTATTTTGGCTTTTATTAAATCGAATTAGCAGTTAGCAACCCCAGAATCAAAATGCTACTAAAAAAAAGGAATATTATTTTTTCAGTTCAAAATCGCGTGTTGATTTTTTTGTTTCTGATGGAAAATCATCGGGCACCTCAGTTTGGGTTACCTTACCTGTAGCCGCCCAT
Source organism: Tamlana crocina (assembly GCA_040429635.1). Lineage (NCBI taxonomy): Bacteria > Pseudomonadati > Bacteroidota > Flavobacteriia > Flavobacteriales > Flavobacteriaceae > Tamlana > Tamlana crocina. Next base: position 1,054,454 of record CP158972.1, on the reverse strand, counting down.
TCTGTACCGCGTTTCAGCAAAGTGATAAAGCCTACGCACTCAAAAGCCTCTTCATCGTGCCCCAACGTCGTATGGAATACCCTACCTTTGCCATAATCTATGGTCATTACCACAGGTTCTTTCTGTTCTAATTCTGGCTTTTTAAGCGTGGTTACCGCTGTTGATAAAATGGTTACATTTTTAGCCGGCCCACGTAAAAAGGCATAACATTCGTCGTTGGCATGCATCCATTTTTTTGGCAACCCTGCTGTAATAGCATGCGATTGGTTGTAATTAGTTACCACGAAATCTTCACGTTTACCGTGCGCCCCTCCTTTTCCTTCGGAATAATCTCTTTTAGGTTGGTTATCTTTATCGATATACAAATAAGGCCCGTGCTTCTCGGTGCGCCCGCCCCAGCCACCAATGGCTATCATGTCGTTGTAGGCTTTCCAATTTGGAAACGAATTATCCGCTGCGTGAACACTCACAAAACCACCGCCTTTACGCACAAACTTTTCAAAAGCCCGTTGAGTTTTCTCAGGCCATGAAGCCGCCTTGTACCCAAAGTTTGAAATAACGACATCGTAATTTTTAAATTTCGGACAAAAATCTGTATCTGTTTTTGGTTTTCCCTCAGTGCCTTCTCCTGCATTCGCCAATAGCAGCCAATCCTTAAACCGTTCGCTATTGGTTAAATACTGAGTGCGCTCAATATCTACCTCAAACAAGCCTGTCTCTTCTAAATATTGTTTCATCATAATGGTAGATTTTGGCCAAACCGAATGGTTGTTCTGCCCATCAACGATCAATACTTTTATTTTGTCTTTCTTATCAGTTGCACTATAACCCTTTGAATTCAAACAAATGGTCAGTACCACCAAAACAATTCGCTTTATCATTATTTCATTTTAATTTAATTCGCGTACCCAAATATTTCTGTAGCTCACACCACTATTATCTTTGTGATCCTGAAGCCGAATTGGCGCTTTGCCATGAGGCTCGTTTTTTGGCCAGCCTATGAATTCGGTCGTGCCTTTTATCTCTACGTGGTCCTGAATAAGCACCCCGTTATGGAGCACCGTTATTGTGCCAGATTTAGTTTTGTTTCCGCTCTCATCAAATTTTGGTGCATGGTAAACAATATCGTAAACATTCCAATCTCCCGTTTTTGATGACGCTTTCACCAACGGAACGGCTTGCTTATAAATAGCTCCAGCCTGACCATTAACATAGGTATCGTTGTTGTTGTTATCTAAAATCTGAACCTCGTACCTGTTTTGAAGAAACACACCGCTATTGCCACGATGCTGACCGTTTCCACGAATATCTTTTGGCGACTTCCATTCTATATGCAATTGTATATCGCCAAAATTTCGCTTGGTTTGTATGTCGCCTGCTTTATCTTTTACGGTCATACTTCTATCGGCATTCAATATCCAGTTTACTGCTGAGGAATCTTTAGTTGATACCCATTCATTAAAATTTTCACCATTAAAAAGTACAATCGCATCCGATGGTATTCCTGTTTCCGCATCAACGGTTGCCACTTTCGGTTTAGGCTGCCAAACTTCTGTATCTTTGGGGTTGGTGGGTTCTTTTATTCGTTTCGAATCTTTAACCTGACCAAAAGCGCATCCCGAAAACACCATAACAACCGAAAAGCCTAACAGTAATCGCTTCATATTACAGGATTAAATGCCCAAAACACTTTTCAAATAATTTTCATCAATGTCGCCTCCGGCAAAATCATCAAAACTACGTGTAGCCGCTTCAATGATATGCTTTTGAATAAACGGTGCTCCTTCCCGGGCGCCCTGCTCCGAAGATTTTATACAACACTCCCATTCCATAACCGCCCACACATCGCAGTTATACTTGGTTAACTTTGTAAAAATGCCTTTAAAATCTACTTGTCCGTCGCCCAAACTTCTAAAACGGCCAGCTCGGTCTTTCCAATCGGCATAACCACCGTAAACCCCTTGTTTTCCCGACGGATTAAACTCCGCATCTTTAACATGGAAGGATTTAATGCGCTCGTGGTAATAATCTATAAAGGTTAAATAATCTAACTGTTGAAGTACAAAATGGCTAGGGTCGTACAGAATATTAGCTCGTTTATGGTTGTTCGTAGCATCTAAGAAACGCTCGAAAGTGACACCGTCGTGCAAATCTTCACCCGGATGCAATTCGTAACACACATCTACCCCATGCTCATCAAAATGATTTAAAATAGGCAACCAACGGTTCGCTAATTCTTGAAACCCTAAATCCACCAGTCCTGCAGGGCGCTGTGGCCACGGATACACCGTTTGCCATAGCAGCGCCCCCGAAAAACTCGCGTGCGATTTTAAACCCAACCGTCCACTGGCCGTTCCACATTTTTTAACAAAATCTATCGCCCATTCGGTTCGGGCTTTGGGATTACCCCGCACATTCTCTGGTGCAAAACCATCAAACAAAGTATCGTAAGCTGGGTGAACCGCCACCAACTGCCCTTGCAAATGCGTTGAGAGTTCGGTGATTTCCAACCCGTAAGACTGCACTTTTCCTTTTAATTCGTCGCAATAGGTTTGGCTTTCGGCAGCCATTTCAACATCAATTAAACTGGCTTCCCATGTTGGTATTTGAATGCCTTTGTAACCTAAATCGGCCGCCCATTGGCACATGCCACCTAAACTATTAAACGGTGATTCATTACCCGCAAATTGCGCCAAAAATACTGCCGGACCTTTTATTGTTTTCATATGTTATTATATTCTTTCATTTAACTGAGTTTAGCCCATGCCGCATTGTTTTTGTCACTTTCTACCGCCGCATAAATAAATTTCATACCACGCACACCATCTTTAATGGTAGGGTAATCGGGTTTTTCAATTGTTTTTCCTTCTTTTATTGCGGTAAGGTGTATGGCAAAACTCTTGTATATTGTAGCAAACGCCTCCAAGTAACCTTCAGGGTGACCGGCAGGAATTCTGCAAACCTCCAAGGCCTCGTCATGCAATCCGTTGCCATTGGGCGTATATACCTTTTTAGGTTCTTCTAGCCATCGTGTTATCAGTTCATTTGGGTTTTCTTGGTACCATTCCACACTTCCTTTTGTTCCATAAACTTTGATGCCCAAATTATTTTCTTCACCCAATGCAATTTGTGAGATAGAAATTGTGCCTTTTGCACCGTTCTCCATCCGTATCAACATATTACCATCATCATCTAAAACACGCCCTTCTCCAAATCTTCCCAAATCAGCTGCAATTTCTATAATCTTCAACCCTGTAATGTACTCTATTAAGTTTTCAACGTGTGTGCCAATATCTCCTAAAGCGCCACCAATGCCAGAACGTTTTGGGTCTACCCTCCAAGCCGCTTGCTTTTGCTCTGTCTTCTCCAAAGAAGTCGATAACCAGCCTTGTAGATATTGTGCTTGTATCTTTCTTATAGTTCCCAATTCGCCTTTAGTTATCATAGCTTTAGCTTGTTTTACCATAGAATTCCCTGTGTAATTGTGAGTCAAGGCAAATAGCTTTCCACTTTTTTCAATCACTGTTTTTAGAACTTCAGCTTCGTCCAAAGTTAGGGTTACAGGTTTATCACATACTACATGAAAGCCATTTTCCAAAGCTAGTTTAGCAGGAGGAAAATGCATGTGATTTGGTGTTACAATGGCTACAAAATCCATTCGGATAGCTTCAGGAAGTTCTTTTTCCTTTTGAATCATTTCTTCAAAAGTACCATAACATCGGTTTTCATCCAATCCAAGAGCTTTCCCTGATGCTATTGATTTTTCTACGGTACTACTAAACGCTCCACAAACAAGCTCTATCATACCATCAATACCTGCAGCTTTTCGATGCACATCTCCAATAAAAGAGCCTATGCCACCACCAACCATTCCCATTTTTAATTTTTTACTCATAAACTATTTAAGATTCTAATATTTGTTTACTTTTTTTCATATAAATGTGTAAACCTAAAAATGCAACTATCAAAATACCAGGTAAAATAGACATAGTTCGCAATGCTTCAGAGGCACTAACATTATCCATTAGATTACCCATAATTGGCAACACTAAGGAAACAGAAAACATACCAGCTCCTCCCATTACTGATAACCCTAAAGCTCCTGTTTCTGGTAAATACTCGGCAATAAAACCCAACATAGTTGGCCAAAAAAACGTTACCCCGATAGCAAAAACGGCTGCCGCAACAAAGGTCATCCCACCAGTTGTCACCGTTAGTAACCACAACCCAATAAACGTGAAAACGGCAGAGTACAATAACATTCCTGACGGACTCAATTTATGTACCACTTGTCCTGCAAACAGCCTTCCCATAGCCATAATACCGTTAATAAATGCCAAAACTAACAATGGTGCAGTTACCGATTCTTTTAACAAGGATTCTATTCTTTGGGTAGTGCCTAATTCAGAAGCTGCTGTTAAAAACATACAGGCTACCATGAACAAAAACAGAGGTTTTAAAACACTAGAAAACATTTTTTTATTGCTCACTCCCATTTGAACACGCTCGGTAACCGGTATTTTTTGCCCCCAAAATAATAATCCATAAATCACTAATGGAATAAACAGAGTCCCTACCATAATTTGCCAACTTAAGCCTAAAACATCCATAACTAACCAACCTATTAATGCTCCAATTACGATACCTCCTGGAAACCATACATGAAATCTATTTAACATTTTAGTTTTTTGGTCTGGATACATGGAAGCTACCATAGGATTGAGCGCTGCCTCAACAAAGCCATTACCAATTCCTATAAACAATGTGGCAATAAATAGCGAGGTCATCGAGTCTGCCATAAGCGTTAAAACAATACCAATAGCGTGCGTAATAAATGCCATCCACGTTATTTTTTTTATCCCCAGTAAGTCAACTAGTGGCCCACCAATAATCATAGCAATTGTGAATCCAAAAAAGGCGGGTGCAAAGGCATAACCTATTTGCTCCATGGTTAACCCCACACCCTCGGGACCAAAGACAGTTTCTAAACGAGCACGTATAGCAAAAGTCATGGCTGTTGTAATTAGAGCGAGACAACTTCCCAAAAACAACCTGTTTTTATTAATATTCTCCATAAATTATTTTGTTTGATTAGTTTTGCATTAAGTAAGCTGTTTACCAACTTTAATGAGTAAATCACGAGTGGCTTGTATTCCTGCTTCTTCCGAAATCGTTTTACCTTCAAACTCAACTCCTACAAATCCTTTATAACCAGAATCCTTCACCATTTGCATGACACGTTTATAATCTATTGTGGTTTCATTCCCCTGAGCATCAAACTCATATGATTTGGCACTAACTGCTTTTGCAAAAGGCAATACTTCTTGCATCCCTTTATACCTATCGTAAGCTTCCAAACAATTCCTTTCTGCATCTTTTGTAATGCAAAAATTTCCAAAGTCTGGTAATGTACCACAGTTTTTATTTTTTATTTGAGTAAACACTCTTGACATCCAAGCGCCATTGGAAGAAAAGCCACCATGATTCTCTACCAAAACATTAATATTTGACCCTTTTGCAAAATCTGAAAGTTGCGTTAGAGAATCAATTCCTGCTTTTGCAGCTTCATCTTCATCTATTCCTCCGGCCAAATTAACTCTAATGGCGTGACAACCTAAAAAATGAGCCGCTTCAACCCACTTATAGTGATTTTCAATAGCTTTTAAACGCTTTTTGGTATCGACATCTGCCAATGCTCCCTCTCCATCTACCATAATGAGCACATTTTTTTGACCTTCGGCATTAGCTCTTGAATTCATTTCTTTTAAATAACTCATATCTTGAGCCTTATTCTTAAAGAAACTATTTACGTATTCTATACCTTCAAAGCCAAAACTTCTTGATTTTGCAGCAAAATCCAAGTTATCCATAGCCCCACCTCTGAGTGATCTATTGTAAGACCATTGCGCTAAAGAAATCTTAAAAAACAGTTCTTCTGATTCCTTTGGTTCTTCAGCTTTATTAATAATTTTATTTTCCTTTGAATTCTTGCATGCGTGAAGTCCAAGTACTGAAACTGCTACACCTGTTTGGGTTGTTTTAACAATAAAATCGCGACGTTTCATATTTTTTGTTCGTATATAAATTAATTAGACGAGACGTGAAGTTATAGAAATATCCCGCAAGAGCTGTTTATTTTTGTTCAGTGAAAAAATTTAAACAAATTTAAACCTCGGGATAGGCGCTTATTTTTTCGTTCAAACGAAACCTTTCCCTAAAAGCTTTCGGAGAGCATTTTTCGTGTTTTTTGAATACCGTAGAAAAGTATTGACTTGTTGTGAAACCACAAATATAAGCCACTTCTCCAACCGTTAAATTAGGACTATCTTTTAGAATGTTTTTAGCCATTTCTAAACGACGAATATTTAAATATCGCATGGGCGTTAAATTGGTTAATTGCTTACAATGGTAAGTAAACCGAGTTAGCCCAACCCCTGAAGACTTTGCCATCTCCTCAATGGTCCAGTTTTCAGACAAGTTCTTATCTAGTTCTTTTAAAAAATATTGCACACTCCTAGAGCTATCAGTTAAAGATTCATTAAGCACAATATCCTCAGTTTTTAACAGATCTAAAATTAATATCAATAAATAGTTTATTAACAACCTAATTCTAGAGGCATTACTACCATTTTCATCAGTATTAACCGCAACATTTATGCGCTTAAAACAATCGCGAACTCTCTGATCTGCTTTCAAAATAGATTTCTCGTTATGCCTTAAAATAGTTGTTAATTGCGATAAATCATTATTTGTTAATGTAATCCAATCTGGCCATACCCAATCCTGATGCGGCCTTCGAACTCCTAAATCAATAATCACCCAATAAAATTTTCCCATTCCAATATTAGGGTTCCCAACTTTATGTGCTTCCCACGGACGTGTGATGGTTAAATTATTAGGAGTTAACAGTACCTCTTTACCCTCCTGAGCATATGGCATGGTGCCTGATTCTAGAAAATGAAATTCCATACCCTCATTTCGGTGCCAATCTAAACCCCAATCCTGTGGTTCATTAGCATCCCAATAACCAATACTATTCAAACCCAATGTATTATCATCCAACCGTTCCCCAGGGTAGGTATGTCTTGCCAATGCTTTAAATTTTAATTTTTTTCTTTTATAGGCATCAATTAACGGCAAACAAGTATCAGCATGATAGACCACACCATTTGCTTCATAGGGCTCAATTTCATGTACGTTTACTTTCACTGAAATATTTTAAACAATTAACAGATGCAAATTAACTATTTTTAAAACATATTCATATTTTTAAACCTTTATATATTAAAATACCAAATAAACACTTCAATAATTGTAATTTCTTAACTAAAATTTATGACAGAAGAAACTAAGGCTACCAAATACGACGCTATAGTTATAGGCTCGGGAATGACAGGAGGTTGGGCGGCTAAAGAACTATGTGAAGGCGGCTTAAAAACTTTGGTACTAGAGCGTGGGCGCATGGTTGAACACATAAAAGATTACCCCACTATGAATTTAGACCCATGGGATATGGAACTAAGAGGAGACCCCACAGCTGAACAAAAAGCCAGACAATACAAACAAGCACGAACAAGTTACGTTGTAAAACAAGATTCCAGACATTGGTTTGTTGATGATTACGACCATCCCTATAATGAGAAAAAGAGATTTGATTGGATTCGGGGCTACCATGTTGGGGGACGGTCCATAACATGGGGAAAGCAAACCTATAGACTAAGTGATTTGGATTTTGAAGCTAACAAAAAAGATGGTTATGGTGTAGATTGGCCCATTCGCTACAAAGATATTGAACCGTGGTACAGTTATGTAGAACGCTACATTGGCATTAGTGGAGAAGCTCTTGGTTTGCCCCAATTGCCCGATAGTGTTTTTGAACCACCCATGGAACTAAATTGCGTTGAGCAGCACCTAAAAGAACAAATGGCACAAAACCATGGGCGTGTTTTAACCATTGGAAGGGTAGCACATATTACAGGAAACCAGCCACATGAAGGTAGAGGTAAATGCCAATTCAGGCACAGATGTAGGCGCGGATGCCCTTATGGAGCTTATTTCAGTAGTGTTTCTTCAACTATACCTGCTGCCAACAGAACAGGTAATTTAACTTTGAGGCCGCACTCCATAACCTATGAAATTATTTATGACGAATCCTCTAAAAAAGCGACAGGAGTCAAGGTGATTGATGAAAAGACCAAAGAAAAACTTGAATTTGAAGCAGATGTTATTTTTTGTTGCGCCTCCGCCATAGCATCTGCTTCCATTTTAATGCAATCAAAATCTGATAGATTTCCCAATGGTTTAGGAAATGATTCTGGAGAATTAGGACACAATATCATGGATCACCATTTAGGTTCTGGTGCATCAGGTTCGATTGAAGGATTTGAAGACAAATACTATAAAGGAAGAAGGCCTAATGGCATTTACATTCCTCGATTTAGAAACCTAGGTGACAAGGAAAGTGAGCAAAAATCATTTCTTAGAGGTTACGGCTATCAAGGTGGTGCCGGCAGATATGGTATTTCTGAACATGTTGCCGAACTAGGTTATGGCGCAGAGTTTAAAGAAGAATTACTAAAACCCGGTCCGTGGCGAATGCACCTAGGTGGTTTTGGAGAATGCTTGCCTTATCATGATAATAAAATGACATTAGATTATAATAAACTAGATCAATGGGGATTGCCAACCATTACCTTTGACGCAGAATGGAAAGAGAACGAACTTAACATGCGAAAAGACATAATGGAACAAGCTGCAGATATGCTAAAGAAGGCAGGTTTTAAAGATATTCGCACCTATAACAGACCATCTGGCCCCGGTATAGGCATCCATGAAATGGGCACAGCAAGAATGGGAAGAGACCCGAAAACATCTGTACTTAACAAATACAACCAAATTCATAGCGTTCAAAATGTCTATGTTACCGATGGTGCCTGTATGACCTCGGCAGGTTGCCAAAACCCATCTTTAACCTATATGGCATTAACTGCACGAGCCGCAAATCATGCGGTTAAACAATTTAAAGCTAAACAACCATGAATCGTAGAGAAGCATTAAAAAATATTGGTTTAACCATTGGTTATTCTGCCGTTGCCCCAAGTGCCCTGAGTATTTTACAAAGCTGTACAAGTGACGTTGAAAAATGGACACCTGTATTCTTTACTGAAGAAGAAAGCATCGTTATAAAACACTTAGTGGATTTAATTCTACCTAAAACCGAAGCAACACCGGGCGCTTTAGACGTTAATGTCCCCGAGTTTATAGATTTATATGCCTCTAAAGCTTATAATGATGAAGATAAAGCAGAATACAAAAAGGGCATAGAAAGTATAATTGAGGCCCTACACATCCCTGAGACTGGAGCAAAACACCTAAACACCGAAGACTACACCACTTTATTGGATAAATACTTAAGAGCACCTAAAGCGGAAGAAAAACAATTTAAAGCAGAAAAAAGCTTAGTTTATGAAGCACTCTTAAATCTAAGAAACCAAACGGTTTGGGCTTACCAAACCAGTGAAAATGTTGGTGAAAAAGTATTGGCATACGACCCCATTCCTGCATCACAAAAGGGATGTATTTCAGTTGAAGAAGCTACTGGTGGAAACGCTTGGTCTTTGTAAATAATTCAAATCTTTATAAACTACAACATACATGAAATCTATTTTAATCAAAGTTGTATGCGTTCTATTGGTATTTTATTTTACACTTTCGTGCAAGAAAAAATCAGAAGGCCCCAGTAACAAATCTGAATGGAAATCCATATTCAACGGCAAAGACTTAAAAGGATGGACGCCAAAAATAATGGGGCACGAATACGGTAATAATTACAAGAATACATTTATTGTTGAAGATGGCCTATTAAAAGTTTCCTACAAAGCTTACGATTCCTTCAACAACGCATTTGGGCATCTTTTCTACAAAACACCATATAACAACTACAAGTTTAAAATGGATTATCGCTTTACGGGAGAACAAGTTGCAGGAGGAAAAGCTTGGGCATTAAGAAATAGTGGTATTATGATTCATTGTGAAGACCCAAAAGGCATGGAACTCAACCAAAACTTCCCAGTTTCTATTGAGGTACAACTTTTAGGAGGCAATGGTCTAGATGAACGTTCCACCGGAAATTTATGTACCCCTGGTACGCACGTTTTTTACAAAGATTCTTTGGTTACAGAGCATATTATTAAATCGTCTTCAAAAACCTATCATGGCGACCAATGGGTAAATGTTGAAATTGAAGTGAGAAATGACTCTATTATTAAGCACTATATAAATGGAGAAGAAGTATTAGCATACAACAAACCCCATATTGGAGGAGAGGCCGTTAATACTGGAAACAAGTGGAAACCAAAAGAAAACCAACCTTTAAAAGGGGGCTATATTTCATTGCAAAGCGAAAGCCACCCTATAGAATTTAAGAATATTGAACTATTAGAGTTAAAGTAAAAACTCTCAGTACAAGTATACTGAGAGTTTAAACCCCTTTAAGAATACATCTTATTCTTTTACTCCACAATAAATTTGCCTTTCATAAGCGCATAATGCCCAGGGAAACTGCAAATAAAATCATAAACTCCTGGTTCGGGAGCATCGAATTCGATTACTGCTGTTTCACCTCCACCTATTAGCTTGGTGTGCGCAATCACATCCTGAGTATTAGCGGGAATATATTCACTATCCTTAAACGCAGCAGCTTTAGGCCCAAAGGTCATCACATCAACCCCTTGTTTCAATAACACAAAATTGTGCCCCATCACGTTTTTGTCCATTTTCCCAATGTGCCTTAATGTGATTTTTACTTTTTTCCCAGCTTCAACCCTGATTTGCTTTTTATTGAATTGCATGCCGTCATTACCTGTTATAACTACATCGTTAGGGTTGCTGGAGGCTGCTTTCGGGGCTTCCATTGTTTTTTCATAAGAAAAATTTTCTTTTTTCTCTTTGTCTTTGTTACCGCAGGCCACTAAAAACACAGCCAACAGTAAGAGCGTAAAATATTTATAAACGAACATATAATATTGGTTTTAATTACAAAATATAATCAGTACTGATAAAATTAGAAGTTTTTTGCTCCAATAATTCTTGAAGAATAGCATTGTTGTAAGCATTGTCTTTTGAAGCGACAAAAGTTCTTATTGAAAACGAACGCAACGCATCATGTACACTCAGTGTTCCGAAAGCTGAATCTTTTCTTCCGGTGAACGGATAAACATCCGGCCCGCGTTGGCACGAACTGTTTAGGTTTACACGGCATACTAAATTCACCAAAGTATCGATGAGCGGCGACAGGGTTTGAACATTCTTTCCAAACAAACTCACTTGCTGTCCGTAATCCGATCTAGCCATATCATCCAAAGGCTCGTCAATATCCGAAAATGGCACTACCGGAATTACCGGGCCGAATTGCTCCTCTTTAAACACGCGCATATCTTTACTCACCGGATACAATACCGCAGGAAAAATAAAATTCTCGGTTAACTTGCCCCCTTTGTCGTTTAATATTTTTGCACCTTTTGTTAATGCATCATCAATCAACTCCTGAATAAATGCCGGCTTTTCCACCTCTGGTAGTGGTGTTAATTTTACTCCTGGCTCCCATGGGTTTCCAAATTTTAATTGATCTACTTTATAAGAAAAACGTCTGTTGAATTCTTCAACTACCGACTCGTGTACATACACCACTTTTAAAGCTGTACAACGTTGCCCGTTAAAAGACAGCGTTCCCGTAATGCATTCTTCAACCGCTAAATCTAAATCGGCATCGGGCAACACAATAGCCGGGTTTTTAGCTTCAAGCCCTAAAACCATACGAAGCCTATTTCCTTTTGGGTGCTGTGCTTGCAAAGCATTGGCCGATTTACTGTTGCCAATCAATGCTAAAACATCAACTTTTCCTGATTTCATAATAGGTGTTGCCAACACCCTGCCACGGCCGTAAATCACGTTTACCACACCTTTTGGAAAGCTATTTTGAAAAGCCTCCAATAACGGAGAAATAAGCAAAACTCCTAATTTTGCGGGTTTAAAAATTACGGTATTTCCCATCATCAACGCTGGAATAAGCAAAGTAAAGGTTTCGTTGAGTGGATAATTGTATGGCCCCAAACACAAAACAACCCCAAGCGGTCCACGACGGATGTGCGCATAAACCCCAGAGTTTTTCTGAAACTTGGCAGAGTCGCGATCTAATTGTTTGTAATCTTCTATAGTATCATAAATATAATCGACCGTTCTGTCAAATTCCTTTTCAGCATCAGGAAGGTTTTTACCAATTTCCCACATAATGAATTTCACTACCTCATCACGCTTGGTTTTCATTTGCTTAACGAATTTTTCCATACAAGCAATACGATCTACCACTTTCATGGTAGGCCACAACCCTTTCCCGTTATCGTAGGCAGAGACCGCTGAATTTAGTGAATCCATAGCCTCTTCCTCTCCCAACTGCGGCACCGTTCCCAACAAGGTTGGACGGTACTTTTCAGTTGACGAAATGGTAGAATACACCTCGGCCGTATCGCCTTCCCAGTGTTTTAACTCGCCACCTGACAAATAGGTATTTTGGTGATAAATAGAATCGATTTTAAATGCTTCCGGAATATCTTGGATTGTTGTGCTCATTGTGTTTTGTTTTTGTTAGTAGCCTTTGCCAATGCCAGTTTTATTCTAATATTTGAAATGCCTTTATTGACCTCATCAAAGTAAAGAAAAATTACTCAGAATTTGTGTTTGAAAATTCGAGAATTATGAGCAATAAAGCGAAAATAATTACGCTACGACCAAACTATCCTTTTAAAATTCTAAACCAAAAACTGAAACAAATCTGGTTTGTCATTTAAATAATCGCCGTAAAAGTTCCGTTTTTTCATTTTAGCAATGAGTGGCTCCAAATCGTTGGATGATTTTAATTGCACACCCACCACCGCAGAACCGTTTTCCCGATTAGTTTTTTTAGCATATTGAAAATAGGTGATATCGTCATTCTCTCCTAAAATATCTACCACAAATTCCTTTAAGGCTCCTGCACGCTGCGGAAAATTCACAATAAAATAATGTTTCAGATTCGCATAAAGCAAGGCCCGTTCTTTAATTTCGGGAGTTCGGGTAATATCATTATTGCTTCCGCTAACCACGCAAACTACATTTTTGCCTTTTATTTTTTCAGCATAAAAATCTAGAGCAGCAATACTCAGTGCTCCGGCCGGTTCTACTACAATGGCATCTTTGTTATAAAGTTCGAGAATGGTTTCGCAAACCTTCCCTTCGGGAACAGTAATCACGTCGTCGAGATTCTGTTTACAGATAACAAAGTTTAAATCGCCCACCCGTTTTACCGCTGCGCCGTCAACAAATTTTTCAATATGTTCGAGTTCGATGTTTTGGTTGTTTGCAATGGACGTTTTCATGGATGGCGCCCCTTCTGGTTCAACCCCAATAATTTTTGTGTTGGGCGACAATTCCTTAAACACGGTTGACAACCCAGATGCCAATCCACCACCACCAATAGCGATGAACACATAATCAATCGGCACTTGGGTTTGCTCAATAATTTCCAAACCTATCGTGCCCTGCCCTTCAATCACTCTTTTGTCATCAAAAGGGTGAATAAAGGTTTTACCTTGCTCTTTGCATTCCTTCATGGCCGCCTCACTAGCATCGTCAAAAGTATCGCCCACCAATTTGATCTCAATAAAATCTTCACCAAACATCTTTACCTGTTCCACCTTTTGGTTGGGCGTTGGTGCCGGCATAAAAATTGATCCTTTTATTTTCAACAATTTGCAAGATAGCGCTACACCTTGAGCATGATTGCCCGCACTGGCACATACTACGCCATTTTGCGCTTCTTCTTTTGTTAGCGAACTTATTTTATTGTACGCCCCACGAATTTTATACGAACGTACTTGCTGAAGATCTTCGCGCTTAAAATAAATTTCTGCACCAAATTGTTTTGAATACCTCAAACCTTTACTTAACGGAGTTACCTCCGAAACGTTCTTAATGGTTTCGGCTGCTTTTTTTATGTCTTCCAGTTTTGGAAAATAAGTTTGGCTTTCCATAGCTTTTGATTTTTTTAGTCATAAAAAAAACCTGTTGGACTTTACAAATCCAACAGGTTTTACCATCAAAATTTAGTTTAGTTTAGTCTGTTTTAATGGCTTATACTATTGGTTTCATAGCTGTCATTGAAGCTCTAAGGAACTCACCTACTTTTTCAACAGGGTGATTTCTCAAAGCCTTATTAACCGCTATTAATTTAGCATTGTCAACTGCTTTTCCGTTGTCTTTAGCGTATGCTTTACCAATAACGTCGGTATCGATTTTCTTCATAAAATCGGCCAACAATGGCTTACAAGCATGATCGAACAAGTAGCATCCGTACTCCGCTGTATCAGAAATCACACGGTTCATTTCGAACAATTTCTTTCTAGCAATCGTGTTGGCGATAAGTGGCGTTTCGTGCAATGACTCGTAGTAAGCCGATGCATCGATAATTCCAGAATCTACCATAGCTTCAAAAGCTAATTCTACACCTGCTTTTACAAAAGCGACCATCAACACACCGTTATCGTAGTACTCTTGCTCTGTAATTTCTGCATCTCCAGCAGGCGTTTTTTCGAAAGCAGTTTCTCCGGTAGCAGCTCTCCAATCCAATAATTTCTTATCGTCGTTAGCCCAATCTTCCATCATGCCTTTAGAGAACTCCCCTTCAATAATATCGTCCATGTGCTTTTGGAACAACGGACGCATAATATCCTTCAACTCTTCAGCTAATTCAAAAGCTTTGATTTTTGCAGGGTTACTCAAACGGTCCATCATGTTGGTTACACCACCGTACTTCAATCCTTCAGTAATGGTTTCCCATCCGTATTGGATTAATTTTGAAGCATAGCCAGGCTCGATACCTTTTTCAACCATTTTGTCGAAACAAAGGATAGAACCAGTTTGCAACAATCCACAAAGAATGGTTTGCTCACCCATTAAATCAGACTTCACCTCAGCAATAAAAGACGATGCCAAAACACCCGCTCTATCACCACCAGTAGCTACGGCATAAGCTTTAGCTTGCGCCCAACCTTTTCCTTCTGGATCGTTTTCTTCGTGTACCGCAATTAAGGTTGGTACACCAAAACCTCTTTTATATTCTTCGCGAACCTCAGAACCTGGCGACTTAGGCGCTACCATGATTACGGTAAGGTCTTCACGAATTTGCATTCCTTCCTCAACAATATTAAATCCATGGGAATAAGCCAAAGTAGCTCCTTTTTTCATTAAAGGCATTACCGCGTTTACCACATTAGTATGCTGCTTGTCTGGCGTAAGGTTAAGCACCAAATCGGCCGTTGGAATCAATTCTTGGTAAGTACCAACTGTAAAACCGTTTTCGGTTGCATTAACGTAAGAAGCACGCTTTTCTGAAATAGCAGCATCGCGCAATGCATAAGAAATATCCAATCCAGAATCCCTCATGTTCAACCCTTGGTTTAACCCTTGGGCACCGCATCCTACTATTACAATTTTCTTTCCTTTTAATGCATTTACTCCATCTGAAAACTCAGAAGTATCCATGAATCTACACTTCGATAATTGATCTAGTTTGTCTCTTAACGACAGTGTGTTAAAATAATTTCCCATTTTAATTTTAATTGTTATTATTCTATTATTGGTTATTGAATGCCTTAAGCAATTCGGTTACTTTCATTTCATCTTTGGTTACCGCAATTCGGCCCGAGCGCACAAACTGCATGATACCGAATACGTTCAAATCGCGACGCAGTGCTTCAATTTCGTGGCGCCTGCCCGATTTTTCAAGAACGAAAAACTCGCGGTTTACGGTAACGATTCTGGTATCGCTCTCTTTAATTATATTTTGAATTTGAGGTTCGTCAAACAACAAACTCGACTTGATCTTAAACATACACGACTCGGTAAAGATAGTCTCTTCATCGGTATGGTAATAAGCCTTAATCGTTTCTACCTGCTTTTCTATTTGCTTAACGATTTTTTTAGCATGGCTTTCGGTAATATTCACTACAATAACAAAACGGTTTACGCCATCAATTTCAGACTGCGAGGTGGTTAAGCTTTCAATGTTAATGTGTCTCCTTTGAAATATAGCCGAAATACGGTTCAACAAACCAATGTTGTTTTCGGTATAAACGGATATGGTGAGTGTTTTTATGTCTTCGTTCATTTTTAAAAAAGATGAAAGAGAAAAGATGAAAGAGAAAAGACGTTTAAATCTTGCTTTAAAGCTCTTGCACCATCTCTAGTTTCTATATTCTTTTATCTGTTTTCTTATTTTCCAATTAACTTAATCTTACATCAGAAACCGATGCTCCCGTAGGTATCATTGGAAATACGTTATCTTCTTTCTCTACACAAACCTCAAGGAAGTACGACTCTTTTGAAGCCATCATTTCCTTAACGGCATCGGCCAATTCCTCTCGCTTGGTAACGCGTTTTGCTTTGATGTAATAGCCCTCGGCAATCGCCACAAAATTAGGGTTGGTCATTTCGGTGGAAGCATAACGCTTATCGAAAAATAACTGCTGCCATTGGCGTACCATTCCTAAAAATTCGTTGTTAAGCACTACAATCTTAACCGCTGCTTTGGTTTGGAAAATGGTACCCAATTCCTGAATGTTCATTTGATAACCTCCGTCGCCAATAATAGCAACCACCTCTCGCTCTGGCGCTGCCATTTTAGCTCCGATAGCAGCAGGAAGCGCAAAGCCCATGGTACCCAAACCACCTGAAGTAATGTTACTTTTAGTCACGTTAAAATCGGCATAACGACACGCAATCATTTGGTGCTGCCCCACATCTGAAACAATAGCTGCCTGCCCCTTACTTTCTATGTTGATTTGCTTAAGCACCTCACCCATAGTCAAGCCTTCTTTGGTCGGCTCCAAATCGTCTTTAATGACTTTTTCAAACTCAATTTTGTATAGATCTTTAAACTCCTGCAACCACGCCTCGTGACTGTTTTCATTTAAAGCCTCCAACAACATCGCCAAGCTCTCTTTCGAGTTTCCTAAAACGGCCACATCGGTTTTTACGTTTTTATCTATTTCGGCCGGGTCGATATCAAAATGAACCACTTTGGCCTGCTTGGCATAGGTTGCCAAATTCCCCGTTACACGGTCATCGAAACGCATACCAATAGCAATAAGCACATCGCATTCGTTGGTTAATTTGTTAGGCGCATAGTTACCATGCATCCCCACCATACCCACGTTTAATGGGTGTGATGTTGGCAATGCCGATGCCCCTAAAATAGTCCATGCCGCTGGCACACCAGATTTTTCGATAACAGCTTTCAGTTCGGCTTCAGCCTCTCCCAAAATAACACCTTGCCCCCAAACAATCATGGGTTTTTTGGCATTATTGATTAATTCAGCTGCGGCTTTAACAGCTTCAGGACTGGTTTTTGGAACCGGCTTATAACTGCGAACTCCAGTACATTTTTCATATTTAAAATCCAATTCAGACACCTGTGCATTCTTGGTAATATCTACCAATACCGGTCCCGGTCTTCCGCTTTTAGCGATATAAAAGGCCTTGGCCAAAGCTGCAGGAATATCGGCTGCATTGGTTACTTGGCAATTCCATTTGGTTACTGGTGTTGAAATACCCACAATGTCGGTTTCCTGAAACGCATCACTTCCCAATAAATGCGAAGCCACCTGCCCCGTAATACACACCAACGGCGTGGAGTCGATTTGCGCATCAGCAATTCCGGTAACTAAATTGGTTGCACCTGGCCCTGATGTTGCCATGGCCACCCCCACCTTTCCCGAAATACGCGCATAACCTTGCGCTGCATGTGCCGCACCTTGCTCGTGACGCGTTAATACGTGATGAATTTGATCTTGAAATTTATATAACTCGTCGTAAACAGGCATAATAGCTCCACCCGGATAACCATATAAAATATCCACACCTTCTGCTATCAAGCTTTTTATAACGGCTTCGGCGCCTGTAATACGTTCTACTTTATTTGCCACTTCTTTTGTTTTTTCTGCGGTTTGTGTTTTCATAGTCACACTTTATTGAGATTCCCGCTTCCGCGGAAATGAAAAAAATCAATTTTTACGCATCGGTAACACATCCTTTTGATGCTGATGCTACCGATTTAGCGTATTTGTATAAAATACCTTTTTTATGTTTAAGCTCTGGCGCTTTCCATTCGGCTTTTCTTTTGGCCATTTCTTCATCTGAAATCAACACATTAATGGAGTTGTCCTCGGCACTGATTCTAATTTTATCACCAGTTTTCACTAAGCCAATAGTCCCTCCGGTTTGCGCTTCTGGCGTGATGTGCCCCACTACAAATCCGTGCGTACCACCAGAGAAACGTCCGTCGGTTATCAAGGCCACCGATTTACCTAAACCAGCTCCCATAATCAACGAGGTTGGTTTTAGCATTTCTGGCATACCGGGACCACCTTTTGGGCCGACGTACCTGATGACGACCACATCACCACGTTGTACTTCACCATTCGAAATCCCTGTATTCGCTGCTTGTTCACCATCGTAAACCACGGCTTTACCTTCAAACACCAATCCTTCCTTTCCAGAAATTTTTGCCACAGCACCTTCGCTGGCCAAGTTTCCGTAAAGGATTTGTAGGTTTCCAGAAGTCTTCAATGCTTTATCGGTTGGATAAATCACATCTTGGCTATCTTCTTCAAACTCCAAAGGCTCTACATCCGCCAAGTTTTCAGCTAAGGTTTTACCCGTAACCGTCATACAATCACCGTGCAAATAGCCATTATCCAAAAGATATTTCATCACGGCCGGTGTTCCACCAATACCGTGAACATCTTCCATTAAATATTTTCCGCTAGGCTTTAAATCGGCAATAAGCGGTGTTCTGTCGCTTACACGCTGAAAATCCTCTAAAGTAAATTCAATATCGGCCGCATGGGCAATGGCCAAAAAGTGCAATACCGCGTTGGTCGACCCGCCTAAAGCATTCACTAAAGCGATGGCATTTTCAATGGATTTTTTTGAAATGATATCCAAAGGTTTCAAATCCAATTCCAACAGCTTTTTAATAGCAATCGCATGGCGCTCGGCTTCCGATAATTTATTTGGGTTTTCAGCTGGAATAGACGAGTTATAAGGCAAAGCAAAGCCCATACACTCTATAGCCGACGCCATGGTGTTGGCGGTATACATTCCACCGCAAGCACCAGCCCCAGGAATGGCTCTTTTAATAATTTCGCGGTATTCGTCTTCGTCAATCTCACCCGCTACTTTTTGTCCCAAAGCTTCAAAAGCCGAAACAATATTTAATTTTTTTCCATTATAATTTCCAGAAGCAATCGTTCCGCCGTACATCATAATTGAAGGACGGTTTAAACGCAACATAGCAATAACGGCACCCGGCATATTTTTATCGCAACCTACAATAGAAATCAACGCATCGTAACTTTGTGCATTCATTACGGTTTCAATAGAATCGGCAATAATATCTCGCGACGCCAACGAGTAGTTCATCCCAGAAGTACCCATAGAAATACCGTCACTCACTCCAATAGTGTTAAAGCCTAAACCTACTAAATTGGCAATCTTACACTCTATTTTCACCTCATCCTTTAGCCTATTTAAATGCATGTTACATGGGTTGCCATCGTAACCTGTACTAGCTATCCCTACTTGGGCCTTGTTCATATCTTCATCCGTTAAACCAACGGCATACAACATGGCCTGCGAAGCGGGCTGCGATTCATCCTGAGTTAACCTTCTACTATATTTATTAAGTTCCTTCATTTTTATTATGAATAATTCTTATTTTAATCGTGAATTAGTGATATATTCTAAAATTTTTAAGGGTTTTTCAAAAATTTCAACAAAACCCACTTAAACAGTTTTCGAAATTAATTTATTGCTGCTTTATCTTACCCCCGTATTGTATTTACAGGTTAAATCCACAACACAGAAAACAAACTCAAACAACTGTTTGTCAGGTGTTTAACGCAATATTTTTATGATGCCCAAAATGAAAAAAAATTGCATTAAAAAAGCCCTCACATTTGGGAAGGCTTTAATTTATATTTTCGTTTAATTAAACCAGCCCTACTTTCGATGCGCAATAACGACACCGACTGTAGAAATGACCATATTTAAAACGTGTTTTCTCATTTTTGGAAGTACAAATATTTACAAATAAAATGTAACAGCCAATTTTTTGAAAAGAAATCCTTAAAATTGAATGTTTACTTTTCTTCATAACACGTCGTTTTCGTCATGCTGAACTCGATTCAGCATCCCATGTTGCCAATAAACCTTCATTTTATAATTAAATTCTGAAATAACACTTCGACTCCGCTCAGTGTGACAACTTTGAGTTAAGTACCAATTTTAGGAGTTTTTACAACTCACAACGGCCAAATCCACCCAAACAAACATCGCTTCACCTTTTAAGAAAAATTTTAACAACGGTTTTACTTAATTTTTATACTTTTGCCCAATCAAAAAAACAGAGGAAAGATTTGACTGATTGCAACCTCTTTCAGATTCGATAATTTCGAAGATGAGATGCCGTATCAAGTACGGCATGAAAAATGCTAAAGGCAGTGCGAACTTCCTTCGACGTTTTCCGTCAAATCTTGCAATAAAATACAATATTATGGCTTATTTATTCACTTCGGAAAGTGTTTCTGAAGGGCATCCAGACAAAATAGCAGACCAAATTAGCGATGCGTTAATCGATAACTTTTTAGCTTTCGATACCGACTCGAAAGTAGCCTGCGAAACCTTGGTAACCACAGGGCAGGTAGTACTTGCTGGAGAGGTAAAATCGACCACCTATTTAGATGTTCAAAAAATTGCGAGGGATACCATTAACAGTATTGGCTACACCAAAGGCGAATATATGTTTGATGGCAATTCGTGCGGGGTATTTTCGGCCATCCACGAGCAATCGGAAGACATTAACCAAGGGGTAGATCGCGGTAGCAAGGAAGAACAAGGTGCCGGCGACCAAGGGATGATGTTTGGTTACGCCACCAACGAAACCGAAAATTACATGCCTTTGGCTTTAGATTTGTCACATAGGATTTTAAAGGAACTTTCGGCGTTGCGTCGCGAAAATAAGGACATCACCTATTTACGTCCCGATAGCAAAAGCCAGGTAACCATTGAATATAGTGATGATAACGTACCACAGCGCATCGATGCGATTGTGGTGTCTACACAACACGACGATTTTGCCGATGATGAGACCATGTTGGCAAAAATCAGAAAAGATATTGTGGAGATTTTAATTCCGCGTGTGGTTGCCAAGTTACCCGAAGGCATTCAAAAGTTATTCAACAGCGATATAAAATACCACATCAACCCCACGGGGAAATTCGTAATTGGCGGTCCGCATGGCGATACCGGGTTAACCGGACGTAAAATTATTGTGGATACTTACGGCGGAAAAGGGGCCCACGGTGGGGGTGCATTCTCTGGAAAAGACCCGAGTAAAGTAGATAGAAGTGCCGCTTACGCTACGCGCCACATTGCCAAAAACTTGGTGGCTGCCGGTGTGGCCGATGAAGTTTTGGTTCAAGTAAGTTACGCTATTGGCGTGGTAGAGCCTATGGGAATTTTTATCGACACTTACGGCACCAGCAAAGTGGATTTGAGCAATGGCGATATTGCCAAAAAAGTATCTGAAATTTTCGATATGCGTCCGTTTGCTATTGAGGAGCGTTTAAAACTGCGTTCACCTATGTACAGCGAAACCGCTGCTTACGGCCACATGGGGCGCACAAACGAAACCGTCTCCAAAACCTTTTCGCAACCTAATGGCGAAAGCATCACTTTGGATGTGGAACTGTTTACTTGGGAAAAACTGGATTACGTTGATACCATTAAAAAAGCATTTGGGCTCTAAATCCCAATGCTCATAAAGTTTAAGAGGCGGTTTAAAAAGTAAGGTCGTCATTCCGAGGAGCGACTACAAAAGCGAGGTTGAAATCTTTAAAATTCTAGTCTCTGATAATGAGATTACAACGTCACACCTCCCCCATTACGTTAATTTATTACTTTTAAAAACCGCCTCTTCATTATATAATTCTAATTTCGTAATGTTTTTTAACTACTGCCGGAACAAATAGAATGGAGCTAAACGCAATTGGTTTTAGCCAATTGTTAGCACAGATTTGACAAAAATTGTGAGACAAAATTTACAATCTGAACTAAGACCACATCTTGAGAATGACGAAAATCTATTGGGGACTGGTAAACCGAAAAGTAGAATTATATTCAGACAAGCAGACATATTTTTAATCCCTTTTAGTGTTCTATGGTGCGGATTTGCAATTTTTTGGGTAATAATGGCTTCCCAAGCTGGAATATTTGCTTTGTTTGGAATTCCGTTTGTAATTGTCGGACTGATTTTTGTTTTCGGCAGATTCATAATTGACTCTAAACAACGTGAAAATACTACTTACGGACTGACAGAAAATAGAATAATAATCAAATCTGGAATTACATCTAAAAAAGTAAAATCTCTAAACATTAAAACTTTGTCTGATATTGAATATTCTGAAAAGAATGATGGGAGTGGAACTATTTCCTTTGGACCAAAGAACCCAATTATGATTTGGGGAAATGGAATGAATTGGTGGCCTGGTGTGAAAGTAAATCCACAGTTGGATTTGATACCTAATGTTAGAAAAGTTTACAGCCAAAAATTGAATTACAAAGAAAATAAAAACGTGTGCTAACACCGTCTATAGTTCATTAATTCTAACTTTCCTTTCGGAAAGTCCTCGCAAATTTGCTATCTTCGGTTTACGGCGGAAAATCCTCGCGGATTTTCACGCAACGGAAACATAACGAGACCTGTGTGCGTCATTTTTACCCGTCCTGAATAAAGGCTACATAATTTTAAAGTTAAAAAAAATTAACCATATTTGACATTAGAGTTCTTTAATAAAGGAAGAGCTATGTTAGAAAATATAAAAGTTCAAATCGACCATAAAATTAATAATGAACTACCAATTAATATTAAAAAACATTAGTCGGTTTATAGATTTAAACACAGAAGAACAAGCTTTATACACCTCGTTGTTGACAGAGAAAAAACTCAAGAAAAAAGAGTTTTTACTAAGACAAGGAGAAATTGCACGGTATGATTATTTTACCACCAAAGGCTGCCTAAAAATCTATAAAATAGACGATAGTGGTTCTGAACACATATCTATGTTTGCTATTAAAGATTGGTGGTCTGGAGATATGGCAAGTTTCTTAACCCAAAAACCAGGGAATTATTTTATACAAGCACTTGAAGATTCTGAAGTGCTATTAATGTCAAAAGAAAATTTTGATTTACTGTTTGAAAAAATACCAAAATTTGAGCGTTTTTATAGAATCTTATATCAAAGGTCCTTGGTGTCATACATCCAACAATCTGACCAGAACATTTCATTAAACGCCGAAGAGCGTTTTCATAATTTTATAAAAAAATATCCAACTTTAATTCATCGAATTTCTCAAAAAAACATTGCTGCATACTTAGGGGTTACTCCAGAATTTTTGAGTGTATTGCGAAAAAAAATGGCCTCGATGTAATTTTCTTAATGTACATTATTTTTCTCTACTACAAGTAGCATGTTCTTTGTAGGATGAAAAAAACAAATGCTATTTTAATGCTCTTTCTTTTGATTTTTAGTCAAAAGATATGCGCCCAAATCGCACAATTAGAATTTGCTTCTGGAATTGCGAAAACCGATTTTACTTCTTTCTCAATTCGACCAATAGACGATAAGAAAATATTTTCCATAGCAACTTTGGCTTTTTTTCAAAAGTATCATGAAAAAGAAAATGAAGTTTTTGATGAGCTGGGTGTGCAAACAACTGCGCTTTGGAATTTTAGTAAATCCTTTGCTATAGGTCCTTCTCTATATTATAATAGTGTTGCAGGTTTTTCTGAAAGAATCTCTGTATTCTTTTCTACAAAAACAAAACGTTTTTCGATAGCTGCTATTCCTTCTATCGCTCATATGGAGTTAACTAATTTTATTAATGGAGAGTTGTTCCTTCAAATGCAATTTCTTCAACCTTTAAAAAACGATTGGAACACATTATTTAGTGTTCTAATGCTTACCCACTGGGATAAATTTTCAACACACGCAAGAAGTTTTCAGCAAGTAAGAACAGGACTTTCCTTGAAGTCAACACAATTTGGTTTAGCTGTTGATTTTGACCAATACGGCAAAACACCAATTACAAAAACCTCGATAGGGCTTTTTGTTAGAAAAATATTCATTAACAAATAAACATAAAAATGATACGTAAAATTTTAAAAACAAATGAAAATTGGGGGCAATTAATTTCTCGTTTAACACTAGGTTTAGTCTTATTTCCTCATGGTGCACAAAAAATGTTGGGGCTATTTGGCGGGTATGGATATACCGCAACTATGGATGCTTTAACCCATCAAATGCAACTTCCATCAATCATAGCCTTTTTGGTTATCATAATAGAGTTTTTTGGGGCAATTTTCTTAATCCTAGGTTGTGCTACCAGAGTTTGGTCATTAGCTATAGTATTTTTATTCATAGGGATCATTTTTACAGCACAATTTGAGCATGGATTTTTTATGAATTGGTTTGGTGCTCAAAAAGGAGAAGGCTATGAATACTCGCTCCTAATTATTGGATTAGCAATTACTGCGGTAATAAATGGTGCCGGTAAACTTTCAGTAGACAATCAAATTTTAAAATACTTAAACAAAAAATAAGATGAAAAAAATAATAGCATTAGGAGGAAGTAATAGTAAAAACTCCATAAATAAGACGCTGGCTATTCATGCGGCTAACAAAATTGAAAATGCAGAGGTAAACAGTATAGATTTAAATGATTTTGAATTACCGCTTTATGGAATTGATTACGAAACGGCACATGGAATTCCTGAGAATGCAGTAAAACTAAGTAAACAAATAGAAAGTGTAGATGGGTTAGTTATAGCATTAGCAGAACATAATGGTTCTTACACGGTCGCTTTCAAAAACGCCCTAGACTGGATGTCCAGAATTGATATCAAAGTATGGAAAGATAAACCCATATTGCTTTTGGCAACTTCTCCAGGTGCTAGAGGTGGAACCATTGTTTTAGAATCTGCCAAAACCTATTTTCCGTTTTTAGGAGGTAAT
This sequence comes from Tamlana crocina, assembly GCA_040429635.1. NCBI lineage: Bacteria > Pseudomonadati > Bacteroidota > Flavobacteriia > Flavobacteriales > Flavobacteriaceae > Tamlana > Tamlana crocina. Next base: position 1,029,288 of record CP158972.1, on the reverse strand, counting down.
GTAATTGAAGTTTTTTCATTACCTAACTTCTATGATACTTTTTTAGAAAATCAAATTACTAATATCGAATTAAAACTAGAATTGATTGATAAAATCCATTTATTTGAAAAAGTTTTGAATGATAAATAGGATAGCGATAATCAAAAACTATATTTCATGAATTTAAGAACTATATTCCACTTCCTTTTCGTCCTATTAGCTATAAGTACTATGATAATGTCAGCTTCATGCACCTCAAAAAAAGCAAAACCTGTGTATTGTTTATTCGAAAACGTAAAAATTACAGATTCTGTAAAATTTGATACGTATAAGAAAAGCGTGTCCACTATTGTAGAGAAATTTGGTGGAAAATACATTGTTGCAGGAAAACCAAAAACCCTAGAAGGCCAATGGAAACCCAAATCTTTGGTAATGATTAAATTTCCTAGTTTAGAACAGGCTAATGAATGGTACGATTCTAAAGATTATAAAACATTAAAAGCGCTAAGGCATTCATCAGGTGAATTTAATGCTGTAATAATGGAATCTTATTAATTCTAAAACAAAATATAAATTGGCAGCTATGAGATTAAACGCTGGAATATTGACTACAAAACTCTCAGAAACAAAGGCATTTTATAAGGAGAACTTAGAGTTTAAAATCAAATTTGAAAATGAATTTTATCTTCTTCTTAAAACACCTAATAGAAAAGATACATTGAGTTTTCTTTTACCAAATCACCCAACTCAACAACCTTTTTTTCATAAACCTTTTCGAGGAGAAGGAATGCACCTAACTATTAAGGCTGACGGTGTTGACAAAATATATGAAAAAATAAAAACCAAGAGAGCTGAAATAAAGGTAGATTTAAGAGACAAACCTTAGGGAGAAAGACATTTTGCCATTGAAACCCCAAATGGAACAGAAATTGGTATAGTTAAATATACTCAACAATTGGAAGATGTATTCATGTTCTAACGCAACAAAAGAAGAATGAAAAGATTTAGATTATTACTAATAATGTTATTCGGAATTTTAATGACACCCGAAATATCAACAGCTTGTTCGGTACTTTATTACATTGATTCAGCAACAGGGAAAATATATGCTGTTAATAGTGAAGATTACTTTTTGGACGTGGATGCGTACATTCAAATTGAACCAAAGTCAAAAAACAAATTTGCAAGATTATGGTACGGATGGGACAAGTTCGCACAAGGAGGCATTAATGAAAAAGGACTCTTTTTTGATGCTGCCGTTACACCTGAACAACAGCGAATCAAAGGATACGAAAACCCAAAAAACAACTTGGGAGACAAAATTTTAGCGAATTGCGCAACAGTTGACGAAGCATTGAAATTTTTGGAAAGTGAGAAAATAGCGTTGAACAATAGTCATATGATGTTCGGAGATAAAACGGGAAAAGCAGTTGTAGTTGAATGGGTAGATGGTAAAAGAAAACTTCATTGGATTAAGGATAACAAATTGATTATGACCAATTATCTCTTGTCTGAACCAGAAGCAGGCAATTATCCTTGCCATCGCTATGAGAGCATTGAAAACAGGATTTCGGAACTTGAAGACCATGGAGACGAAATCAACCTTTTAAAAGTTGGGAATACTTTCGGACAAGCCGGACAACCAGCAAGAGAACTTGAGAACGGAAGAAGTGGAGGAACAGTTTATACCTCATTTATTGATATTACAGACAACAAATTTTTTCTATCCTATAAATTGAGTAATAAAAACATAATACAACTTGATTTAAACAAGGAGTTTACCAAATCAAAACGGCAAAAAATTAAACTTAAGGAATAACAACAAACTGCCAACAATGGTAACGTTGCACAAGTCCATAATTTCGTAAAAACTTGAAATAAAAATGCCCATTTTAGGGCGTTTTTGTTTTTAAAATCCCATATCAAAAACTACAAAGCAACAAATCACTATCCAAAAAAATCACTAAATTTAGTTCCGAAAAATACGGCACATTATTTGTTGCTTTACCGCTATGAAAAACAAAATCCTTCTCCTACTTATTATCGTTCCGTTTATCGGGTTTGCGCAAGCCAATAAATTATTGAGGCAGGCCAAACGCAGCAACAATTCCAACGAAAAAATAGAACTCCTTACCCAAGCCATAGCTTTAGACCCCAAAAACTGGGACGCTTATTTTTACCGTGCCTTGGCCAAAAACGATATGGGCGATTACGGCGGCGCTATTGTCGATTACTCAAAAATCATCGTGGAAGCCCCCGATGCCGACACCTATTACAACCGGGGCAACTCCCGATTTAGCATAAAGGATTTTACCGGAGCCAAGGAAGACTATGCCAAAGCCTATATGTTGGACGACAGTTTTATTGACGCCCTGTATAGCTTGGCTTGCGTAAAGTTTGAGTTGGGCGAATACGAGGAAGCGATTAAGGATTTTAACACCGTGATTAAAAAAGTGCCCAACCAGCCCAACACTTACATACTTCGTGCTGCGGCCTACCGCGCTTTGGAAAACTACGAAAAAGCAGCCCAAGATTATAGTACGGCGATTTATATTGAACCTTCGGCCGATGCCTTTTACAACCGTGGAGCATTTTATATGGACATTAAATATTACCAACAGGCCAACGACGACCTGAACAAAGCCATCCGTTTAAACAGCAACCACGCTTTTGCTTATTTTTACCGTGGGGCTTCGCATTTAATGTTGGGAAAATTTACGGATGCCATTTCAGATTTTAAAAAAGCCATCGCCTTTGATGCCAACGATTTTGATGCCCACTTGGGCTTGGCCATTTCGTACTACAAATTAAAAGATGTTGAGAATGCCAAAACGAATTTTAAGCGTGCCAACGACATTCTTTCCATTCCGCAGGATGTTAATACCATTGAACCTTATAGCAATACGTATTGGTTTCAAAACCAATATTATTATTTCAGTAACAATATTGGGCTGATTGCTAAATTATAAACTTTCTGAACGGAAACTTTAATTTAGGGAACACTCTCGTGTCATTGCAAGCGGATACAGCCTGCACTGAGCGCAGTCGAAGTGTGGCAATCTCATAAATCAAAGCATTAATTCAACAGATTCCCTCGCTATCGCACAACAAAAGCTTACCCTTTATATTTCAAAGGCAAATGCACCACTTTTTTGGTTTCAAAAAAATCTTCGGTATAAAAATCGCTTAAATTGTAAATGGTCGTGGTGCGGTAATCTTGAAGTTCTTCGGTTAAATCGCCTCCTTTTAAATACAGAATACCATTTTTAAGTTCGTGGCGTTGTTCTTTGGCTATTTTACCCTTTACCCAACGTACAAAAGTGGGCATGGCCGCCACGGCACGGCTCACAATAAAATCGTATTGCCCGTCGGTATCCTCTACTCTACTGTGTGTGGTTTTTACATTGGTAAGCCCTAGCCCATCAACCACCTCATCGACCACCTTCAGTTTTTTGGCGATGCTATCCACTAAATGGAACGAACATTCGGGGTACAAAATGGCCAGCGGCACACCGGGAAATCCGCCACCGGTGCCTACATCCAATATTTTTGAACCCGATTTAAAGCTTAATACCTTGGCAATGCCCAGTGAGTGCAGCACGTGCCTTAAGTACAGTTCGTCAATATCTTTACGCGATACCACGTTTATTTTTAAATTCCAATCTTGGTAAAGCAATTCCAACTTTTTAAACTGCTCAATCTGCTTTTCGGTAAGATTTGGAAAATACTTTAAAATAAGGTCCATCGATGTTAAATTTTCAACAAAAATATGGTTTTTAAATACATATTTTTACAAAAATTCGTTACAACTTAATTGGGTTTATACCTATCTTTGCCCTCCGGGTATGATCAATCAAATTAAAAAAATTAATCATATTAAAAAGCCAGCATGACAAAACAAGCACTTTCATTTTCAAGAACTGACTCTGCTAAATTTTTCAGAACACTAAACAAAAGGGTAAACGCTTATTTTAAGGAAAACCAAATAAAGCGTACGGGAAATTGGAAAATTTGGGTAAAAACCATCGTGATGTTCTCCCTGTTTTTAACACCTTATTTCTTGTTATTGACCTTAAACCTGCCAGGTTGGGCCCAATTGCTTTTAACCATTGTTATGGGCGTGGGCATGGCCGGCGTGGGCATGAACGTGATGCACGATGGCAACCACGGTTCGTTTTCAAATAAAGAATGGGTTAATCGTTTAATGGGAAGCAGTATTTACATCCTTGCCGGAAATGTTTACAACTGGAAAGTACAGCACAACGTACTGCACCACACCTACACTAACGTACACGGCCATGATGAAGATTTGGATGCTGGACGAATCCTGCGTTTCACAAAACATTCTGAATGGAAATGGTACCACCGTTTTCAACATTATTATTCCATTTTACTGTACGGACTATTGACCATCAACTGGGCAATTACTACCGATTGGCAACAAATGCGCCGTTATATGAAACGCAAGTTGTCTTACGGAAAATTCCCAAATCCAGTTTGGAATTGGAGCAAATTGGTCATTTCAAAAATTATTTATGTGAGCATTTGGATTGTTATCCCCATGCTGATTTTAGATATTGCTTGGTGGAAAATTTTAATCGGCTTTTTCGTAATGCACTATACTGCTGGTTTAATTTTGAGTGTGGTATTCCAATTGGCGCACGTTATGAACGAGGCTGAAATGCCGCTACCCGAAAAAGATGGCACCATGAAAAACACTTGGGCCATTCATCAATTGAAAACCACCATCAATTTCAGTACAAAAAACAAGATTGTAAACTGGTTTACCGGCGGATTAAACCACCAAGTGGAGCATCATATTTTTCCGCACATCAGCCATGTGCACTACACCAAAATCTCTAAAATTGTTAGAGAAACGGCTAAAGAATTTAATTTACCCTATAACGAATATAAAACAACCCGCAGCGCCATCATTTCCCACTTTAAATATTTAAGGGAAATGGGAAGAAAACCGGCTCTGCAATTCTAATCACAAATTTATTTAACTAAATTTCATGCAATTACTATCTGATAGAATTTTAAACATGGCCACTTCTGCTACGTTGGCCATGGCAGCCAAAGCAAGAGAATTAAGAGGCGAAGGCAAAGATATTATTGGTTTAAGCCTTGGTGAGCCAGACTTTAACACCCCCGATTTTATTAAAGAGGCCGCTATTCAAGCCATTAACGACAATTACAATTCGTATTCGCCCGTTGATGGTTACGCCGACTTAAAAGAGGCTATCATCACCAAGTTTAAGCGCGACAACAACCTTACTTACACACCATCGCAAGTGGTGGTTTCAACGGGTGCAAAACAATCGTTGTTCAACGTTGCCGGAGTGATGATTAACGATGGCGACGAGGTGATTTTACCTTGTCCTTACTGGGTAAGCTACGCAGATATCGTGAAATTATTCGGAGGTGTTCCTGTGGAAGTTAAAACCACTATCGCTACCGATTTTAAAATGACTGCCGAGCAATTGGAAGCAGCCATTACCCCTAAAACCAAAATGATGTGGTTCAGTTCACCTTGTAACCCAAGTGGTTCGGTGTACAGCAAAGACGAATTGAAAGCATTGGTTGATGTTTTAGCAAAATACCCAGACATTTATGTGGTTTCGGATGAAATTTACGAACACATCAACTACGGAGAAGGCCATACCAGTATTGCCGAATTCGAAGACATGTACGACCGTACTATTACCGTAAACGGTGTATCGAAAGCGTTTGCTATGACGGGATGGCGTATTGGGTACATTGGTGCTCCAGAAAAAATAGCTCGTGCCTGCAACAAATTGCAAGGTCAGGCTACTAGTGGTGCCAACTGTATCGCTCAACGTGCCGTTATCACTGCTTGTACCGAATCGCCCGAAAAGGTAAAATACATGATCGACGAGTTTAAGCAACGTCGCGATTTAATCTTAGATTTATTGAACGACATTGAAGGCTTTAAGTGCAACGTGCCCGATGGTGCTTTTTATGTGTTCCCTAACGTAACACACTTCTTCGGAAAAACATTAAAAGGCAAGAAAATAAACAATGCTTCAGATTTTTCATTGTTCCTATTGGAAGAAGCCCTTGTAGCTACCGTTACCGGTGAAGCTTTTGGAAACCCAGATTGTATCAGGATTTCTTATGCCGCTTCAAACGAGCAAATTATCGAAGCTATGAAACGTATTAAAGAAGCCGTGAGCTAATTTAATCGAGCCTATAAATTTAAAAAGCCTGTAAGATTCCTTGAATTTGACAGGTTTTTTTTGTTTACCATCTGACTGCTTTAGAATGGTTCAAACCATTCGTTAAAACAATTGATGCTATCCAAGTGATTGACGGGTTCAATTTTCTCCGATTTGGTATTGGCACGCCAAGCTTTAAAAATGGTTTTTATTTTTAAGCTATCCGTTTTCTTTGCTAATACGATTAGATTTTCGTCGTTTTTGTTATTAATTTGACAATATCCAATTGTAACAAATTTAGAATCACCTTCTCTCGGTATCACCAAAGTATCCAAAACATTATATTCTCTTTCTAAAGAAGCCCCCCTTTCAACTCTGTTAAACAAGATTAAATTTTGATTTCGGTTTTGTAAATGCAAAATACCGTGCTTTGCACCCACATAATCACCATAAATTACCGTATCACTTATTTTCCCGTAATTTGATAGATGTTCAACATGCTTCAGTTCCGAAAAAGTTTTACCGATAATCGAGTGATTTTTTTTATTGCTTTTTTCTGTGCAATTGAATAAAAATAATAGAGCAAAGAAATAGAATACTTGTTTCATGAGTCTCGTTTGAATAGCTTACAATTGCTGAAACAAAAATCATTCCATTAGCACCAGAAAAACGTTTGGTTACTTTTTACATAAAATACAAAAGCACAGCAATTATAACTGAAAGTATTATAGCAACAAATAAAATCTGTTTTCTTTTTATTGCTCTATTTTCCTGTAAAATCCTATCCTTTAACTTTTTCAATTCATAAGAACTTAGAGTTTCAGCTTTAGTTTCATACTTCTTCTTTTTAGAAACCGATAATGTATTTGAACCATTTCGTTTTGAAAGCTGATTCAAATTATTTCTAATTGAAGTAATCGCGGATTGCACAACACCAAAGCTCATAATTACTGAAGATTTAAATTCAATATATCAGTATAAAAACCAACTAAAAAGTTACAGTATACCCTGATGTTCTAGGCTAGGAAAACACATTCACCTCCTAAAAAGTAAATTTCAAAATAGGATAAATGCTTAAATGCAGGTGATAACAATCTATAAAAAAACTACCTATTCCGCCAAAAGAAAGGCGTAAACAAAATAAGAACGGTAAAGAGTTCCAAACGGCCAATAAGCATTAAAAAGGACGCCCACCATTGCCCCAAACCAGGCAAGGCTGCGTAATTGTTTACCGGGCCAAAATCGCCCAAAGCGGGCCCCACATTACCAAGTGTGGATGCTGCTAAACCAATGGCCGACTTAAAATCAAGACCAAACATGGAAAACACCAATGCCCCAATAATAAAGGAGAGCATGTACAAAATGAAAAAACCTAATATGTTGAATACAATATCGCCCGAAATGGCTCTTTTATTGTAGCGAACAGGCAAAATCGCGCTAGGGTGCAACGTGCGTTTAAACTCCAAAAAACCATTTTTGATGAGTATGAGGTGGCGCACAACTTTAACGCCTCCCGAAGTACTACCAGCCGAACCGCCCAAAAACATGAGTCCGAAGAAAAACACCACCAAAAATGGTGTCCACATTGTGTAATCGGCCGTAACAAAACCCGTTGTGGTTATTACGGAAAGCACTTGAAACAACCCGTGCCTAAACGCACTTTCGGCCTCGCCCCAAACCATAGGATGGTCTATGGAAGATACCGAAACATCAGCCCTAAAATAAATAAGCACCGAAGCGATTAAGGTAAAAATGGCTATAAACTTAAAATACAATTTGAACTCTTCATCCTTCAATACTTTTTGCACTTTTCCTTTAAAAGCAAAATAACTCAAAACGAAATTGGTCCCCGCCAAAAACATAAATAAAATGATGATGTACTGGATTACGGGGTCTCCATTCCAATAGGCCACACTGGCATTTTTAGTTGAAAACCCACCCGTGGAAAGCGTACACAGCGCATGGTTAATGGCATCAAAAAACGACATGCCTGCCAAACTAAGCAACAAGGTTTCTGCTGCGGTATATCCAAAATAAATAAGCCACAAACGTTTGGCCGTATCGGTTATTCTGGGGTGTAATTTATCGGCACTCGGCCCAGGGGCTTCAGCTGCGAAAAGCTGCATCCCTCCAATACCCAGTAAAGGCAAAATGGCAATCGCTAAAACGATAATTCCCATACCTCCAATCCAATGGGTTAAACTCCTCCAAAACAAAACGCCTTTGGGCACGGCTTCAATATCGTTTAAAATAGAGGCTCCCGTAGTGGTGTACCCTGACATGGTTTCGAAAAACGCACCAGTAAAATTCGATATACTATCGGTTAAAACATAAGGCACAGCTCCAGAGAGCGACATGATAATCCAACCAAAACTCACCACGATATAACCTTCACGTTTATTGATTTCCTTACGGTGTTTTCGGGTAACCAGCATAGCAATCCCACCTATAAGCGATATGCTTGCCCCAGACAAAAACAACTCTAAGGTAACCCCGTCGTTATACACAAAACTGATGAGTGCCGACAGCAACATGAACCCACCATTGAAAAGCAATAGCAGCCCGAGAATATGAAAAATAATTTGATAGTTAAGTTTCATGTTTAGCGGAATAATCGTTCAACGCCTTTTATAGACTGCAATAAACTGCACACTACAATGCGGTCGCCCTCACGGATTTTAAAGTCGCCCAAGGCAATGATTCCCTCTCCATTTCTAACCACACCACCAATAATGGCCGACCTCGGGAAGTCAATATTTTTAATGTATTTATTACAAATGGCTGAAGTCGATTTTACTTCAAACTCCAACAATTCGGCATTCATATTGTTCAGTTTGGTCATCGCCACAACTTCCCCTTTTCTAATATATCTAAAAATGGTGTTGGCAGCGAGCAGCTTTTTATTGATCAAGGTTTCAATACCCACCGAATGCGACAGTTCAAAATAATCCATGTTTTCCACCAAAGCCACGGTCTTTTTAACCTCTTTGGATTTGGCCACCAAACAGGACATGATATTGGTTTCTGAATTATCTCCAACAGCAATAAAGGCGTCCATATCGGAAATATTCTCTTCCTCAAGCACATCAACGTTTTTCCCATCGCTATTGATTACCAATACGTTGGGCAATTCATCAGCAATATCAAAAGCGCGCTCTCGGTTGGCTTCAAACAGTTTTACGTTAAATCCCTTTTTCGATAAATCACGAGCTGTTTTAAAACCAATTTGGGTACCGCCCAAAATCATCACATTTTTTATATCGCGGTTGGCTTTACCAGTTAAGCGGCATAAATCTTCAGCCCCACCTTCATTGGTAATAAACACTACACTATCGCCTCTTTTAAATACCGTATCACCTCTGGGAATAAGCGTGTACTGGGTACCAAAACGCTGAATGGCAATAGGCACAAAATGAATTTCTGGAAATATTCGGGCCGCTTCCTTTACCGTCTTACCCACGAAGGATGCCGACCTGGAAAGCGTTAGCCCCACCATGGTTAATGCACCGTTTTCGAACTCGTAGGTATCATTGAACGACGATTGTTTTAACGATAATTCAATCTCAGCAGCCGCCAACGACTCCGGAGAAATCAACTCATCGATACCAAATTCGGTAAATCCAATTTCTTCTTTATGCCGGATAAATTCGGTATTCGAAATTCTAGCAATGGTTTTTTGCGACCCCAACTGCTTGGCCAAAACGCAAACGGTAATATTGGTAGTTTCACTGGATGTTACGGCAATAAAAAGATCTGAAGACTCCACGCGGGCGTCTTTCAATACCGCTATTGAAGTGGCGTCACCACGTATAACCTTAATATCTAAATGCGTATCGGCGTAAACTAAACTATCTTTATCTGGGTCTATTAAAGTAATCTCTTGAGATTCGTAAGACAACAGTTTTGCTAAATGAAACCCAACTTCACCAGCTCCGGCAATAATAATTTTCATTATCTATTAATCATAAAAAGTAGCACAAATATACTATAAATTAGATATAAGCGTGTTAATTAGGCGTTTTATAATAATCGACCACATATTATTTTATGCATGGCTAAAAGTTTATATTTGCTGAAAAATTTTTCAGATTTGTCAAAAGTAAAGCCCTATAAAAACAGCGATTTAGGTAAAAAGGAACAGGTTACCAAAATGTTCGACACCATTTCTGGCGATTACGATGGTTTAAACCGGGTTATTTCGTTCGGAATAGATATTAAATGGCGCAAGAAAGTTGTAAACATGGTTGGCGAAACCGAACCCGAAACCATTTTGGATATCGCTACCGGAACTGGTGATTTGGCTATTAATCTCGCTGAAACCAATGCTACAAAAATTATAGGGTTAGACATTAGTTCGGGCATGCTGGCAATAGGAAAGGAAAAAGTAAAAAAGAAAGGCTTGGACTCTAAAATAGAAATGGTTTTGGGCGACAGCGAAAACATGCCTTTTGAAGACAATACCTTTGATGCTATTACCGTGGCTTTTGGAGTGCGTAATTTCGAAACTTTAGAAAACGGATTAAAAGAAATTTTAAGAGTATTGAAACCCGGTGGTACTTTTGTAATTTTAGAAACCTCGGTACCAACAAAAACTCCATACAAACAAGGGTACGCCTTTTACACTAAAAATATTTTACCATTAATTGGCAAAGCGTTTTCAAAAGACCGAAGTGCCTACCGCTACTTAAGCGAATCGGCCTCTGTTTTTCCTTACGGTGAAGCTTTGAACAATATTTTACGCAAAATTGGGTTTATAAATGTTGAAGATTTTCCACAAACTTTTGGTGTGGCCACAATCTATAAATCATCGAAAAAATAACATGAAGCATATTTTTGCATTAATCGCTTTTTTATTCATCACCCAAACCTCTAGTGCGCAACTATTTAAAAAAGAAAAAGTGACTTACGATGCCAACCAAGGGCGCGGAAGCACCGATAATAACCTTTTGCGCTGGGGCTATTTTTTAGGCTTTAGCACTTACGATTTCAATTTTGATTACAACACCGATTTACGAGATATTTACGTAAAACGAAGCCCCGGTTTTAACGTGGGCTTAATTGGAAACTTACGTGTAAACAGTTTTATCGATTTACGTTTGGAACCCGGCCTGCTTATCACCACACGGGAGCTATACTATAGCCAGGAATATTTTGAAGGCGTGCCTGATGTAAAATCGTCCGATTTAATTCGCGAGGTAAAATCCACTTACATTCATGTGCCGCTATTGGTTAAAATTTCAACCAAGCGCATCAATAATTTCAAGCCATTTATTGTTGGCGGGTTTTCAACAGCATTGAACCTTTCAAGTAACGAAAACAACCCCGAAGACAATAGCAACGGGCAGTTTAGAACCACAAAAAATTCTATTTTTTATGAATTGGGCTTTGGTATCGATTTTTATCTGTACAATTTTAAATTTACCCCTTCCATCCGTGGATTATTCGGCATTAACGACGAATTGGTAAGAGATGTAGACCCCAACAGCCCATGGACCAGCAATGTGGCCAGCATGAAAACACGTGGCGTGTTTATTAATTTTACTTTTCAATAAAGATAGCTTTCAGTCGCAGTTAAAGTTTTCAAACTCCACCGAGTTTAAATGCGAACTAAATTCTAAAACAGCTTAACTCTTTAATTTCTCGTAAAGGCGCGGAGGCGCAAAGAACTATACAACGCGCTGCTTACTGCTACTGTAAACTGTTAACTTGGTTCGCCCCTCCTAAACTCGCTCAATAAAATAGCTGTCGCTGTCGCCACATTTAAGCTTTCGGTAGCCTGTAAATCGCCAAACCTTGGAATCGCTATTTTTTCCGTAACCAAACTTTCAATGCCTTTCGAAATACCATTGGCTTCATTACCCATTACCAACACCCCATTTTTTGGCAAGTTAGCCGAGTACACATTTTCACCATCCATAAACGCACCAAAAACAGGACCGCTGTAGTTTTCCAAAAAACCTTCCAAATCCACATAACTGATATTAACCCGAGTTATAGAACCCATGGTAGCCTGTACCACTTTGGGGTTAAAACAATCTACTGTATCTGTACTGCAAACCAAATCCTTTATCCCAAACCAATCGCAAAGTCTGATGATGGTTCCGAGGTTTCCGGGGTCGCTAACAGCATCTAACGCTACAATTAATCCGCCATTTTTTATGGGTTTCGGTTGTGGAATTTCAAATACCGCCAAAGCCGTATTGGGCGTTTTTAAAAAACTGATGCGTTTTAGTTCCTTTTCAGAAATCATGGTCGCTTTCGTGGCATTATTATTGAAAGGTTCTATAGTGAACAATTCATGAAGTTTAAGTGAAGATTGCAAAAGTTCGTTGATGGTCTTTATGCCTTCAGCTACAAAAAAACCGTGCTGTTGCCTAAACTTTTTTTGTTTTAAACTCGTTATTAATTTGATTTGGTTTTTAGAAAGCATAATATTTTTAAACGTTTAAATATTAAAAAATCTATGGTTGAACTATTTAATTGTCTTGACGGGTAATGTACCTTATTTATTAGTCACACATTATGGGCTTTCATAAATTTTGATAAAGAAAAGAAAATATTGCGAGGCTCTAGGCATTCTGCTATTTATTTCAGTGTAAATAGTGTATTTTTGAACAAAATTGCAGCACTAAAAGTTTAAAATATAACCCCATTTTTCATTTGACACGTCAACTCTTAAAAATATTCATTTTAATCATTTTTTCGAGATGCTTCCTTTCCTGTGATGCTACAAAAAGAGTTGCCGAAGACGAGCATTTATTGACCAAAAACACGGTTTTCGTTAACGATAAAAAAGACAATTCGGTTACTACAAACAACCTAATTTATCAAAAAACCAACCGAAAAATTGCTGGTGTTCCGTTGAGATTACACATTTACAATTTGGCCCGCCCCAATAGAGACTCCCTTTTTGAAGCTTGGTTGGACAAAAAACCCAACCGTCGCGAGCGCCTTATTAAACGTTACTCGAAAAAGCAGTTGGACAAACTAAAAGCTTCGGCCATTGGGTTCAACAATTGGCTAAAACGGACTGGAGAACCTCCTGCCATTGTTAGTGAGGAACAAACCAAAAAATCGGCAAAGCGCTATCAGGACTATTACATCAACAACGGTTGGTTTAATGTTGAAACCGAATACGACATCAATAAAAGCGACAACAAACGGGCCGAAGTAGAATACCATATTAAAACCGGACGCCCTTTTATTCTCGATTCCATTACCGAAACCATAAAATCGCCCGTGGTTAAATCGTTGTACGGAAAAATTGAAAACGAGGCCATTATTAAACGTGGCCAACAATACAAAACTTTGAATTTTGAAGGGGAACGCGATCGCATTTCCAATGAATTACGAAATTCTGGTGTTTATCATTTTAATCCAGACTACATTGCTTTTGAAATGGATACCATTGGGACGAACAAAAAGGTAAATGTTGATGTGATTATTCAAGACCGCGCCATTAGAACGCAGGATTCGGTAAGGCGTGAACCTTTTGAAATCTATAAAATAAGAGACGTAAATATTATAACCGATTACACTTTTGAAAACCGCGGAAAACCTTTTAAAGATTCCATATACTACAATGGCTACAAACTATACAGCTACGATAAAATGCGGTTTCAACCCAAAGCTTTGACCGATGCCATTTTTATATCGCCCGGCGAAGTTTTTAGAGATATTGACCGCACCCGAACCTATCGCCATTTAAACGAGCTGCGCACCTTTAAGTACCCCAATATTGAATACATTGAAAATGCTGACAACACCCTTACCGACACCATTAGGCTAACACCATTGAAAAAATTCAACTTGGGCTTTAGTACCGATGTATCTACCAGTAACATTCAATCGGTTGGCCTTTCGGTAAACCCCAGTTTGCTCATTCGAAATATTTTTAGGGGCGCCGAAACTTTTCAAATATCGGCCATTGGTTCCATCGGCTCTTCAAAAGACCCTCAAGAAGGTGATCCTTTTTTTGATATCAACGAATTTGGTGTTGATTTTAAGCTCACCATCCCGAGACTGTTTTCACCCTTTTACACCGAAAACCTCATTCCAAAATACATGTTGCCGAGTACCAAAATCAGTTTGGCCTCAACCAGCCAGACCAATATAGGTCTCGACAAGCGTACTTTCAGTGGTATTTTCAACTATAACTGGAGGCCTAACGACAAAGCCACCAATAGGCTGGATGTGTTTAATGTGCAATACGTTAAAAACCTTAACATCGATAACTATTTTAATGTATATAGCAATTCATTCAATAACCTAAATAACATTGCCCTGAATGTCTACAACACCCCAAACGAATATCTTGAAACCGATGAAAACGAGAATCTTGTATTGAGCAAATCTAGGTCGGACGAATTTATGGATTTGGTATTGGCCGACAACAGTTTTGAATCGAATGCCCCAACATCGTACAAAGAAGTCAATAATATAAAGGAACGAAAAGAACGTTTAACGGAAAACAACTTGATTATTTCGTCCATTTACAATTTAACTTACGACGAGCGCACCAATTTGTTTGATGAAGACTTTTCCATTTTCCGTTTTAAATTGGAATTGGCAGGGAATTTATTGGCGACCGGATCAGAGCTTTTGGGCTTCCAAAGAAATCGAAACGACCGTTTTGAGCTCTTTGGCGTTTCGTACTCGCAATACGTAAAAACCGAGTTTGAATACACCAAACATTGGGACTTGGGCAAGAAAAACGTATTTGCTATGCGAAGCTTTTTGGGCGTGGCCATTCCGTACGGCAACTCGAACAGTATTCCGTTTTCCAAGAGTTTTTTTGCAGGAGGCCCCAACGACAACCGGGCATGGACGGCCTATAGTTTGGGGCCAGGAAGCTCCAACACCACCAACGAATTTAACGAAGCTAACCTAAAACTGGCCTTAAGTGCCGAACAACGTTTCAACATTTTTGAAGATTTGAACGGGGCTATTTTTGTGGACGTCGGTAACATTTGGAACGTCTTGGATAATACTACCTCCGAAGGTGCCGTGTTCAATAGTTTTAATTCGTTAAAAGACATTGCCGTTGGATCGGGCTTTGGTTTACGCTACGATTTTAGCTTTTTCGTCTTCAGGTTCGATATTGGCTTTAAAACCTACGACCCTTTTTATGCAGAAGGAAACCGCTGGTTTAACGACTATAATTTTTCAAACGCCGTTTATAATATTGGTATCAACTACCCTTTCTAACGCAGTTAAAAGTTTCAAAACTTTTCTACTGGAATCACTATTTCATTCAACTAAAAAACTACAACGTTTTAGTTTATTTTATTCGGTTTCAGAAAAGAAAACCAAGGGATCTTATTCAAAATTTGATTACTTTTGGAAATATTAATTTACTAATCATATAAATAGAAAATATGGGACACAACATAAAACCAGGTGTTGCCACAGGCGATGAAGTACAAGCGATATTTAACCATGCAAAAGCCAATAGTTATGCTTTGCCAGCGGTTAATGTTATTGGATCGGACACTATTAACGGTGTTTTGGAAACCGCAAGAGATTTAAACGCTCCTGTAATTATTCAATTTTCAAACGGAGGCGCTCAATTCAATGCCGGGAAAGGTTTAAGCAACGACGGGCAAAAAGCGGCTATTGCTGGTGCCATTGCCGGTGCCAAGCACGTACACACCCTATCTGAAGCCTATGGTGTTCCCGTAATTTTACATACAGACCACTGTGCAAAAAAATTATTGCCATGGATTGATGGTTTATTAGATGCCAGCGAGAAGCATTTCGAAGAAACCGGAAAGCCACTTTTCAGTTCGCACATGATCGATCTTTCGGAAGAACCTCTTGAAGAGAACATCGAAATTTGCAAGCAATACCTTGAGCGCATGAGCAAAATGGGTATGACTTTGGAAATTGAGCTTGGTATTACCGGAGGCGAGGAAGATGGCGTTGACAATACCGATGTTGACGATTCTAAACTTTACACCCAGCCAGAAGAAGTAGCCTATGCTTACGAAGAGCTAAGCAAAGTGAGTCCACGTTTTACCGTTGCCGCTGCCTTTGGTAACGTTCATGGGGTTTACAAACCTGGTAACGTAAAACTGACTCCAAAAATCTTAAAGAATTCGCAAGAATACATTTCTGAAAAATATGGTGTTGAACATAACCACATCGATTTTGTGTTCCATGGTGGATCAGGTTCTTCGGTTGAAGAAATTCGCGAAGGTATCAGCTACGGTGTGATCAAAATGAACATCGATACCGATTTGCAATACGCATTTATGAGCGGTATTAGAGATTATATGGGCGAAAAAGCCGAGTATTTAAAATCTCAAATCGGAAACCCTGATGGTGACGATGTGCCTAACAAAAAATACTACGATCCACGTGTTTGGTTGCGCGAAGGCGAAAAAACCTTTGTTGAGCGTTTGAAAAAAGCGTTTGAAGACCTAAACAACGTAAATACATTATAATAGAGTTTAAATCCACTCAAAAAAAGACCTCTCTAATTGAGGTCTTTTTTTTGTTACAAAACTTAAAAACAGTATCTTACAGTTACGCTTCAAACAAAGCTTCAAACAAATCCATTTTAGTTTTACTTCAAAATTAAAAAAAGGCTTAATTTTGTATACTGCTTTCAGCAAATCGATGTTAAAATTTAAAATAGTAATATTTATTTTTCCATTGTGTTTTGCGTTAGCAATCAGTTGAATAAAATAAAACTCCTCAATTATTTTGGAGTGAAAAATAAGAAATCAGTATGTCTTGGTTTAAAAGAAAAACAAAAGGAATAACAACAACTACAGAGGAAAAAAAAGACACCCCGAAAGGGCTTTGGTACAAATCGCCCACTGGAAAAATAGTTGATGCCGAAGAGCTTGAAAAAAACTTTTATGTTAGCCCAGAAGACGGCTACCATGTTAGGATTGGCAGTAAAGAATACTTTGAAATTCTTTTTGACGACAATAAATTTAAAGAGCTGGATGCCAATTTAGAGTCTAAAGACCCGCTAAAGTTCGAAGACACTAAAAAATACCCTGAGCGATTAAAAGCGGCTCAGGAAAAAACCCAATTAAAAGACGCCATTAGAACAGCCGTTGGAAAATCGAAAGGAAAAGATTTAGTGGTAGCCTGTATGGATTTTGCTTTTATTGGCGGATCTATGGGTAGCGTTGTAGGCGAAAAGATTGCCCGAGCGGCCGATTATGCTTTGAAGAAAAAAATTCCGTTGATGGTGATTTCAAAATCTGGAGGGGCCCGAATGATGGAAGCTGCATTTTCATTAATGCAATTAGCAAAAACCTCGGTTAAGTTAGCACAGTTGGCTGATGCAGGAATTCCTTACATTTCTTTATGTACCGACCCTACAACGGGGGGCACAACAGCATCTTTTGCGATGTTGGGAGACATTAATATTAGTGAGCCTGGAGCTTTAATTGGTTTTGCCGGCCCTAGAATTGTAAGGGACACCACCGGTAAAGATTTACCAGAAGGGTTCCAAACTTCAGAATTTTTATTAGAACACGGTTTCTTGGATTTTATAACCCTGAGAAAAGACCTGAAAGATAAAGTAAACCAGTATTTAGATTTAATACTGAATCAACCTTTACGAGCTTAAAAAAAATGCCCTTAAAATTAAGGGCATTTTTTTATCCTTTTTTAAAGTACACCATAAATTTAGACCCTTTGTTCGGTTTACTTTTTACTTTTATCTTTCCACCAAGGGCTTCCACCTGATTTTTGGTGATAAACAACCCCACTCCTGTAGAATCGGCATGTTTATGGAAGGTTTGATAGAGCATAAACATTTTGCTTCCGTGCTTTTTCAAATCGATTCCCAATCCGTTATCCTTAACACTCAAAATAACACGCTTATCTTCTATCTTGCTCTTTAATACAATTTTACATTTTCTGGAGTACTCCCTATACTTTATGGCATTGGTAAGCAGATTCAGAATAATGCTGTCTAAATACGCTTCAATCCCAACAACCATTAAATCTTCAGCAATAAGATTTTCAATTTCGCAATTGTTGTTTTTAGCCATTGATGACATATTATAAATAGCGTTTACCGCATACTCATGTAAATTGAGAGACTTAAGTTCCGATTTATCGTATTTTGAAAATTTGGCTATTTCGGTAAGGTGGTCTACGGTATCTTGCAGGTTTTGTACGGCCTGCTTTAACACTAAAAAACTTTCATTAGCTTTAGTTTCCGGAATTTCCTCTTCAACAAAACCAGCTAGGTTATTTAGGTTTCCGGCGTGTGTTTTTAGATTGTGGGTTATAATTCTGGAAAAGTTTAATAGCCTTTCATTTTGTTCCTTAACCATGTTGGCAATAATATCTTTTTCTACTTCCTTTTGCTTTCTTTTGGTAATATCTTGTACTTGAGAAATAAAATATTTAGGTTTTCCTTTATCATCCCTAACCAGAGACACAGAAAGCTGCCCCCAAACCAAATTGCCCGTTTTAGTGAAATAACGCTTCTGCATTTTATAGTTTTTTATTTCACCCTTTAACAGTTGGTTTACTTTCCTAAAATCGAGAGCTATATCTTCTTTGTGGGTAATATCTTGAAAAGTAAGCTTTTGCAATTCTTCTTGGGTATACCCTAAAATATCGCACAAACTTTTGCTCACCAACAGCCACTTTCCATCCAAACCCACAATGGCTATGCCATGATATGCATTGTTAAAGATGTCTGGCAGCAAGTTGGCATCTAAAGCATCAGCGATAATTTTCTCCATTTTAGCGAAAAATTTTACGTTAATTTACTGAAAACTTCACAGAAAAAGAAATATTGTGCAATCATAAAAATTATCTATCTTTGCCGCTCGGAAGAAAGACTTTCGTGTACATAACAATCATTTACAATAATATTAGCATGTATTTATCAAAAGAAGTAAAAGAAAACATCTTCGAAAAGCACGGTAAAGGAAAGAACGATACTGGTAGCGCCGAAGGACAAATTGCGTTGTTTACACACCGTATAAACCACTTAACCGAGCACTTAAAAAACAATCGTAAAGATTTTAACACCGAGCGTTCGTTGGTTAAATTAGTAGGTAAGCGTCGTGCTTTACTTGATTACTTAACTAAGAAAGATATCTTAAGATATCGTGCCATAGTAAAAGAATTAGGATTAAGAAAATAATAAAAAGAGGCTTTTACAGCCTCTTTTTTGTTTTTATATTTACACAAGTTACAATGTCATTGCGAAGAACGTAACTAGTCTGCGTTAAGCGCAGTTAAAACGTGGCAAAATTTTCCATTTAAGGAAATGCCACAGCAAATTAAAAATTTGCTTCGCAATGACACAAAACAGAAGAAGCTCATTACAGTTTTTCATTGGTCATCACACAACACTACACACAACAACACACCGACCATTGTTTAACATAGCTTAAGTGCGATTAACTCTTAGGCTACAAAAGAAAATTATGAAACCACAAGTTTTTAAAGAGGTCATTGACCTTGGTGACGGTAGAGAAATTTCTATCGAAACCGGAAAATTGGCAAAACAGGCGCACGGTAGCGTTGTTGTGCAATCTGGAAACTGTATGCTATTATGTACGGTTGTTTCCAATTACAAGTCGGCCGATGTTGACTTTTTACCTTTAACGGTAGATTATCGTGAAAAATTCGCTGCAGCAGGGCGTTACCCTGGCGGATTTTTCAAAAGAGAAGCTAGACCTAGCGACGGTGAGGTATTAACCATGCGTTTAGTAGACCGTGTTTTGCGTCCGTTATTCCCAAAAGATTACCACAGTGAAACACAGGTCATGATACAATTGATGTCTCACGACGAAAACGTGATGCCAGATGCTATGGCTGGATTAGCTGCTTCTGCCGCTATTCAACTATCCGATTTTCCATTTGAATGCCCAATTTCTGAAGTAAGAGTTGGTCGTGTAAATGGTGAATTTATCATCAACCCATCTTTGGCTCAATTGGAGGAAAGCGACATCGATATGGTTATTGGTGCCAGCGCAGATTCAGTAATGATGGTTGAAGGTGAAATGGATGAAATTTCAGAAGAAGAAATGACCGAAGCCATCAAATTTGCCCATGAAGCCATTAAGGTGCAGTGTGAAGCGCAAATTAGATTAGCTGAAGCCTTCGGAAAAAAAGAAACCCGTGAATACGAGCCAGAAGTTGAAGATGAAGATTTAGCTAAAAAGATTCACGATTTGGCTTACGATAAAGTGTATGCCGTAGCAAAGGCAGGTTCATCAAAACACGAAAGAGGTGCTGCATTTGCCGAAATTAAAGAAGAAATTGTAGCTTCTTTTTCTGAAGAGGAACAAGAAGAATTAGGCGATTTAATCTCGAAATATTATAGCAAAGCCGAGAAAAACGCAGTGCGCGATTTAACCTTAAACGAAGGTTTACGTTTAGACGGACGTAAAACTACCGATATCCGCCCGATTTGGTGCGAGGTGGATTATTTACCATCAACTCACGGTTCGTCTATCTTTACACGTGGAGAAACTCAAGCCTTGGCTACGGTTACTTTGGGAACTTCAAGAGAAGCCAACCAAATTGATATGCCATCTTTTGAAGGCGAAGAGCGTTTCTATTTGCACTATAACTTCCCTCCCTTTTCAACTGGTGAAGCACGACCAATTCGTGGTACATCACGTCGTGAAGTGGGTCACGGAAACTTGGCTCAACGTGCCTTGAAAGGTATGGTTCCTGAAGATTGTCCTTATACCGTACGTGTGGTTTCCGAGATTTTGGAATCTAACGGGTCGTCTTCTATGGCAACGGTTTGTGCCGGAACCATGGCCATGATGGATGCGGGTGTTCAGTTGAAAAAACCTGTTTCCGGTATTGCCATGGGATTGATTACCGATACCGAAACTGGTAAATACGCCGTGTTATCTGATATTTTAGGTGATGAAGATCATTTAGGTGATATGGACTTTAAGGTTACTGGTACTGCCGATGGTATTACGGCTTGCCAAATGGATATTAAGGTAAAAGGATTGTCATACGAAATTCTTGTGAATGCATTAAAGCAGGCACGTGATGGTCGTTTACATATCTTAGATAAAATTACTGAAACCATTTCAGAGCCGAATGCAGATGTAAAATCGCATGCTCCAAAAATGGTTACCCGAATTATTCCTAACGAATATATCGGAGCCTTGATTGGACCTGGTGGAAAAGTGATTCAAGAATTACAAAAAGAAACCAAAACCACTATCGTTATTAACGAAGACCCAGTTACCGAAGAAGGTATTGTTGAAATTTTAGGAACCGGACAAGAGGGCATCAATGCTGTTTTAGCTAAAATTGACTCCTTAATGTTCAAACCTGAAGTAGGTAGCGTTTATGAAGTGAAAGTGATAAAAATGCTCGATTTTGGTGCTGTGGTTGAATATACCGAAGCCCCAGGAAACGAAGTCTTATTGCATGTTAGCGAATTGGCTTGGGAACGTACTGAAAACGTAAGCGATGTGGTAAACATGGGCGATGTTTTCGATGTAAAATACTTTGGTGTAGACCCAAAAACCCGCAAGGAAAAAGTATCGCGTAAAGCTATTTTACCAAAACCTGAAGGTTGGCAACCACGTACACCAAGAGATAATAAAGGTGGCAGTCGTGACAACCGAGGCAGAGACAATCGTAACCGCGATAACCGCAAACCTCGAAACAACAGAGAAGATTAATCCTCATTAATCTCATCCAATAAAAAAGCCCGTTTCAAAAATTGAAACGGGCTTTTATTTTTCAGGTTTTTAAAGGAACATTAAGAATTTACTATCGCCTTTAAGTCTTTTATAGTTTCTAATTGATTGTCGCTCTTGAACACATAGCTACCTGCCACTAAAACATCGGCGCCAGCATCCACAAGTTTTTTGGCATTTTTGTTGGTTACGCCACCGTCTATTTCAATTATGGTTTTAGCGCCTTTTCGTTCAATTAGCGCTTTAAGTTGTTTTACTTTTTCATAGGTGTTTTCAATAAAACTTTGTCCACCAAACCCCGGATTCACACTCATAATCAATACTAAATCAATATCGTTAATGGTATCTTCCAGTAAACTCACGTTGGTATGTGGATTCAATGAAACTCCAGCCTTCATGCCTTCTGCTTTTATGGCCTGAAGGGTTCTATGCAAGTGCGGACATGCTTCGTAATGCACGGTAAGCACGTCGCTCCCCAAATCGGCAAAAGTTTTTATATATCTATCAGGATCGACAATCATGAGGTGTACGTCCAAAGTTTTCTTAGCATGCTTTTGAATGGCTTGTAAAACGGGCATTCCAAAAGAAATATTAGGCACAAAAACACCGTCCATAATATCAATGTGGAACCAGTCGGCATCACTTTGGTTTACCATTTCTATGTCGCGTTGTAAATTGGCGAAATCGGCTGCTAGCAGAGAGGGTGCTATTAATTTAGAGTTCATTAAGGTTGACTTTATTTTTTTGCAAAAGTAATGGTTTTTATTGGATTACTTACTTGAAACAAAGTTTTCAACCATCTTAACTACTTTGTTTACATGCGAGCTATCAGCCTCCTTTAGCCAATCTAAATACTGATATAAATTTTTAAGTTCTTCACTATTATTAACAATGGTAAACCCAAAATTATAATCTTCAAAGATGCGCTCTTCAATTTCCGAATTTATTATCTCAAAAATATTTTTATGTCGCTTGTCTTTTTCTATCCGCTTAAAAGTTTGGTCAACATGATGTTCTTCCCCCTCTAAAACCTGCAAAAAGTTACGGTCTTTGTAAATTAAAACACCCGTTATGTTATTGGCACGATTGTTCTCTTTGGCTTTTTCATATAGAGTTTTCAATTCGTCCATGGTATTATGCTCTACCGAATCGCTTAAATAACACACCGTTTTAATCATTGAAAAAAAATGTTTGAACCTTGAAAATACAAAAAATAGTACAAACAGATAAAAATAAACCCCCGGTAATCAGCCGGGGGTTCTTTCATCAATCAAAAAACGAACAGTTATGTGTGTAACTGTTGTTACTGTAATTTAGTCGTCATTTCTACGTGAAACTATCCTAAATAAGTTTTCAATATTTTACTTCTAGACGTATGTTTTAGTCTACGAATAGCTTTTTCTTTTATCTGTCTAACACGCTCGCGGGTTAAATCGAATGTTTCTCCAATTTCTTCCAAAGTCATGGGGTGTTGGTTGCCTAAACCAAAATACAGACGAATAACATCAGCCTCACGGGGCGTTAAAGTTTCAAGAGCGCGCTCAATCTCTGTACGTAAAGATTCGTGCAACAACTCCTTATCTGGGTTTGGAGATTCACCACTGTTCAATACATCATAAAGGTTTGAATCTTCCCCTTCAACCAATGGCGCATCCATACTCACGTGACGGCCCGAATTTTTCATCGATTCCTTTACGTCATTAATGGTCATATCCAATTCTTTCGCAATTTCTTCAGCGGAAGGCGGACGCTCATGGCTTTGCTCTAAAAACGCAAAGGTTTTGTTGATTTTATTAATCGAACCAATCTTGTTCAGCGGTAAACGTACAATACGCGATTGTTCGGCCAAAGCCTGAAGGATTGATTGACGAATCCACCAAACGGCGTACGAAATAAATTTAAAACCACGCGTTTCATCAAAACGCTGTGCAGCCTTAATTAAACCTAAATTACCTTCGTTAATCAAATCGGGTAATGTTAATCCTTGGTTTTGGTACTGCTTGGCTACCGATACTACGAAACGCAAGTTGGCCTTGGTTAATTTCTCTAAAGCCACTTGGTCGCCAGCTTTAATACGCTGTGCCAATTCAACTTCTTCATCTGCGGTAATCAAATCAACCTTTCCAATTTCTTGCAGATATTTGTCTAACGAAGCGGTTTCTCTATTAGTAACCTGCTTCGTAATTTTAAGTTGTCTCATTTAATGTTCTCCTGTTAATTTAATGCGTGAATAAATGGGGCATTTAATAGTTATACGTACAAACTAAAATAAATGTTACAAAAAAACCACATTTTTTTATTTATGTTTTAGATACACAAATACTAAAATGGTCACATGTGAAGAGACAAATCGAAATTTGAATTTCGTATGTTAAATTTTAATCAGTTTTTTATCGCTAAGATTGATGGCTTCAAGCATGTCCTGCGAAAATTTATAATGTCCGCGTTTGGTAATAAGCTTAAAACGGTGCGATTTTAGGTTGCTCAACGTATTTAAAAACAACCATTTTGATTTAAGTAATTTGGGTTTTTCGGATTTAAGGCTGATATCGAAATAGTATTTTCGGCCTTCCTTAGTTGCCACAACATCTGGGGTGATGGATATATCGCTTCCTGCTTTGGTATAGGATTTTGGGCTTTCATAGCCTTCAAAATCGGCTTTGATATTTTCAAAACCGTGATTTTCGAGGTAAGCGATCGAGTCTTCTAAAACGTCTGAGTATTTTTCTTTGTCTGTATAAACCATAACATATAGTATAACAAAAATCTTGTGAAAAACAACTATTTTGAATGGTTTAACGTTTTATTAATACACAGAACCACCTGATAAACAAGTGGTTCTGCAGTGACATTATAATTTAAACCCTTACATGCCCATCACCAAAAACATAGTATTTATTGGTAACCAACTGCTTTAATCCTAATGGACCGCGGTGATGTAATTTATCGGTACTAATAGCCAACTCGGCTCCTACGCCCATTTGCCCGCCATCGGTAAATCGTGTTGAAGCGTTATGATAAACCGCTGCACTGTCCACCTGTTCCATAAACAAAGTGGCCTTATCTTTATCTTCCGTTAGAATAGCTGCGGAATGCCCTCCTGAATACTTATTTACTTTTTCAATAGCTTCATCCAGCGAGCTGACTTCGGCAAGTACTATTTTCAATGCCAAAAACTCTTCGTACCAAGTATCTTCATCTGGAATTTGGGCTTCATCGGTTAAGGTTTTTCCGATGTTTCCATCAACCAAAATATTAACATTAACACTTTTTAAAACCTCCTGAAGCTCTTTTAACTTAGCCTCATAATTCGGGATGTTTTTATTGATTAAAACTTTATCTAAAGCATTACAACCCGAAATTTTATGGGTTTTGGCGTTAACCAAAACTTTGATGGTTTTTTCCCAATCGGCATCTTCAGATACGTATAAAAAGTTGTTACCACGACCACTCACCAATACGGCACAGCTAGCGTGGTCTTTCACAAACTTAATGAGACGCTCACCGCCACGTGGCACAATTAAATCTAATGGTTCTGTTGGGTTTCTTAAAAACTCTTGCGTTTCCTCACGCTGAAGGTGCAATAGCCTGATCCATTCTTTAGACAGGCCATTTTCTTCCAAAGCTTCGTGCCAACATTTTTCTAAAATCAAGTTACTGTTAATCGCTTCCTTTCCGCCTTTTAATAAAATTTTATTATTGGCCTTAAAAGCTAGTACAGCCGCTTCAATAGTCACATCTGGTCTAGATTCGTAAATAATCAAAATCGTTCCGAAAGGAGCTGTTTTATTAGTTATTTTCAAACCACTATCCAAAGTAACGTTCGAAATTTCCTTTCCAACCGGGTCGTCCTGCTCCTTAACCTCCTTAATCGCCTGGATCATGCCGTCTACTTTGGCTTCGTTTACTACCAATCGGTCGTAAAGCGCCTGATCGTCTCGGTTAAAAGCATCCAAATCCTTTTGGTTAGCTTTAATGATATTGTCGCGCTCCCGATCTATAATATCAATCATAGATTGGAGTACCTTATTTTTTATGTCTGAACTTAAAAGTTTCATCTGGTTATTTTTTAGTGTATAAATTTAGTACCAATTTCTTTATCATCAATAATATCTACGATAACATTTTCACGTTTTCCGTTTGCGATATAGGTTGGGATGTCTTTTTTCGCGGTACCTTTTGCTATTTTAATTTTTGAAGCCATGCCTCCTCGGCCTTCACCTTCTTTTTTATTGGAAGCCTGAACGTATTTTTCAACGTTTTCATCTCCTTTAACTTCATGTAGCTTTTCAGAATCTTCATCGTCTGGATGGCCGGTATATAAACCGTCGGTATCCGACAATATAATCAATCTATCGGCATCAATCAATTCGGCAACCAAACTGGCCAACTCGTCGTTATCTGAAAACATCGACATGGTTAACGATACGGCATCGTCCTCATTTGCAATAGGAATTACACCTTCGGACAATAAACCTTCGTAACAATTAATCATATTTTCGCGGTGCAAACCAGGGTCGAAATCACGTTTTGTGGCCAACACTTGGGCACATTGCATTCCATAATCATGGAAAATATTGTAGTAATAGCGCATCAATCGGGGCTGACCAACAGATGAATATACCTGCCTGCGTATTGATTTATCGGTTATTTTGGTTGACCCCAAAACTTCGCGACCGGCAATGGCCGAACCTGATGACACCAATACCACCATAATGCCGCGTTCGTAAAGCACAAAAATTTGCCTTACCAACTCGCGTAATACAGGACCTAAAATACGGTTATCGCGGTTGGTTAGTACATTGGTCCCTACCTTAACCACCACTCTTTTAATATCGTCGTCTGCCATGTTATTTTGCTTTTCCTAATTCCACAGCTCTATCAAAAGCAGCGTAAGCGCCTTCTTGAATCAACTGTTTTACGTTATTATCTTCCATTGAATCTATGGCGGCCTGTGTGGTTCCTCCTTTAGAAGCCACTCTACTGATCCAAGTTTGGGGAGAAATATCAGACTGGTTGAACAGCTCTATCGCTCCTTCAAAAGTATTGGTAACCAACACTCTAGAATCGTAATCTGAAAAACCCATTTTTTGGGCCGCCTCCAGCATAGATTGCATAAAATAGAATACGTATGCCGGCCCGCTACCCGAAATTCCGGTGGAAGCATCTATAAACTTTTCGGTGCTTACGTGTATGGATGTCCCTGTGGTGTCCAATAAATTTCGAACCATAATGAGTTCGATTTTTGAAACACTCTCAGATTCCGTGTAAGATGTTACACCCTTACCAACCTGTGCCGGCAAATTAGGCATCGTTCTAATTACTTTTGGCACCTCCAATTTTCCTTGGATGGTTTCAATAGTTACCCCCGCCATTAAAGATACAATAACTTGCTCTTTGTTCAACATGGGTTTCATTTGCTCGAACAAACCATCACTGTGATATGGTTTTACGGCTACAAAAACGATATCTGCCTTGGGCAGGCAATCGTCTAAATTGTCATATACATCAAATCGTCCGTCTTCTCTTAAAGTTGTAATTTTTTTTGGATCAGTGTCGTATATTTTGAGTTTGTGTTTGCTCAAAAGCGGCGAACTTGCCATGCCCTCAGAGTAAGTTAAACCCATATTTCCTGCTCCAATTACTAATACTTTCATAAATGTTTTTTAGTTAATAAACTTTTTTATCGACTATTAAACCACAACATCTGTGCGACAGTGCCAAAATGAAATTTTGATTTTAAGAATTTTGGGAATTGAATGCTTTTATCGTTTTTGTTGAAATATTTTGAAGAAAACTACTCAAATGTTTGAGTATATGATAATTTAAAATTCTTAACTTACAGCCAAAACTGACACAATGTCGGTGACAAATTGAGAGTTTTAAAGCAAAAACGCGCCAAAAGTTGATTTTGGCGCGTCTGAAATTAAGTATATTTTCTTTAAAAGAATAAGAAAGGCGTTTTACTTTTTCTCGGCCAAACCTCGTGTTAGCCACCCTCTTCTGCTTGCCGTTGCAATAGCGTAAGGTGTAATCCAGAACAGACCAAAAGTATAAAATACGCTGTAGGTGTATGCCCAAACAGATTCCTTTATTTCGTAACGGTGCGCATAAAACAATACAGAAAACGATGAAATAATTAGAATACTCAACATCGTTGACCCCAAAAACAACAGCGGATGCGTCAATACAAAAAACAACATAAATAACACCAAAGGATAGCTCATAATGATTCTGAGTGATTGGGCAAAAAACAGCAATCGGCTTCCAAATTTGCTGCCTTCCCTAAAATTGGTAAAAACGTATTTGGCCATGGCTATATTTTCACGAACGTTACTGCGTCCCCAACGAATAAACATTTTATAAAGCCCTGGATATTTTTCAGGTACATTGGTGTAGGCCACTGCATTTCGCTGGAACAGAACGTGATTACCTTGTTTCAAAATCATGTTGGTCATGGCGCGGTCTTCTCCAATATCCGAAGGTTGTCCCATAAAAGTTTGATTGATCCACTCCGGAAGGCATTTATGTACCGCAGTGCTTCTGTAGGCCGCCAATGCACCTGGAGTACACAACACAGAATTCAATTTGCTTTCGGCCGAACGTACAAACTCAAAACTCATTACAAAACTAACGTCCAACATTTTTGGTAGCATTTCTTTTTTGTTATTCAGCACCCTTATATTCCCGGCTACGGCACCACATTGCTCATTATTAACAAACGGCGAAACGAGATTTCTAAGGGTATCGACCGTAACAACAGAATCGCTATCGACGGTTACAAATACCTCTCCCGTTCCCAAATGGAATCCTCTGTACAACGCGTGGCGTTTACCTTGGTTTTGGGGCTGTTGGTAAATCTCTAATCGGTCTCCCAATTTTTCCTTGGCATCCTTCATCCAGTCCCAAGTGTCATCCAAACTACCATCGTCAATGGCCAGTAATTGTATTTTGCTTTTTGGGTAATTACTCTCAGCCAAACTCATTAAAGTATCCCAAACCTGCTTGCCCTCATTATAGGCAGGAACAATTACGGTACATGTGGGCAATTCGCTATCGGTTACCGACGGAATGGCTTTGTACTTTAAAAAATTGAATGCCATAAAAATGAAATAAAAGGCCTTAAACAATAAAAGAAGCAGCCCTATGCCCAAGAAAATCATCCCAGGGGTGGTACTCATGCGTTCGGCGTTAACTTGTTCAAAATCGTTGTGGAATACCGAAAACATATAAACCCCCATGATTATAAATAGAAATGTGCTCAAAAGGACTATTCTATTCTGAGGGTTATCGGTCTTTCCGTGGCTATTGAAAAATGAAGCGAATCGACTCTTTAAATTTTTTATTTGTTTTTTTGGTGTTGTAGGTTTTGAAGCATTGTGTTTAGGGGCCATAAATTTTTATAATTAATTAGTTACCCCCATTTACGTTTTAAAAACACATTTTAGATGTTAGCTTCTTTCCATTTAACAGAAATTTTACATTTATGGATTTTCTTTAAATTTTAAGTAATACACAACCAATTATTACTTCCTCTTAAAATTGTTTTAGTAAATATTTTATGAGGTCTGTTGTGGTTACAATTCCCGCCAAACTATTATTATCAACCACTGGCAAGGCATGGAACTCTCTTATGGCCAAAATTTCGGCGACTTCCTTTATGGTGTTTGAGGTAGTAACAGTAACTACATTGCGTTTCATAACTTGTTCAATAGTAAATAAATTATACACCATAACATCTACGGCTGTATCTGTTTCATTGGTAACATCTGCGAAACTTAGCCGCAATAAATCTGTAAAGCTAAGCATACCTATTACCTTACTTTTGTCTACCACCGGAATATGTCTTATTTTATGGTGCTTAAACAAGTATTCTGCCTTTTCCAAACTGTCTCTTTTGTTTAATGTAATAACATGCTCGGTCATTATTATTGAAACTGGCGCATTCCGTATCATAACTTTTGTGTTTTTGTTAGTATGACTAAATTACCAATCAAAAACCTGAAAATGTATGATAAAAATCATGTGGCCAATCATTTGAAAAACCTAAAACACAATTGATAGGCCTTAAAAAATCCGCCAATTTAAAAGTTTAAAGATTACCTTGCTAATACCCGTTGAAGTCAAAATTGAGCATTTGCCTTAGCTTGCCGTAAACCTCGGGAAACAAGCCTAAGAATGCTTGGGGAGCTTCGATAAATGTTTCAATAACAACAGCCAACAGTTCGGCATCATTTGTTAAAGCATAGCTTCTTATTAGGTTTGAAGATACCAATTCGTTTTTTAAATGCTGATTTACTGCAAGCTCCTCCCGTAGTTCGTTAAATGTATCAACAAAAATTATGGAGTTGATATCCTCTTGTTTGATACTACTATAATGAATGGCATGGGCAAACTCGTGAATACCTAAATTAAGCTTATCGTCTTCAATTCTAAAACCTTCTTGGAAGTTGTCCCAAGACAGCACCAAAGTTTCTAATTGGGCATTATACTCGCCTTTGTGGTATGTCTTATTTATCTGGGAAAAATACTTTGTTGGATACACCAATATGAATTTAACGTAGTCAATAAGGTACTTCCTAAAACCAAAAGTGAGCATAACCGCCGTTGCAGAGACAAGTACCTTCACTTCTTCAGTGATTACAAAACCTTCTTTCCCCTGAAAATTCTTTTTCTTAATAAAAGTTGCCACCCGATGCCGAAAGTAACGCTTATATTTGGCATCCAATCGATTATAAAAAGTAAAATGATTTTCCAGGATACGAATCTGCTCTATATTCAATTTTCTTTTAAATAAATAGAAATGTACAAACAATGGGCGTTTTGAAATTGATGCGTAAAGCGTTTCTGCAGAATCTAAAATTGCAGTAATGACTCTTCTTATATAAATCAACAGCAATACGACCACGCCGCATACCAACAGCCCTAAAATAAAATATCCAATAAAAGAATGTAGAGCAGATTGATCGATTAACATTGACTCCCTGTGGTTAGGTTTTAATTTTAGGAAAGTCTAAAAATGGCACATTTTTTTTGTTTAACCAATAAAAAAACTCCACTTAAAATTTAAGTGGAGTTTTTTGTGACCCCGGAGGGATTCAAACCCCCAACCCTCAGAGCCGAAATCTGATGCGCTATTCAGTTGCGCCACGGGGCCGTTAACACCTGCGAAAGCAGATATAATATTTTTATTTTAAGATAATTTAGCTTTTACTATAGCCGAAATAGTTTTACCATCGGCTTGACCAGCCAATTCCTGGCTAACAATACCCATTACTTTTCCCATATCTTTCATGCCTTCTGCACCAGTTTGCTCAATAGTAGCCACAACTACTTTTTCAATTTCTTCTTCAGAAAGGGCTTCTGGTAAAAATTGGGAAATCACATCGGCCTCAGCCAATTCTGGAGCTGCCAAATCCTCCCTGCCCTGCTCTAAATAAACAGCAGCACTGTCACGACGTTGTTTTACTTGTTTTTGAAGTATTTTAAGCTCCTGCTCCTCTGATAATTCTTCCTTGGCTCCACTTTCGGTTTGCGCCAATAAAATAGCAGATTTTATGGCACGCAAAGCCGTAAGAGCTGTTTGGTCTTTAGATTTCATGGCTTCTTTTAAAGCCGACATTACTTCTTGCTGTAAACTCATGTTTTAACGACTAATAGAGCTGCGAAGATAAACATAGATTTCTGCCTTAGCAAGAACGGCATCAATATTTTCTTCTACAAAATGAAAATTGGCTAAGCCGAAATAACTAAACATAAAAAAACCCGAAAAGTGAGGGCTTTTCGGGGTGAGAGACAAACACAGTGGTTAAATTCTGAATTTTTAATCTACGTTATCGTGCAAAAACGAATTGTTGCTTCTCAATTTTATATCATCATTATCATCTGTACCGATGCTTGTTCGAGACATATCGTTATCCGAAGAATGTCTGGCATTGCTCAAATCCAGACCTTGACGTTTGTATGCCGGCACTTTTTCAATATCATCAATTTTAGACGTATTGAATTTATAATTGAAGTCCTTCATTTTCCGTCTACGCTCTGCGGCACGCTCTTTCAACAACTCAGAAATTGGCGTGTTCATCGGGTCGATGTCTTCCTCCTGCTCTTGTGGCTCAAGTGCTTTTACTACCTTCTTTTCAAAAACCACTTCCTGATCGATTTCCTCTATCTGATGTTTTGATTTTGAAGATTTCTCGTTCATGGCCGATTCCACTTCTTCATAATCATCCAAAGCGTAATGGATATCGCCAGTTTCATTGGTTTCATTAACAGTGATGATTTCAACATAATCATTCACCTTTACATCTTTTACTTCCTCTTCATCCAAATCGTAAGATATTACGTTTTGCTGTTTGGGCTTGCTTTCCTCTTTCTTTTCTGAAATGGGCAAATCAAAAGTCAGCGTAATTTGTTGTTCTTCCTCAACCTCATCCACTTGCTTTTCTATTTTCTTATTTTCATTACTTTCAGCATCCATTCGGGTAACCGGCTTGATAATGAAATCTTCTTCCTCTTCGATGCTAGCACTAACTTCTTCATAAACCACGTCCATATTTTTTATAATTTCTGAAGTAGGAATCAAATTGAAATCTTTTGCAGCTTGTGAGGCATTATCAATTTGGCGCTTTGGCGCAGGTTTTGGCAACGGATTAATGTCTTCTTCCTCTATCTCCAAATCCAAAGTATGGCGAACCACTTGTGGCTCTTCTTTCTTTTCTAATTCTATGTTTGGCGCAATGATAACGGGCTCTTTTTCCTTGGGTTGAAACTCTTGGTCTTCACCTAAAGAATGTACCACTTTTTTGGTTTCGGTATTTGAAATTTCGTCTTGTTGCTCGATGTTAAAACCCGTAGCAATGATGGTTACGCCAATAGATTCTTCAAGCGCTTCGTCTTCACCAACCCCCATAATGATATTGGCGCCATGGCCAGCTTCATTTTGAATGTGGTCGTTTATTTCACCAATTTCATCAATGGTGATTTCTTGAGTTCCGGAAACAATAAGCAACAATACGTTTTTGGCTCCGGTGATTTTATTGTCGTTCAACAACGGCGAATCCAAGGCTTTTCTGATGGCTTCCTGCGCACGGTTTTGACCCGATGCCAGTGCCGACCCCATAATGGCCGTTCCGCTGTTACTTAAAACGGTTTTGGCATCTCGTAAATCGATGTTTTGTGTGTAGTGGTGCGTAATAACTTCGGCTATACCACGAGCAGCTGTAGATAGCACTTCATCTGCCTTAGAGAACCCAGCCTTAAAGCCCAAATTCCCGTAAACCTCACGAAGTTTATTGTTATTTATTACGATTAATGAATCCACTACATCTCTAAGTCTTTCGATACCTTTTTGCGACTGTTCAATACGCATACGGCCTTCAAACTGAAACGGCATGGTTACAATGCCCACCGTTAAAATATCAAGGTCTTTGGCCATTTTCGCAATTATAGGTGCGGCTCCTGTACCAGTACCACCACCCATTCCGGCGGTGATAAAAACCATTTTGGTATTGGTATCGAGCATTTGTGTGATATCGTCGTAACTCTCTAGCGCAGCTTGTTCTCCAATTTCTGGGTTGGCCCCTGCCCCTAAGCCTTCGGTTAAATTCACACCGAGTTGAATTTTGTTGGGCACACCACTGTTTTGCAGGGCTTGCGAATCAGTATTACAGATATAAAAATCTACACCTTTTATGCCCTGTTGGAACATGTGGTTTATGGCATTGCTTCCACCACCGCCAACGCCGATAACTTTAATGACACTTGATTGGTTTTTAGGTAAATCAAATGCGATACTGTCGAATTCTTTTCTGCTGCTCATAAAATTCTCTTTTTTGGGGTTTGTACTCTATATTTATTTCAATGGATTCAAAAAAATACTACTCTGCGTTATCTAAAAAATCTTTAACGCGTTCGGTTAATTTATCTAAAAATGAACGTCGCTCTTTAATCGGT
Source organism: Tamlana crocina (assembly GCA_040429635.1). Taxonomy (NCBI): domain Bacteria; kingdom Pseudomonadati; phylum Bacteroidota; class Flavobacteriia; order Flavobacteriales; family Flavobacteriaceae; genus Tamlana; species Tamlana crocina. The sequence continues at coordinate 995,507 of CP158972.1, read as the reverse complement.
TTTGGCTTAACCTCTTCTTCCTCGTCATTTGGAGTCGCTTCATTTTCAGCTTGTTTTTCTTCCTCTTGTTGCTCTATTTTTTTTCTTTCGTTTCGTTTTAGGCCGTCCAACACCAAACCAACAGCCGTTGCAAATAGCGGGCTGGTAATATCGTCGTCACTATCGCCTGCTAAATGCTCGTTGGGGTAACCAATTCGGGTATCCATTCCCGTAATGTACTCCACCAACTGCTTTAAATGCTTCAATTGGCTACCACCACCAGTTAACACAATACCGGCAATCAATTTTTTCTTTTGCTCTTCGTGGCCGTAATTCTTTATCTCTACATACACCTGTTCGATAATTTCAACCACACGGGCGTGAATGATTTTCGAAAGGTTTTTCAAGGTGATTTCTTTGGGCTCACGACCTCTTAAACCAGGAATGGACACGATTTCGTTATCCTTGTTTTCACCTGGCCAAGCGGAACCGAATTTTATCTTCAGCAATTCGGCTTGTTTTTCAATGATGGAACAGCCTTCTTTAATATCTTCGGTAATCACATTTCCTCCGAAAGGGATCACTGCCGTATGGCGAATAATGCCGTCTCTAAAAATGGCTAAATCTGTGGTTCCGCCACCTATATCGATTAGCGCCACACCTGCTTCTTTTTCTTCTTGGCTCAGAACGGCATTGGCCGACGCTAAAGGCTCAAGTGTGATTCCCTCTAAATTTAAACCGGAGCTTTGCACACAGCGCCCAATATTTCTGATGGACGATACTTGACCAACTACCACATGGAAATTGGCTTCCAAACGCCCGCCATACATACCAATAGGCTCCTTAATTTCGGCCTGCCCATCTACTTTGTATTCCTGCGGAAGCACATGGATGATTTCCTCACCCGGAAGCATGACCAATTTATGCACTTGTCCGATCAATCTATCGATATCGTCATCATCAATAACCGTTTCGGAATTTGCTCTAGTGATGTAATCGCTATGCTGAAGGCTTCTTATATGCTGTCCAGCAATACCTACGGTAACATCTTCAATTTTTATATCTGCAGCAGCTTCGGCCTCTTGTACAGCCTGTTGAATTGACTGAATAGTCTGGGTAATGTTATTGACCACACCACGGTGAACACCCAGACTTTTAGATCGACCAATACCAAAAATTTCGACCTTGCCGTATTCATTCTTACGACCAATCATCGCCACAATTTTTGTGGTCCCTATGTCTAATCCAACTGCTAAATTATGCTCCATAGTTTAAATTTTAGTACATATAACTTGGTTTTCAAACTGCAAATTCACTTTACTGTAACCATTCAATGTTTTGTCTTTAAGGTTTTTGCTATAAAACGCCTTTAGGTTATTTATTTTTCTGTCTAAAAAATTGGCATCGCCCAACTTTACTGTAAACGGGCACTGCCTTAGCTTTAAATAAAGTTGTTTATTGAGGTCTTGATGAATTTCGATTACGTGCTTATTCAAAAACCCGTCCAACCTCACTTTACGTGCTATTTTATAGACGTTGTTTAAATTATTTTTTTCTACATAACCGGTAACCAATGGCACTCTAGCGGAATAATTGTTTGACAGCGGCATGAACGAACCTTCGTCATCAATGTAATAAGACGCATTTGTACTTACTCTGGCAATAGGTGTTTTTTGTTCTATGTCAGCATTAAGTGTACCATTTACAGTAACATACACTTCTGCAGTCTTTATCATTGGATTAGATTTGAGGGCATTCTCTAATTCATTCAAAACTAAAGTTTCTTTGGCTAGATTTTTAACGCCTTTAGAATTTTGTATTAACAACTTACTAACAGCCTCATTGGTAATAAACAGATTGTTTTCGCCCATAAAATGCACATTAGGACTGGAAATTTTGCGTGCACCATTTCGCTTTGATGCAAAGGCAAACAAAAAGACTACCAACACCAACAAAATCAGCATTTTTATGTAATTCCAGTTAATCTTCACGGCTCAATGCTTTTTTAATCCGTTTTACTTCTTCTCCAATATCTCCGGCGCCTATGGTCAACACCACTTGCGCATCGCTTTTTTGTATTTCTGAAATCAGTTCTTGTTTGTCAATCAGTTTTTTATGTTCATTGCTCACTTTTTCCAACAACCATTTTGAAGTCACTCCTTCAATGGGCAACTCTCGGGCCGGATAAATATCCAATAACAAGAGTTCATCGAACTGAGACAAACTTGTAGCAAAGCCATCAATAAAATCGCGCGTACGACTAAACAAATGCGGCTGAAAAACCGCCAAGACCTTTTTGTTCGGGTACATCTCCCTAACGGCTTGGTGGGCAGCGTTTATTTCTTCAGGATGGTGTGCATAATCGTCTATGTACACCAAATTTTCGGTTTTAACATGGGTTGAAAAACGACGTTTCACGCCCTTGTAAGATGCTAAAGCTTTGGCGAGCTGTTGGTGCGGGCAACCATATTCTACAGCCATCGCCAAGGCTAACAAAGCATTCGACAAATTATGTCTACCAGGTAGGTTAAATTCTAATTTTTCAAGCCGTATTTCTGGTGTTTTAACATCAAAAATGTAACTTCCGTTTTTTATTTTTATATTCTGAATGGTGTAATCCGAATCGTCTTCAATACCGTAGGTTATACCGCTTAATGGCAAACCGTTTTTTACAAATAATTTTCCGCCGGGCTTAATTCTTTTTGAAAAATCCGTGAACGAACTTTTCAGCGCGTCGGCATCGCCATAAATATCCAAATGGTCCGCATCCATCGAAGTAATACCCGCAAAATTAGGTGACAAGGTTAAAAACGAACGATCGAACTCATCAGCCTCAACCACACTTACATCTGTTCCTTCAAGAATTAAATTTGAATTGTAGTTTTCGCTAATTCCACCCAAAAAGGCAGTAAGCGGCACACTGCTCTCGCGCAATAAGTGCCCCAAAATACTAGTCGTGGTGGTTTTACCGTGCGTTCCAGCAACCGCCAAACAGAAGGTATTCTCAGTAATCAACCCCAAAAGTTTGGAACGTTTTACCACTTGAAAGCCGTTATCAATAAAATAATTCAACTCTTTATGCCCTTTCGGAATTGCTGGCGTGTAAACGATTAAGGTGCTTTCTTTTTCCAAACACACCTCTGGAATGTTTTCAACGGCATCTTCAAAATGCACCTCAATACCGGCATTTTGCAACTCGGTAGTCAAATCGGTTGGCGTTTTATCGTAACCCGCCACAAACTTTTCCCCAGCTTGGAAATAGCGCGCCAAGGCACTCATGCCAATGCCGCCAATACCGATGAAATAAATATTTTTTAACTGGTTTAAGTTCATTTTTGTTCTTTCAAAAGTTTTTCAACCTCGTCCGCAATTTCTTTTGTGGCATTCATCAACGCCAATTGTTTTATGTTTTTACTCAATTCTTTTTGCCTATCGGAAGAAGCCACCAACTGCGAAAACTTATTTTCAAAATCGGCATCCAAATCTTCTTCCTTGATAATCATGGCCGCATTTTTATCCACAATCGCCATGGCGTTTTTGGTTTGATGATCTTCGGCCACATTGGGCGACGGTATAAAAATAACGGGTTTACCAACGATGCAAAGCTCGGACACCGAACTCGCTCCAGCCCTCGAAATCACCAAATCAGCAGCCGCATAGGCAAAATCCATATTATTTAAAAACTCAAAAACCTGAACGTTTTTGGTGTTATTATAAATTTTATATTGTTGATAATACAGCTTACCACATTGCCAAATGATTTGGACGTTTTGGGTGTCGAAAAAATCCAATTCCTTTTCAATTAATTCATTGATGCGGCGCGAACCCAAACTTCCACCGATTACCAAAAGCGTATATTTTCCGTGTTTTAAACCGAAAAAATCTTTGGCTTCTAATGTTTTGGTTTCCACATCCAACAAACCTTGACGCACCGGGTTCCCTGTCTTTACCATTTTATCCTTCGGAAAAAAGCGTTCCAAATTATCGTACGCCACACATATTTTATAGGCTTTTTTTGCCAATAGTTTATTGGTTATTCCAGGAAACGAATTTTGCTCCTGAATTAACGTCGGAATACCTTTTGAAGCCGCCACATGCAATAACGGCCCACTGGCGAACCCTCCCGTTCCAATAGCAACATCAGGCCTAAACGCGTTTACTATTTTTCTTGCCTTCCACAAACTGCTCATCACCTTAAACGGAAAACTCAAATTCTTCAAAGTCAGTTTGCGTTGAATACCAGAAATCCAAAGCCCTTCAATCCTATATCCAGCCTGCGGCACTTTCTCCATCTCCATGCGGCCCTTCGCCCCAACAAACAAAAATTCAGCGTCCGGAAAACGCGATTTCAGTTCGTTGGCAATGGCTATAGCCGGATAAATATGTCCGCCGGTGCCACCACCCGATAGAATAATTTTATATGTTTTCGATTTACGATTCACCATTTACGATTTACGATTTCTCAGCGTTTTAATAGACGCCACTACAATTGCCAGCAATTCGTCTGCCTCTTTATGCAATCGCTTTATCTCATCTTGTTCTATTGCTCCTATTTCTAAAAACAACTCCAAAAAATACATACTCTCATCCGCCTCCTCTTCAACTATCTTTAATTTATTTATAAAATCGGCTGTTGATTTCGCCCGACAAGCCGCCCTATAGTTTGCCCCTACCGAGCTCGAACACCTTATCAACTGATTGCAAAATGCGCTATACTCTCTTGACACCGGAAACTTAGAACAAAGCTTCCAGCAATCTACAGCATATTTTTTTGTTCTATCTTTTAATATTTGTTTCATGCTCAAATCGTAAATCTAAAATCGTATATCGTGATTTCATAAAGCTTCGCTGAGAATTTCCAACGGATTTTCTTCATTCTCTTCACCCGTTTCTTTTTCCTTTATCTCTTCCCTTTTTGCACTTACACTCAAAATAATTCCAATAGCCAAGCAGGTCATCCAAATGGAGGTTCCCCCGCTACTAATCAATGGTAAGGTTTGCCCCGTTACCGGGAATAATTCTACCGCAACAGCCATATTGATTAAAGCCTGAAAAACGATGGGCAACCCCACACCCAAAACCAACAGCTTACCAAAAACGGTATCGGCCTTTTGGGCAGCAATGACAATTCTGAACAACAGCCACAAATACAAGGTCATGATGATGAATCCGCCAATTAACCCATACTCCTCTATAATAATCGCGAAAATAAAATCGGATGACGACTGCGGCAGAAAGTTCTTCTGCATACTTTTCCCGGGGCCAACCCCCTGTATTCCGCCAGTAGCAATTGCTATTTTTGCTTTTTCAATTTGATAATCGGCTTCGGTATCTTCAGGATTTGAAAAACTTTCAATACGCCCCATCCATGTATCCACACGGTTTGGCATAGCCTCTGGAAACGCTTTGGCTATTAAAACAAACAGGGTTAACACCAAAATGCCCGAGCCGACAATCACTGCCAAATACCGAACGGGATATCCACCTAAAAACACCAATATCAACACCATTAAAAACATGATGGCCGCTGTTGAAAAGTTCGCAGGCAGAATTAAAATCAATACCAAAAAAACCGGCATCCAAAGCGGTAGAATAGACGACTTAAAAGTTACTTCTTCATCCTTTATTTTCGACATATACCGCGCCACATACACCATCAATACCACAGCCGCCAAGGTTGACGTTTGAAACGACATCCCCACAAACGGAATCTGTATCCATCGACTGGCATTGGCACCTTCAATAGTTGTGCCTTGCAACATGGTAATACCCAACAACACCAACACAATAGGAATCATAATCAACGACAGCCCCTTAAAATATCGGTACGGGATTTTGTGCACACCATACATGATAAAAAAGCCGAGAAGTAAATGCACAAAATGCTTCACAAAAAATGCAAACGTACTGCTTCCACCTCCTTTGTAGGCCAAATTACTGGCCGCACTGTAAACCGGCAAAAACGACAAAATAGCCAACAGCGCTACTATAGCCCATATTAACCGATCGCCCTTTATGTTTTTAAACAGGTTTTGCATTAGTATTCAAATATTTCCCCAATCGGGAATTTCTTTTTTTTTAAATCATTCAACTTTTTAACCTCAACAGCTTCTTCCTTTGAGAAGATTAAGATGGGCTTTTACAAATTCCTTACCGCGTCTTTAAATTGACGTCCTCGGTCTTCGTAATTTTCAAACAAATCGAAACTCGCACAAGCGGGTGACAGCAGTACATTATCACCAGATTCGGCCAACTTGTAGGCAATCTTCACCGCTTCGCTCATAAACTGGGTTTCAACAATCACATCAACCATATTGCCGAAAGTTTTCAGCAGTTTTTCATTGTCCACACCCAAACAAATAATCGCCTTTACTTTTTCATTCACAAAAGAGAACAATTCCTCGTAATTATTGCCTTTATCTACACCACCAACAATCCAAACGGTAGGCGCATCCATACTTTCCAAAGCATAATATGTGGCATTGACGTTTGTAGCCTTCGAGTCGTTTATATATTGAACTTTATTAATTTTTAACACTTGCTCCAATCGATGCTCAACCCCCTGAAAGTTCTCTAAACTTTCGCGAATAGTTTGCTTTCTTATTTTAAGCAGGTGCGCCACGGTTGAAGCCGCCATGGCATTCTTTATATTGTGCTTACCTTCCAATGCTAGTTTTGTTGTTGGCATAATGATCTGTGTGTTATTTATTGTTATTTTAATCTCTTTATTTTCGTAATATGCGCCATTTTCAATTTTCTTTTCCAATGAAAACGGCAATAATGTGGATTGAACCGGATGATTTTTTAAATGATTGACAACAACCTCATCATCGGCATCATAAATCAAAAAATCTTCTTTCGTTTGATTTTCCGCGATTCTGAATTTCGACCGTATATAATTTTCAAAATTGTAGTCGTACCGATCTAAATGATCGGGCGTGATGTTGGTGATTACCGCAATTTTTGGTTTAAAATCGACAATGTCGTCCAACTGAAAACTGCTCACTTCCAATACGTAAGTTTCAAAACCACCTTTCAAAACCTGCTTCGCAAAACTATCGCCGATGTTGCCCGCCAAACCCACGCTTAACTCCTGTTTTAACAAATGATGCGTTAACGTGGCCGTGGTGGTTTTGCCGTTACTCCCCGTAATGGCCACCAGTGTGGCATCGGTGAATTTTGCTGCAAATTCAATCTCTGAAACTACCGGAATTCCGTTTTCACGGATTTGCTTCACTAAAGCTACTTTATCAGGAATACCGGGGCTTTTCATCACCAAATCGGCATTCATAATTTTTGATTCCGTATGGGTTTCATCCTCCCAATCAATCCCATTATTTATAAGAACTTGTTTATATTTCTCTTTTATTCTTCCTTTATCGGAAACGAATACCTCGCATTCTTTTGCTTTTCCCAAAAGCGCCGTTCCTACACCGCTTTCTCCGCCGCCTAATATCACCAATCGCTTTTTTGTCATTCTCATTCCTTTTCTTAAGATGCTTCGACTGCGCTCAGCATGACACCCTTGCTACCTAATTTTCAGTGTTACTATCGACACGATGGCCAATAGAATTCCAATAATCCAAAATCGGGTGACGATTTTGCTTTCGTGATAGCCCAATTTTTGATAATGATGGTGCAGTGGCGACATTTTGAAAATGCGACGCCCCTCACCATATTTCTTTTTCGTGTACTTGAACCAACTCACCTGCATCACTACCGATAAATTTTCAGCCAAGAAAATGCCGCACAACACCGGAATAAGCCATTCCTTTCGCACTGCGATGGCTATTACTGCAATTATTCCGCCGATAGTCAAACTTCCCGTATCACCCATAAACACTTGCGCCGGAAAGGTATTGTACCACAAAAACCCGATGAGCGCTCCAACAAATGCGGCAATGTAAATGGTGATTTCCTCCACGCGGGGGATGTACATAATGTTTAAGTATTCCGAAAAAATGATGTTACCCGAAACCCATGCAAATATGCCCAGCGTAAGGACGATTATTGCCGAAGTGCCCGCTGCCAATCCATCAATACCGTCGGTAAGATTGGCACCGTTTGAAACTGCCGTGATAATAAAAATGGCTACCAAAATAAATACTACCCATGCGTATTTTTCTAAATTCGGACTGATCCAAGTGATGACTTTTGCATAGTCGAACTCATTCCCCTTTACAAAAGGAATCGTTGTTTTGGTAGACTTCTCTTCCGCTTTAAACAGTTTTGCGGGTTCTAGATCTGGATTTTCAGCCAACAACACCTTTTGCTCTTCAACTGGCAGCTTTTCCTTCATGGTCACATCGGGACTGAAAAACAAAGTCGCACCGACAATAAGCCCTAGACCGATTTGCCCCATTACTTTAAACCGACCTTTTAGCCCTTCTTTATCGTTTTTGAATTTTTTGATGTAGTCATCAACAAAGCCGATAGCACCCATCCAAAGCGTGGTCACAATTAAAAGGACGATGTAAATATTCTCTAGTTTCGCCAACAGCAGCACCGGAATTAAAGTCGCCAAAATGATGATAATCCCGCCCATGGTTGGCGTTCCAGCTTTTTCGCTTTGCCCTTGCAGGCCTAGATCGCGCACCGTTTCGCCTACTTGCTGTTTTATCAAAAACCGAATGATCCGTTTTCCGTAAATGGTTGAAATCAACAACGACAAAATCATGGCCGCCGCCGCCCTAAAGGTTAAAAACCCAAAAAGCGTCGCCCCCGGAAACTGGAACTGTTTTTCTAAATATTCAAATAGGTAGTATAACATTAGTTATTGCTTGTTGAGATGCTTCGACTGCGCTCAGCATGACATTTATTTTTGTAATTGCTTTAAAAATTCTTGTACTATTTTAAAATCATCAAAATCGGAACGTACACCTTTAATTTCCTGATAGGTTTCGTGTCCTTTTCCGGCAATTAAAATGATGTCATTTGGCCGTGCCATTTGGCAGGCCGCTTTTATGGCTTGCTTTCTGTCTTCAATCGTTAAAGCCTTTTTAAAATTTTGGGGCTCCACGCCCGCTTCGATATCCTTTAAAATATCAGCTGGGTTTTCACTTCGCGGATTATCACTCGTAAAAATCACCTTTGTGCTCAACGCCGTAGCGATATGCCCCATTTTTGGACGTTTGGTTTTATCGCGATCGCCACCACAGCCCACCACCGTAATCAATTCTTCGTTTTTGGTACGGATGCTGTTGATGGTTTCCAAGACGTTTTTAAGCGCATCGGGTGTATGGGCATAATCGACAATAGCCGTAATTTTTTCATTTGACACCACATATTGAAAACGACCACTTACGCTTTCCAAATCACTTATCAATCTTAGAATTTCCACCTTTTCCAATCCCAACAACTCAGCCGTAGCGTAAATGGCCAATATGTTGTATGCATTGAAATTCCCAATCAATCGTGTCCAAACCTCACTATCGTTTACTTTCAGCAGCAAACCGCCAAACTGATTTTCTAAAATCTGCGCTTTATAATCGGCATACTGCTTTAAGGCGTAAGTCTGTTTTTTGGCCCGTGTGTTTTGCAACATCACCAGCCCATTTTTATCATCCACATTCACCAATGCGAACGCATTTTTTGGCAGTCCGTCGAAAAATTTCTTTTTCACATCACGGTATTCCGCAAAGGTTTTATGGTAATCCAAATGGTCATGCGACAAATTGGTAAAAATCCCACCTTCAAATTGCAAACCTTCGGTTCGGTATTGATGGATGCCATGCGAACTCACCTCCATAAAGCAAAACTCAACGCCCGCAGTATTCATTTCACTTAAATATTTATTGATAGTGAGTGAATCTGGCGTAGTGTGCGTTGCTTTGTGCTCCACATCGTCCACCATAATTTTCACGGTAGATAGCAGCCCCACTTTATAGCCCGCCTTCTTAAACAATTGATACAGCAAACTGGCCACGGTGGTTTTTCCATTGGTTCCGGTAACCCCCACCAGTTTCAAGTTTTCGGATGGCGCATCGTAAAAATTGGACGCCATAAACGCAAGTGCTTTTTGGGAATCATCCACCTCCACATAGGTGATGCCCTCCACTAATTTTTCAGGCAAGGCTTCACAAACAACGACTACCGCACCGCTTTCAATGGATTTTTCAATAAAATGATGCCCATCGGCCACCAAACCACGCACCGCCACAAACAATCCGTTTTTTTCCACCTTTCGGGAATCGAATTGAATGGCAGCAATCTCGACATCGGTCGAGCCCACCACAGCGTTTATGGAAACCTTATAAAGTATATCTTTTAATGTTTTCATGAAGCCGTTAATACTATAGTTTGGTTATTTTTTAGTTTTGTTTTTTTGTTCACCGACTGAGATTTTACAATTCCCGAACCATTCAATCTTACCTTTACATCCACCTGCATGTTTTCGAGCAATGCCAAAGCATCCATAGCAGGCAAGCCTACCACATTCGGCATAATGGTTTTATAGGTTTGGGCCGTTTTGTAATACCCGTTGAATTCCTCTTCAACCGAAGCCACTTTCACTTCCAAATTTTCAACCTCATCGATAATAGGCGTATCGGTAAATATTTTTTGGGCAATGCGTTTAAAAACCGGCCCAGTAACATCGGCTCCGTAATAACCTTTTGCAACACTGGGCTTGTGAATTACCACAATACAGGAATACTTTGGGTTTTCAGCCGGAAAATAGCCTGCGAATGACGAGATATACCTGCGGTTTTCTTTCCAGTCTTTCATCCAGTATTCAGTTTGAGCCGTTCCTGTTTTCCCTGCCATGGAAAAATATTCTGAATACAACGAACGCCCCGTGCCACGATCCACCACATTTTTCAAAATAGTCTGGATTTCCTTTAAGGTTTTATCAGAACAGATTTTATCTCCTGAACCATTTTCTTCAAAAGTCTCGATAACTCTATCCAATTCCTTCACCTCTTTAATAAACTTCGGTTTCACCCAAATTCCATTGTTGGCTATGGCGTTATAAAACGTTAATGTTTGTAACGGGGTTAACTTCAGGTTGTAACCGTATGCCATGGACGGCAAGGCGTTTTTACTCCAAATTTTATCACCTGGCTCAGGAATTACCGGATTTCCCTCACCAATAATTGGCAAGCCCAACGGCTCATCGAGATGCCAATCTTTCAAATGACTGATGAATTTTTTGGGATTTTTGGAATACCCCTCATCAACAATTGTTGCCAAACCAATATTTGAAGACACCTCCAACGTTCTTGCTACCGAAATTTTTCCGTGACCGTGTGTATCGTAAATACCCCTTCCGTAGAATTGTTTGTAGCCCAACCCCGTATCGACTACCACAGAAGTATCCACAACTTTATCTTCCAAAGCCGCCATTAAAGCCATCACTTTAAAAGTAGAACCTGGCTCGTGCGATTCGCCTACGGCATAGTTTAACCGTTCATAATAATGGCCATCTTCATTTCTTCCTAAATTGGAAATGGCACGAATTTCACCTGTTTTGGTTTCCATTACCACCACACAACCATGATCGGCCTCATACTCTTCCAACTGACGCAGCAAAGCATGATGCGCAATATCTTGGATATTCACATCGATCGTTGTATAAACATCGTAACCATCCTGAGGCTCAATTTCGTTGGCATCGCTCAATGGCTTCCATTGACCTTTGCCTATTTTTTGCTTTTTGCGCTGCCCATTAACGCCACGCAAATATTTCGCCCCGAAAGCCCCATCGATACCCGCACGGGTAACATTGCCTTGATCATCAAATCGCTCGTAACCAATGGAACGCTGCGCAATAGCCCCCATAGGATGCTCTCTTTTTGTTTTTTGCTCAACAATCAATCCGCCTTTGAAAGCCCCCAAACTCAACATAGGAAAGTTTCTCAATCGGATATAATCGGAATAACCAATATTTCTGGCCAACAAATAGTAGCGGTTTTTATTGGCACGCGCTCTGCGCAGCGCCTTTTCATAAGTGCTTGCCGATTTGCCGGAGTATTTTGAAAGCGAATCCGCTAGCGGCTTCACATATTTTTCGAAAGTAGTCGCTGTTGGCGTTAAGGCATCAAAACGAATATCGTATTTAGGAATGGAGGTAGCTAGCAAGTTCCCGTTAACGGAATACACATTGCCCCGATTGGCAGGAATCACAACATCCTTAACCACGCGTTCGGTTGCCAACGCCCGATATTTATCGCCCTGCACCAACTGAATGCTCAACAATTTAAACACCACAGCCAGCCCGAAGACGAACATACATCCGGCGATAAAATACAAACGGTTCAATATGTTTTTCTCGTTTACTGCCAAGCTGTTTTATCAGTTTTGTGATTTTACCTTTATCTTTTTTGGCGGAATTACCGAGGTCGCCAACCCTTTTTCTTTCATTACCCGAACCACATGCGACTCCATTTTTAAGCGCATGAGTTTTGAACGACCATCTACAAAGGCCGACCGCATTTCTTTCACCTCATTCTTCAGCCTTGCGATTTCGTACACTTTTTGGTCGGCGCTATGCGAACTGGCAATCATAATTATGGCCAACCCCGAAATAAACAGGATAAACCGCCAGTTTCTAAACGCATCATCACTGACTAAAAAGGTTCCTTTTAATATGCTGTAAATGCTTTTTTTCATTCTCTTTCCGTCTCTTTGAGACTTCTTCCCTAAAAATGGAAGAATTAATTAGCTGACTTTTTAACCCTTCCGAACTTAAACCCACCGACCCTTCCGAATTTAAACTCGCCAGAGTTTAAATCCACCTTACCTTTCTCAAGGGAAGGAACAAAAGGTTTTATATTTTTTCGGCGACACGAAGTTTTGCACTTCGCGCCCTGTTGTTTATTTTTATTTCCTCTTTTGTTGGCACTATTAAACCGCCCACCTTTTTCAACGGCACTTCGAACCGACCAAACATATCGCGCTCTGGTTCGCCTTCAAACAACCCGTTTCTAACAAAGCGCTTCACCAAACGATCTTCCAGAGAGTGATAGGATATAAAACTGAGCCGCCCACCTTGTTTTAAAATTTCGGGCGTTTGCAACAAAAACTCCTTCAGCACTTCAATTTCTTGATTCACCTCAATACGTATCGCCTGATAGATTTGAGCCAAAATCTTGTTTTCATGCTTTGGCGACAAAAATCGCTTTAACACCGCTTTTAACTGACCACTGGTTACAATCGGCTCTTCTTTTCGCTCGCTCACAATCAACCTTGCCATTGCCGGAGCGGCCCTCAACTCACCATACTGCAACAATACCTGCCTTAGCTGCTCCTCGCTATATTCGTTTACCACATGAAACGCCGACAATTTATTTTGCTGATTCATTCGCATATCCAAATCGGCATCAAACCGCGTTGAAAATCCGCGTTCGGCAACATCGAATTGATGCGACGACACACCAAAATCTGCCAACACCCCATCCACTTCTTTAACACCGTGAAACCTTAAAAAGCGCTTCACATATCTAAAGTTTTCATTAATCAGCGTAAATCGCGGATCGTCAATTGCATTTTCAAGAGCATCTTGGTCTTGATCGAAAGCATACAATCGGCCGTTTTCGCCAAGCCTACTTAATATTTCTTTACTATGACCACCGCCACCAAAAGTCACGTCCACATAAACCCCTTCAGGTTTAACATTTAAACCATCCACGGTTTCCTTTAGCAACACTGGGTTATGATATTCCATAGTCTTCGTCATCTTGTCCCATTACCTCCTCGGCCAAATCGGCGAAATCAACAGCAGCATCATCAATAGCTTGCTCGTACAGGTCTTTATCCCAAATTTCAATGATGTTGATTGCCGAAGCCACCACAATATTTTTCGAAATATTAGCAAACACAGTTAAATCCTTCGGAATCAACAGCCTGCCATTCACATCCACTTCAACAATTTTCGCCCCCGCCGTAAATCTTCTAATGAAATCGTTATTCTTCTTTTTGAACTTATTCAGCTTATTCATTTTCTGCATGAGCGCCTGCCATTCGCTCATAGGATATAGCTCCAGACACTTTTGAAACACAGACCTACGCAACACAAAACCATCCTGCAACACGGCAGAAAGCTGTTTTTTGATAGATGAAGGCATCATTAATCGGCCTTTTGCATCCACCTTGCAATCGTATGTTCCTGTAATTAAGTCCAAAAGCGGCGCGCTGAATATTAAACGTTTAAGTTTCAAATATATTGAAAATTTTACCACCTTTTACCACTTCTTACCACTTTGTTGATAAATTTCCACCCAAAACCACCTTTTATCGAAATTCACACCTCTAAAACACGGCGCACACGGCTATTAAGCTGGACTTTAAACCTTCCCAAAAACCATCAATCAATTGTTAACATCTCTTTTCAAAACGAAAATCTTTTTTTAACAAACAATTTGGTGGGAAAAAAATTAAAATGGTGGATTTTTGAATGAAATAACTATATTTGTTTTTAACGAATGACTGACACTATTAATGGCGCATCGATTAAAAAAAGAGAAGAACTACAACTACATTGAAGCAGGCGAAGGCACGCCAATAATTGTACTACACGGCTTAATGGGCGGCTTAAGCAACTTCGATTCGGTAACCGATTTTTTCAGCAAAAAAGGCTATAAAGTCCTTATTCCAGAGTTACCTATTTACAGCATGTCGCTACTCAAAACCAACGTAAAGAGTTTTGCCACATACCTAAACGAGTTTATAGAATTTAAAGGATACAAAGAGGTGATTTTACTCGGAAATTCTTTGGGCGGACACATAGGCCTGTACCACACCAAAATGTTCCCCAACACCGTAAAAGCACTTATAATAACTGGAAGCTCTGGGCTTTATGAAAGCGCCATGGGAAGCGGCTACACTAAACGTAGCGACTACGAAGTGATTAAAAAGAAAGCGCAAGATGTGTTTTACGACCCCAAGGTAGCCACCAAAGAAATTGTTGATGAAGTTTACGAAACCGTAAACGACCGCAACAAACTTGTAAAAACCTTAGCCATTGCCAAAAGCGCCATACGACACAACATGGCGAAAGATTTACCTAACATGACCACCCCAACCTGTATTATTTGGGGGAAGAACGATAATGTTACTCCACCGGAGGTTGCTGAAGAATTCAACCAACTGCTACCAGATTCTGAACTGTTTTGGATTGACAAATGTGGGCATGCCGCTATGATGGAGCACCCTAACGAATTCAACCAAATTATGGATGGGTGGCTGCAGAAAAAAGGATTTTAAGCAAGTAGATTACACAATTAAAACGATTCCCGTTTTTACGAGAATAACGATACCATGCAAATAAAAACAGCCGAATTTGTTGTTAGTAATTCCGATGTGGCGAAATGCCCCAACAGTCGGCTGCCCGAATATGCCTTTATTGGCCGCAGTAACGTTGGCAAATCGTCGTTGATCAATATGCTTACTGGCCGAAAGAGCTTAGCCAAAACCTCTGGAAAGCCCGGTAAAACCCAACTCATTAATCACTTTTTGATTAATAAAAACTGGCATTTGGTCGATTTGCCCGGTTATGGTTATGCCCGTGTTTCGAAAAGTTCGAAAAAGACCTTTCAAAAATTCATTACCCAATATTTTAGTTTCCGCGAGCAACTGGTTACCGCCTTTGTTTTGGTAGATATTAGGCACAAGCCGCAACCCATAGATTTGGAATTTATGCAATGGCTGGGTGAAAACGGTATTCCGTTTTCCATTATTTTTACCAAAGCCGACAAACTGAAACCCGGTGCTATTACCCGCCACGTTGAAGACTACAGAAACATCTTGTTGGAATTTTGGGAAGACATGCCCAATTATTTTATCACCTCATCCTCTAAAGATATAGGCAAAGACGAGCTTCTTGGCTATATTGACAACCTAAATGCCAATATGGAGTTGAGTTAAATTTCAGCCACTTTATTTTCTTGTAAGAATATTTTTTATATTTATCGGAATAAATATAATGTGGCTAAACGCAATTGTGTTTAGCCAATTGTTGGCAAACATTAAAAAAGCTAACTCAATTTTAATATAGCTTTATCAAAATTTTTAATAAATCTACTAAAGTATTCACAATTAGATAAGACTTTGTCAAAAACTAATTCTTCAAATATTTCAGGATTTTTAGGACACTATCCCGAAAAGTGTCTAAAATAACTGTTGACAACACCGGCAACCGTTGCACAGGCACATTCAGAAAATAGCATCATTAATTATATTTTGGTGCTATTTTTTGT
Organism: Tamlana crocina; assembly: GCA_040429635.1. Lineage (NCBI taxonomy): Bacteria > Pseudomonadati > Bacteroidota > Flavobacteriia > Flavobacteriales > Flavobacteriaceae > Tamlana > Tamlana crocina. Next base: position 979,335 of record CP158972.1, on the reverse strand, counting down.
TTTCAATACTTCCCTTTGACAGTTTTCCTTTGGCTAGCGATAAAAAAGAAAATTAAATACACAAAAGGCATGTGTTTTTTTAACGTCACGGTGCACGTTCCCCATTAATGGAAATCACTTTTTTTTAAGCGACTTGCTTTGGGGCGTTTTGCATTCGCCTTCCCATTTCTAAGGCATTGGCAGTATGTATGCCAAAGAAGACCCATAACATTTCATTTGGTTTTGTTTTCGCCTTGATTTCTTTGAGGTGGCAATGTTCCTTTTCTTTACCAAAACTACCTTCTAATCGTGAAGCTCTTTCTTTTGTTATGGCTGCTTTTAGCCTGTTTCCACCTTGGTGGTCTTTCGGTAATTTTCCCTTGCGCTTAAAATCGGTCTTTATCTGGTGCTTGGTTACAAAACTTCGGTTCTTGTTGGTGCCGTATATCTGTAATTTATTGACCTTGGCTCCAAACTCCACGGGTTTTGTTTCTTTACCTCTTACTATAGGGCGCAGGTAATCTTTGGATATGCTTACAATGCGGTCTTTTATCTTTTGGCCTGTTTTAAAATAGCTGCTTTGTTGCTCGTACACTTGTTTTACAGTGACTACTCTGCGGTAATATTGGGCAGTAAAATCAATATTGTTATGTTTTTGTAATTGAGACTCAAAATCTGTTCCATGAGCTTCCTGCCCGAACAGCCTGCATAGTGTTTTAAAAACATTGGGGCTAAACGACCGCGTGGACCGAACAACATGCTGTTGCCCAATTTTTGTTCTTTGACCTTAAATTGTAAAACTAAATCATCCCAAGGAATCGCTTGATGGATTTTTCCGAGATTGCCCTCTAAAAAGCGCGCGTAGAAAAGGGCATAATCTTCACTGGGGAAAAAAGGGAAAGACGACCTTGTAGGCCAGAAATTCTTTGTATTTCCATTTTAATAGAAACTGAAAACCCCGTTTTCGACCCTTTTTGGCCGTTTTCGGGGGTTATTTATACCTCTATATACAACAAAACCCTCATGTTTACAAGGGTTTTTGTGTTTTGTGAAGGTGCCTTTGTTTTATTCGACAAAAAAAGCCGAACCAACTAATGTTGATTCGACTTTTAATTTTCCGCAGAAAACCTTATTTAATTCTGCGGTTGGGCCGCTTGACTCTGTAATGCTTGCTTTTGTCTTAAAAGCTCGTTTTTGGTTATCTGTACCAATTGAAAATTGGGTGCTTCCTTTTGCACGGCATCCAATACATCAACAGCCGGATCTATATTTGCTTTTCGGTCTTTGTTATAAATGGAAAGTGCCTTTAAATACATGAAGGCCGATTTTAAAGGAACTTCATATGGGTTTTGGCTTTCGTAAAATGCCTTTTTCATTTCGGGCTTGGCATTGGCAATACCGTATTCAATGTGCTTATCGGCTTCGGCCATGTTTTGTATTTGCAAATTGAGTTCTGCTAATTCATAAGCCACCACAGGATTTGCGTCGCGCTTAAACAACTCTTCAAAATGCCCAACCGCCAACTCTGGGCGTTTTATCGCTTTTAGAGATACCGCCTTCACTTCTAAAGCAATATCAGAATCGGTTAACTTTTTTTCAGCGCCCAAAGTATTTAACGCCTGCATGTATTGGCCTTCACTCATATAAATATACCCCAAAGTATCTTTTCTTGCTTGCGATGGCGACAACACATTGAGGTGCGTCATGGCATTAATTATACCCTGCACATCGCCTTGGGTTTTCATTTGCTTGTAATACGCTTCGTAATGTTTCATTAATTCCTGGTTGGTTTGCGCCATCATTACCGCACTGCCCAGAAATAAAACCAATCCAAATAATTTTTTCATCATCGTTTTAATCTAAATTTAATTTAAGTGCGCTAAAACTATAAAAATTTAGCATTTAATTTCTTAAAAGAACGCTAATTATTAATAAAAACATAAGAATTCATGGCGTTTTAGCCAGTATAGAACATTTTATTTTAGGTTTTACAAAAATAAATGACTATATTTAAGTTTATTAAACTTACTATTTATGGGAATAAAAAGTTTTCAAGGATCCAGAAGGCAGCAGATCAACACTGCTGAAACGCCGTCATTAACCGTTAGCGATTACATGACCAAAGATTTAATTACGTTTACGCCAGACCAATCGATTGAAAGTGTTATGGAAGCGATTATTAAACATAGAATTTCTGGTGGCCCCGTAGTTAACGACAAACACGAACTGGTTGGGGTTATTTCTGAAGGCGACTGTATCAAGCAAATTAGCGAAAGTCGATATTACAATATGCCCATGCAAGACCAGACCATTGAAAAGCACATGGCCAAAAATGTAGAAACCATTGATGGTAACATGAATATTTTTGATGCAGCCAATAAATTTTTAAATGCCAAACGGCGCCGGTTTCCTATTGTTGAAGACGGAAAATTGGTGGGACAAATAAGCCAAAAAGATATTTTAAAGGCCGCGATGGAACTAAAAGGGCAAACCTGGAAGTAAAAAATAATTATCTATCATTAACTTAAAAAAGCTTTGGCTGAGAATTTTCGGTCGAAGCTTTTTTGTTTTAATTTAACTTTCGCGTTTCACCAAAGCATAATAATCGCCCTCAATCGGCAAATAGCCTTGGTCGTACACAAAATAATACACCTTCCCAGCTTTTGTTGTGTAAATACTGGTAAAATAATTAAAATCGAAACCTGCCTCAATTAATCTTCCGCGTGAGGCCGTTGTTTTTTGGTCTGGATTTAGTGATTCTAAAATGCGGTAGTTTTTCCGAAGCCTGTTGTTTATATTCCGAATTAAATTTTTACTGTCTTTATTAACCCGATTGTTATAAGCATTTCGGCATGCATCGTTACAGAATTTTTTATCAATCCTGCCCACAATTTTATCGCCACATTCCAAGCATTGTTTTTGCACGAATGAAATGTACAAATTTTTTCAATAACCGACAACAAACGTTTACAAACGATATTAAACAAGTAACAACCGAATATATTTTGAAGCGTTCCCCAAATTTGCAGTGTTGAATAATTACTCGATTTCATTCGGTGATCATTCACAAAAACATAAAGAGATTCTGAAACCATTTCAGAACAAAGTATTAACTGTTTAACATTAAAATTTAAATTATGAGCACGCTAAGAAACAAAGTACAGTTGATTGGAAATTTAGGAAACGACCCAGAAATTATCAATTTGGAATCTGGAAGAACATTGGCCAAATTCAACTTGGCCACCAACGAAAGCTACACCAACAACAAAGGAGAAAAAGTAACCGACACCCAATGGCACAATATTATAGCCTGGGGAAAAACGGCACAGATTATTGAAAAATATGTTTCGAAAGGGAAAGAAGTAGCCATTGAAGGCAAGTTGACCTCACGAAGCTACGACGATAAAGAAGGCAACAAACGCTATATCACAGAAATTGTTTGCAACGAACTGCTAATGATCAGCAAATAATCCTTTTTTTGCCCTTAGGATAAGTAAAGTCGGTTTTCATACCGACTTTATTTTTTCACATTATCGATATTGAAATACCCGCCTTTGTTTTCGGTACGTTCCAAAGACTGCTCGATAATTAAATGCGCTACGTTTATCATGTTACGTAACTCGCAAAGCGACGTTGTAATTTTGTGTTCTTTGTACAAATCCTCCACCTCGCTGTAGATTAATTCAATGCGTTTTATGGCCCGTTTCAAACGTTTGTTGCTCCTAACAATCCCCACGTAATCGCGCATCAAGGCCTGCAATTCTTTTTGGTTGTGCTGAATTAAAACATGCTCTTTACTTATCGTGGTGCCCTCGTCATTCCATTTCGGAATATCCACATTTAGCTTTACCACATCGCGCTTGGCATGATATTTAAAAATATTGTGTGCATACACCAAAGCTTCCAACAATGAATTTGACGCTAACCTATTGGCGCCATGAAGTCCCGTTCTGGAACATTCGCCGCAAGCAAATAGGTTTTTAATCGAGGTTTTTCCTTTTTTACTAACTTTTACACCGCCGCACAAATAATGCGATGCCGGCACCACCGGAATCCAATCGGTTTCAATATTGATATGGCGGCTTTTGCATTTATTGTAAATATTTGGAAAATGGTTTTTAAACGCCTCAACATCCAAGTGTGTACAATCCAAATACACATGCTGGTCTCCAGATTTTTTGAGTTCGTTATCGATGCATTGGGACACGATATCTCTCGATGCCAACTCGGCACGCTCATCGTAATCGGGCATAAACCGATGTCCGTTTTGGTTTCGAAGATAAGCGCCAAACCCTCTAACCGCTTCAGAAATTAAAAAAGACGATTCACCTCTAGCATCGTAAAGTGCCGTAGGGTGGAACTGCACAAACTCCATATCTTTGATGCGTGCTTTGGCTCGATAAGCCATAGCAATACCGTCTCCCGTGGCAATCGCCGGATTGGTAGTATGTCCATACACTCGGCCAATGCCACCAGAGGCCAACAAAGTCACCCCCGATTTTATAGTGAAAATATCACCCGTTTTTTGGTTGAGGATATAAGCCCCGTAACAAGTCAACTCATCGGCATTTGTGTCTTTTACATGGTGATTGGTCACCAAATCGATAGCAAAATGATGAGGCATAATAGAAATATTAGACAACTGATGCGCTCGTTTCAGAAGTGCTCTTTCAATTTCATAGCCCGTAATATCTTTATGATGTACAATACGGTATTCAGAATGCCCGCCTTCTTTTCCTAAATCGAACTTTCCGGCATCGTTAACATCAAAATTAGCACCCCAAAGCAAAAGTTCTTCCAATCGGTCGGGACCTTCCTTCACCACCATTTTAACCACATCTTCCTTGCACAGCCCGTCACCAGCGATTAAAGTGTCTTTGATGTGTTTTTTAAAGGAATCGTCTTCTTTATTTAAAACAATGGCTACGCCGCCTTGGGCATATTTTGTGTTTGATTCGTCTTCACTGGCTTTGGTAACAATAACCACTTTCCTATCGGGGAATTTTTCAGCAATTTTAACCGAAAAGGTCAAACCCGCGATACCAGAACCAATAACGAGATAATCTGAAGTCATTTTAATTATTTTGACAACTCCAACATGCGTTCAATAGGCAACAACGCGCGGTCTATAATTTTAGGATCTACTTCAATTTGTGGCGATTCGTTAAGTAAACAATCGTATAATTTTTGAAGGGTATTCATTTTCATGAAGTGGCACTCGCTGCACGCACAGGTATTGTCTTCTTTTGCAGGTGCCGGCACCATTTCGGTGTTGGGCATTTCCTGTTGCATTTTGTGCAAAATACCCGCTTCGGTAGCCACAATAAACTTTTGGTCTTGGTGCTCCTTAACATAGTTGATCATCCCGGAGGTGGAACCAATGTACGTTGCCGTATTCAAAATATGGGTTTCAGATTCTGGGTGCGCAATAATTTTGTAATCGGGATATTTTTTATGAAGCTCGATCAACTTATCCATCGAAAAGGCTTCGTGCACCACACAACTGCCGTCCCAAAGCAACATGTCTCTGCCCGTTTCATTGATAATGTAACGACCAAGGTTTCTATCCGGAGCAAAAATAATAGGTGTTTCCTTTGGAATGGAGTTTACTATTTTTAATGCATTTGAAGAGGTACAAACAATATCGCTCAACGCCTTAATTTCGGCCGAGCAGTTCACATAAGTAATCACAATGTGGTCGGGGTGCGCTTTTGTGAATTTCTCGAAAGCTTCTGGCGGACAAGAATCAGCCAATGAGCAACCTGCATTCAAATCGGGCAGCACCACCGTTTTACTCGGATTTAGAATTTTAGCGGTTTCGGCCATAAAATGAACGCCCGCAAAAACAATGATATCGGCATCGGTTTCGGCGGCCTTTTGCGACAAGCCCAAACTGTCTCCCACATAATCTGCAATATCCTGAATTTCACCAACTTGATAATAGTGCGCCAGAATAACCGCATTTTTTTCCTCTTTCAGCCTTTTTATCTCTTTTACTAAATCCATTTTAAACTAAAATCGTGTGATTACTAAACAAGTCGGCAAACTATTGACCGACTATTTTTTTGCAAATATCCTAATTAATCTGTTTATGGAATGGGATTTCACCTAAAAAATATCGGCATATCAATAACCTGCAAGGTTTTTGTTAGATTTTTAAATAATTGCCAACCAAAACCTTTAATAATTTAGAAATTAAAAAAGCGACTCAAAAAGAACATTGGGCTTAAAATCAAAAAAATCACGGACGCTCCTCTAAAAAGTAAAAACTGTAAATTCTTTCAACAACCGGAACAAGGAGGATTTTTCATCAAAAACAAGGTTTCAAACCTTTAACATTTGTCTCGTTTTTTTCAAAATTCCTTAAACATCATTCCACAAAGCACAAAATTTGATAAATCTTTGAACAGACTATGTTGGTTAGCTATAGCTTTAGTATTTTTATGCTTCATTTTGAACATAAAAAAATTATATGTCAGTAGAACCAAAATTAAAAAGATTCAACCAAAGTGTTTTGTCAAAATACCAAATATACAACAGTATATTTATGACTTTACCCTTTGATTCTGTTACAAAAACCGGGGTCCTTTTGCCTTTATTCCACGAAACTTGCGAAAAAGGATTTAAAAAAGGCGACGATCCAACAACCATAGTCGACACCTTTTTTGAAAAATACCAAGCGCGCCGATCAAAAGAGAGTCAAATAAATTTACTTTTTAGGTTCATCCAATACATTGAGCGCCAAGTTGTTTTATTTGATGCCATTGAAGACGCTGCTTTCCCGGTGGTGAACAACATGGAAGGTGTGGGTACTTTAAGAAACCTTAAAGGGTCTGCCATTTCTGAAGATAAACTTGAAGAACTCAAGGAATATCTTGAAGAATTTAAGGTACGTATTGTACTTACCGCGCACCCTACCCAGTTTTATCCAGGATCGGTATTGGGTATCATCACGGATTTAACAAAAGCGATTAAGGAAAACAACCTATCTGAAATCAACAACTTATTCGGGCAACTAGGAAAGACGCCTTTCTTTAAGCACAAAAAGCCAACACCTTATGATGAGGCCAAAAGCTTAATTTGGTATTTGGAAAACGTGTTTTACCAATCGTTTGGGGATATTTACAATTACATCCAACAGAATATTTTCACCGATGCCAAAAAGCACAACGAGATTATCAATATTGGATTCTGGCCAGGTGGCGACCGCGACGGAAACCCTTTTGTAAAACCAGACACTACCTTAAAAGTAGCCAACAAGCTTAAACGGGCCATTCTTAAAAAATACTACGAAGACCTTAAAAAATTAAGAAGAAAGTTAACCTTTAGAGGGGTTGAGAAGCGTATTATAAAATTAGAGACTATACTGTACAATTACAGTATAGACCTTAACTACAAAAAAGCGATAAGCGCCCAAGAACTGATTGACGAATTGCTTAGCATTCGCGATTTGGTTGTTGAAGAACACCAATCTCTTTATGTTAACGAAATAAATGACCTTATTAACAGAGTTCATATGTTTGGCTATAATTTTGGCACATTGGATATTAGACAAGATAGCCGCATTCACCATTCTGTTTTCACTACGGTTATAGACCACTTGATTGAAACGGGCAGTTCGTCGTTCCCAAAAAATTATCACGATTTAACGGAAGCAGAGCAAATTGAAATCCTTTCGAAAGCAGATGACAGCATTGAGCACCTAGATGTTTTTGAAGATGAAATGGTTTACAACACCTTAAAAACCATATCGGTAATTAAAGATATTCAGGCCAGCAACGGCGAACGCGGTGCCAATCGATACATTATTAGCAACAACCAAACAGCACTGAATGTGATGCAGCTGTTTGCGATGCTTAAAATTGTAGCCTTTAAAGATGAATTAACTGTTGATGTTGTGCCATTGTTTGAAACCATTACCGATTTGGAAAATGCACCAAGCGTCATGGAACAATTGTACAGTAACCCGCAATACATGGCTCACCTTAAAGCACGCGGCATGAAACAAACCATCATGCTAGGTTTCTCTGACGGAACAAAAGATGGGGGTTATTTAATGGCAAACTGGGGCATATACAAAGCCAAGGAATTACTTACCGAAATGTCGAGAAAATACGATGTTACCGCCATATTCTTTGATGGTCGCGGCGGACCACCAGCTCGTGGAGGTGGAAAGACGCACCAATTCTACGCTTCGTTGGGTCCAACTATTGAAGACAAAGAAGTTCAATTGACCATACAAGGACAAACCATTAGCTCTAACTTCGGAACTTTAGATTCGTCGCAATACAACCTCGAGCAATTGATCAGTTCGGGTATTATGAACAAGTTGAAGGAAAAGAACCGCATGAGCGATGAAGATCGTGTAGTTATGAGTGATTTGGCTGAAACCAGTTATCAAACCTACAAAAACTTTAAAAATCACCCCATGTTCATCCCATACTTGGAGCGCATGAGTACTTTAAAATATTACGCCAAAACCAATATTGGAAGTAGACCTTCGAAACGAGGCACTTCAGACAAGTTGGTATTTTCAGATTTGCGAGCCATTCCGTTTGTAGGGTCTTGGAGTCAGTTGAAACAAAACGTCCCTGGATTCTTTGGAGTAGGAACCGCATTGAAGCAGTATGAAGACCGCGGTGAATTCGATAAAGTAGAACACCTTTACAATAACTCTAAATTCTTTAAAACCCTATTGGAAAACAGTATGATGTCTTTAACCAAATCGTTCTTCGATTTGACTAAATACATGTCTAAAGACGAAGAGTTCGGTGCATTTTGGAACATTATTTACGAAGAGTACCAAACCACAAAAAGGCTACTACTTAAATTGACCGGATATAGCGAATTGATGGAAAATGAGCCGTCTGGAAAAGCTTCTATTCAAGTTAGGGAATCTATTGTATTGCCATTGTTGACAATACAGCAATACGCCCTTAAAAAGGTACAGGAGCTTGAAAAAGCAGGCATTGATAACGACGAGAAAAAGATTTTTGAAAAGATCGTTACCCGTTCGTTATTTGGAAATATTAACGCCAGTAGAAATTCGGCTTAATTGGCACACCTAAAGCCATTAAAAACAAAAAGCGCTTATTCGTTGAATAAGCGCTTTTTGTTGGCACATTCAGAAAATAGCATCATTAATTATATTTTGGTGCTATTTTTTGTTTTCAATACTTCCCTTTGACAATTTTCCTTTGGCTAGCGATAAAAAAGAAAATTAAATACACAAAAGGCATGTGTTTTTTTAACGTCACGGCGCACGTTCCCCATTAATGGAAATCACTTTTTTTTAAGCGACTTGCTTTGGGGCGTTTTGCATTCGCCTTCCCATTTCTAAGGCATTGGCAGTATGTATGCCAAAGAAGACCCATAACATTTCATTTGGTTTTGTTTTCGCCTTGATTTCTTTGAGGTGGCAATGTTCCTTTTCTTTACCAAAACTACCTTCTAATCGTTAAGCTCTTTCTTTTGTTATGGCTGCTTTTAGCCTGTTTCCACCTTGGTGGTCTTTAGGTAATTTTCCCTTGCGCTTAAAATCGGTCTTTATCTGGTGCTTGGTTACAAAACTTCGGTTCTTGTTGGTGGCGTATATCTGTAATTTATTGACCTTGGCTCCAAACTCCACGGGTTTTGTTTCTTTACCTCTTACTATAGGGCGCAGGTAATCTTTGGATATGCTTACAATGCGGTCTTTTATCTTTTGGCCTGTTTTAAAATAGCTGCTTTGTTGCTCGTACACTTGTTTTACAGTGACTACTCTGCGGTAATATTGGGCAGTAAAATCAATATTGTTATGTTTTTGTAATTGAGACTCAAAATCTGTTCCATGAGCTTCCTGCCCGAACAGCCTGCATAGTGTTTTAAAAACATTGGGGCTAAACGACCGCGTGGACCGAACAACATGCTGTTGCCCAATTTTTGTTCTTTGACCTTAAATTGTAAAACTAAATCATCCCAAGGAATGGCTTGATGGATTTTTCCGAGATTGCCCTCTAAAAAGCGCGCGTAGAAAAGGGCATAATCTTCACTGGGGAAAAAAGGGAAAGACGACCTTGTAGGTCGGAAATTCTTTGTATTTCCATTTTAATAGAAACTGAAAACCCCGTTTTCGACCCTTTTTGGCCGTTTTCGGGGTTTATTTATACCTCTATATACAACAAAACCCTCATGTTTACAAGGGTTTTTGTGTTTTGTGAAGGTGCCTGCACAGGCACATAATTTTGTAAAAACATGATATAGAAACGCCCATTTTTAGGGCGTTTGTTGTTTTCGCATATAACTTGCGGTCTAATTCCCAGATGGGCATATGAGCTTAAAATGGCTTCTATGTCAGCCTTAAAACAATAACAAACCAATGGGACGTATAATAAAACCGTCAGAAACACAATTCACTTTACACCTACTTTATTTACATTTAATCTGTTTTTTCTGAACGAAAAAAAACCAATACCTATCTTTAGTCTACCAAAACAAGATGAGAAGTGACAAAATACTTTATTAAATTCTGTGCAGTCTTTGTATGTGCCAAATCAATGACTTTAAGCACAGTACACGGACAAGACAATCACACAAGCTGTGCAACTAATAGATACACCACAAATTTATTTACTAACGTTTCAGTTTCAGCAAACGTTCTTTATGGAAACAATAGCACCGTTGGCGACATAGACCAAAATCTCTATATGGACATCTATTCACCCGAAGGCGACACGGCTGTATCTAGGCCACTAATCGTCCTTGCCCATGGTGGTTCCTTTGTTACAGGCACTCGAACAGATATTGCCGACTTATGTACTTTTTATGCCAAACGTGGCTTTGTTGCAGCATCTATTGATTACAGACTTTATGATGGTGTTTTTCCTCCTCCTGATGAAATGATGGCCGGACTAGACCAAATGTACAAAGGAGTGTGCGATATGAAGGCTGCAATAAGGTTTTTCAGGGAAGACATTTCAAATACCAATGCATACAAAATTGACTCAAAGCACATATACGCTGGAGGATTTTCAGCGGGTGCAATAATTGCTAACCACGTGGGATATCTTGATTCTGATGACATTATACCCGAGTTAGTTTTGAATATCATATCGAATAATGGAGGTTTTGAAGGAAATAGCAGCAGTAACACAGAATACAGTTCAGAAGTGAATGGTATCATTAGTTTTTCTGGTGCCATCCTTGACACCAACCTAATGGAAAACAACGATACTCCTATCTTTTCTGTTCATGAAGATAACGACCCAATAGTCCCTTTTAACAGCGGGCTACTTTCATTTGCCAATTTTAATATCGTAGAAGCCGATGGAAGTAGTTTGATACACGCAAAAGCCAACAGTTTATCAATTACAAACCAACTGCGCACGGTAAACAGTAATGAACACGGGGGGTATCTCGACACCCCCACTGAAAAGGAAGAAATTCTAGACCGTTCCACAGTTTTTTTAAATAGCCTGATATGTTCAAGCACTCTAAATTCCACCTCTAAAACCAAAAAAGCAATAAAGTTAATCCAAGACCTTAACGCCAATAGCTTTAAAATTTACGATGAATTTAATAGAAATTTCAACCTACATTTGTATCATTTAAATGGAAGTAAAATTTTAACTCATCGAAATTTCAAAGCCAATCAAGATACAATTGAATGTAAATTCCCAAAAGGAGTTTATATAATCCTACTAGAAAACAACGATACTCTACACCCCCTGAAGTTACTCTTAATTTAAGAAAAAAAGCTATTACGTTTCGTTTTTCTCATGCAATGAGACAGTTTTACCCTTTTACATCCAAAGCATCGCGAAGTGCATTACCAATAAGCATAAAAGCCATTACCAAACTCATAATGCACAGACCGGGGATGATGGCCAAATAGGGTTTTCCTAAAATAATATAGTTGTAGTGATCTTTAATCATCGCGCCCCAACTAGCCATAGGCGGTTGGGCACCAATACCTAAAAAGCTGAGTCCGCTTTCAATTAAAATGGCGGCTGCAAAATTGGCTGCCGAAATGACAATAACAGGTGCCATGATATTGGGCAAAATATGTTTGGTGATGATTCTAAAATCGGTATAGCCCAAAGCACGGGCTGCGGTTACATACTGCATTTCCTTGGTACTAATTATTTGTCCGCGTACCACACGGGCTACCTCCACCCACATGGTCAACCCCACAGCAATAAACACCTGCCAAAAACCTTTGCCCAAAGCCAAAGTAATGGCTATCACCAAAAGCAAGGTTGGAATAGACCAAGTAACATTGATAACCCACATGATAACAGCATCTACTTTTCCGCCGAAATAACCCGCCAAACTCCCCATTAAAATACCAATGACCAACGAAATAAACACCGCCACAAAACCAATAAAAAAAGATATTCTGGCACCCACCAACACCCGACTCAACAAATCGCGACCGTATTTATCGGTACCAAACAAAAAGTTTTTTTCGGCTATAAAAGCCACAGCATCCTGATTTGGAAAAGCGGATAATTCAATGGTTTTTTCGGCTCCTTCCAAGCCGTCGGCAGCATATTCGGTATAGGTTAATGTTTCGTTTTCAATACTATAATCTGAAATAGGAATTTCGTTAGAGGCTTTTTTCTTTCCGAAGAACATTTTATCGAACCGCGACTGCTCGCCTTCCAACTTTGACGGAATGGTCAAAATGGTTACCGCAAACCCCGGTTTTTGGGAATGGATGGATAGGTGCATTTGGTTGGCATACTGCGAATCGTCGGGCGCGAATACATAAGCAAACACCGAAATAAACCCCACTAAAATGATAAAAAAGAAACTAAAAACGCCCCAAAAGTTCCTTTTAAACTTTTGGAGCGCTAAGTGTTTCAACGAATTGGATTGACCCATAAATTATCGGGCTTTAGAGCCTATTTAATTTTTTACGTTGGCTTTTGTGGCCGCCATATTTTTAAGCGGGTAAGCCATTTTTAAATCCTCTAGTACGTTTAACGCTTCCTCGATATAAACATCTTGGCTCAAGCTTTCGTGCCAGCGCTCACGTTTTTCCTTTAAATCGGTAGTATCTTGCGTGAACAATTGTTTTTCAAAACTGGTAGAATCAAAGTCCAAATGGTTTTGGTAATCTGAAATGGCATCAAACTTTTTTGCTTCCGCTTCATTGGCTTCAATTTGCGCCCTGTAAGTTTTGTAATTTAACGAATATACAGTTTCGTCAATTTTACTTTTCACCCATTTGGCGTTTTCTTCAATAAGCTTTAACTGGGCATTGTTTGCCATACGCAATTTGCTCTTTTCAACCGTGGCATCGTAATCGAAATAATTTTCCCAAGGCTTGTAAGTGGCTGCATCAATTTCATCGTACGGCAACGGATTGTCCTTATCCTTCTCTCCCACTTCAATAAAACTGAAACGCCCCGGCACTTTAACATCACTTTTCACACCTTCCAACTGCACAGAACCACCGTTGATTCTATAATATTTTTGGGTAGTCAGTGCCAAAGCACCTAAATCGCCACTGGTATTGTTACGCAGCATATTGTTCAAATTGATTACGTTTTGAACCGTGCCTTTTCCGTAGGTTTGCTTGCTACCGATAATGATAGCACGCTTGTAATCCTGCATGGCAGCGGCCATAATTTCGGAAGCTGAAGCTGATATTTCGTTTACCAAAATCACCAATGGTCCGTCCCAAGTTATGGACTTATCGCGGTCTTCCAACACTTCTTTGGCTTTGCCCGTTGAGCGTACTTGCACAATAGGACCGTCTTCAATAAACAACCCGGCCATATCGACCACCGTTGGCAGCGAACCACCACCATTGTTTCTTAAATCCAGCACCAAACCTTCCATGCCTTCAGCCTTCAATCTTTCAATTTCTTCCTTAACATCTTTGGCGGCATTAACGTTTTTGTAATCTTTAAAATCAACATAAAAAGCAGGTAGATTGATCACTCCAAACTTTTGGCCTTCTTTTTCAACGATTGAGGATTTGGCATAAGTTTCTACCAATTCTACCACATCGCGGGTAATGGTGATGTCCTTTATAGTGCCGTCTACTTTTTTAATCGTTAGCGTCACTTTGGTGCCTTTCGGGCCTTTTATGTATTTAATGGCATCGCTAATGCGCATCCCTACAATGCTCACCGGAAACTCTTCGTCCTCCTGCTTTACTTTTAAGATGACATCTTCCACATCAAGTTCCTTGCTTCTCCAAGCTGGTCCGCCAGAAATCAGTTCCACTACCTTTATGTAATCCATACGTTTTTGCAGTCTGGCTCCAATTCCTTCCAATTTTCCGGACATACGCTGATCGAAATCCTCTTTATTTCTCGGCGCCAAATAGTAGGTGTGCGGATCGAACTCTTCCACAATGGTGTTTACATATATGGCAAACCAGTCTTCGCGTTTTAAATCATCCAAACTATCGTTAAAGTAAATATCGATGGAGTTTAACGTGGCCTCTCTAGCTTCCTTTTCTATTTCAGCCTCGGTTTTCATAACATAGCTCGGGTCATTTTCCTTGGCTTGTTTTTCCTGCTTCATCAAATCGTCGTAATTGGAAAGCGTAGAAAATTTCAATTGCTTTCTCCAACGATCCTTCATTTCCTTTTTAGTTTTCACAAAGGTGCTGTTATCATAATCGGTGTCGAACTCTTCGTCAATGGTATAGTCGAAAGGTTGCGACAACACTTCCCTGTAAATCTCCTTGGCTTCAGCAATACGTTTCACCATACGGTCGTGAACCACGTTAAAAAAGGTGATATCGGTTGCCTTTAACTGGTCGTCAATATTCAGTTTGAATTTTTCAAAATCCTGATAATCCGATTCGTAAAAATACCGCTTCACCGGATCGACCACTTCAATGTAATCGTTGAACAGTTCCTCGGAAAAGGCATCGTCAAATTGCATCGGGTCGTAATGTCCCTGCTCTAAAACAAAGGTGATGATTTGAACCAATAATTTGTCTTTATCCGGATTGCTAAATTTTTTGGTAGTAAAACTGCAAGAAGCGAAAGCTAAAAGCAGTAACAGCAGCAGCACTTTGTAATTCCTTTTCATAATATTTCTCATCTAATCAATTTTAATTGCCTCTAAAAAGCACGACATATTTTTCACTAAAATAAAGAAAAAACTGTGCCAATATGGGTTATGCCCGCTAATTTTTTGTTAAAGGCGGTAAATTGGATATTTACTGAGTAAATTATGTATTTTAGCGTTGATTTATTGAAAATAATTCATGATAAAAAAACCGCTTATTTTAGTAACAAACGACGACGGCATTAGTGCCCCGGGCGTACGAACCCTCATTAGCATCATGAACACCATTGGCGATGTAGTGGTTGTGGCTCCCGATAGCGCACAAAGCGGCATGGGCCATGCTATTACTTTAAATTCTACGCTTTTTGCAGAGGAAATCCATTTGGATGATGGCCCACAAAAAGAGTACAGTTGCTCTGGAACACCCGCCGATTGCGTAAAAATAGCCATCAGGGAAATTTTGGGCCGCACACCCGACCTTTGTGTTTCTGGTATTAATCATGGATCCAACTCGTCCATTAACGTCATTTATTCGGGTACGATGAGTGCGGCTATCGAAGCCGGTATTGAAGGTATTCCAGCTATTGGGTTTTCGCTGCTCGATTACGGTTGGAACGCCAATTTTGAAGCTTCAAAACCCTATGTAAAAACCATTGCACAACAGGTTTTAAAACACGGTTTGCCCAACGGTGTGGTGCTTAATGTGAACATCCCCAATGTTCCAAAAGAAAACATAAAAGGCATTAAAATTTGCAGGCAAGCCAAAGCCAATTGGGTGGAAGAATTCGACAAGCGAAAAACGCCGCAGGGCAAAGATTATTATTGGCTCACCGGAAAGTTTGTCAATTTGGATGGTGGCGAGGACACCGACGAATGGGCACTCGAAAACGGCTATATTTCGGTGGTGCCATCGCAGTTCGATTTAACGGCGCATCATTTTATCAAAGAGCTGAACTCTTGGGAATTAAAATAATAATTTAATGAAGAAAGATATTTTTATAGGCATGTTTGTAGGGTTGATTGCCAACGCCATCGGTCTATTTTTAACAGCCACATTTTTAGGAAAAGGCGACGATTTTACCACCGTAATCAAAGCCGCTGCAGCGGAAGGATTTTTAGGAAAACTGATTAGTTTAGGGGCTGTTTTAAACCTCATCGCTTTTTTCATTTTTATAAAAAAAAGAAAGGATTATCGCGCCAGGGGTGTATTGCTCATTACTGTTTTTATCGCGGTTTTTACGTTTGTTTTTAAATTGTTTCAGTAAAAAAATAACCCCAGGCCATATGAAATACTACATTATAGCAGGAGAAGCATCGGGCGATTTGCATGGCTCGAATCTTATGAAAGCTTTAATTAAGCTCGACCCTGAAGCCGATATCAGGTTTTGGGGCGGCGATTTAATGGCTCAAGTGGGCGGCACTCTAGTAAAACACTACAAAGAGCGGGCTTTTATGGGTTTTGTTGAAGTAATTACCAACCTCAACAAAATATTTAAGGACATTTCTTTTTGTAAAAGTGACATTGAAACTTTCAACCCAGACGTGATTGTTTTTATTGACAATTCCGGGTTCAACTTACGTATCGCGAAGTGGGCGAAGGCTGCTGGTTTTAAAACAAATTACTACATTTCGCCACAAGTTTGGGCCTCGCGTGCCAGCCGAGTACAAGCCATAAAACGAGACATCGATGCGATGTACGTTATCCTGCCGTTTGTGGAACCGTTTTATAAGAAATATAATTACAACGTGACGTTTGTAGGTCATCCTTTAATCGATGCCATTGCCAACCGTGAGCAAGTGGGCGAATTCAAATTTAGGGAACAGTACCAATTGGGCAACAAACCCATTATCGCCCTGTTACCCGGCAGCCGAAAACAGGAAATTACAAAAATGCTATCGGTTATGCTTAGTTTGGTGAACCAATACCCCGATTACCAATTCGTCATTGCCGGAGCGCCCAGCCAAGAATTCAGTTTTTATCAAACGTTTATAAAGTCCACCGATGTTAAATTCATCGACAACAAAACTTATGATTTGCTCAGTATTTCAACAGCAGCATTGGTCACCTCGGGCACAGCCACTTTAGAAACGGCTTTGTTTAAAGCCCCCCAAGTGGTGTGCTATAAAGGCAGTGCTATTTCGTACCAAATTGCAAAGCGTATAATAACCCTTAAGTTTATTTCGTTAGTGAATTTGGTTATGGATCGCGAAGTGGTTACCGAACTCATTCAAAACGATTTCAATAAAAAACGATTGAAAGTAGAATTGGATAAAATTTTGGATGCCGAAAACCGAAAGAAAATCTTTTTGGATTATTACGAATTGGAAAAAAAGTTGGGTGGTCGCGGTGCCAGTGAAAAAACAGCGAAATTAATTTACGAATCTTTAAAACCTTAGATGCGTGGTGTCCCGAATCACTCTTTTAATCCTTTTAATAGTTAGCTTCAGTAGTTGCAAATCTTCTAAAAGAACGACAAGCAACGGTACCGGAAGCACAAAAATCATTACTAAAAAAAGCACGGACGAACCAACTGTTTTCAACACCGAAAACAAAAATTCGGTTGAACCTACCACTCCGGAAATCACCTACTCCAATGCCGACCACATTATCGATTATGCCAAACAATTTGAAGGCGTACGCTATAAATGGGGTGGCACCACCGAAGCCGGAATGGATTGCTCGGGGCTGGTTTACGAATCGTTTAAAACCTACGATATTATTTTGCCCCGCGCATCAAAAGATATGGCGAAACGTGGCGAAAAAGTCGCCTTAAAAGATGTCCTTCACGGCGATTTGCTCTTTTTTAAAACTGGAAATCGCCGAAACTCCATTAACCACGTAGGATTAATTGTTGCCATACGAAACAACGATATTGAATTTATACACTCCACAAGCAGCAAAGGGGTAATTATATCAAGATTGAACGAAAGTTATTGGCTTAATGCCTTTCACGAAGCGCGCCGAGTTTTGTAAGAAATATTTTTTATCTTAGGTGAAATGAAACTCCTCAATTTCACTATAATCAAACTCACCGCTTGCCTTATTTTAGGCATTCTTATCGGTTATTATTTTGAGGCTTCTGTTTTTACTTCAATAGTTATAACTTCTGTTTTACTCGCGGTTTTAGCTGCCTTTTTTTTCATCGCCCAAAAACAGTTTGTTAAAACCGTTTGGTTTGGAATTTTGGCGTTTTTAACCATGGTTTCCGTAGGTGTTTTAACCAACAGCCTGCACCATCAAAAACATTTCAGCAACCATTACACCCATCATATTTCCGCGGAAAACAGCATTGTAAACACCTCCACCTTTAGGATTCGGGAAGTATTGAAACCCAACCGTTTTTACCAAAAATACGTTATCGATATTTTAAAGATTGACGACCAAAATACTTCTGGAAAATGCTTATTAAGCATTCCAAAGGATTCACTTTTTTCTACTTTAAAGGTCGATGCCGTTTTTATAGCCAAAACAGAGTTTCAGGATGTTTACAAACCTTTAAACCCACATCAATTCAACTATAAAAACTACCTCGAAAAAAAATACATTTATCATCAATTAACACTAAATAAAGAAGAACTTTTTAAGGTTGAATCCACAACGCACACGCTTTTGGGCTATGCCGATGCCCTTTGCAATCACATTAACAAAAAACTAGAAAAATTCGAATTCGAACCCGACGAGATAGCTATCATCAACGCCCTTTTACTCGGACAAAGACAGGATATTAGCGAGGAGGTGTATACCAGTTATGCCAATGCGGGTGTCATACATATTTTGGCAGTTTCCGGATTGCACGTTGGTATCATTCTATTGATTTTAAATTGGGCGTTTACCCCTCTACAACGTTTTAAACATGGCAAATTGATTAAAACCATATTGCTTGTCGCCCTACTATGGGGTTTTGCCCTTATCGCCGGACTATCGGCCTCTGTAACCCGTGCCGTTACCATGTTCAGTATCTTAACCTTTGCCATGAACCTGAAACGCCCCACAAACACTTATAACACCTTGGCCATTTCCTTGTTTTTTATATTGCTTTTTAAGCCTCTATTTATTTTTGATGTGGGATTTCAATTGAGCTATTTGGCCGTTTTTGCCATCGTTTCCATCGACCCGCATTTGTACAGCATTTGGAAACCCAAATATTGGTTAACCGATAAGCTATGGCACACTTTAACCGTAACCATTTCGGCGCAGTTTGGCATCCTTCCGTTAAGCCTGTATTATTTCCATCAATTTCCGGGGCTATTTTTCATTTCAAACTTAATTATTGTTCCAGGGTTAGGCATTCTTCTCGGTCTGGGTATCCTCCTCATTATATTGGCGGTGCTGAATATACTACCACAGTTCTTTGCCGATTTATTCGGATGGATAATCAGTTTGATGAACACCGTTGTTGATTGGGTGGCTCAACAGGAATCGTTTCTATTCCAAAACATCCCTTTTGGCATTTGGCACGTTTTGGCCTTTTATATTTTGACTATTGCCGTTTTTAAATTCATTTTCAAACGAAACACAAGCCATTTAAAATATGTTTTACTGGGCATAGTTTGTGTTCAAGTCACTTTTATTTACACGGCATTCAACAAACCTTCCAACGAACTCGTCGTTTTTCACAAAAGTAGATTCAGCGTTTTGGCAAACACCACAAATAATAAGATTGTGGTTGCCGAAGATTTAGATAGTATTTCAGGAATAAAAATCAATTCCGTTGCTGATTACTCCGTCGGGAACTTTATAAGAAACGTTGAAACAGACACACTTCGCTACGTTTATTCCATGAACAAAAAAACACTTTTGCTGGTAGACAGCTTAGGTATATACAACGTAAAAAGTTTTAGTCCAGATTACGTGCTATTGCGGCAATCGCCAAAACTAAACTTGAACCGATTGATTGATTCGTTAAAACCAAAACAAATTATTGCCGATGGCAGCAACTATAAAAGCGATATCGAGCGCTGGGAACAGGTCTGTAAAAAAAGAAAGCTCCCCTTTCACCACACGGGTAAAAACGGAGCTTTTATAATTAAGTATTGATTTTATCAACCTTTAAACTCTGGTTTAAAAGCTGTATAGTACGCATTAAAATCCTCTTGTGATTTGATAGCCTTATGGTCGTCTTTTTTGAACATTTTTAAATAAAGTTCCAGTTTTGGCGGGGTTTGGTATCCCCGAATTGGAGCAATAACATCGGCATTTTCATCCAAAAATACAATGGTTGGATAAGCACTGATTTGAAAATACCTTGCCAATTCGTGCGCCGAATTTCTCCTATTGGCTTTCGCCGGATCATAGTTGGGGTTAGTGAATGATTTGTCTTTGTAATTCACTACGGCATTGCCCTCGGCGTTGAATTTTACGGCGTAATAGTGTTCGTTTACATAGTCGGCTACTTCGGGATTCTGGAATGTGTTTTTATCCAACATTTTACATGGCCCGCACCAGTTGGTGTACATATCGACCATAATTTTTTTAGGCTCCTTTTTTTGAAGCGCCAAAGCTTCATCAAAACTCACCCAATTTATTTGCTGTGCTGTGGCATTTAAGCTTATAAAGCCCATAACCACGAATAAAAGTAATGTCTTTTTCATAATTTCCTTTGTTGCAAAAGTTGTTCCGAACTTACAAAAAATGCCCCAAGTAGGAGCATTTTGATTTAGTTTTAACTTATTTTTTCATTTAACGCACCCCGTGCATAAGCTTTTTTAGCAATGGATGCAGCAATAAAGAAACTATTCCCAAAAGCATAGGGATTATAGTAAAAATCAGGAAGAACGTAGACAAGCTATATTCTTGTGTAATTTTTTCGATATCGCCACCAACGTAGTGTGCCAGTTTATTTCCTATGGCTATAGCTAAATAATAAACACCAAACATAAAAGCCACCATACGGGCAGGCACCAATTTACTTAAATAGGAAAGCCCCATGGGAGACAGACACAATTCTCCCAATGTATGGAAGAGATATGCCAAAACCAACCAAGCCATACTTAAACTGGCCGTCTTAGCACCTGCTGGTACATCTTTAGCTCCAAACGCTAAAAATGCAAATCCCAAACCTAAAAGCGCCAAGCCTAGAAAATATTTTACAGATGCCGGCGGATTGAATTTGCTATCCCACCATTTGGTGAACAGCGGCGCAAATATAATGATGAACAACGAATTTAAAATGGCAAACCAAGTTATCGGCACTTCGGTTTCGGTAGATTGGAACTCAACGTATAACTTATACAGAACGATAGCCCAAACAATAACAAAACTGAAACCAAGAATAACATTGGACAACCCAATTCGATTGAATGTTTTTCTAAACAGACTAATCAACACATAGGTAATTATGGCCAACGGAACTACAGTAACTATTAAATCTACAACTTTGAAAGTAATAGCGGCACCGCCTTCCAAAAACCTATTGGTAAAATCTCTAGTGTAAATTGGTAATGAACCTGCTGCCTGTTCGAAAGCAGCCCAGAAAAAAATGGTAAACAAACAAAAAATAGAAAAGGCTATCATTCTATCCCTCTCGATAGCAACATACCTCGGGATTCTAACCAATAGCAACAATACAAAAGTAATGGCTGCTAAAAGCGCAAAAAACAAAGAATCCTGCATACCTAACACGGTAAAATTAAAAGATTGGATATTTCCAATTTTGCTAAGTGGATCATTAATTATAAAAATCAACGCAGAAATGGTAAATACGGCTATTAAAAAATAATCTAAAACCGAAAAATGGTTAAGCACTACCGAAGGCTTCAAGTCTTTATTTTGACTTCCAATATTACTCATTTCCTCAACAACCTTTACAGGCTTATCCCCTATTGATCCGAAAAGAGATTGTGCAAAATAAAACTGCAGCATACCCAGAAGCATAAAAATTCCGGCCAAACCAAAACCATAGCTCCATCCTATTTTTTCTCCTACCCATCCGCAAAGCATTATACCTATAAACGCTCCTGCATTTACACCCATGTAAAAAATATTATAGGCACCGTCCTTTTTTTCATCATGACCTTCATACATTTTGGATATTATTGAAGTCATATTCGGTTTAAAAAAACCATTCCCAACAATTAAAAAGGCTATACCTATGTAAAGAAACGTTGGTGTTTCGATGGCCATAGAAGCATGACCAACCGTCATGAGCAATGCTCCTATTACTACTGCCATTCTGTAGCCAATTTTATTATCGGCCAACCAACCACCTAACAATGGCGTAAGATAAACCAACATAGCATAAGTCCCTAATAAAGAAAGTGCAGCGGAAGAACTCCACTCCCAACCAGGATTTTCGCCCATCATGGCTCCTGTTAAAAAAATAACCAAAATGGCACGCATGCCGTAATACGAAAAACGTTCCCACATTTCTGTAAAAAACAAAACGAACAACCCAGACGGATGCCCTAAAACTTTGTCCTTAAAAAAATCGTCGGTAGTACTTTTAGCCATATTTATATAAATATTAGTTTATTTCTGGATCGGCCAGTTCATAAGGTTCTTGTTCCAACATTTCCCTTTCATTGTCTTCGGCCCCATGGGTTAACTTTTCCAGCTTGTTTCTAAACACCATAACAAGTGCCCCGAACGCAACACAAAAGACAGCTATTCCGGTGAAAATGGCAAACTCTCCTAAGCTTTCGGAAGCCTCTCCTAACAGACCAGCCAATTTGTTACCAAAGCCCGTCATAGCAAAATATACGCCCATCATAAGTGAAGCGTACTTTAACGGAGCCAACTTCGTGATGTACGACAAGGCCACAGGAGAAATACATAGTTCGCCTACAGTATGGAATAAATAAGCCAGTACCAACCAATACATGGCGGAAGACCCAGTACTTTCGAACTGTGTCGAAGCAGCCGACATAAAAAAGAAGCCTGTTCCCATAATAATCAGCCCCACAATCATTTTAAATAATGAAGTGGAAATTTTTCCTTTTAGCTTTCGTCTTGCCCAAAATGCGGCCACCGATGTACCCAAAAATATAATGAACATCGCATTTAATGATTGAAACCACGTAGCGGGAACCTCCCAGCCCATAAACATCCTATTGGTATTTTCCTTAGCGTAAATATTCATTAATCCGCCAGCTTGCTCAAAAGAGCCCCAAAAAACAATTACCAGTAAAAACGAAATAAATAGAACCACGACGCGGTCTTTTTCTACTTTGGTCAACGGTCTTTTCATGGCCGCTTTTTCTTCTTCATTTTCAGAATTCCCACTAAAGTTGCCTACATGCTTTAAATGCTTTTGGCCAATAAGATATTGGATTAAACCTAAAGCCATTCCTATTCCAGCCAAACCAAAACCATAATGCCAACCATGCACCTCGCCTACGTAACCTACTATTAAACTCGATAAGAAAGCTCCAACATTTATACCTATGTAAAAAATGGTAAAACCTTTATCTCTTCTAATATCGCCTTGTTTATATAAGCCCCCCACCATAGTAGAAATATTGGGCTTTAGCATACCTACACCGGCAATAATTAAACCTAAACCGGAATAAAACGCCCACATTTCCTCTATGGCCAAAATAGTATGGCCAGCTACCAAAAGAATTCCCCCGTAAAGCACAGATTTCTTTTGGCCCAAAAATTTATCGGCAATCCATCCGCCTGGAATTGAAGCTACATAAACCAGCATGGTGTACCACCCATAAAGGGCAAGTGCCTCACCATTGGACCATCCCAACCCAGCATTCTCCCCTTGGGCCTGAGCCACCAAATAAAGCACCAATATTGCTCGCATACCGTAATATGAAAAACGTTCCCACATTTCGGTAAAAAACAATACATATAACCCTACTGGGTGCCCAAATAATTCCTTTTGTTTAATTCCAGTCGTATTCGTCATAAATTTATTTTTATTTATCCTTTAATCTTTACTTGTTCCAACGCTTTCTCTTCTTCCTTTTTAATTTTATCCCCAAGGTTTTCATTTATAAAATGAGTCATTTTTTTATACAAATGAAGCCTAGTGTTTCCACCATAAATCCCATGGTTTTTATCGGGGTACACCGCCCAATCGAATTGTTTATCCGCCTGAATTAAAGCCTCGGCCAATCGCATAGTATTTTGCAAATGTACATTGTCGTCGGCCGAACCGTGCACTAAAAGAAAACCGCCCTTCAGTTTGTTTACATGGTTTATGGGAGAATTCTCGTCGTAACCCGTTGGGTTTTCCTGAGGGGTGGTCATGTAACGTTCGGTGTAAATAGTGTCGTAAAACCTCCAGCTACTAACGGGCGCCACGGCAATCGCCATTTTAAACACATCGTTGCCTTTAAATAGGGCATTGCTACTCATAAACCCACCGAAGCTCCAGCCCCAAATTCCTATTCTGCTTTTATCGATATAAGGTAAGCCGCCCAGCTTTTTGGCTGCTGCAATTTGATCTTCAACTTCATATTTACCCAGTTCCTTTTGGGTTACTTTTTTAAATTCTGCCCCTTTAAATCCTGTGCCTCTACCATCAACACACACAATAATATAGCCTTGCTGTGCCAAATGTTGATACCAATAATCGTTTGCCGAATTCCAGTGATTGGCCACCTCTTGCGAACCTGGCCCAGAGTATTGATACATCAACAACGGATATTCTTTATTCGTATCGAAATCGGCCGGCTTTATCATCCACATATTGAGGTCATTGCCGTTTACGTTGATGGTGCTAAATTCCTTCTCGGAAGTTTTGTAATCTGAAAGCTTTTGTGAAAGTTCGTCATTATCCTTGATGCTTTTTATAACATTTCCGGATGAGGCGCTATTCAAGGTATATTCCGGTGGCGTTGTAGCATTGGAAAACGTATTGATGAAATATGAAAAATCGGCACTAAAGGCCGCACTGTTTGTGCCTTCATTTTTGGTGAGCCGTTCCTTATTTCTTCCATTCAATTTGATGGAATATACATCTCTGTTAATTGAACCGTTTTCGGTTGATTGATAGAAAATGGTATTGTTATCAGCATCATAACCGTAGTAATCGGTTACTTCCCAATTCCCTTTGGTGACTTGGTTTATCAGCGTTCCATTTTCATTGTAATGGTAAATGTGATTGAAACCATCTTTTTCACTCGTCCAAATAAAACTATTGTCCTTTAAAAAAGTGAGGTTGTCCGTAACATCTACATAAGCGTCATCGGTTTCGGCAAGCACCAATTTAGAGGTATTCGTTTTGGCATCAATAAGCCACAAATCCAATTCGTTTTGATGTCTATTAATGTATTGGGCACTCAACACGTTGGCCTTCTTTGTCCATTTTATTCTTGGGATATAAAAATCGGTATAAGCTTTATCAACTTTAACATCCTTAATATTTCCGCTTTCAACATCGTAAATATGAAGTGATACTTTTGAGTTGGCTTCGCCCGCCTTGGGGTATTTAAACACTTGCTGGGTTTGGTAAAGTTCGGTGCCGTAAACATCCATGGAGAACTCTGGCACCTGGGTTTCATCAAATCGGATAAATGCGATTTTGTCACTATCAGCATTCCAATCGAACGCGCGGACAAAGGCAAATTCTTCCTCATAAACCCAATCGGTAATCCCGTTGATGATTTCATTCTTTTTTCCATCGGAAGTAACTTGCGTGGTTTCCCCATTATTCAAATTAAAAACATAAATATTGTTCTGCTTTACAAACGCCACTTTGGTTCCGTCGGGAGAAAAGGTGGGTTCCTGGATTTTATCTTCATCAATTAGGGTTAAATCGCCCGATTTGATATCATAAATAAAATAATTCCCCAATGCCGATCTTCGGTAAATGGCTTCTTCATTGGTGGCCAAAATCACTTTTTCTTCGTCTTTGCTAAAGGTGTAATCGGTAAAATATGGGATTTGGTCAAGATTGGCCGAAGTCACCAAAGTCTTCACTTTTTTAAGCGTTTTGTAGTCGTAAATATCGATGGAAGTGCTGCGCGTTTCCCTATCGAAATTTAAAACCGAATATTGGCGTCCGTTGGCCATAGAATGCAGGGCATCCATATATTGGGTTCTAAAAGTGCCGTATTTCCAAATGTCTTCAAGGGTAATTTCTTTGGTTTGCGCTGACAATATTGAAGTTACAAACAGGCAAACGTAAAATGAAAATTTTAGGTGTTTCATCAAAAAAAATATTTTTTTCATAAAAGGATGTCAATTTTACTAAAAATTCTTCAAAAAAAACAAATATTAACACTTAAATAACGTGGTTTTTAGTACATGGTTCCTTTTTCATAACAAGAGTGGTATCTTTGCACAGTTAATTTAAAAAATTATGAGCAAACCCATTGCAGGCTTTTCAAAATTATCGAAATCGAAAAAAATCGATTGGATTGTGAACACCTATTTTTCGAATGCCAATGATGCCAAAAGTACCTTAAAACAATATTGGAACAGTAACGAAAAATTGCAACAACTGCACGATGAGTTTATTGAAAACACCATTACCAACTACTATTTGCCGTTGGGTGTGGCACCAAATTTTTTAATTAATGATAAGCTTTACACCATCCCGATGGCCATCGAGGAAAGCTCCGTAGTAGCGGCGGCCAGTAAAGCGGCCAAATTTTGGTTGGACCGCGGCGGATTTAAAACCGAAGTGATTTCCACCACAAAAATCGGTCAGGTTCATTTTATTTTTAATGGTGATTTTGAAAAACTAAAGCAGTTTTTCACGCAAATAAAATCCCAGTTTTTTGAGGATTCAGAAGCCATTACCAAAAACATGAGAAAACGTGGTGGTGGCATTTTGGATATTGAATTGCGCGACAAAACAAACGACATCCCCAACTATTACCAGTTGCACGTGTCTTTTGAAACCTTAAATGCTATGGGCGCGAATTTTATCAATTCGTGTTTGGAGCAGTTTGCAAAAACGCTTAAAGAACAAGCCCTGAATTTTGATTTGTTTTCTGAGGAAGAAAAACAAATTGAGGTGGTGATGAGCATTTTATCGAATTACGTTCCCGACTGTTTAGTATGTGCTGGAGTGAGCTGCAAGGTGGAAGATTTGGCACAAAATTCTATTTCGGGTGAAGCTTTTGCCCATAAATTTGTGCAGGCCGTAAACATTGCCGAAGTAGAACCTTATCGCGCCGTAACACATAATAAAGGCATCATGAATGGTATTGATGCCGTTGTTTTGGCCACTGGAAACGATTTTAGAGCGGTGGAAGCCGGTGTGCATGCCTATGCTTCACGAAACGGCCAATATAGCAGTTTGAGTCACGCCAAAGTGGAAAAAGGCGTGTTTAGCTTTTGGATAGAGATTCCTTTAGCATTGGGCACCGTGGGCGGATTGACCGGTTTGCATCCTTTGGTAAAATTGGCCTTGGAACTCTTGCATAACCCTTCTGCCAAAGAATTGATGCAAATTGTGGCCGTTGCCGGATTGGCACAAAACTTTGCAGCGGTGAGTTCGCTAATCACTACCGGCATTCAGCAGGGACACATGAAAATGCACTTGATGAATATTTTGAATCAGTTTGAAGCTACCGATAGTGAAAAAAAGACGCTCACCGAACATTTTAAAGACAATACGGTGACGCATAGCGCCGTTACCGAAGCGATAAACAAGTTAAGAGTTAAGAGTTAAGAGTTGGAAAAATTTCATAGCAATGGCAAACTACTGCTCACTGGAGAATACGTCGTACTCGACGGAGCGCTATCGCTTGCCGTGCCTACTAAATTCGGGCAATCGCTACGGGTGGAACTGATTAAAGAACCCAAAATCATTTGGCGAAGTTTAGACGAAAAAGGTATGATTTGGTTTGAGGACGAGTTTAAAATTGATGAAATCAACACGTCGCTCAGTCCTCGTCATGACGTTTCCAAACGACTTTTTCAAATTTTAAACGCTGCCAAAACCTTAAATCCCGAGTTTTTAAATTCATCCAACGGTTTTAAAATCACCACAACACTAGATTTTCCAAGACATTGGGGTTTGGGTACTTCCTCTACTTTAATAAACAATTTAGCCCAATGGGCAGGTGTTGACCCTTACCTACTTTTAAAAAACACCTTTGGTGGTAGCGGCTACGACATTGCTTGCGCGCAAAACAATAACCCCATTACCTATCAGCTTATTAATGGAAAACCTGTGGTTAATCAAGTGCATTTTAACCCATCTTTTAAAGACCATTTATATTTTGTCTATTTAAATCAAAAACAAAATAGTCGTGACGGCATAAAACACTACCATGCCAATAAAGGCAACTCAACAGCATTGATTACAGATTTGAATAGCATTACCAAAAAAATGCTTTCGGTAGAAAACCTTGAAGATTATGAAGTCCTGCTCTACTCGCATGAGAATATTATCAGTAAAATAACCAATCAAACTACTGTAAAACGTTTACTTTTTAATGATTTTGAAGGCGCTGTTAAAAGCCTTGGTGCTTGGGGCGGCGATTTTGTTTTAGTGACTTCAAAAAGTAACCCGACAAACTATTTTAAGCAAAAAGGGTTTGACACGGTTATTCCCTACTCGGAAATGATTTTGTGATTGAACTTTTTCTATTGAAATCATTCATATACTTTAAATCTAGTTGATTTAAAACGGAATGTGATTTCTCTCTTCGTTCGAAATGACAATGAACACGTATGAAAAACAAAAAGCTCCGCGTCGCGGAGCTTTTTGTTTTTCATACTAATATTATTTAAAACTACTTTTTACTGAATTTGAATTTTTACACGGTTATCTTCAATATCGGCAGCTTCTTTTAATGCGTTATAAACTTTGGAGTTTGCAGCACTTGACTTTTGAATCTCCACTCTATTGGCCGCTGCTTGGTAGTTATCTAACTCAACAGCTGGTGTCTTTTTAACTACCTGAATCAAATAAACTCCATTTGCCCCATCAATTAAATTAGAGGTTTCACCTTCTTCCAATCCAAATGCAGCACCAACAACTAATGGCTCTCGACCAGCCCCAGAAATGGTTGGACTTTTCATATTAACGCCATTGGCTGTTCTTACAGTGGTATTTTCAGCAGCAGCTAAATCTTCTAAAGTACTCGCAGAAATACGGTCTCTAATAATTTCAGCTTTTTTCTCTTTTTTGATGATTGGCAACACACGTGCAGTAGCATCTTCAACCGACATTAACCCCGCCTCGTGCTTGGCTACCAATTGTGCGATAACATATCCGCCTGGCACATTGAAACGCTTTATATCGCCCGTTTCAGAATCTTCGTTGAATGCCCAACGCACAATAGGACGCTGATTACCAACACCTGGAATACTTTCATCCAAAGCCTTAATACCATTTACCGGGCGAACGGCAAAGTTGTTTTCTTTGGCAACGGCTTCAAAATCGTCTTTTCCAGCTTCAATCTCGAAGTTTGAGGCATCTCTAAACACTTTGTTGCTTGTAGTTTCAGAAGGCTCAATTGTTCTGGCAATAGTACCTACTTGTACGGCTTTCTTTTTATCTTTTTGTCCTTCGATTTCAATAATATGGAAACCGAAAATAGTTTTTACAACGCCCAAATCTCCAGTTTTACCTTCGAACTCGAATTCGTTAAATTCAGGAACCATAGTGTTGTATGGATGCCAATCGTAACGCCCTCCATTATTAACACTTCCTTGATCAGAAGAAAACTCAGTAACAAAATCTTCAAACTTAGAACGGTTTCTTTTTAATACTGCTAAAAGGCTATCGGCTGTTGCTTTTGCTTCTGCTTCGGTTTGAGTTACATCTGGCTGCGCACTTTGTGCACCAATGAAAGGAATTAATATGTGACGTACCTTAGCAGAATCTGGAATTTGCTTAACGGCCACCACTTTTGATACTTTAAAATATCCATCGTGTTTGTATGGGCCATAAACCTCACCTTCGTTAAGGTTGTAAATATCATCAGCAAACTCGGTTGGCAAACTCGATTTGAATACGAAACGATCATCGAACTTAATATCTGATGACGCAATTACATTGATGTATTCTTCGTTGTCCTTTACTTGTGAAAAGGCTACAATAGTATCTTTTCTACCTCTTTCGTCAACCAATCTCCCGTTTATGTAAGTTTCCAACTCGGCTTTAATCGCTGCTTCATCTTCTACCGAGGCCGTTTCTTCAAACTTTACGTAACGGATATCTCTCGACTCCTCAACTTCAAATTGCTTTTTGTTCTCTTTAATATAGTTTGAAATATCAGATTTTGAAACCTGCACCGTGCTATCAGCAATCGTGCTATAAGCTACCTGAACATATTTAATATCTACTTTGTTACCTTCCAGTTTATGCTCCAACTCACCTTCGGTCAATGTACCCGTTAACCCCGCCTTAACCATGTTAAAGTAGTTTTGGTTCAATGCGTTTAACGACAATTGCTTTTCGTAGTTGATCCAACTTTGGTAACCGGCAGCACTGGTCTCCTTTAAATTGGCAATGTATTCGTTCAATTTATTTTCGTCGAACATTCCCGCTTCGTTTAAAAACTCGGGGCTTGACGATAAGGCTGTTTTCAACAAATCGCGGATTTGGTCTTTTTCAACCGTAATACCCAACTCTTCAAATTGCGTTTCCATAACGGCCTGGCGTACTTCCTGCTCCCAAACACGGTTCATTACTTGCGTGTTGGTTGCATTTGGTCCAGCTTGACGTTGTGCAGCTTCTACTTTTTGCAAAAAGTCTTCGCGGGTAATGTCTTTTCCGTTGATAGTTGCCACAACGTTTTGTGATTTCGATGTAAGGGCTTCGCTGTTTCTAAACAAATCTGCCAATACGAAAGAAAATAGCGCCAATGCTATGATTAGGATTAAGAATAGTGAACGTTGTCTTATCTTATTTAAAACTGCCATTTGTAAATTAAATTTAATTACCCAAAGCTGGGATTTGTTGTTAAGTTGGTGTCAATTATGCAATAACCGACAAAAATATCGTGCGCGAAAATACCATTTTCTATTTAATAATAAAAGGGATATTTATTTATTGTGAAGTTTACAAAGAAGTGATAGACGGAACAGGGACACTTTTTTAATCGTCGTCCTGCACTTTCAGTTCTACCAAATCTATTTTAGTGTTGGAAACAGCCAAAATAGTAAACTGAAACTTATCGATTTTAACCACCTCGTTTTGTGCGGGAATTTCTTCGGTATGGTTTACAATCAACCCGCCAAGTGTTTCGTAATTTTCACTTTCTGGAAGGTTCACTTTGTAAGCTTCGTTGATGTAATCGACCTCCAATCTGGCGGAAAAATTATAGGTATCGTCATCCAATTTTTCTTCAATGGAATCATCGGAATCGTGCTCGTCTTCAATTTCGCCGAACAATTCTTCAATAATATCCTCGACCGTCATAATACCCGAAGTACCACCGTATTCATCTAAAACCACAGCAATACTGCGCCGCTTTTTGGTGAGCACGCTCAGCACATCTTTAATGAGCACCGTTTCGGGAACAAACTCCACCGGGGTAAGTATTTCCTTTATGGTTTGGGCTTTTTTAAAGAGTTCGAACGAATGTACATAGCCCAAAATATCGTCAATCGTATCTTTGTAAACCAGTATTTTGGTGCGGCCCGTTTCAGTAAATAGTGTGTTCAGGTTTTGCACAGAATCGTTGATTTCAACTGCAATAATTTCGGTACGGGGAATCATCACCTCGCGGGCTTTTACTTCTGAAAATTCTAAAGCATTTTGAAAAATCTGGATTTCGCTATCTACATCGTCGTGTGCCTCCACCGATTCCATTTGCTCGCTGATATAGTTGCCCAACTCCACTTTTGTAAATGCCAATTGAATTTGATCGCCTTCGGTTTTGAAAAAGGTTTTTAGAATGATGTCTGAAATCCAAATGATAAATTCAGAAATCAGCGTAAATATCACATAAAAAAAGTATGCCGGAATCGCCAGCGCTTTAATTAGTGTATTGGCATAAATTTGAAAGAATACTTTGGGCAGGAATTCTGCAGTAATCAAAATCACCAACGTGGAGAGCACGGTTTGCGAAAACAGACTTAAATCGGTTAGCAAATAATTTAAAAAGCCACTATTAGTTGGCAAAATCGACTGAAACCAATTCACCAAAACATCGCCCATAAAAAACCCGTAAACCACCAATGCTATGTTGTTTCCAATAAGCATGGTTGTTATGAATTTTGACGGACGTGCGGTAAGTTTCCTCAATGCTTTGGCCAACAAGCCATCCTGCTTTTTTTCAATTTCGATGTGGATCTTATTGGAAGACACATAAGCGATTTCCATCCCCGAAAAAAAGGCCGACAGGATAAGCGACACTATAATTATGATGACATAAATGCTCATTTATTTTGAACCGTCTTTATTCTCATATTTTTGCCTAAAGCGTCTTCTAAAGAAGAATATGAACACTGCCAATCCTGCTAAAGCTAACGACACATAAGCACCGTTTGTGCCATCGTTCCATTTTGAAATGCCATCGTAAAGGAACAGTACGGCAAAAACCAGATAGGCATATTGAAAAATTCTAGCAAATTTCATAGATGAATAATTTGGTATAAAGATAAATAAAATTGAAACCAAATACCTTTTGGAACTCAATTTTCAAAAAATTGGAGATTACAGGTTTATTCTTCCAATGTGATGATGCCCGTTACCTCAAGCACTTCGGCGTTTGTGAATTTTGAATTGGAATCGAAGCCGTTACCTTTAATAAGGTCTTGTTCTGTTTGAAACTCTACCGGAAAGTTGGTAAACAGCCATTCTTTTTTTTGGTCGTAGTAAAGCTGATCGGTTTTTAACACACTGTTGTCGTGTGTGGTGATCACCACGTTGCTTCGCATATCAATTATGCCGGTTTTTTCATAAACAACGGCTCGATCGGCTACAACGGTGCTCTTTTTATTGTCTTTGTCGTAAACGTAAAGTGTAGCACCGTCAACAAATTCCCTAAAAGGGAAATCGCGGTTGGTATAATCCAACATTTTGGTGCTGATCAAGTTGGCCGTAACTCTTCCCGAATCGGTATATTTTACATTCATGTTGTAATCTACACCAATGGGTTCGTTTTCTGAAATGCCTAATTTCTGTACTTTATCTAAGTTGTTATTACATGAAAAAAACATAGCCACAATAAATATTGTGACTATGTTTAATATAAAGTATGTAACCTTTTTAATCATTATTTTCCAACACTTGGCACCTTAACAGATGCTCCAATCCAACAGCCTATGTTGATGGTTTCTCCTGATCTGCCGGAACTAAACACATCTGATTTAGAAGGCGCTTTTGCCTCGTAGTTCGCCGCAGATTGTGCTGCTGCTTTTGATAAGGTTGGATCAACTCGAGATGCTTTTTTGGCTTCATCGGCTGCTAACCAATATACGGCTCTTTTATCGAATGTTGTTTCACCACAGTTGTTGGCACTAGCTGCGTACATCGCGGCAATAGCTAAATAAGGACGACCGTTTGACGGGTTAAGTTTTAAGGCTTGGCGATAGTAATTTCTCGCTTTACCATAGCTACCTCTAGCCTTTAGTTTGGTAGCGATTCTATAATTCAATTTAGATTTTTTGAAACTATCGGTTTCTAAGCTAATAGCCTGCTCGAAGAAATCAATAGCTTCATTGGTTTTTCCTTCTTTATCCTTCAACAAACCTAAGTAATATGCTGAGTTTGCTGATGGACTTAAATCGTGGTAAGCATTTACCAACTTGAAGAACAACGGATCATCAGTACATTCTTTTTGCGACATTTGCCCTGCAGCTCTTTGTAACCAAACGGCATTGTCTTTGTTTGCTTCAAAATCTCTGGTAAAAATAGGGATTAAGTTTTCGCAGTTTGCTCTTGGCCCTAACTTACCATCGACACTACTAGATACTTGATCGTAGGCTTTTAAATAGCTTTCGTAATATCTTTTGTAGCTCTCTTCCTTTTTTGTTAATGCCGTACCCGCTTCTTCCTTCTCAATTAGTTTATTTAATTTCTCAGAATCTTTCTTTACTTCTTCTTCAATTTTATCAACTACATCATCGTATTTGCTGAACAGTTCAGCCGCTGGCTTTTTGCCTTCATCAAACAAATCAACCATCAAAGAAAAGTAAGTGTAGATACTTTTCGGGTTTGTAAATGTTTCTTTATCTAATTTATAGGCATTATCGAAACACTCATAAAGTTCCTCTTTGGTTTTACCTAATTCTTTTTGGTTATCGTACATTAATTGGCAAGCTTTTGCAGCATATTCACCCTTTGGGGTTTTACTGGCAAAATGCTCGGCTCTTTGCTCCCACATTTTTACTAGGTCATTTACAAAAGCTACCTTTTCGGCTCCAGTAGAATTATCAATTTTATGCTCCAATATTTTCTCGCCATCTACATAAATGGCGTTGTTGAATTTAGGGCATTTGTTTCTTACGGCCATCCATGGTTCGTAAGCGGCATCATAATTTTTTGCTTTGGTATATTCGTGGAAAATGGAAAGCTTGGTCATGCATTCTTCATCTTGCTGCGCAAAACCCAAGTTCAATCCAATAAACAAAAGTGCTAATAATGTAATTTTAGTTTTCATGGTAATAATTTTGTTCTTTTAATCATATTTTCTTTTTTGGAACCATCGATCGTTCAAAGATAAACTTAATTGGAAATTAATAAAATTCTCTTGTATTAAATTGCCATTTGTTGTTCCTCTTTTCCCGAATTCGACCCCTAAATTGGCGTTAGACAGTAATCTGGCGTCTCCCACTGGTAATCCTATACCAAAAGATATGCCAAACTCCTTTATTGATTCATTATTGATGTTCAATCCGGTTTCCTCGTTTCTTAAACCGGCTCGGTAAACGATGCGTTTCCAATAGCTATCGAACGATCCGTAATCGGGAATATAAAACCCTCCTAAAGAGAACGAATAAGCATCCTCATATGTTGTTGAACTGGTTGAATATAATTCATTTGAAAAACGGCTTGTTTTTTGGAATGTCGTTTCGGCTCCCACAAACCATTTTCTGGGTTTTCCGATACCGGCCCCAAAGGCCAACTTAGATGGCATTACCAAATCGGTTTCTTTTAATCCCATGGCTTCCAAATCGGTCTCGACGGTATTGACAACAAACTCCTGACCGGTAGATGACACACTTACTGTTGAAATGGATCTCTCATTTTTTGAAGTCAAATTGCTCTCTGGGGTAAATGTTGCACTAGTAACCAATTCCAAATCGTTTTTAAGCATGGTTTTGTACGATACGCCCAAATTGATATTCAATCCGCTTAAATCCGAACGGTTGCGCTCACTGGATTGGTATTGCACGGGCATACCGTTATCGTACTGATAGCTTAAAACACTGTTTTGTATGTTTCCGAAGTTATAATGCACGTCGATACCTGCCGTTACGCCTTTGGCAATCTGGTAACCTAAACCTAAAAATACTTTATTGACACCACCCTCGCCCTGAAATCTATTTTGAATATCTTCATTATCATTCAACGATTCCAGTTTATAGCCTACGGAAGTGTAGGGCAACAAGCCAAAACCGAACCCGAATTTCCCCAAAGGCACCGACATAGCTAAATAATCGAAGGTTGCAGAAGACGCTTCGGCAGTACCCGAATCGCTTTTCAGATCGCGTCTAGAATAAGACCCTCCAACGGTAAACTTAACCGGGCGGGTTTCCCCTCCAAAAGGATAGATGCCCACATTATCGCCTGCGTAAGACGATGGATTTCGTAAATTAACGTGAATACTATCGGTATAGATGCTCAATCCACCCATACTGCGGTTTTCAACAGTTCCCTTAAATTTAAGGTTACCAATACCATAAAAAGAATAAGGTGAAGCCGTACCTTCTTGCCCGTAACTGTAAATTGAAAATACTAAAACAAAAACTAATACAAGTTTTTTAATCATTCGTTCGAGTTAAATTGTAAAATATAGTTTAATCCCTCTAAAAGAAAATTAGGATTGGCAAATATGCTACTTTTTAATTGCTTAGACAAAAAATTAGTGTCGCCTCCTGTTAAAATAACTGTTAAATCTGGATATTTAAGGCGATATGCTTGTACCGCTCCATCTATTTCATTTAAAATACCGTGCACCACACCAGAGTGGATGGATTGCTGTGTAGAACCGCCAATGATGTGCTTTGGCTGCTCTGTATCCAATAACGGTAAATTGGCCGTTAAATTATTCAAAGCTTCGTAGCGCATACGTACACCGGGTGAAATGGCGCCACCCAAATATTCATTTTCTGAGTTTATAAAATCGTAGGTAATGCAAGTTCCTGCATCGATAATCAGTACATCTTCATTTGGAAATTGCCCTGCAGCCCCGCTCACCAAAGCGATTCTGTCTACTCCCAACGTTTTTGGGGTTTGATACAGATTAGTGAATGGCAAATTGGTTTCTGAATTTAAAACAAGTACATTGAAATGCTTGGCTATTTGCTCGGCAGTATGGGAATTGAGTTTACCAACCGAAGACACAATGGCGCGTTTAATAGCCGGAAAATTTTGCTTCAATGCTTTTATTTCTTCCAAAACAGCCTCTAATTTAACCACTGTTTTGTGCTTTAAGGCCTCGCCTTTAAAAACGGCTAACTTTACAAACGAATTCCCTACATCTATAATTAAGTTCATTTTAATTCTAAAAATCGCTAAATTTACAAAACGACGAACAATTTTCAGGTATATTCAATTTTTATTGCACTAAACTTGAATAGGTTACCGAAACCTATTCAAAAAAATAGATTTTTTGAGATATTTTTTCCCGATTTATTTTGGGGAAAAGTAAAAATGATTTTATATTTGCAACCGCTTTGCGAGGTACCTTAGCTCAGTTGGTAGAGCAAAGGACTGAAAATCCTTGTGTCCCTGGTTCGATTCCTGGAGGTACCACAAAAAAATCCCGAAACATTTGTTTTGGGATTTTTTGTTTTTATACCTTTTGCAATGTCATTGCGAGCGCAGTGAAGCAATCTGTTTATGGCACATTACTTTTTTAAGATGCCTCAACTATTTTTATTTCTTCTTCGGTAAGGCCGTAAAGCTCGTAAACCATTTGGTCTATTTGTTTATCGGTTTGGTTAATTTGGTGTTGCAGGGTTTGTGCTTTTTGTTTGTTCTCTTCAAAAAGGTCGAGCCACTCAAACTCATCTTTTTTGGTGAGGGTTGGCACTTCTTCTAAACCCTCTTTAACACGTAGTTTGTTATTGGCCTTTATGGCTTTGTTGAGTTCTTTTATAAACTCGCCAAACTCCAGATCGTGCCAGTTTTGTAGTTTTTTGGGAAGTTTTTCTAATTGGAATGTTTGCTGAAGGTATTTTTGGAATTTTTCCAACAAATTATGGTAATCACCAATTAATGATATAGCTTTTTTTGAAGATAATTCGAATTTATTTTGAATATCCGAATCGACATTTTTAATTGGTAATTTTTTACAATTTGCAATTAAAATCTTCTGAAAAAGCTCTTTTTCTAAATCAAGAAAGCTATACTTATGATAAAAATTAATCAATTTTGAATTAATAATGCATAAAAGAGAATACACAGGTAAGCTTTTTAATTTTGGAATTATTGCAAAACCTATTTGTGTGAAATATAAAGGTTTATCCGTGTATCCAGCATAAATTCTTGGCGGACTACCTGAAACTATTTGTCTAATAATAATTCTAGGCTCATAAAAGAATCTTTCTTCTCTTTGCGCACCAAGCCATTCACCATACTTTAAATATTCAGAGACTCCATCTGAAACAAAGTATCGAGTGATATTACTGCCTGATATTAATGGTTTGTATGTCTCATCCTCTTTAAAATATGAGTGAAACTGTTTACTTTTTATTAGCTCTTGAGAATGTCCTTTATATTTATCGTAAGGTGTTATACCCAAAGTAAAATCAGCTAATTCTCCTAATTCAATTGAATCATTGCTAATTTTTTCTAGCAATTTCAATTGTTTAGGATTCACATAAATATTGTAATTAAAAGAAGAGGAGTTTTCCCAATTTAATTTAGAAATTTTTTCAATTCTACTTGAATCAACGAAAGAGATTTTTTCTGATTTTGGATATAAAATCACATCTACATCTTTTGATTTTGACCCTTTTCTAAATTCAAAGATTATTGTTTCGACTATTGCATCCTCAAAAGTACCATCAGGTAGTTTAATTATAGTTGTCATATCGTCAATCAGCATTTTCCTAATTTTTGTGTAAGATGAATTAACGAGAATAGAATTAGGATTTATAAATGACAAAAAACCTCTTTCTTTTAATAAGTGGAACCCTTTTTCAATAAAAATAGAATACAAGTTAATTCTATTTTCTGTTGTCTCATATTTTTTAAATAAGACCTTAACAATGTTAGGTTCTAAACCTTTAATATCAACATACGGCGGATTCCCAATAACCACATCAAAGCCACCCTTTGCAAATACTTTTGGAAATTGTTCTTCCCAATTAAAGGCTTTGTCGCCGGCCACCGCTTTGCTATCAATTAAACTGTTGCCGCATTTTATGTTGCTGCTTAGATCGTTTAGTTTTCGGCGGGGTTGTGCGGTGCGCAGCCACAGGGATAGTTTGGCAATTTCAACCGACTCTTCGTTTAAATCTACCCCGTAAATATTGTTTTCCAAAATGGTGTTCTCTATATCCGGAAATTGAAACCCGCCACCCAACACTTTGGTTTTTAGCTCGTTTATGTATTGGTGCTCGGCTATTAAAAAGTTTAGGGCTTGGTTTAAAAAGGCACCAGAGCCACAGGCCGGATCGCAAATGGTAAGTTGCAGCAGCCAATCGCGATAGGTATCTAAAATGCCCACCAGTTTCTCGATGGTTGCTTTTTGTCGGTTTTTGCGCCCTTTATAATACTCTTCTTCTTTAAAACCCAATTGGGTTTTCTTGTCTTCGCACAGTTTACCTACGGTATTTTCTACAATGTATTTGGTAATGTATTTGGGCGTGTAAAATACCCCGTCCTTTTTACGCTTGCTCTTTTGTTTATCAAAATCGGCTCCTTCAATTTCGGCATTAACGCTCTCTATCTCGTTTAACGAGTTTTCGAAAATGTGTCCCAAAATGTTAACGTCTACCTGGCTTTCAAAATCGTAAGCGGCTAACTTGCTGGTGTGCTTAAACAATAAATCGCTATCTATATCGAGGTTGTCTAAGGTTTTGTCTTCCTTAAACAGGCCGCCGTTGTAGGCGTAAATTTCGGCCCTGTTGGTTGTTCCGGCGCGACCTTGGTCCAGATGTGTAAAATATTGTTTAAACAGGTTGTACAATGGGCGGTCGTCGCCAAAATCGAGGTCGGCTTTCCACTTATCCAAAATTTGCTGGGTACTGTTTGGTGGCAGCAACCCCCTGTCTTCGGCAAAGAAAACAAACAGATAACGGTCTATTAGTTTTGCGATTTTTTAAATAAGGTAAGCTTAACGCTTTTTTCGAGTTTAACCAA